>CAZLHC010000033.1:29818-41503 GCA_964559265.1 uncultured Paludibacter sp. | reverse complement strand
CAAACACACAAATTTTTGCTTCCATAATTTTGAATTTTGAGGGTTATTTTTTCTTTAGCTCCAACTCAGCTCCGCAGTTGGGGCAGTGTAGGGTATTTTTGTTTTATGTAATAACTTATTTTGCAAAAATGTTATTTATATTTGCATTTCATATTTAAACAAACTTGCATATGGAGAAATTTAATTTTGTTGCAATTGATTTTGAAACAGCCACAAATAACAGGATGCCCTGCCAACTCGGGCTGGTAATAGTAAAACATGGGGTTATTGTTGATCAAAAAAAATATCTATTTAAACCACCCGGCAATAAGTTCGATGAAAATTGTGTCAGAGTACATAAAATTACTGCTGCTGTAACTAAAAATCTTCCGGAGTTTAATTATTATTGGAACGAAATAAAAACCATACTTGATCATAGTGTTATAGTATCGCATAATCTTGATTTTGATTTTGATGTACTGGATAAAGTATGCGCCCACTATAATCTTGAATTTGTCAAGGCATTAGCCTACCAATGTACAATGAAGATCTTCAACGGTCGTAGCCTTGAGGATGTTTGCAAGGTACTTAATATCCAATTGAAAAATCACCATGACTCCCTTGTCGATGCAACTGCATGCGCAAAGATTTTTCTTGCATATCTAAATGGTGTTGATCCTGATACTCTGGTTTTTCAAAGTAAAAAACCCAAATTAAAAACAAATTCGGGTTCTATGTTTCAAAAACCAACTCCTGATCAGGTTGAATTCAGTAACTCTGTTTCCGACATTAATATAAATGAAATTGATATCAACTCTATTTTCATTAATAAAAACATTGTCATATCAGGGACTTTTCAGAACTATGACAGGGAAGAATTAAAAGAATTGCTTTTCGAAATGGGCGGAGTTATCCGGGTTTCAATATCAGGAACTACTGATTATATAATAGTTGGAGAGAATTTCGGACCGAAAAAAATGGAAAAGGTAATATCTTTAAGACAAACGGGTAGTGATATAAAAATAATTAACGAAACAGCATTATACCAATTACTTAACAAAATAAATTAACCTGATTATGGCAAAAAAGGAATACATTAAGATTACTCCGGAAGGATTGAATATGCTTACAATATTCACGTATAGCAATCTGGCCGACATGAACGGCTTCTATGGTAAAGAAGTTTTTTTTACTGAAAAATTTTCAGGCGATGTTCAGTATTTGTACCAGGCACTGGGGAACCTGGGAGCATACGTGCGCGAAAAAGATTTTGATAAAGATATTGAGGTTGTTGTGATTAGTAATCATATCATCGAAAATGCATTTTCTGAATCACATCTGAAATTTATTTCCGAATTTGAGGATCGTCTTAATCAAAATAATTCTCCTTACCGGCGGGTGAAGTTCATTTCAGAAAATCACCTGATTTGGTACCTAGAAAATAGAATTAAAAACACAAATGATGACCTGCTCGATGGGCTATTAAAAAAGTACAAGAGTAGTGGTAAAGGTGGAGTTCAACCGAATTTATTTTGAAAATTTATTTACAGACCCTGTCATCTTAAAATGGCAGGGTTTTTTATTTTTTCTTCAGCTCCAACTCAGCTCCGCAGTTGGGGCAGTGAAGGGTGTTGTTTGATTGTTTGTCAAATAAATCATAAATTTCCAAATCAAGAGCTTCAGCAATTTCTTGGAGTCTTTTTAATGGTGGATTTCCTGAATCAGATAGCATTTTATAAAACCCCACCTCTGTCATGCCAATTTTTATAGAAAATTCGCGTCCAGTTATACCTTTCTCTTTTAGTATTTCTTTAACTCGCAGTATAGGCATATTATTGTCTGATCTTTAATTTATATCACTGCAAAAATAGCAATATATACCAACATTATATATAGTATCAGAAAAATACACCATCAATTAATATTATTTAACACCTGATATTTGTATTTTATATACTAACAGTTTATATTTGCAGAAAAAAACAAACTGACAGTATAAATAATTTCAATCATGGCAACAAAACTCATCCGCGTACAACATCACGTACGCCGTCCCCGCCGGGGCAATCCCGTAGAGCTTTACAAAGAAAGCGAATCACATCAGGTTATTGCATTATTCAACCAGGTGGTAAGCCAGGTACGTCGGGAACTACGGCAGCAAAGCCGCCTGGCAGTATCAGCGCTCATGGTTGGCAGGCAGATGGAGCACGTAACCTTCGAATCGGAAAATGTAAGTATAACTATAAATTTGAAAGGAGCACAAGTATGAAAACTCAAATCGATGGTATTGAAATTACCCCTCAGTTGGCAGCAATGCTAAAGAAATGGTACCAGTCGCCCGACGACACACAACCTGAAAATTACGTGCGGTGGATAAATAAAATTCAGGACTACCTGATGCGTGTGTGGGTTGATAAAGACGACGATGATGACGATATACCACAGCTGAAAGAATGCGTGAATGCCCTGATGGTGATCAAAGACGATTTGTCGAATTTTATTCCCGCTAAGGAAGGAGGTGAGGTATGAAAATAATAAGAGTAGAAATAGAGTCGGTAGAGCTTAAAAAACTCTGGGAAAAGTACAAGGCATACATGCTCAATGAACATGGCATTAAAATGAACGCTGATGATGAGTTTATAAAACTCAACCAACTGTACACTCTGACTTCGGGATCCGAAACGAAATCTGTCGACATACTTCAGTACTGCATGATGTGTTACCGTAAGCAGCTGGTTGAGTTACCGCCTGCAACAACATTTCGTCAAAGGTTATTAAGTAATGTAAAGTCAAAAATAAATTTAAAACAAAAAAGTATATGAAAGCAGTTAACATCGAAGGTATATCCTTTTCCGAAGAGGGTATTAATTTTGTGAAAGAATGGATTGCCAAACCATCAGAAATCGACAACACGATGATTGAGCATAACATTTCGGCAATAGAACGAACACAATCGTTTCTGTTGAAGAACTGGGATACGGTGGAAGATAACGGTAAAATGAAAGTGTTGCTTACCTGTTTACAATCGGTTAAAGAGAATTTGAGCGAATTTGCAGAATCGATATCGGTAGAACAGAAAGGAGGCCGGGCATGAAGAGCTTAAAAAAAAACATGAACGAATGCGAATTTCAGATAATCAGCAGTACCGTTGAACATAGAAATATGAATGCAATTCGTGAATACATTAATGGCCTTCGTGGAAAGTATTACGGATTGAGTCACATCGATTTGCTGTGTAGCAAATTAAAGTTTCGCGAATTTGACAATAATGCTGACTGGTACCGACAGCGTGCCAGCATTATTATACGCAAGTGGATGGTAGCATCCATTTCGCAATGGTTGTTCGGTATTCCCAACGAGGTGATGCTTACATTTGTGAAACCTGGCGAAACAGCCGACATCCAAAAATTATGTCAGTTCATTATTCCGAAACCACTAATTGATTATTCAATTTTTGCACGAAATAACGATGCCGGTTTCATGCTTAAAGATACTTATATCAGACATGCCTTCATTATTCACGATGAATTATTCCCGCTGAACGATAAATTAATCAACACATGGAGAATCGACACATGGAAAATGATAACCTCAAGCCCGGATATACTTGCGAGGCCCGATGGGAAAGTGTTTACGCTGAAATATAAGAGAATTGCTGTGCCATTGGCATTCACAAACAGAAATCAGGAAAATGGCGGTTTTATGCTACGAAGTTTCGGTTATCGGCGCTTTGGGTGCATTGAAATCGAAAGCATTGACAGCTCGTATATCACCGCTGTAGATGTTGATCAGATGTGGGCCGAGGCATTTATGCATTACCAGATACCAGAGTCGGATGAAACATTCGACGATAATGATGCGCGAGAATTTGAGAAATACAATGCAAAATACAGAATACAATGAAAAGAATTGACCTCACCCGTAAGCAAATTAGTACCGGATCCGGACGGAGCAAAGAGGAGTTTTACCTGCTTGCTCCCGGATTTGTAAACACTGTCCTTGGTGTTCGCGTACCACTTGGTTCACGAAAAGATTTAGTTACTTTGCGCGATAAAATAAACAAATACTTAGAATCATGAGCGAGAATAAAGACCGGATACTTGACGAATTAACCCTGAAGCAATCAATCTTCCGGTGTGGAGAATTGCAACTTACGCTTGAAGATACTGTAAGGCTCATAATTGATAAATCGGAACACGACCCGGCAAAACTATTGCTGGCACTACAGGATCCTCGTAGCGACGAATACAAGTGGTACCACAATGGAGTGGCTGAAGGTAATCTGAAGCTTAACATCGATCTCGAAGCCAATGTAGGTGAAGTAAAGGCGAAAGATGCATATAAGAATCTTGCGGGCGAACGTCGCCGGCAGGCTATAAATAAAAAGCTCGACGAATTGTTTGGTGTATAATTAATTGCATATCATCATTCTAATTTCGTAGAAAAACAATAACTTTACAATCAAATCAACAATTTATGAAAGCATTATTCATTATTATCATTATTCTTCTGCTGTCATCGCTGGTAAGTGTAGTACGCATTGCCGTGTACGGAGGCAGTTTAATTCGCCCCGATTTTAAGAAGGCACTTCAAATTATAAACCGGGGAAATATGTTTGCCTTTCTCATCGAAAACAAGTTCTGGTATCGCTCCAATGTGGTGGGCTATTACATTACATGGGTGTTGTGGATCGTTATTTTGTTAGTGACTCTATACTTTAGCTTAGCATAACGCCGGAATACCGGCTGAAGTTGCCGGTATGGAGTGTTATCGCTTTTTATAAAGCTCGTGTATATATTGCACGGGCTTTTTTTTGTCCTTTATCACTCATAACAAGCATACTATATTCGCTGTATAATTCAATACAGCAATGATTTCAGAAAATATAACCAAACAGGAATTTGTGATACAGATATTGCAGCGCGACCTGAACAATATCTACAAAGCGCAACTGGCTATTGCCAGAAATAATATTTATGTAGAAGGTAAGGAATTAGAAATTAAAAGAAAGCATACAAAAAAGATTGGAGTTCGATCCGGAATGTTACTTCAATCGCTCGAAAATCCTGATTTTATAATTCAGTCATCAGGTGAAAAATTTATTGTTTCTGCCAGCATTGTTCTCCATATGCGCTTTATTGATATGAAGAAATATGGAAATCGCAGAATATATAACAGACAGGTATGGGGAATATTATACAATAACGCATTGCGCGATATCCGATCCGGTTACGGAAAAGAATTGTATGACTTCGTATCTGATGCCTTACATAAAGCACTAGGTGAAGAGCATGGTACTGGCAACAGAAGATCACGAAAAAAATCATATGGAGTAGTTAGAGGGAGGGAATCATAATGGCAAAATTAAAAGACGACAATATTCGCTGGGTACTCGAATTGGATGCCAAAGGCGTTCAGGGAGAACTTACCACATTATCTTCATCAACCGATCGGTTGAAAAAAGAAAACCGTGAACTATCGGTTGAGATGAAAAAGGCTGAGAAAAACATGCGCGATGCTGAGAAGTCGATGGCAAAGATGGAAGCGTCAGGAAAAACAAATACAGACCAGTACCGGTATGCCAAAGAAGCTATGGAAAGCAATTCGGCGGCCGTTCAGGATTTCAGCAAAAAAATTCAGGAAAACAACAAGTCTATCGACAATAACAATCAGAAAAAGAAGGAAATCATCACTACAATGAAGCTTGAGGATATGACCATGAATCAACTCAAACAACGGGCTGGTGAGCTTCAAAAACAACTGAATAGTACATCTGTATCTGCTGATCCGAAAGCGTACGCAGCGTTACAAAAAGAGTTAGGTCAGGTTAACGACAGGATGTTTGTTACAGGAAATGCCGGTAAAAGCATCGTACAGCAGTTTGCTTCAATGAATAATCCGGTAGGTCAGGCTGCACAAGCCGTCCTTGGATTTGGGCAGGCACTAAAGGCACTTATTGCTAATCCGATCGGAATTGTAATAATGGCAATTGTGGCAGCATTCTATTTGCTCAAAACAGCAATAGCCGGATCGGATGAGGCAACAACAAAATTTGAAGGCGTATTGTCGGCCCTTAAATCACTCTTCGACACAAGTAAACGAGCAGTAACCGAATTTTTAAAGGCGCTTATCAATCTGGCAACGCTTGATTTCAAAGCATTGAAAGAAAATGGTAAAAACCTGGCCGAAATTGGCAAAAATATGACTGGAAATGCTAAAGCCGCCTATGATGCAGCGATTGCCGAGGATGCATTGAACGATGCCATTGCCCGAAACAATGATATTACAAAAGTTAATCAAGCCAGGATTGAACAATTACGTCAAGTGGTTCAGGATACTACCAAGTCGCTTGAAGAGCGCAAAAAAGCAAGTTCTGAATTATTGAAACTTGAATCGGAAAATTATAAAATGGCCGTATCAAATATATCCGGGCAGTATAAGGCATGGGCCGGGCATAATAAGAATCTTATAGATGCAATGAAACGCGGTTCTTCAGAGCAGTTTGCTGAAGTAGAAAAATACATGAAACTTGTACAGGAAGGTACAGAGCTTACTTTTGAACAAAGAACTGAATTGGCTAATTTAGTAAATGATATTACTAAAAGTCTCGATGCCGGAACTGAAGAACAAAAGGAAAAGTTCAGAGGTTTTTTCTCCGATCTTTCATCAATGCAACAGGAGTATTATTCGAACAGTCGGAGGGATAATAAAAGAGCAGTTTCCCTTCAGGAGGAAGACAGGCGCGAACGTGAACAAAAAGCCAAGGAGGCGCTTGAAAAGCGAATTCAGAATGAAGAAAATGCATTGAATGCAGAAATAAACAAACTTAAACAAGCACGTCTTCAGGGCTTGATTACCGAAACAGAATACAACCGGAAAATTGAAGAGGCAGCAATCAAAAGCCTTCAGAATCAACTTAAAATTAAAGGGCTTGGCAAAGATAAACAAATTGCTATTCAAGCCCAGTTGTACGATGTTTTGATTAAAGAAAAGGAGAAATACGAAAAGCTCCTTGCCGATACCGGTATCGAGACCTCCATTCTCACGAGTGAATATAACCAGCGACTTAAGCTTGCAGGGCTTTTCAATGTCGAGTCGAATAAACTTACCAAGGACCAGCTCGATGAAAAAACTAAAATCGAAAACGAGTATCAATCAAAACTTACCGATATCGCCATCAGAGGTGAAAACGAAAGATACAAGATTGCCCTTCAGGAAGCCGGGGTGGATGGTGATCCGGCAAAACTCACCAGCGAAAAACTGCAAGTTCTCGAACTCTTAAACAAGCATCACAAGGCGAATCTGCAAAAAATAAATGACGATTATTACAAAGGAAATATCGATAGACAAAAAGCTACTGACGATGCTTTGTTGCAAAGTTTACAGCAATCGGCACAGGCACGATTCAGTGCCATCGACGCTATCGAGAAGGCTAAACTGTCAAAATTAAAGTCGGACCTTGCAAAAGGAGTAATCACGCAAAAACAGTACGATACCGAGGTTCAACGCGTTGAGCGCGAATCGACGGAACGCCGGCTTGAGGAACAACGAGAATTTGTTGCAGCGCTTCAGGAAATAACAAATCCTACCGATGCACAAATACAGGCGCTCGAGGCTTCCGAAAAGGCCGTGATGGATATTCAGGACAAAATCAACGATGACAAAATAAAGCAGGAACAAGAATTTCAGGAGAAAAAGAAAGCAATTGTTCAGGGGTATATTCAAAAAACAGGTGAAATAGTTTCTGCGGCATCCGATTTTGTTCAGACGCTTCAAAGTGCAGAAACATCAGCGGTTCAGGCAGATTATGAAAAAAGACTTTCAGGGCTCAATCAGAGCGATGCCGACTACGCGAAAAAGAAAGAACAGCTTGAGCAGGAAAGAGCGCAAGCAGAACTCGATATTCAGAAGAAATTTGCGGATGCTCAATTTGCCATTCAGGTAGCACAAATCGGAGTAGCCACGGCGACCGGTATAATGAACGCGTGGGCCTCATCGATGACAATCCCCGCGCCTTTTGGACAAATCATGGCTGGGGTATTAACTGCATTGTTAGTTGGAACTGGCATTGCACAAGTGGCAGCTGCTAACGCAGAACGGCAAAAAATCAAGTCAATGACACTTTCATCACCCGGTTCATCATCGGCAGCATCCACCGGCAAGATCCAACTTAAAAATGGACTTGCCGATGGCGGGTATAATCAGGACTTTTCTAAAGATGGTGGATATACCGGACCAGGACAGCGATATGATGTTGCCGGAACCCTGCCGGTACATTCAGGTGAATATGTGGTTGCCGTTCCCGAGCTTCGCCGTCCGGATGTTGCCGAGAAGGTTCGGTCGATAGAGCGCGTTCGCCGCCGTCGTACTTCCAGGAATCCGCTTCCTGATGGATTTGCAGAAGGAGGTTCAAATACGCCATCTGGCAATACAAATAATCCCGATTCTTCTGCTGGATTTTACAAGGCAATAGCCTATTTTAAAAGGGCGGTTGATAAATTCGCTGAAACAAAAATTGAAGCTGAAATCAATTATTGGGAGTTCAAAAAGACAGAAGATATCGTTGAAAAATCACAAAACTTAGGCAAACGCACATGATACGGATAATTGACTTTGAAACAGGAATAGATTTCGATTTGAGTGAAAATATTAAAATCAGTATAGTTAAGACAAACCCTTTCCTCAGCAATGCGGGTTCAATATCGCTTCCTCTCAACTTGAAATGGACCGAAAAAAATGTGAAAACACTGAATTTTCCTCATCGTTATGACCGCAAATTAAAATATGTTGTAAATAGGGACGTGGTAGTGATTTATGGCACAGATCAAAGCCGTGCTACTTTAGTTGTAAACTCAGTTCAAAAAAACGTATCGGTTGTTTGCACTTTGCTTTTCGATGAGTCTGATATATATTTGAAAATGCGTGATATAAGCATGAAGCAGGTATTCTCTGGTATTGTGCGTGAGGAGTACACCGGAACACAATCGGAAAAAGTTGCACAATGGATTGAACATTTTGAAAGTGTATTGGGTGGAATAACGGAAGATGATTTTAAAGTTTATCCTGTTTGCGTAAAACTGGAAAATATTGAAGAAGATAATTTTATTCGAACTTCTTTCACTTTGCTGAATGAGCAAAACGTGAATGATGCAACTGAAGGACCAAATTCTTATTTCAGATTTAAAAATAGGGTTGGAGGAACATTTACAGAAGAAGGTATAGAGGTGGATTATCCGGCCGGCTACCGGATAACCGGTTTTTTAAAACTGTCTTATATCTTACGGCGTATTTTTGAGTATTTGGATTATACATTAAGCTATGATTTCGAATCTGATTTAACGTTAAGCAAAATAACGGTACCTAACAAGACAAATGATTTACTTTTGACAGGTAAGATCAGGTATGATCAGATGGTGCCATCTGTTTCTGTTGAAAAATTTATCGAGGTCGTCAGAAAAACATATCATGTAGAATTTATTGCAGGAAATGATAGAGTAATAGAGATGGTCAAATTTGATGATACGCTTGAATTTGATGATATCACAGCATTAGTTTCATCAGAGCCTGTTATAGAGCCTGAAAAATTTAAATCATTGTATATTACGTGTAACCGGAATTTTAATGTTCAGAATTCAAATTACACGAACAAAATTGATTTTAACAAAGAATTCACTACACCATTTATTGATAAAAATACGATATTAGATTTAAGAAGATCGGGGGGTGGTTATTATTTTCTTCGTTCATCCGGTGTTTTTTATCATAGAACATCGGTAAATTTTAGAATGAAAACAAATACGCTTGGCAATAATAATTTTGACTATTATCAAGAATTTGACGATAGAGAAAAATATGATATTGTATGTGATTATGAATCATTACCGATGGTCTACATAAGAATTCCATTATCGGTAGATAGTTTGTACATGCCTATTCCATTTATTTCTGATGAAATATCGTTAAACTCAAGAATACAATCGGAAAGTGAAGATAAAATGTCGCTGGATAAATCAAATACCGAATGCCCTGTGATGTTTTGTTTTTTTAAAGGTCGTGCTGCAGGAAATTCTGAATATAATAAAATGGCTTCAGGTACTACACAACATTATGATAATTCAGGAGAAATTTTCGCTGATTATGATTTAGTATTGAGTGGAATAAATGGATTGTATGAAAAATTCTGGAAATCGTTCAATAATATCCTTCAAAATTCCTTTCAACCAATAAAGCTGAATTTAAATTTACAAAACATGAATACCTTTAAAATGCATAAAGGGAAAATGCTGAACGGCCAACCGCTCATTCCAGAGTCAATAAAATATGAAATATCCAACTCAGGTATAAAAGTAATCGAGGCGAAATTTAGGACGGTGAAACTATATAAATAAATGTCCTTTAATACTAACAACTAATTAAATAATTTTGGATTTATGATTAAGCAAACAATTATATCAACACCATCGATTGCAGATACAAATGTTTTGTATGCACGGTGGATAGCGATTCCCGGGAATGAAAATAAATCTCAAAGTGAGTTTTATTCGTTCCTGATAGTTGAGTCTATTGAGCGTAGTATATTTCTATCAGACAACACAGTAGAATCTTTTGATGATGTTAAATACAATATTGTGGTACTAAAAGTTACTCCGAAATAATGTCAGGCACACTTTCATATAAAAAACAACCCAAGGAGGCATATTTGGTTAACAATCCAATCGTGTTTGAGTTACAATCTACTGTTCAGGGGTTGATACATTATAATATCTCGCTTTATGGCGATATTGTTTTTTCCGGCACATCAATTCCTTACATGTCCGATGGTGGTTATGAATCAAGTATACAGATATCAGATATTATTAAATCACAGATGCAAAAATCCGAGGTCGTCAGCATGTCTGTTCTGGTTACTCAAATAGCAAATAATCATGTGTCTATCACGGTAGAATTCACGCAAGGAGAATCTACATTGAATTATTCCGGAAAAGTATATAAAGGTGGTATTGGCAAGAAAATGATCAGGTATCTGAATGCATTGAACACTGATATTTTTGCGTATAAGCTTTTGAATGTGGATAAACAGTTCTTTATGACAACACGAACTTCCGGACGGCACATTGTCATAAAAGAAAACGAGTTATTTCCTCTTTATTTTATCGCATCTAACAAAGCATATACAGTTGTTACTGAGTATGGTAATGTGTTTGCATTTCCAGAGTTAACCGAGGGAGATATGTACGCGTTTAACATTGAGATATTACGAAACGCGAGCTACACAAGCTATGGTAAAATACCATCATACCTCGGAATACTTGTGGATGGGAAATTTGTTTTTGATATTATTATCAAAAAACCGGCAGTCACTCCCGATAAATATATTATTCGCTTTGCTAATTCATATTCAGCATTCGAACAAATTGAAGTGACTGGTAAAGCAATTGCTAAACCCGAGTTCACAGACGATGTATTTATGATATATGATCAGTTAACTGATGATTATATTGAACAAAACAACAGGTTAAAGATTCGTGAAATTATCAGCGCTGATGTTGGATATAAAACATTAGATGAATTTATATTCATCCGGGATATTCTTCAAAGCGATAAGAAATATCTTATCGATCAAGCCGGTCATGAACATGAGGTAAGAATAAGCGCTGATGATTTCACTCACGATATAGTGCCCCGGGAGCCGGGTAGCATAAAGCT
>CAZLHC010000033.1:0-29718 GCA_964559265.1 uncultured Paludibacter sp. | reverse complement strand
TCGCCAATCTAACGGCAGCTATCAACAGCGAGGCTACTGCCCGCCAGAATGGAGATGTCAATGAAGCAGCCGCACGAGCCCAGGCCATTGCAACAGCAGTCGCCAATCTAATGCCAGCAAGCAAAATACTTACTTACTCTGAATTGCTTAACAAACTCTCCTATGGTGAGTTGGCGCCGGGAGCGAGTTATCTTATATCTGATTATCAAACCGTACACACAATTCCAGCTCGACAAGATTTGCATGTAGGACCTGTCGAGCCAATTATTGTTACTGCTGTATCCCCCAACAAGCTAGCTCCTGAAGCGTACTCAACTGTTTATCCTCAGGATATTCTGTACTACGACATTGAAAACAACCAATCAAAGGTCCCGGGCTGTACGAAGGGCTACATTTACAGAAGAATTGACACCAGGCAAAAAAATGATTTCCCGCTCGATTTTCGTAATGTCATGGTAAATATCTGGGGTGGTCCTCGAGCAATGTACAACCCGAACACTTATGATAACTGGCGCAATAACAGCTTTGCGCAAAACAACCAAAATCTCGTAGTTGAATTTAATAATTATTTTGGTTCCACGCTCCAGAACAATACATTCAAAGGTTCATGTATTAACAATGTATTCGACCAATTAGCTGGTAACACGTTCAGAGGCCCGGTTACGAATAATTTTTTCTTTGGTCCTCTTTATAATAATACATTTTTCAAGTCAATGTATAACTCACAAGATGATGGCACAGGGCTTACCGAATGTATTTTCTTTGGCGGCGTATCGTATGGGTATTTTGGTGTTCGTTTTTCCAATTGCATTTTTCCTGAAATAATTGAGGGAAATCTTGGTTTTTCTACACCAATTTATGATAGTACCGTTTTCACAGATGGCAGCCTTGAGAAGATATTTGATGGAGTTCGCTATACGAGAAACAGAAATGAAGAAACATTCTCCCCAACTGTTCACCCCAATTACTCAACACAGCCCTCATTGCTGCCTCAAAAATTTGGTAATCAGCCAGTCTATGAGAGGTTATTCATTCTGACAAGTCCTGATCCGGGTAATTCTCGCGTCCCAAGTCTGCACGACTTTACCAGGGAGTATTTACCAGCAAGTGCGAAAATATTATCATTTAAGGGTTATTACGAAGCTACAGATGGAGCTAGTTATCCATTGTTCGAAAAAAGCGACGTATTTGCTAACACTCAGATATTAGTTCGTATGACAATGGATACGTCACCAGATGGACTGCCATGGTTTCAAATTGAGCCAAGCACCATCTTACTGTGGAAAGAGCTTGTGTTGCTCGTAGAATACACGGTGCCGGGCGGTCTTTATTATTAATAATTCAATACAGAAAATATGAAAACAGCAATTTGTTCAATAATTAAGAACGAACACGATTATTTGGCCGAGTGGATAGATTACCATTTAAACGCAGGTTTCGACGAGATTCACCTACATGAAGATGTTGGTAGCAAAAGCCACAAAGAGCTAATACAGGGCTATACACAGGTATATTTACACGCTTGCGATGAAACACCCGAGCTGCTTGAGATACTCTTAAACAAAGAGCCTGGCGTGAAACAATCGAGATTGTATGATAGCTTCATTCGGAGCAATCAATCTAAGTTTGATTTTATTGCGTTAATCGACATTGACGAATTTATCAATTTTGCAGATGGTTACAACCTATCAGATTTATGCACTGAGTTTCTTCAGGTGCCGGGGGTATTGCTTTCTTGGAAAATGTTCGGTGCAAGTGGTTTGGTGAATAAGCCTGAACAAGGAGGGGTAGTTGAAAACTATATTCAAGAAGGCGTCCTGCCTGAGCGTGAAATAGGATATGCCTTTAAAAGCTTCGTAAATACAGCATTGTATGAGGGCTTACACTCTCTTCATGAGGTCATTGGAGGTGTCAACACCAATATGGAGGCCGACAAGATGAATCTCTGCTACGACAAAGCATGGATTAATCACTACTTCACAAAATCGTGGGAGGAGTGGTGCAACCGTATCTTTAGCCGTGGCAGTACCGTTAATGGCCATAGAAATCCGGATGATTTTTTCTTAGTCAACCCGGACATGAATGATTTGAGAACTCAGCTGATAAATAGTATTTTGCATCTTTACCCAGTTGGTGGTATGTGGATTGACTATCAAAACAGGATAATGGTTGGTGGAAATACTCATATAATTGACAAGCTGAATGGAAATGAAGCCGCAAGCACAGCTGCTCTCACCAAGAAGGCACCGACCGAACAGCAGCTACAAGTAATAGAACTCCGCACACAGATACTTTCTAAGAGGCAGGAGATTAAATCTTGTATTGAGAGGATTGCTAAATTGGATTATCACGGTTCTAAGTATCTGGACGGCTTAGTTGGTGGAGTTGAGTATGTGATTCCGACTGAAGTTATTCAGGAAAGGCAGAGTTTGCGTGATACTATCAATGCCCTGGAACTTGAAATTGAGCAACTTGGATTAGCAATCAAGGCGCTTATGGAGCCGATTGAAGATACCAATGAAAATGAGATAACAAATTGATGTATATTTCAAAAAAAATAATTGAATAACATCTGTAAAAAAAATAGGTGGTCAGCAACAAAGATGCTGGCCGCCTATTTTTCAATGTAGTAAGTAGCAAGTTAATTTACACATCTATCCTATCGGAGGAAACTGTTTCTTAATCATATCAGATTTTTGACCAATCCTCTTTCTTAGATATTTTTCAGTAGTTGCTAGTTCTCTATGTCTAAGATGTCGCTGCAGCTCATAGGTGTTCGCTCCTGCATCAGCCAGTTCCTGAGCCCCGGAGTGCTTCCACGAATAATATTTAATATCTTTCGAAAGCTGTAACCTGTCGCGAATCTTGTTAAAACGTTCTCTCATTGTATTTCGGCCTAAAACCTCGGTACCGGGCTCGCCATTCTTTCCCAGCAAATACAATTCACTATTATATTCCTGTAGCTTCCACTTATCCACAATCAGCTTATACAATTCATCAGGTATATCAATAGTTTCAGTGCGTCTGTTTTTGGAGCGATCATTCGTAACCGTTATTGTACGAGAATCAAAGTTTATTTGTTTAAGCTTCAGGTAGCGTAGTTCGGTACATGGCCGGATAGCGGTGTAGTACACAAAACAACAGGACATCCAAAGTTGTGGATAATCCTTCTCGATTTCATGCATTAGAATTCGACGGATTTTCTCAGGAATACCTGCCGGTGCCATATCAACAATTTTACCCATTCTCGGTATGTTTTTATCGACCGGATTTTTGATATTGATATTTTTTTCCTTTTGCAGAAATGAAAAGAAACCATGCAAAACCTGCTGATATTTATCAATTGTACGTCGCGACATTTTTTCAGATAGCAATCTTAAGAAGCTTATAATAACTTTACTATCAAAGAAAGTTATATCCTTCTCTAAGTAATTATTATACTCAAGGTATTGCGAAAACTGTCGTAATTTAGATCGGTGATCTTCAAGAGTAGTGTCTGCCACATAGGGCTTTTTCCACGCCAGATAATCAGAAAATAAAGGTTGAATAGATGACTTTTTTCGGGTTTTGTTGCCCCTGAAAGTTATAGCATTATAATAAGCTAACGCATCGTCGAACTCAATTTGAACATTCTCATCGAAGGGCCTCCATCCATCATTAAGTTTCTGAGTATATTCTTCGATTAGCTTTTCAGCATATAATTTTTTTTCACCATATGTTGAAAATTTGTCGAACCCCTCATAAATTCGGGTTCTTACTTTCTCCCGGGTAAGCTTGTTAGTTACTGAGTATTCAACATACCACTTACCATCCACATCACCTTTACAATCATTCAGATGCGGATAAACGATTTCTTTTACTTTTCTTCCCATTGTTTTTTTTTGTTTTTTAGCTGCGACACTAATAATAAAAACAAAAGCTCAAGGAAGTGAATAAGTGTCTGTAGACAATTAATTTTTGTCTTTACAGACACTTATTTTTTCAAACTGCTTGTTATTAACTACTTAACAACAACTTGTGCGGCTGAAGGGACTCGAACCCCCACGCCTCTCGGCACCAGATCCTAAGTCTGGCGCGGCTACCAATTACGCCACAGCCGCAATTTTGTGCGTAAGCGGGTGCAAAGATAATAAAACTTTCCGACTAACCAATTTTTTTTATTACTTTTGTGGCTCAATTAAAAACCATTTGTAAGGTATAGTTATGATTAAAATTACATTTCCCGACAGTTCTGTCCGCGAATTCAATCCCGGCGTAACAGGGCTCCAGGTGGCTGAAAGCATCAGCCCCCGACTTGCACAGGATGTGCTATCCGTAACCGTTAACGATCAGCTGTGGGACCTTACCCGCCCTATCACCGCCGATGCAGCCATTAAATTGCATAAGTGGGACGATGAGGAAGGTAAACATGCCTTCTGGCATTCGTCGGCTCACCTGATGGCCGAAGCCCTCCAGGAATTGTATCCCGGAATTAAATTCGGCATTGGTCCGGCTATCGAAAATGGATTCTACTACGATGTTGATCCGGGTACAGCTGTTATTAAAGAAGGCGATCTGGCTGCTATTGAAGCAAAAATGATGGAATTAGCCGCACGAAAAGTGGCGTATCTTCGCAACGACATCTCGAAAGCCGATGCGCTTAAAAAATTTCAGGAAAAAGGAGACGAGTACAAGGTAGAACTTATCAGCGACTTGCAGGATGGCACTATCACCTTATATACTCAGGGAAATTTTACCGACTTATGCCGCGGGCCTCATCTACCCAGCACTGCCGATATTAAGGCCATAAAGTTGCTTAGTGTGGCTGGTGCTTACTGGCGTGGCGACGAAAAGCGCAAAATGCTTACCCGTATCTACGGAATCACCTTCCCGAAAAAGAAAATGCTCGACGAATACCTGGTACTTCTCGAAGAGGCTAAAAAACGCGACCACCGCAAAATAGGTAAAGAACTCGAATTGTTTGCTTTCTCCGAAACCGTTGGTAAAGGGCTTCCGTTGTGGTTACCCCGTGGCACGGCTCTCCGCCTGCGCCTGGAAGATTTCCTAAAGAAAATCCAGCGTCGTTTCGAATACCAGCAGGTAATGACTCCGCACATTGGCAACAAACAATTGTATGTAACTTCGGGCCACTATGCAAAATACGGAAAAGATTCGTTTCAGCCCATCCATACTCCCGAAGAAGGCGAAGAATACCTGCTCAAACCAATGAACTGTCCGCACCACTGCGAAATTTACAAAGTAAAACCCCGTTCGTATAAAGATCTTCCTCTTCGCATGGCTGAATTTGGCACCGTTTATCGCTACGAACAAAGTGGGGAGCTGCATGGACTTACCCGTGTACGTTCTTTTACGCAGGACGATGCTCATATTTTCTGTCGCCCGGAGCAGCTCAAGGAAGAATTCCTGAAAGTAATGGATATTATTTTTATTATTTTCAAAGCGCTGGATTTCGAGAATTTCGAAGCTCAAATTTCATTACGCGACCCGTCAAATAAAGAAAAATACATCGGTTCCGACGAAAACTGGGAAAAAGCTGAAAGTGCTATCGTGGAAGCTTGTCGCGAAAAAGGCCTGAAAGCCCGCGTTGAACTGGGTGAAGCTGCATTCTATGGTCCCAAACTCGACTTTATGGTGAAAGATGCTATTGGTCGCCGCTGGCAGCTGGGAACTATTCAGGTGGACTACAACCTTCCTGAACGTTTCGAACTCGAGTATACCGGCGAAGATAATATGAAACACCGTCCGGTGATGATCCACCGCGCTCCTTTCGGTTCAATGGAACGATTCGTGGCTGTACTTATTGAACACACTGCCGGTAAATTCCCGTTGTGGCTAACTCCCGATCAGGTGGTTATTCTGCCCATCAGCGAAAAATTCAACGATTATGCCTACGAACTGGCTAAAAAAATGAACCTGCTGGATATCCGCGTTCAGGTTGACGATCGTAATGAGAAAATTGGCCGGAAAATTCGTGATAATGAATTGAAACGCATCCCTTATATGCTTATCGTTGGCGAAAAAGAGGCCGAAAATGGTGAGGTTTCCGTTCGTCGTCAGGGCGAAGGCGATAAAGGCACCATTAAGGTGGAAGAATTCATTAAGTTGGTAAACGATGAAGTGGAAAGCATGATGAATTCAGCAACCAACTAATTGTTAATTGTTAATTGTTAATTATTAATGGGTGAAGTTATCAGGCGATTTACGCTCTAACCACTAACAATTAATAATTAACAATTAACAATTAAAAAAATTATTTCTTCCAGAATGTGGGCGTAAATAGCACCAGCACTGTAAATAACTCGAGGCGCCCCAACAGCATTATAAAGGAAAGAAACCATTTACTGATTTCGGGCACATTTGCGAAATTTCCGGCAGGACCAACCAGTCCCAGGCCGGGTCCCACTCCACCCAGACAGGTTATCATCCCTCCAATCGATTCCATAAAGGGCATCCCCGACATTGTTAGTACAAAAATCCCCACACCGATAGTAAACATGTACAGAATGACAAAAGCAACTACTTTTGTGATTACATCAGCTTGTACAATTTTGCCATTGTATTTTACAGGAACTACCGCATTAGGATGAATAATCTTCTGAAATTCGTAGTAACAATACTTTGCGGCCAGCACAACCCTTACCATTTTCATAGCTCCGCTGGTTGATCCGGCCGAAGCTCCCGTTATCATGGTGAATAGCAATAAAATCCAGGTAAAGGTCGACCAGTACATATAATCCACCGTTGCAAATCCGGTGGTAGTCATCACCGATGCTACATTGAAAAACGCATTTCGCCAGGCTAATTCAATAGCCGACCACGAAAAACCAGCCGAAAAATCGGTAAGTGAAACAGCTATTACAACCGAAAACAAGAATAGCAACGACAAATAGGTCTTCAATTCCTCATTTTCGAACACTTTTGAAAACTTCGTTTTAAAACCCAAATAATACAAACTGAAGTTGATTCCCGAAAGCATCATAAAAATAGCTATCACATACTGAATATAAGCCGAATCCCAGTAAGCAACACTAGCTTGCTTTGTCGAGAATCCACCTGTAGCTACCGTACCAAACGAATGACATACTGCATCGAACCAGCCCATCCCCCCAAAACGCAGCAGAATTGTTTCGGTACCAGTCAGAATTACATAAATCAACAGCAAGCGCTTGGCTGTTTCAGCTACCTTAGGATGAATTTTATCGGTGGTTGGGCCAGCCGATTCGGTGGCAAACAATTGAGCACCACTGCTGCCAAACACGGGCAGCATGGCCAGCGACATCACAATGATTCCCAATCCTCCCATCCAATGGGTTAGACTCCGTCAAAAAAGTATACTATACGGAAGTTCTTCAATATTGGTAAGTATGGATGCTCCTGTGGTAGTAAAACCGGAAATGGTCTCAAAAAATGCATCTTCAACTGCAGGGATGCGTCCCGAAAAAAGATAGGGTAACATGCCTACTACCGAAAAAAGCACCCACACAAACGTAACTACCAGCGAACCTTCTCTCCTTCCGATTACCGGAGAAGCATTTCGGCCATAAGCAACTGCTGCCAAAGCAACTACATAGGCTATTAAACTGCTTAGTAACAACCATCGTGGATCTTCTTTGTAATAAAAAGCAACCAACGAAGTAAGCAATAAGGCTGTAGCTTCGACTAACAATAACACTCCGAAAAAACGGAATATCAGCTTGAAATTAAAGTCTTTCTTCATACCGAAGACTTATTAAATTATTTTTTCCAGAATACGGGTGTGAAAATCACTAATACGGTAAAAAGTTCAAGGCGACCCACCAACATCACGATAGCAAGAAACCATTTTGAAAATGATGGAATTTCGGAAAAACTATGGGCTGGTCCGATACTTCCCAAACCCGGGCCTACATCGCTGATACACGTCACCATTCCGCCCAGCGACTCTAAAAATCCCATTCCACTGAAAGCCAGAATAACTGTACCTATTAATATCACCAGAATATATAAAACTATAAAGGCCAGTACTTTTGTTATTACTTCATCTCTTACTATAGTTCCATTGTAGCGTACCGGAAAAACAGCATTCGGATGGATAATACGTTTAAATTCATAATAGGCGTATTTCACCACCAACAATACCCTTACTAATTTCATTCCACCTGCCGTTGAACCAGCCGAGGCACCTACTAACATAATAACCAAGGCTAAAACCCAGGCCAGTGGCGCCAGTTGCATGTAATCGACACTACCGAATCCTGTAGTAGTAATGAGCGAAACCACAGTAAACAAGCTATCACGAAACACCTTTTCCATTCCACTGAAACCCGATAAATCCGAAGTTGGGATCATAGTTGTCGACATCAGTACAGTAAACACCAACACGATGAGTGCATAAAACCTTAACTCCTGATTCGCAAAAACTTTTACATAATTACGTTTGATTAAAAAATAAAAAAGCGTAAAATTTACCCCGGCCAAAAACATGAATACGATAAGCACATAATGAATGAAGGGAGAATCCCAATAGCCTATACTTAACTGCTTAGTGGAGAAACCTCCCGTTGCTATTGTTGAAAATGAATGATTTAAGGCATCAAACCATCCCATGCCAGCCAATTTGAGCAATAGAAATTCCGCAAGAGTTAGTACAACATAAATTGCCAACAATCGCTTAGCCGTTTCACTCATTTTAGGATGTATTTTATCTTTAGTTGGACCAGTGGCCTCTGCGGCAAAAAGCTGTACCGACGAAAAACCGAAAATGGGTAACAAGGCCATTGAAATAACTATTATTCCCAATCCTCCAATCCAATGTGTCAAACTTCGCCAATATAAAACGCTGTATGGGAGCGATTCAATATTATTCAGGATGGAAGCTCCTGTGGTGGTAAACCCCGACATAGTTTCGAAAAATGCATCGGTAACCGATGAGATGCTTCCCGAAATCAGATAAGGCAACATTCCTACTAACGAAAACACCAGCCATATAGAGGTTACGATAACCGATCCCTCTCTTCTACCTATTACCGGCTGGGCGTTTCGGCCGGCCAACATGGCCATACTTCCTAACAATGCCGAGATGCCTGCACTGGCAAAAAAAGTAGCACCCTCACCTTCCTGGTAATACCACGACACCAACACTGCAGTCAAAAGAAATGCACTTTCGAACAACAATAAAGCACCGGTGATCCGGAGTATAAACCGATGGTTAAAGTCGCGGTACATTATTGAAAAAAGCTTTCTAATTTACGAATTGCAGAGGCAACACAAAAACAAATAACATGGTCACCCGGTTCAATTACAGAATCTCCTGCCACTATAAAACCCTGACCATTACGTACATATCCGCCAATATTAACATTTACAGGTAATCGAAGGTCTTTTATCTTTGATTTAATTATCCTGGAACTACTTTTTGCAACAAATTCAACCACCTCGGCATCGGCCGATGTTAGCGTACGTACATCCAACACATCGGCATCCAGGGTGAGTTGATAAATATAACTGGCTGCAATCATCTTTTTGTTGATAACCGTACCAATATCCATGCTCTCGGCCAACATTATATAATCAATATTTTCAACTTCAGCAACCGTTTTCTTCACTCCCATCCGCTTGGCTGCCATACAAGCCAGAATATTCGCTTCCGAATTGGAAGTGACGGCTATAAATGCATCCGTTTCGTGAATCCCTTCGTCGCGAAGCAATTCCAAATCACGCGCATCTCCGTTTATAATGAGTGCTCTGTTGCAGCGTTCGGCCAACTGATAGCTCCGTTCAATATCCTTTTCCAGAATTTTCACGTTGATGGTAGACGGCAATGATTGTGCAGTCTTTTGCGCAATCCGGCTACCTCCCATTATCATGGCACTGTTTATTTTGTGGTCTACTTTTCCGGCCTGCTGACGAACAAACTCCAAATCTTCGGGACGGGCAATAAAATACACAATATCATTGGCCAGAATTTCGTCGGAACCTCCGGGAATAATCGTAGTATTATTACGCTTAATGGCAACAATGCGAAAACGGCGATGGTCTAAAAATCCGCTTATAAATTTTTGTCCTAATATCAACGCGTTTTCACGAACCTTTATTCCCAACAAGATCAGTTCGCCATTACAAAAACTAAGATTCTGCCGTAACCAGGTTACCTCCAGGGCAGTCACAATTTCACGGGCAGCCAACATTTCAGGGTAAATCAGATAATCGACTCCCAGATTCTTGAAAAACTCCTTATTTTGGGGTTGCAGGTATTCGGGATTGTCGATACGAGCCAATGTTTTTTTTGCTCCCAAATTATTAGCAATCATACAGGCTGTCATGTTTACGCTTTCGTAGGGAGTTACTGCAATAAACAAATCAACGTCGTGTGTGCCCGCTTCTTTTAAATCGTTTATAGAGGTAGGCGACCCTTCCCGCGTCATCAAATCGTAATTGGCATCCAAATCTTTTAACCGATCCGGATTATCGTCCATCAGGGTGATATTTATGTGCTCTTTGGCCAACAATTTCGCCAGGTGAGTACCCACTTCTCCCGCACCTACAATAACAATTCTCATTTTTTACCTCTTTTTTTTAAAAAATCAAGCAATAAGCTCTCTGATCACTTTTTCAATGCCTGCAACATCGAGTCCTATTTCAGCATATAATTCTTCGGGAGTACCATGTTCGATAAACCGATCAGGAATTCCCATCCTGCGTACTTTTACATCGATTGAATTGTCGGAAAAATACTCCAGCACAGCCGACCCAAATCCTCCGTTTATAACTCCATCCTCAATTGTAATCAGATAAGAGTATTCGCGGGCAATTTCACGTAAAAGCGCAGTGTCCATAGGCTTTAGAAACTTCATATCGTATAAGCCTATGCGAAGGTCGAGCTCTTCTTCCACTTTTATAATCGCTTCAAGTGCCGGATTAGCCATAACCCCCAAAGTTACTACCGCCAGACGATCGCCCTTCTTCAGGCATTCGCCCTTTCCAATTTCAGTTACCTGCATTTCGTTTTTCCAGTCAATCAGAAATCCTTTACCCCGCGGATACCGGATCACAAACGGACCATAATTTTCTTGCTGCACCGTAAACATTAAATTTCGTAACTCATGCTCGTTTCGCGGAGCTGCTATGGTAATATTCGGAACACAGCGCATATAGGCCAAATCAAAAACTCCATGGTGAGTGGCTCCGTCGGAACCTACCAGTCCGGCCCTGTCGAGGCACATAATAACATTCAGTTTCTGAAGCGCCACATCATGTATTATACTGTCGTAGGCACGTTGCATAAACGACGAATAAACATTACAAAACGGGATCATTCCTTCTTTTGCCAATCCTGCCGAAAAAGTAACCGAATGGGCTTCAGCTATTCCTACATCATACACCCGTTGCGGAATTTCTTTTTGCATAATATTCATCGAACATCCCGAAGGCATGGCCGGTGTTATAGCAACAATTTTTTCGTTCATACGGGCCAGCTCCAGCAAGGTCTCGCCAAAAACGGTCTGAAAAAGTGGTGCCGAAGGAGCATCAGTCCCCTTCTTGCGGGTGCCCGAGGCAGGATCGAATTGACCGGGTGCGTGCCATTCAGTTGCCGAGTTTTCGGCAGGTGTATACCCTTTTCCTTTGGTAGTGATGCAATGCAATACTTTCGGACCTCTGAAATCTTTGATCTGTTCCAGAATCTTCACCAGGTTTTCGACATCATGTCCATCTACAGGACCAAAGTAACGAATGTTTAATCCTTCAAAAATATTACTCTGATGGGTAAGAGTGGCTTTCAAACTATTGCCCAGCAACTGAACCTTTTTCTTGGCATTATCGCTCATCAACCCAAACTTACGCAAGGCACGGTAGGTTTTGTAACGCACCTTATTATAAGTGGTAGAGGTAGTCAGATCAACAAGATACTGAGTAATACCACCATGCACCGGATCAATAGCCATCTGGTTGTCGTTCAACACAATCAACAAATCGTTTTTATCCATCGAGGTGTTATTCAATCCCTCGAAAGCTAATCCACCAGTCATCGAACCATCACCAATCACCGCAACTATCCTGCGTTTGTCTTCTTTTTTCATCAATGCCGCCACCGACATCCCCAGGGCTGCAGAAATCGACGTAGAGGCATGCCCCACTCCAAAAGCATCGTATTCGCTCTCGAAAATGGAAGGAAAGCCACAAATCCCACCCAGTTTGCGATTCGTGTGAAACTTGTCGCGCCTGCCGGTCAATATCTTGTGACCATAAGCCTGATGACCAACATCCCACACAATACGATCGTAGGGTGAGTTAAATACGTAATGCAATGCAACGGTCAGCTCAACGCTGCCCAGATTCGAACCTAAATGACCCGGATTTTGGGAAACTTCATCAATGATAAAATCGCGTAACTCATCACAAACCTGTGAAAGGTCATTTCTGGGTACTTGCTTTAAATCATCGGGTGAATCTATCTTGTATAAGTACTGATACTCCTTTTTTTCCATTCAGCAGTAAATCTTTTTAGCCCGCAAAAATAACACAATTTTTCGTTATATTGTTTATCTGCGCTTTTTTATCAATAACGTGCATTTATATTAGAAAATGTAAGTTATAATGCCCGAAAAAATACGATTTACCGTTAAAACCGATTTTTTTTCTTGAAACTATTTGTTTTTTAAATAATTCACTTTATCTTTGCACCCAAAATAATTAAAATAATGACAACAAATTTTTTCAATTCTATTCTAGTGCTCGTCGTGGAACTTTTGGTCAACAATCAAGGGTGAGGACGGTTACATACGGAAGTTTGAAAAAAACAATGTTATAGAAAACCTTTCTCACCCACCATGAGAGAGGTTTTTCGCTTTTAAAAAACGCACAGGATGAAGAATATTTTAAGAAGTCAGACCAGTACGGCCGGCCGCAAAATGGCTGGAGCCAGAGCGCTTTGGAGAGCCAACGGGGTTACCGATGACCAATTCGGAAAACCTATCATTGCCATCGCCAACTCCTTTACTCAATTTGTTCCCGGACATGTTCACCTCCACGATATCGGCCAAAAGGTAAAAGCTGAAATTGAAAAACTGGGTTGTTTCGCCGCCGAATTCAATACCATCGCTGTTGACGACGGAATCGCCATGGGCCACGATGGAATGCTCTATTCACTCCCGTCGCGCGACCTGATTGCCGATAGCGTTGAATACATGGTTAATGCACACAAAGCCGACGCACTCATTTGCATCTCCAACTGCGATAAAATTACTCCGGGTATGCTGATGGCTGCCATGCGACTCAACATCCCGACTATTTTCGTATCGGGAGGCCCCATGGAAGCCGGCGAACTGGATGGCAAACAACTCGACCTGGTAGATGCCATGGTACAGGCTGCCGACGATAGTGTTTCCGACGAACAGGTAAAACGAATCGAGAGTGCCGCGTGCCCTACCTGTGGGTCCTGCTCGGGTATGTTCACCGCTAATTCGATGAACTGCCTCAACGAAGCCATTGGTCTTGCTTTACCCGGCAATGGTACCATTCTGGCTACCCATGCCAACCGCGAACAATTGTTTATGAAAGCAGCGAAACAAATTGTAGAAAACGCTTACCGATATTACCGCGATGGCGACGATACCGTGCTTCCCCGAACCATCGCCACTAAAGAATCGTTTAAAAATGCCATGGTGCTCGATATTGCCATGGGCGGATCCACCAATACCATCCTGCACATTCTGGCCATTGCTCACGAAGCGGGTGTCGATTTCACTATGGACGATATCGATGCCCTGTCGCGCAAAACTCCCTGCTTGTGCAAAGTAGCTCCCAACTCCGAAAAATACCATATTCAGGACGTAAACCGTGCTGGTGGTATTCTCGGTATTTTAGCCGAATTAAGCAAGGGTGGATTACTGAATACCAATGTATTCCGTGCCGACGGAAACACACTGGCACAGGCCATCGAAAAATACGATATCACCCGTAGCGATAGTGCGGAGGAAGTAAAACAGCTCTACAAAAGCGCACCGGCCCATCGGTTTAATTTAGTGATGGGTTCGCAGCACACCTATTATAAAGAACTCGACTCCGACCGAAGCAAAGGTTGTATCCGCGATATGACACATGCCTACACAGTGGATGGAGGTCTGGGAATTTTAAAAGGAAACCTGGCCCCCGATGGTTGTGTGGTAAAAACTGCCGGAGTCGACGAAAAAATCTGGAAATTTACCGGTCCGGCCAAAGTGTATACTTCGCAGGACACCGCCTGTCACGGAATTTTAAGCGGCGAGGTGGTAGCCGGTGATGTGGTGGTAATTACCTACGAAGGTCCCAAAGGCGGTCCGGGTATGCAGGAAATGCTCTACCCTACCTCCTATCTTAAAGCCCGTCATCTGGGTGCACAATGCGCCCTGATTACCGACGGTCGGTTTTCGGGAGGAACCTCCGGGCTTTCCATTGGTCACGTTTCGCCCGAAGCAGCTTCGGGAGGAAATATCGCACTGATAAAAAACGGCGACTCCATCGAAATTGATATACCCGCACGTTCAATTAAAATATTAATAAGCGACGAAGAATTAGAAGCACGCAGACAGGCAGAGCTGGCACGTGGCAGCGAAGCGTTCAAACCAGCCGACCGGAATCGTGTCGTCAGCAAGGCCCTCAGAGCATACGCCTCTATGGTCAGCTCGGCCGATAAAGGGGCAGTTCGAATGATCGATTAACGATGTTCTTACGGGCCCTCTTCCAGCTAATTCAGATTTAAAAAATTACAAACTTCTTCTCTCAGAACATAAAAATGGAAAAACAAAAAATAACAGGAGCTAAGGCTTTAATAGAATCCATGCTTAAAGAAGGCGTTGACACCATCTTTGGATATCCCGGCGGCGCAATAATGCCTGCTTTCGATGCCTTGTACGATTACGATAAACAACTGAAACATATCCTCACCCGCCACGAACAGGGCGCTGCACATGCCGCTCAGGGCTATGCCCGGGTTTCGGGCAAAGTGGGTGTTTGCCTGGTAACCTCGGGTCCGGCAGCTACCAACACCGTTACCGGCATCAGCGACGCCATGCTCGATTCGACTCCGCTGGTGGTAATTACCGGACAGGTAGGTGCTGCCTTGCTGGGAACCGATGCCTTTCAGGAGATCGACGTGGTAGGAATCACCCAGCCCATCACCAAATGGGCCTATCAAATTCGCAGGGCCGAGGACATCCCCTGGGCAGTAGCACGTGCCTTTTACATTGCCCGTACCGGTCGACCGGGCCCGGTGGTGTTAGATATCACTAAAAATGCTCAGTTCCAGGAATTTGAATATGAATATAAACCCATCGACCATATCCGGAGTTATATTCCTATTCCGGAAGTGGATCCTGATCAGGTAAAAGCAGCAGCAGAGCTTATTAACTCGGCTCAACGCCCTTATGCGTTGGTAGGTCAGGGAGTTTTACTTTCGGAAGCAGAAGCCGAACTGAAAGCGTTTCTCGAAAAAGCCGATATTCCGGCAGCATGGACCTTGCTCGGCGCCTCGGCTATGCCCTCCGACTTCCCCCTCAATGTGGGTTTTCTGGGAATGCATGGTAATGTAGCTCCTAATATCAAAACCAACGAATGTGATGTATTAATCGCCATCGGAATGCGTTTCGACGACCGCGTAACCGGCAATCTGGCCCGCTATGCCAAACAGGCAAAGGTAGTTCACCTGGATATCGACCCCGCTGAAATCAACAAAAATGTGAAAGCAGATGCTCCCGTACTGGGAACAGCTAAGGAAACCCTTCCGGCACTTACCGCACTGCTGCAACCGGCAACGCACACCGAATGGATCGCATCGTTCCGTGAAGTTGACAAAGAGGAATTTGAAAAAGTAATCAAACGCGAAATTCATCCTGAATCGGGCGAACTGACCATGGGTGAAGTTATTCGCAGAATTTCCGAAGCTACCCATCACAATGCCGTGGTAGTTACCGACGTAGGCCAAAACCAAATGATGGCGGCCCGCTACTCCAACTACAACATCCCCCGCAGCCTGGTAACTTCGGGTGGCCTTGGTACCATGGGCTTCGGACTTCCGGCTGCTATGGGCGCAAAAGTAGGAGCCCCCGAACGTACCGTGGTAATGTACTCCGGCGATGGTGGATTCCAAATGACTATTCAGGAGCTCGGAACAATCATGCAGGAACAATTAGGAGTGAAAATGGTAATTCTCAATAATCACTTCCTTGGAATGGTTCGCCAGTGGCAGGAAATGTTTTTCGACGAACGCTATTCGTTTACCGAAATGCAAAATCCCGATTTTGTGGCCATCGCCAAAGCTTACCGGATTCATGGTACCGAAGTACTGAAGCGCGAAGAACTCGATGCCGCCATTGCCGATATGCTGAAGGACGATAAACCCTACTTGTTGGTGGTAAACGTAGAGAAGAAAGGAATGGTGTACCCGATGGTTCCTGCCGGCGCTTCGGTTACCGAAATCGTTCTGGGAGAATAATTCAGTTTAATTTTTGTAAATTTGCAGTCAACATGGAAAAAAAATTATATACCATCACCATCTTCTCCGAAAATACAGTGGGTTTGCTCAATCAAATCACCATTATTTTCACCCGCAGAGCGTTGAATATCGAAACCTTGTCGGTATCACCTTCGGCGATAAAGGGAATTCACAAATTCACCATCACTATTTTCTCGACTCAGGACGTGATGGAAAAAGTGATCAAACAAATCGACAAGCGCGTCGATATCCTGAAATCGTATTACAATACCGACGAAGACCTGGTACACCAGGAAATTGCTCTCTATAAAATCTCCACCGAAAAATTACTGGGGCTCGGAAGCATCGAGAAGCTGATTCGCGATCATCACATCCAGATTCTGGAGATGAACGACAGCAGTGTGGTTTTTCAGAAAACAGGGCACTATGCCGAAACCCAGCAACTCTTCGACGAACTGAATCAAAGTATAGGCGTACTTCAATTTATCCGTTCGGGACGAGTAGCGATAACTAAATCGAAAGTGGAACGTCTATCGGACATGCTGAACGAAATTCAGCAAAAATTCGGAACTATACAAGCGTAAAAAAATATTAGTTAATTTAAACATCAATCAAAGAAAATGGCAGTAATGAATTTTGGCGGCGTTGACGAAAACGTTGTAACCCGCGAAGAATTTCCGTTGGCAAAAGCACAGGAAGTAATGAAAGATGAAGTAATCGCGGTAATCGGTTACGGTGTACAGGGTCCCGGTCAGTCGCTCAACCTACGCGACAATGGCTTCAATGTAATTATCGGACAACGCAAAGGCGGAAAAACCTGGGAAAAGGCTATCGCCGACGGTTGGGTTCCCGGCGAAACGCTTTTCGATATCGAAGAAGCCTGCGAACGTGCTACCGTAATCCAATACCTGCTTTCGGATGCAGCGCAGATTGAAGTTTGGCCACGTATCAAACCTTACCTGACTGCCGGAAAGGCACTGTATTTCTCACACGGATTCGGTATTACGTATAAAGAACGTACCGGAATCGTTCCTCCGGCCGATGTCGATGTAATCCTCGTTGCCCCCAAAGGATCGGGTACTTCGCTTCGTCGCATGTTCCTCCAGGGACGTGGATTGAATTCTTCGTACGCTATCTTCCAGGATGCAACCGGCCGGGCTAAAGACCGCGTTGTGGCGCTCGGTATTGGCGTTGGTTCGGGTTACCTGTTCGAAACAACCTTCAAACGGGAGGTGTATTCCGACCTTACCGGCGAACGCGGAACCCTGATGGGTGCTATCCAGGGAATCCTGCAGGCTCAGTACGAAGTGCTCCGCGAAAACGGTCATACTCCATCCGAAGCTTTCAACGAAACCGTGGAAGAACTTACCCAATCGCTCATGCCTCTGTTTGCCGAAAACGGAATGGACTGGATGTATGCCAACTGCTCGACTACCGCTCAACGTGGAGCTCTCGACTGGATGGGACCTTTCCACGATGCAACTAAACCTGTATTCGAAAAACTGTACAGCGAAGTAGCCTGTGGTAACGAAGCTCAACGCTCGATCGATACCAACTCGAAACCCGACTACCGCGAGGGTCTTGAGGCCGAATTGAAAGCCCTGCGTGAAAGCGAAATGTGGAGAACAGGTGCTGTGGTTCGTAAACTTCGTCCTGAAAACAACTAATTTCAGGCTTGCCAATTGAATTGAGCGGAGTGAGTACTTCTTACAAAAGAAATTGCTCTCTCCGCTTTTTTTAGTGCAATAAAATCAATAGTTTTGTTGCGTGTGCCAAACGTGATTTTATGTCCCACTCTCTCATAAACAGGCCTATCGCGAAGCAGCACTCACTGAATGTAGTATCAGAAATCCTTTTTGAAATGACTCAGGAAAAAGTAATTTTTTGGTTTCGCCGCGATTTACGGCTCACTGATAATGCCGGACTATATGCTGCTTTAACCAGCGGCCATCCGGTGATCGCTTTGTTTATATTCGATTCGGAAATTTTATCCCGATTAGAGGACAAGGACGACAGAAGAGTGGATTTTATTTTTCAGGCACTTCAAACTTTATCGAAACAATTGGAAAGCAAGGGTTCCCGCTTGATAATAAGGCATGGAAAACCGTTGGATGTAATCAGGGAAATTACTGAATTGGTGCCGATAAGCGCAGTTTATACCAACCGCGACTACGAACCATACGCACGTAGTCGGGATGCTGCAGTAGAAAGTATGCTTAAAAAAACTGGAATAGCATTTCAAACGTTTAAAGATCAGCTTATTTTCGAACCCGGCGAAGTAGTGAAACCGGATGGTAAGCCCTATTCTGTTTACACTCCCTATGCGAAGCTGTGGAAATCCTTACTCAACCTTCAGCCCCCCCCCGGCTTTCCATCTGAACACGAAAACCGGTACGCAACCGATATCACCCTTCAATCGGTAAGTACCTTAGCCGAAATTGGATTTCAACCTTCTGGCTTGCGTTTTCCGCCAATGGAGGTCTCAACTGAAGTAATCCGGACTTACCATGCAACCCGCGATTTTCCGGCCATTGAAGGGACAACCCGACTGAGTGCGCACCTTCGGTTCGGAACGGTGAGTATCCGTAAGTTAGTACGAATTGCCCTGGTTGAAAATGAAACCTGGTTGGGTGAACTAATCTGGCGGGAGTTTTTTATGACCATACTTTACTATTACCCACAGGTTACCGGTCGGTCGTTTAAACCCGCCTACGATTCGATTCGCTGGAGAAATAACGAAGAAGAATTTGAGCGCTGGTGCCAGGGTACAACGGGCTATCCCATTGTGGATGCCGGAATGCGCGAACTTCTGGCTACAGGACACATGCACAACCGGGTACGGATGATAGTTGCCAGTTTCCTTACCAAGCACCTGCTGATTGATTGGCGCTGGGGTGAAGCCTGGTTTGCAAGGCAATTGCTCGACTTCGATTTATCGGCCAACAACGGGAACTGGCAGTGGGCAGCCGGTTGCGGATGTGATGCTGCACCCTATTTTAGAATTTTTAACCCTTACGAACAAACAAAAAAGTTTGATAGCAGGTTAGAGTATATTGGTAAATGGGTGCCCGAATTTCAACAATTCAGTTATCCGGCACCTCTGGTAGATCATTCGATGGCACGATTACGCGCGCTCGATGCTTACAAGCAAGGATTAGAAGCAACGTAGAGCTATCGAAACAGGAATATTGACCAGGAACAAAACTAAAATGAACCAAAGAATAAAAAAAGTACATCCTGAAGTTAATTTTAAAAAATTCTTTGTTTATATTTGTCATTTGTGTGGTTATCTGCAAAAGAGCAGCCTTACCGCCCTGAGAAACTGAATTAATTTGAATAAAAACACATAAACGAGAAAAAAATTATGATTTTTGACGTAGACATGATACGGAAGGTATATAGCGACCTTCCGGCGAAGATTGAAGCCATACGATCGGTGCTGAACCGACCACTTACCCTCACAGAAAAGATTTTATACGCCCACCTTTCTACCGATGAATCGCTGCGCAGTTTCGAGAGAGCTTCCGATTATGTGAACTTTTCGCCCGACCGGGTAGCCATGCAGGATGCCACAGCTCAAATGGCACTGCTCCAGCTGATGAACTCGGGTCGCCAACGTGTAGCAGTGCCTTCCACCGTACATTGCGATCACCTCATTCAGGCGCATGTCAATGCCAATTCCGACCTGAATACCGCCAGCATTTCGAATCGTGAGGTATACGATTTCCTTACCAATGTATCAAACAAATTCGGAATTGGTTTTTGGAAACCGGGAGCAGGGATTATCCACCAGGTAGTACTCGAAAATTACGCGTTCCCGGGAGGAATGATGATTGGTACCGACTCACACACTCCCAACGCCGGAGGACTGGGGATGATAGCCATTGGCGTAGGAGGTGCCGATGCAGTGGATGTGATGGCCGGAATGCCCTGGGAACTGAAGATGCCAAAACTTATTGGTGTTAAACTAACGGGGCGTATGTCGGGCTGGACATCCCCCAAAGATGTAATTCTGAAATTAGCCGGAATCCTAACCGTAAAAGGGGGTACCAACGCCATTATTGAATATTTTGGCGAAGGTACAGCTACCATTTCGGCCACCGGCAAAGGAACAATTTGTAATATGGGAGCCGAAGTGGGTGCTACCACTTCGATATTTCCCTTTGATGACAAATCGGCTGAGTACCTAAAGGCTACCGGCCGTAATGAAATTGCCGAACTGGCCAAAGGCATTATTGCACACTTGCAGCCCGATGCCGAAGCGGTGGCCAATCCTGAAAAATACTACGATCGTATTATTGAAATCAACCTGGATGAGCTGGAGCCCTACGTGAATGGACCATTTACCCCCGACCTGGCCTGGCCACTTTCCGAATTCGCAGCTGCAGTGAAAGAAAAAAATTATCCTCAAAAGCTGGAAGCCGGCCTTATCGGGTCGTGTACCAATTCGTCGTATGAAGACTTAACCCGTGCGGTTTCGATTGTTGCCAAAGCACGTGAGGATGGATTGAAGGCGAAGGCTCGCTTTATTATCAACCCGGGTTCGGAAATGGTACGCTATACAGCCGAACGCGATGGAATTATTGATGAATTTGAAGCGGTAGGCGGAGTAATTATGGCCAATGCCTGTGGGCCGTGTATCGGTCAGTGGAAACGCGAAATCGACGATCCGACCCGGCCGAATTCCATCATCACCTCTTTCAATCGTAATTTTGCCAAGCGAAACGATGGTAATCCGAATACACATGCATTTGTTGCTTCACCCGAGGTGGTGGCAGCACTGACGATTGCCGGTGATCTTTGTTTTAATCCGCTGAAGGATACATTACCCAACGAAGAAGGAGTGCAGGTGAAATTACAGGAACCAACCGGTTACGAACTTCCGGCAAAGGGCTTTGCCGTCGAAGATGCCGGCTATGTGGCTCCCGTGGAAGATGGCAGCAAGGTGGTGGTGAGTATTGATCCCGAATCAAAACGCTTACAGGAACTTCAACCATTTGCCGCCTGGGATGGTAAAGAGCTCGAAACACAGCCACTTCTGATAAAAGTTAAAGGAAAATGTACTACCGATCATATTTCGATGGCGGGTCCCTGGCTTCGTTACCGGGGCCATCTCGACAATATTTCGGATAATATGCTGATTGGTGCTGTTAATACGTTCAATGATGCCACCAACTCCGTACTCGACCCATCCACCGGCGACTATATGGCAGTGCCTGCATTGGCACGAAAATACAAAGCGCAGGGCATCGGATCGGTAGTTGTGGCTGAAGAAAACTACGGCGAAGGTTCGTCACGTGAGCATGCAGCCATGGAACCACGATTCCTGAACGTCAAAGCAATACTAGTTAAATCGTTTGCCCGGATACACGAAACCAACCTTAAAAAACAAGGTATGCTGGCACTCACTTTTGCCGATAAAGCCGACTACGATAAGGTGCGTGAAGATGATAAAATAAGCATTCTGGGGCTAACTACCTTTGCGCCCGGTAAAAATCTTACCATTGTTATCCATCATAACGATGGAACCACTGAACAATTTGAGGCTGTTCACACTTATAATGAGCAGCAAATTGGCTGGTTCAAGGCTGGTAGCGCCCTCAATGCAATGAATTAAAAAACTTAAATAGAATATCCATATGGCAACAAACAAAGATTACCTGATTTACAAACTATCGGAAACTGTAAAATCCACCAGCCGAATCGACAAAGAACTGTTTACCAAATTCAATGTAAAACGCGGATTACGCAACGAAGATAATACAGGGGTTCTCGTAGGGCTTACCAAAGTGGGCGACGTAGTAGGTTACGAACGGCTTCCCGAAGGTGGACTCAAACCAATTCCAGGAAAATTATTTTACAGAGGCATCGATCTCGAAGACCTGGTACACGGTATAGAAGCCGAAAATCGTCTGGGTTTTGAAGAAACGGCTTTCCTGCTTCTCTCCGGATACCTTCCCGATAAAGAAGAATTACGTATTTTCACCGAAATACTCAACGAATCGATGGCGCTGGATGCCAAGATGAAATTGAACATAATCGAACTGGAAGGAAACAACATCATGAATATCCTGGCGCGGAGTGTACTGGAAATGTATACATTCGATAATAATGCCGAAGATATTTCACGCGACAACCTGGTACGCCAGTCGGTCGATTTGATCGCTAAATTCCCTACCATCATTGCTTATGCCTACAACATCCTGCGCCATAGTCAGCAAGGGCGTTCGCTCCACATTCGTCACCCGCTCGAAGGTGCTTCGATTGCCGAAAACTTCCTGTACATGATCAAAGGTCCGAACCGCTATACCGATCTCGAAGTTAAATTACTCGACCTTTGTTTAATTTTACATGCCGAACACGGTGGTGGTAACAACTCAACCTTCTCGGTTCGTGTAACCAGTTCGACCCAAACCGATACCTATTCGGCCATTGCTGCAGGTATTGGTTCGCTGAAGGGCCCGCTTCACGGAGGTGCCAATATTGAAGTTAAAGACATGTTCGACCACCTGAAAGAAGCCATTAAGAACTGGAAAGATGTGAAGGAAATCGACAACTACCTCAACAAAATGTTGAACAAAGACGCCTACAATCGTACCGGACTCATCTATGGTATCGGCCATGCCGTTTATACTATTTCCGACCCTCGTGCGATTCTGTTGAAAGAACTGGCCCGTAAACTGGCCGAAGAAAAAGGCAAACAGAAAGAATTCGATTTCCTGGCATTACTGGAAGAACGGGCTATCAACGCATTTATGAACTACAAAGGTTCCGACATCAACAAGCAGGTATGTACCAATGTCGACTTCTATTCGGCATTTGTATACGACACCATGGGAATTCCTGTTGAAGTATACACTCCCTTGTTTGCTATGTCGCGTGTTACCGGTTGGACGGCTCACCGCATTGAAGAACTTAACTTTGCCAGCAAGCGTATCATTCGCCCTGCTTACAAAAATGTAGGTGATAAACAATCATTTATCCCCTTAAATAAACGATAAAAATCCATTGAGGGAATCTGAAAACCAGACCGGTTTCAGATTCCCTTCTATTTTTTCACCCCGTAGCGTTTGTGTGCCTCTCTCAGGATTGTTCGCCAACGCTGCTATCTATCAACTATTATTCATCTATGAACAAGATTAAAGTACAAAACCCCGTTGTGGAACTCGATGGCGATGAGATGACCCGAATTATCTGGTCGTTCATTAAGGAACAACTCATTCTGCCCTACCTCGATATCGATATAAAATATTTCGATTTGGGTATGGAAAACCGCGATGCTACCAACGACCAGGTTACCATTGATGCAGCTCATGCCATACAGCAATACAATGTGGGTATTAAATGCGCCACTATCACTCCCGATGAAGCTCGCATGGAAGAGTTCGGATTGAAAAAAATGTGGAAATCGCCAAACGGTACACTTCGTAATATTATTGGAGGCACTGTATTTCGTGAACCAATTATCTGCAAAAACGTCCCCCGCTTAGTTCCCGGATGGGACATGCCCATTGTTATTGGTCGTCATGCCTTTGGCGATCAGTACAAGGCCACCGATGTGGTAATTAAAGGAAAAGGAAAATTAAAAATGACCTTTACCAACGAAGCCGGAGAGACACAGGAATGGGAAGTTTATGATTTTAAGGGCGATGGAGTTGCGCTATCGATGTACAATACCGATGAGTCGATTTATGGTTTTGCCCGGTCGTCGTTCCAGGTGGCACTTGAAAAGAAATGGCCATTGTACATGTCGACTAAAAACACCATTTTGAAAGCTTACGATGGACGATTCAAGGATATTTTCCAGGAAGTATACGAGAACGAATTTAAGGATAAGTACAAAGAAGCCGGAATCACCTACGAGCACCGGTTGATCGACGACATGGTGGCATCGGCGCTTAAATGGAACGGTGGTTTTGTATGGGCCTGTAAGAATTACGATGGCGACGTACAGTCCGACACAGTTGCACAGGGATTTGGTTCGCTGGGATTGATGTCGTCGGTACTGGTTACTCCCGATGGGAAAACCGTTGAAGCAGAAGCGGCTCACGGCACGGTAACCCGTCATTACCGTCAACATCAACAAGGTAAAGAAACTTCCACCAACCCCATTGCCTCCATTTTTGCATGGACCCGTGGGCTGGCACACCGGGGCAAGCTCGATGAAAATGCCGAACTGATTCACTTTGCCGAAACCCTTGAGAAGGTGTGTGTGGCTACAGTTGAAGGAGGTGAAATGACTAAGGACCTGGCTATACTGGTACACGGCGACAAGGTAAGCCGGGATCATTACCTGAATACCCAGGATTTTCTGGCAGCGATTAAACGCAAACTTGAATTAGTGATTAACGGTTAGTGGTTAGTGGTTAACCACTCAAAAAAAGCTCCGGGAAGTACTTCCCGGAGCTTTTTTTGAGTGGAGCCTCTCATGGGACTCGAACCCACGACCTAATCATTACGAATGATTTGCTCTACCAACTGAGCTAAAGAGGCCTGAAAACAGGGCGCAAAATTAATAATTTTTTCCGTCGAACTGTACTTTTTATCCGTTTTTTTTCAATCTTCGGTGATTTTCATTTCAGCAATTACAATATTTCCACAAACTCAACGAAACAGAAAAAATATTTATCATTTGGCTTGCAGGATATTTTAAATTTTATTAAATTGCAAGCGTTTTCTATACATATAAATACCTTAAGCACATGAGTTACCTGAATTTTGATAAAACATTGCTGATCAATCTGGAAAAGTCGCTGACAAAGGAAATGATCCGTACCAACCGGGCGGGCGCCTACAACAGTACAACCCTTATTGACTGCAATACCAGGAAGTATCATGGTCAATTAGTGATTCCACTTCCTGAGTTGGACAATTCCAATCATGTGTTACTTTCGTCGTTAGATGAAACCGTTATCCAGCACGGGGCCGAATTCAACCTCGGCATTCATCGCTACGAAGGCAACCATTACAGTCCAAACGGCCACAAGTACATTCGACAGTTCGAATGCACTACTATTTCCAAAACAATTTACAGGGTTGGAGGGGTCATCCTCTCAAAAGAACGAATGCTCGTTTCGTTCGAACCCCGTGTTATTATTAAATACACTTTGCTGGAAGCTCGTTCGCACACTACCTTGCGCTTCAAACCCTTTTTGGCGTTTCGAAGTGTCAACAGTCTTTCCTATCAAAACGAAAACGCGAACACTTCGTACCAGGAAGTGAAAAACGGCATGGCAATTCATATGTATGATAGCTATCCGACTCTTTTCATGCAATTTTCAAGAAAAAACAGCTATCACCACCATCCCGACTGGTACAAAGGTATCGAATACTTCAAAGAACAAGAACGTGGCTATGATTACAAAGAAGATCTGATGGTTCCGGGATATTTTGAACTTCCTTTGAAAAAAGGAGAATCGGTAATTTTTTCAGCCGGAATTTCAGAAATTAGTCCGGCTAAACTTAATTCTTTATGGGACAATGAATTGTCGCGCCGACATGAACGAAACGACATGTATACGGCGCTGAAAAACTCCGCACAGCAATTCTACAAACGAGTTGGCGATCGAACCTATTTACTGGCCGGATATCCCTGGTTTGGTTCCCGCGGCCGTGATCAGTTTGTAGCTCTGCCAGGCTGTACACTTTCGATTGGAAGATGGGATTATTTTGACAACATTATCAAAACAGCCATCGACGAAATTAATTTATTTCTAAATGGTGAAGATCCCCGAAATCTGCATATACAGGAACTCGACGATCCCGACGTATTACTTTGGTTTATCTGGACTATTCAACAATATGCCAACTATACCAACCTTGAAAAAGCAGCAGAACGATTCGAGGAAATTTGTTCCGAGATTATCAGTTTTATTCGAAAGATGAACCATCCGCGCTTATTTATGCACAACAATGGATTGCTACATGTGAATGGCACCGAGCGTCCGGCTACCTGGATGAATGCAATGGAAGATGGTTTGCCAATCACTCCGCGAACCGGGTATGTGGTTGAAATTAACGCACTTTGGTACAATGCGTTGAAGTTTGTTGCATCACTGAAGCGTACCAAAGGTAACGAGCATGCCGGCGATTTAATGGATTATCAGGCCGAAATTGCCCGGGAAGCATTTGTATCAACCTTCTGGAATGGCACCTATTTATACGATTTTGTTATCGATTCGTACAAAGACCAGGAAGTTCGACCCAATATGCTGCTTGCTGTTAGTTTCGAATATTCACCTCTCGATAAATACCAGCAGAAATCGGTGTTAGATATTTGCACGCGCGAGCTTCTGACTCCCAAAGGCCTGCGTAGCTTAAGTCCTAAAAGCGGATATTACCGACCCGAATACATTGGAGGAATGCGTGAACGAAACCGGAATTACCACAACGGTCCGGTATGGCCCTGCACATTTGGAGCTTTTGCCTGTGCCTACCTTAAAGTGCATAAAAACAGCGGGCGTTCGTTTATCGAACGAATGTTGACAGGCATCGAAACCGAAATGACCGAATTATGCGTGGGCACCATCCCCGAATTATTCGATGGCAATCCGCCTTTCAAGGGACATGGTGCCATGTCGTTTGCGATGAGTGTGGCTGAAGTGATACGTGTATTGGAACGAATGAAACAGAACGAAACAGAGCAAGTATGAAGGCATTAATGTTTGGATGGGAATTTCCTCCCCATATACTCGGAGGATTGGGGACGGCCAGTTATGGACTGACCCGTGGAATGGCTGAACAACACGACATGGAACTGGTGTTTGTTATCCCCAAACCACATGGCGATGAAGATCAAAGCTTTCTGAAGATTATTGGTGCATGTAATGTACCGGTTGTATGGAAAGAAAATGACTGGAATCATGTAAATAATCGTATTGGGCATATGATGCATCCCGACGAATATTTCTGGCTTCGAAATGGAATAAAATACGATTACTCACGCATTTATACCAACGATTTAGGTTGCATCGATTTTTCGGGTCGTTATCCCGACAACCTTATCGAGGAGATATCGAACTATGAAGCGGTTGCGAGTGTTCTGGCTCATCAGGTACAATTCGACATCATTCATTCGCACGACTGGCTGACCTATCCGGCCGGAGTGTTTGCCAAACAAATAAGTGGAAAACCGCTGGTGGTACATGTTCATGCTACCGATTTCGATCGTAGTCGCGGACAAGTGAATCCCACGGTTTATTCGATCGAGAAAAGGGGAATGGATAATGCCGACCACATTATAACCGTTAGTAATCTGACCCGGAAAATTGTTATCGAAAAATACCACCAGGATCCGCGAAAGGTAACAACGGTTCACAACGCAGTGGAACCACTTCCCGATGCTGATTCGTTTAAAAAAACGCCCCGGCGCGACAAAGTGGTAACTTTCCTTGGACGGATTACAATGCAAAAAGGACCTGAATATTTCGTAGAAGCGGCTCATAAGGTATTGCAAAAAACGAAGGGTGTTCGCTTTGTGATGGCTGGAAGTGGCGATATGATGAACGCGATGATCGACCTTGCTGCCAAAAGGGGCATTGCCGACCAGTTTCACTTTACCGGATTTCTAAAAGGGCGCCAGGTACATGAAATGCTTGCCGAAAGCGATGTGTATATAATGCCTTCAGTTTCGGAACCTTTTGGAATTTCGCCATTGGAAGCTATGCAGGTAGGGACCCCTTCGATTATTTCAAAACAGTCGGGATGTGCCGAAATTCTTACGCACGCTATAAAAACCGATTATTGGGATATCGATGCAATGTCTGATGCTATTTATTCGATAGTAAAATATCCGGCCATGTACGACAGCCTGCGAAATCTGGGCCGCGATGAAGTTAACAATATCCGGTGGTACGACGCCGGAATGAAAGTGCGTTCCATCTATAATTCAGTACTCCATTATTAAAAACGAATTTTAAAGCATTACGATATGAAGAATATATGTTTTTTCTTTCAACTTCATCAACCCCTGCGTTTAAAACGCTATAGGTTTTTTGAGATTGGTCAGGACCATTATTATTACGATGATTTTCAAACCGAAGATCGTATCCGTTCGGTAGTAGAGCAAGCATACCTGCCTGCCAACCGCACTATTGCTGAGATGATTCGAAGTTCCAATGGGAAATTTAAATGTGCCTTTTCAATTTCGGGGGTAGTCTTAGAACAATTGGAACAATATGCTCCGGAAGTTATCGACAGTTTCAGAGAGCTGGCAGCTACCAATTGTGTGGAATTTCTGGCACAACCTTATGCTCACTCGCTTTCTTCGGTATTTGATATGGCCGAATTTGAAATGCAGGTAAAATTGCATACCGAAAAAATTAAAGACTTATTCAAAGTAAGCCCCGGAGCATTTGTAAATTCAGAACTGATTTATTCCGACGAAATTGGCGAAACTATTTTCAAAATGGGCTACCGAACTGCTTTAGTTGAAGAAGCAAAACACGTTATGGGATGGAAGAGCCCAAATTATGTGTATAGCCATAGCTATCAGCCCAAATTAAAATTACTGGTGCGCAATCTTAAGTTATCGGAGGACATCTACCTTCGTTTTTCGAATCCGTCCTGGACCGACTTCCCCCTGACTGCCGAAAAATACATTGGGTGGATAGCATCTACTCCTTCGGAGGAAAATATCTTTAATCTTTGGATGGGTTACGAAACCTTTGGACAACTTCAACGCTTTGAAACAGGAATTTTCGACTTTTTAAAGGCAATTCCTTATCATGCTATGGAACATCTGATTGGCTTTGTTTTACCATCTGATGCTACAAAAAAGGTTGAACCGGCTGCTGCTATACAATCGCCCTACCCTATTAGTTGGTGGGGGCATGAAAAAGATTTAAGTCCATGGAACGGCAACGATCTCCAACAAGAAGCACTTACAAAACTATACAGTGTGGGCGAACGTGTTCGTTTGTGCAAGGACAAACCGCTGTTGCACGATTGGCTGGTAATTCAATCGGCTGAGCATTTTCGCTATATGAGTCATAAAGATGCCTATGGTAGTAATTACGAAACATCTTATGAGGCGTTTATGAATTACATGAACGTTCTTGCCGACTTCCTGGAACGGGTGGATGCTCAGTATCCTACTACAATTGAAAACGAAGAATTAAATGAGCTATTAAAAACCATTAACAACCAGGCTAAGGAAATTGAGGAATTGGAGGTGGAGGTAAAGAAGTTGAAGAGCAGGAAGAAGGGGTGAGGGCGTTGCGCTTCGCTCCACTAATGAGCGTTGCGTGCTTCGCACTTCACTAACGAGCGTT
>CAZLHC010000032.1:0-44908 GCA_964559265.1 uncultured Paludibacter sp. | reverse complement strand
TATTGTACAGCTGATGTCCATAGCCCGGCACATCCACTATTTCGGCCGCCGATTTGCGGTTCAGCATGTTATAATTCGACGGATTCTGATACGCCGTATTATGGTGCCAGTTGATACCCCCCAGGTGATGATTGGCGTAAAATCCCTGACTGCGGTTGTAGTAGGCCAGGCAAAAACGTACTACATGGCGGGGAATAACGGCGGGAACTGAGGGATTGGCCGACATGCCATAGCCCCCCGATTTAAAACCTGAACCATCGCCGGCAGCCGTAATGGTACCCGGACGGTAACCATTGTAAAACGACCAGCAATGTTCGATCGTAACCGCCTCCGACGAATTGATAAGATCGAACCCGTCGTCGCTGTTGTACCAGGCACGACATCCCCTGAACACATTGCCCCGGGAGTATTCTTTCGGATGCCCCCCGAAACCATCCACATTCCCTCCTTTTCCACCATCCGATACCGTATCGTAATTATTATACGCATCGCAGTTCACAATCAGGTTGTTCATCCCTCTTACAATGTAAAATCCAATTGCCATCCCATCGTGCACCGCGATATTCTCAAAAATATTCGAATTCCCGCCATCCAGTCGGAATGCTTCCGATTGGGTATGGCCGACGATAGTAACCTGCGTACCCACCACTTCAAAATTTTTGAAATGAAGGTTCGAACCCTTGACATAAAATACAATCACGCGTTTGTTGGCCGGTTTCACCTGCGACAAATCGAAAACCGGACGCTCGTCTTTATAACCATGATAGCAAATCCGTTTGGTTGACGAACCACTTTTCTGCATATCGAATACATAGCCCCAGATATCGTAATACGTCATAATTTGCTCCTGAGGTACCACATACCGTCCGCCCCGGATAAATACCGTATCGCCGGGAACAACCAGCGATTGCGCTTTGCTAAGTGAAGCAAAAGGCGAATCAAACGTACCCGGATTAGTGTCATTTCCGGTGGTGGAAATGAAATAATTTGCGGCTTTCAGACTGCTTGTAATCAGAAGCAATCCAACTACCAGTGTCAATTTCAAAACTTTCTTCATATTTTTCAGATAAAACGGCAAACGCAGGTTCTAACTTAGTGTGTAAAAAAGCCTGAGACTTTTCAGGGAACTCAGGCTTTTAATCTGTACTTATTTCTTTGCAGTTAATTTCATCATTTCAATACCGGTTTCCAGAATCAATCCCAGTCCGTGCTTTTCGTTTTCACCTACGGGACGGTTGTAGTAAAACGGAAGATCGTCGGAAATGCCGGTGCCTACACATACATTCTTAAAATGACCGTCGGCAGTAATTTGCGTATCTTTCATGGCTTTCCATCCGGCACGTGCAATACTGGCATATTTCACGTCGATCCAGCCATGATTAATAGCCTTAGCCACACCGTACACAAACATGGCAGTTACCGACGATTCGTCGTACGACTCTGGTTTATCGAGTAACTGATTCCACATTCCGTTCGCATTCTGATAGCGCGAGTAACCAACAATTTGTTTTTCGAGCAACTGAATCAGTTCTGCACGTTTGGGATGCGATTCGGGCATCACTTCGAGTAACATGCCCAGCGAAATGGTTATCCAACCATTGGCACGTCCCCAAAAAGCGACACCGGTGCGTTTCAGGTCGGTATAATAACAATGGTAGAACAATTGTTTTTCGGGACACCAGAGGTAATCGGCAATCTGGATAATTTGTTTGGCAGCTTCGTCGAAATATTTAGTTTCACCGGTATGTTTAGCCATTTGCGAAAGCAACGAAACACTCATATACACATCATCGGCCCAGATAGTCATTTCGCGGGGGAAAGTACGGCAAAGTGTGCCATCGGCGAGACGAACCTGACCCTGCATAACGTGTTTGGCAGCGTTTTCCATGTAGGTCAGGTATTCTTTTCGTTTATCAAACTGATATACATTTACCACAGCAGCCCCCATGGCACCACAGTCATCGAGTTCTTTAAAATTCCAGAGCTGTCCGAAAGGCCAGTGCCAGTGCTTGCGATCGTTGCGAAAGGTTTTTTTGAAATAAGCGTGATTATCGAATCCGAAAGCAACATGCTTACGGGCATACTCGATGTATTTTGGCTCGTTAAGGTATTGACCCAACCGAATCAGGCTCATATCGAGCACCCCATTGGAATAGTGCCATTCGGTAAGCGGACTCATAAAACGCACATCTTCCCCTTTGGGAATTTCGGCGGTACTGTTGTACACTTTTTTGGTGCTTACACCCACAAACTGGGTAACCGGTTGTTTCAGAATATTGTCGGCAATGGCACGAAGAGCTGCTTCATCGCTAACGGTTTGAGCGCTCATAAAAGCAGGGAGAACCAAAGCTCCCATCAGAAGATGTTTCAGTTGTTTGTTCATTTTAGTATTTGTGTTAATTTTTTTGCATTGGAATCAGTTTCACAGAGCCATTCAGTCCCGAAGGCATCACTTCCCAGCCCGAATAATCGGAAGGCCGGTATTTTAAATCCACCATATTGATTTCTTTAAAATTGCGCCATTGGGTCTTTTGCCGGTCGAGGTGCGCGATATGGTTGGCCGGAAGATTGGTAACTTCAACTTCAATCAGGTTAACACCCGGCTTTAGCAGCGAACCTACTTTTACCCGGTAAGGAACAGCCCAAAGTGTACCGGCATCTTTTCCGTTAACCCGCACCCGGGCACTTTCGCGCACATCGCCCAGGTCGAGCACCCATTCGTCGGCCTTCATGGCAGGAAGTTCAAATTCGAGGGTATAGGTAGCAGTACCGCGATTGATACGGACATCGGGATGATCGAGCGTGGTCCACGAACGGGGCTCATCGATGGCAAATTCTCCGGAAATTGCAGGAGTACTTTCGGTAAAGCGGAGTCTCCAGCCCCTGTCGAGGCTCAGGCTCACGGACTTTGGCTGCAAATACTCCCAGTTACCGGCATTAATATCCTTGGTAAATGTTTGAACAATAAGACTTCCACCCGAGGGCAATTGCAGGCGAACCTGAAATTTTCCATCAGCAAGGCGGGTGTCCGCTTTCCCTTTTTCACCGGTCATCGGGTCAAAAATCATGGCCGAACGGGCATCTACAGCCAGGGTAATCCATCCATCGGTAGCATCTTCCTTAAAAGAGGTGATGAAATAATGATGTCCGGTAGCATTCACCCTGCGGATGCAATGCAGTCCCTTCTCCAGCTTCATACTTTCGGGACGGGCACCGGTGCTAACTAACGCTGTATGATAATCGGAACCGGTAATTATTCGTCCTTTACCAATGCGGGTTACTTTTACAGCCGAAAAATCGGATACAGCAGGCAATTGTTTTACTAATTTCCGGAGTTCGTTTTGTCGTTTTTGAAGATTTCCAAGACCGGGAACATCCGAAGGATACTGATCCATAAACAGCACGGTGGCACCTTGTCGGGCAAGGGTTACCAGCTTAGCCAGCACATCGGTCGGGATTCGTTTCACCGAAGGTACGATAATCGCTTTGTAAGCACTTCCTCCTTCAGTAACCAGTTTATTATTTTTCACCGAAGTAGTTCGTACAAACGAATCCGAAATATAATCGACATCGTAGCCCGAAGAATAAATCTCGTGAATGGTTTCGATGAATTTCGGCGCTCGTTCTTCCATCTTATGAATATCGAACATCAACAAGCGTCCGGGTTGTTCGCTCCACAAATCGTAAACGGGAAGATACACCAGGAAATCGTTGTCGGGCTGACCCATTTGCAAAAAACTCTGAGTACGGGTAATGTACTGAAAGAAAGCCGGAGCATCGCGCCAAATGGTATTGGAAGGCGACATGTTGATGGAGGCATAGAACAACCAGCCCGGCCATTGTGCTTCGCGGGGCGAATAGGGAGTACCGTGGAAATGCATATGGTTTACCCCCGACACAAAAAGCAAATCCATATCAGGTTTGCATTGGGCCAGCGAGGTACGGAAATGTTCGGTAAGCCAGGTAAACGATTCGCTGGAGGTGAGTGGTTTACCGGCAATATGTGCCGCCGAGGAAGCATATTTAAGCATCGACAGGTCCGAATCGTTACGTTTGGTCAGGGAATCTTTCCGCAATCCTTTGATGGGGAAAGGCGACAAACCGAATCCCTCGCATTCCGGAATATCCACTGCCGCATAGGTATCGATGAGGTTGGCCGGCGAACCATGCGCCTGATTGCGGGTACGACTACCGTGCGAATGAGCCCAGCTGGTCCACTGGTGAGTGAAGTTTTCGAGCAGAAGATCAGAAATGGTTTCGCGGTAATCGGCTACAACACGTGTAGTAATTTCCGGACGTTTTTCATCCAGAAATTCAGGAAAATAATCTTCCAGCCGGTATCCTCTTCGTTTATAAAACTCTTCAAGCAGGTCAGGCGTCCAGTCGGCCTGATACACCTCGTAGGAATCATTGAAAAACACCTTTGGAAACTCCGCTTTTGATTCAGCAAACGCTTTATCGAACCGGTCGAAATACCGTTGAACAGCCGCTTTATCAAAATGATTCACCACATAACCTTCGCCACCGGGAGCAGCACGTTTCACCATCTGCCGGGTTTTGCCCACATAAAGTACAAGTACATTCCAGGTACCAACCGGTGCATTCCATTCCAGTTTTCCCCCGCGAACCAGAGCAGTCAGGTTTAACTTTTTCCCCGACGAATGATAGGCCATTACTCTGCTTAGCGTGGCAACGTTGCGTTGACGGGCATCCTGCACCTGCACATCGAGCGACACCAGTTTACCACCTTCGACAGCATATTCCTGAAAAATTGCCCGGGAAGCTGCATCTTCTATACTTACCTGTGGTCCACCAAATGGCCAGCCGGTGCCTGTATTCATGGCAATGGAAATACCGGTGCGTTTTCCTTCGGCTTCGGTATGCTTCAGAGCCTGCATCCATTCGGGCGATAGAAATTTCAGGTCGTTGGCATCGTTTTCTTTTACCCCGTAAATCGGGGTAATTTCCAACGCACCAAGTCCGGCCCTGGCATATTCTTCGAGATTGTACGTGATATTTGCGTTATCGACAGCACTTCCCAACCACCACCAGCGGGAGCCGGGGCGGGCTTCGGGAGCAACCGCAGGCCATTGCTGGGCCACCAGAGCTGCAACCAGCATCAGGCCCGATATACTTAGAACGAATTTCTTCATGGTAGTTATTGTTTAATGAGACGGTGAAGTTGACGCGCACCTTCGCTGGTTGTAACCTGTAGCAAATACACTCCCGGAGCACTCTCCTGAATATTAATCGTTATACGACCATCGGTATCGGGTACAGCCAACTCACTTTTTATAATTCTACCATTTATATCCATCAATTGCAAATGTAGTTCATCTTGCAGTGCCGGGCTAATCAATATAAAATCGCCTTCCGATGGATTGTTGATTATTTTACTTTCCAGTGTCGGGCGTTTCATTCCACTTACTCCGGTTACCACTTTCAATATACCGGCCGTATACAATTCGGTAGTATCCCATGCCAAAGCAGCTGGTAATTCAGGAAGAATAATTTCGTCGAAAGTACCAGTAATTGAACCGGCATTCAACAATGTATAGGCAGTTCCGGAAGCAAAATTACCGGCGTAGCTGCTTACTTCAAGGGTTCCACCAAGTGTAAGTGCTCCTGCTACCTTCAATTGATCGGCATTAGTAACGCCCCCCAGCACTTGCATCGACAAACGCGAGCCAGTGCGAAGTGTTAAACCGGAATTAAAAGTCAGTGTACCAACAATAGCGCTTCCCGGCTGAATTTCAGATCCAGCGGATGATATTGAAACTCCATTCACACTTCCCGTTCCGCGCACCAGACCACTGTTGTTCATACTACCCGAAAGAGTGCCGCTGAGCACCAGCGTACCACCATTAGCAATGACAGCCGAACCCACAGCCGTTCCGTTCAGATTGAGCGTCGCTCCGTTTTGTACCGTCACAGCCCCCGAACCCAGTCTACCCGAAACGGTCATCATTCCTTCTGCTACTGTAGTTGCTCCCGTGTTGGTGTTTTCGCCCGAAAGTATCCACAAACCACTTCCCACTTTGCGTATCGTGGTTGCTCCGGTAAAGGTTCCGGCAAAACTACCGTTGGTATGATTGCTACCCACTTCTACTCCTGCATTATAGACCACCGAACCGGCAACCCCTGTGAGCATTCCCATTTTTATGGTCGTTGTTCCATTATCGGCCGTTCCGTTTTTATAACACATAATCAATCCGCTGGTACCCAGGTTAACCGTTGCATTTGGGAAACCAAGCGCCGTATTCACAATAAATTTATCTTCGTAAGTCGAATTGGCCGAATTTCGCGTAATATTAAGTCTACCTCCAAATTGCGACCAGTTACCATTAATGTAGGCACGAATAAAATCGGCTACCCAATTCAACGTACCATTACCAGTAAGACTACCATTGTATTCACACCGTGCACCGGCAATTACCGTTGCCGTAGCCTGCTGCGGAACTATTATACTATGATCACTACGAAGGTAAGCTCCCGAACTGTTGATTGTCTCCAGGGTTCCTCCCAACAGGGTAAGTTTGCGTCCGGGTCCGTACGGAACCGACGAAGCAGCATTCAGCCGGAGTGTACCGCTTCGGAGTACTGTCTCCGCTAAATTTGAATTATTAAACCCGATGTTGAGTTTACCCGAACCGGTTTTAGTCATTTTGGTGCCGGTTAGTTGCCCGTTCCAAAACAGGGTAAGCGGAACATTCAGCACCCCGCCTTTAGGTCCGCTAAAAGTAATTCCTCTATCCGTCATTTCGTTGGCAGTATTAATCTGCACAACAGCACTGTCGCTCACCACAAATTTTGCAGGATCGGTGGCATTAGGCCCAATTCCTCCCACATTAGTGGCAGTGGGTGCATATTTCAACAGTAATGTTCCACCTTCAACATTAACTTTTCCCGTAAAATCATTTCTATTGCTGATGTTCAACACACCGGTTCCTTTTTTCTCCAGCGTCATCGCACCGGTGAGTTTTCCTGCTCCATCAAACACGTATGGCTGGTCGTTGTCAACAATCATATGTAACGGATTCAGGGTTTCGGAAATAATAATCGAACGACGGGTCGAAGATGAATCAAAAACAACGGTATCGTTGCCTACAAAAATATCATCCATTTCATCTTTCGACCAGTTCACCGAGTTTGCCAAATCCCATACTCCACTAGCCTGTCCGGTCCAGGTAACCCGCGATGCTGAACGAACACCTTTCACTACGAGCGACAAGGTACCGGAGTTGGAATCGTAAACTAATTCGGTAGCGGTGCCGGTGGTACCTTCTACCTTAATTTTCGACACATCGCCCATGAATCCTTCCACTTTAGCTATCACATAAGTACCGGGAGTTAATTTTGTTTCGGTGAAGTTAATTTCAACCACCGAACCAGCAGCCATTGTCAGCATCCCTTCCACTTCTACCTTATCGTTGTTTCCTTCGGCCGATTGCGATAAATCCATCACCAACCGGGCACCTTCGACCATATTTAACGAACCTTTCACCTTCATGGTACCAGCCACTGCTTTTAATCCGGGATAAACACGAGCATTAAACTCAGTGTTAATACCGGCACCCGCTTTTCCCGAAAGTTCAAGAGAGGCATGGCGGCGAACTTTTACGGGCGAACTCTGCAAGGTATCGGTGATAATCAATGTACCTTCCCAGATATCGGTAAGGCCCGAAAAAGCATGTGTACCTCCGAGCGTAAATCTTCCTTCACCCATTTTATCTAACCGCATCGATCCGGCTAAACTTCCGGATCCTGAAAGCGAATAATCCATCGGACCCGAGATTGTCAATGCTTCGGGTTCAACAACGCTATTCAAGGTTAATAATCGTAACGAGCCCCGGGCATCGAGTAACAAGCGTTTACCGGATTGTAAGCTTTCACCTTGCGAAGTGCCGGCAATCAATGCAACCGCATCATTTCCATCCATCCAGTTGGCAGCTGTAAAATCGGCACTTGCACCTTTCCACACCATCATACCGTTGGTGGTTTTTGGAGCTATTGGTTCCGGAAAATCGCTACCCAGGTAAAAACTGGTATGCGGCGGTTGGTTGTAGCCACACATTTGCCAACATACTGCCTGACGATAATGATGATCGTGGAGCAAGGTATAAATTCGATGCTGTGTGGGATGTGTCGTTGTGTAAATGCGTAAGGCCATACTGTCGGTTCGCCACCAGATGGCTTCTTCACGCCAGTCGCCCATGATATCGGCCTGCAGGTTAGGCGTACCCTTGGAATAATTATTCGAATAGGCATTAGCAGTAAGCAAAGGAGTAATGTTACCATAGCTATTGAACTTGGTGATCTGTCCGTAGCCAACTCCTGTACCGGTCGAAAAACCGGTATGATCGAGCAATTCTTTTGTCAGATCGCCATCCCAGTAAATAGTAAAGTTTTCGGACACTCCGAAATGTTGTTGCTGTACCAGATTGGTAGCCGAATAGCCAAATCCGGCTCCCCAGATTTCTGCTCCTTTGTAGGTATCGGTAATATTGCCGGCACAAGCCCGGCCACAGTCGCGACCCAGTACATAATGATGCAATATTTTACCGTTGGCACCATCGCGGAACAAGGTTCCGTAAACCGGCGAATTTTCGAGGCACGAAAACACTTCAATCCCTTTGCGGTAGGGATCAAAATCGCTCACATGGATAGCATCTCCGTGACCCATTTGGGTGGAATACAATCCTTTTCCAGTATCGTCGATGGCCATCGAACCCCAGGTTATTTCATCTTTCCCGTCGCCATCCACATCAGCTATTGTGAAATTATGATTGCCCTGTCCGTAATACGCACCACTGGTTCCCGATTTGAATTCCCAGCGAAGTACCAGTTTCTTATTTACCACATCGTAGGTGCGCATTTCGGTTTTGGTATAAATACCACGCCCGATAAACAAACTGGGTTTTAAACCGTCGAGGTAGGGAGCTCCGAAAAAGAATTTATTGGCACGGTGACCATATTCATCGCCCCAATCGGAAGAACGGCCGCGGGGAATAAAGTCAACCCGGTCGAGTTCGGCGCCGGTAACTCCATCGATCAACGAAAGAAATTCCGGACCATCGTTCATATATCCCTGAGCACTGGCAGTTCCCCGGTAATTGGTCATTCCATCGTTGTTGGTATCGCCAATTTTTACGCCATCGCCAAAGATGGTACCTTCTGAAGTACGCATAAACACTTCGGCTTTGTTGTCTCCGTCAAAATCAAAGGCGGCAATATTAATTTCAACATCGTTATTGATATTGGGTCCCACATCGATAGCCCAAAGGAAGGTACCATCGAGTTTATAGGCTTCAAAATAGGAATATTGAGTATTATCGATTCCCCATCCGCTATTTACCCGTTTTACGATCACTTCCATTTCGCCATCCCCATCCAGATCGGCAGCCGTAGCATCGTTGGGAAAATAACCCGATTTACCAAGCGGTTTCAAATTGCGAAGTGGAATCTCCAGAAATCCACCGGACAAAACCCGTCCAGGCTTGGAAGGTACCGATTCTATGCCCTTTTTAACAGTTGTAACCGTATAAACAGAAGCAGAGGTACCCGACACATCGGTAAAATTGGAGGCTCCGTCTGTTCCCGTTTCGTGTATAAGCGTCCCGTTTCGGTACAAGCGATACGAAGTTCCATTGTATTCATCGGCAGTAATACGCCAGTTAACATACACACCCTGGGCTACTTTGTGTGCTACCACACTTCGGTCGAGTTTTTCCATGGGGCGTTGTCCCGATAGGTGGCCGGCAGCAAATAACAGAATTGCTGCCAGAACTACACTTAAAAAATTGCGTTTAATCATTGTATAAAATTCAAATATTTCAGAACACAAAGAAACAAAATATTGCCAGAATACTACCTGTATTTCGATACGCAGGTATGGAAAGCTGTACAACAGAAAAAAACCGGCCCGGAGCACTTTCAGGCTGCCGGGCCGGTGGAAGAAAGGGCTGAAAAAACTTACTTCACTATTTTAAGCAACTGATCGTTGGCTTTAATAATATAAACACCCTGTTGCAGTTTATCCAACGGGATAGTGGTTTGGTTGGAACGAAGCACTACCGAACCAGCCAGATTGTAAACGGTAACAGTTACCGCATCCGGATTTTGAAGTTCGTTGTTGATGAACTTTAATTTTCCGGCCTGAGTAGCTTCGGTGGCTGTGGTAAGGTAATTATAAGCTGCTTGCGTATCGAGCAGATAAGCTGCTGTGTTTTTAAGCAGATTTACCGTATTAGCATTGAAGTAGGTATAATTATTTCCTTCCATGCTTAAACCAATCATCATAAATTTAGCAGCGGGATTATTCTGAATTTCGTGCATGTGAATTCCGGTAGTATTTACAGTTGCTAGTGTGTGGCTGGTCATATCGGTTAGGGTAGCCAAATCGGAAGCATACTGAATGGCATTGGTATTGGCTGCCGGAAGGTTTTCGTAGAAGCGAAGAATCTCGCCTTCAAACTGTACACCTGCAAATACAGGGTGGTTTTGAAGAGATACAGCAACAGTTGATGCATCGGATCCAGCGGGTGCATTTTGAGGGGCAGCAGTCGACCAGCTCCATCGGCCTGAATTGTAGAAAAACGCTTTCAAATTGAGCATGGGTTTAACACCAACGAGTGTTTTGGTAGCCAGGGCTGTTGGGTTGGTACCCGAAACGTTGGCATGCAAAACAATCAGATCGTAATTGGCATAGAATGCTGCGATATCGGCCGGAGCTGTGGCTTCTGCTTTTACATGCGACACGTAGTAGTCAGCAAAGCCCGACAGGAGTTTGTCGTCGTAACTTTCGGCTTTACCATTAAAACTCAACAACGCAACATTCTTTTTGGTCGAAACGGTGGGAGTAACAACATAGGATTTTTCCGAATTATCCTGAGCTTTCACTTTAATGGTAAGCGAAGCATTGGCGGCAAAATCGTAACTGGTACCCGATACAAAATCGGCTGTTGCGGTAATCGAATTCAGTTCAAACACAACCGGCCAGTTGGCAAGCGGACCTTCGAAACCCGGAAATTCACAGGTAATTACACCGGTGGTTTCGTCGATGGTAGCGGACCGGCCGTTGATGGTTAATGATGTTATCGATTTGTCGGTATCGGGAGTTGCTTTAGCAGTAATAGTTGCCGTATATTCTACATTGGCACCTGCTCCGTCGGTCACCGTGTACACTACCGGACCCGAAGCAAAATTCTGTGCACCTTCGGGACTGTAGGCGGTTGCGGTACCTCCCAATGTAACCTCAGGTGTTACAGCCGAAATATTGGTTCCGAACGGTAATTCCAACGCAATGGTTTTGGCAGCCTGATCGATAGTAGCTTCCAGATTATTAATTTTGAACGATGATATGGATGGAACCTTAGGTGCATAGAAAAAAGTAAACAAGGAAGTCCACGACGAGCTGGAGCTCTGTCCCTGCACTTTAATTTTCACCGGAACCTCAGAATTTACAAGTACTTCATAATCCACACAAGCACCTGTTCCTGCTAATAAAATATCGGCACCATCGTTTATATTTACTTTTAAACCGCGACCGGTAGCTATATTAGCATTGATCACCAACTTATCGCATTTGGCAAGGAAAAATTCGATGGTACGACCTAATTTTATATCAAATGTTTTAGCAACACTGCTACAACGACCCGAAGTACCGCTATTTCCGAAATTCGCTACTGTAATCCAGCGTTCTTCCTGCGCTTTATTACGTTCGGCACTCACATCGTCGTAACCCATTACCAACACCCCTCCTACCGTGGTGAGATCAAAATTCACTTCTGCTTTGGCTGTCCAACTGGTAAACAACACCATCAGAATAAGACTTAAAAAGTTGATTTTCTTCATGATACGTACATTTAATTGTTATTTATAGAGATTTAGTTCGAGACAAGCCATAATGAACGGGCCGGTTGCCTTTGCATCGTTATCCCGGCGTCGTTCGTTGATGTAATATTCAAAACTTCCATCGCGGTAGGGATTTCCACCCAAACCGGCCACTGCGCAACAACCAACAAGGGTAAGCGTTCCATCCGCTTCTTTTTTCATTAGCTGATACTCCATGGATTTGAGCACGTCGAGCGCCAGGGTACGGTATTCTGCTTTTAAATAGCCTTTGTTTACCGATTTCGAAATAGCATATAACAGTTGCGCATTTACCGACGGCTCCGGGTAATTCCCCGGCCGCTCCACCTGATCCACCACCTGGTACCATAGCCCGTCGGCACCCCGGTACGCGGGCAGCACTTCGGCCATCTTCCGGATAATGGAGATCAGCTCCTTCCGACGCGGGTGATTCTCCGGCACAAAATCGAGCACATCCACCACCGCCATCATGTACCAGCCCATGCTTCGTCCCCAGTGGGTCGACGACTGCCCGGTGCGTTTATTGGCCCAGCGTTGCGAGCGCGATTCATCCCAGGCATGATGCAACAAACCGGTATTTTTATCTACACATTTCTGATAACACAACACTACCTGATGAATGGCTTCATCGATCCATTTTTTCTGTTTGAACTGCTGGCCGTAAGCTGCCATAAAGGGAGAAGCCATGTAAATTCCATCGAGCCACATTTGGTGAGGATAGATTTTTTTATGCCAGTAACCGCCCGGGCTGGTGCGCGGATGCTTCTTCAACTGATCGATCAAATCCTCAATCGCCAGGCGCCATTTTTCCTTCGGTTCGTGTTGGTACAATTCCAGTAGCACTTTTCCTGAATTAATAAAATCGAGATTATAGGATTCTTTGTCGTACAAATGAATTTCACCCTTTTCGCTGACAATTGTATCGGCCCACTTGTACACATAATCGAAATATTTCCTGTCGCCGGTTCGCTTCCATACTTCCAGCATCGCCTTCGCTCCTACTCCCTGTGCATAGCCAAAAAACAAACGCTTGCCATGATCCAATTGCCAGGCTTCGGGGAAACGCTTCATTTCCGATTCCGCAAACTTAATTCCCAGGGTTGACTGATTAAACGACATCCGTTGAAGGGTCAGCCCCACCAGGCCAATCACTACTTCATTGGCCCGTGCTTCGAGTTTCAACTTCTTTAGTACACGGGTCGAATCGAGCGCAACATCAAGTAAAATTCCGGCTCCTCCGGGAATACTACGACCGTAAACGCCACTAACTCCCAACTCCTTGCCCAACTGCTGACTAAACTTTCCTGTTTTCAGGTGCACCCGCCAGTGAGGTTCTCCTTTTAATTGAAATGCCTTACCATCGATGTAAAAATCCTGCTCGATAGGGCACCAGTTATCGGGATTGCGAAGTCGTACCGTATCCGGAGAACCTTCAGTATATTCAACCACAATCCAGCCATTATCTACCTCAAATTGCATGTGATTGGTCGAACCGGCCATCAGCAAATAAGCCCGCGATGCCGAACCGCTCAACGGCACTGCTATCTGATCGGGGTAATTATCCCACAGCGATACGAAACTCACATTATTTCCTTGTTGAATCGAGCGAAACGGAATACCGGCAGGACCTTCGAAGCGGTTCCCGGGTGAAGAACTACGCAATCCGCTATCGTCGATTTCGGCTGTCAGTTTAGGATGGCACCACTCCCCTATTCCCTGAACCGGGATTTGTAAAGTGGTATAAGGCGAACGGGGCGTGAAATACTGTTCGCGGAAAATATGAGTGATCTCCGCATTCAACAAAGTGTCGAGCTTAAGAGGCTCACAATAGGCGACGTTTACCCGGGTAAATGAAGGTTGAACGTTTACTGTTTCCGTAGTATTCAGTTCGTAGTAAACCGGCCTTTCCCAACGAATATCGCCCTGAGTCACCGTTTTAAAATCTGTTTTGGCCGACAAGGCTATATCGTTGGTTGTAATTACTTCCGGATCAAGGCTTAGCACATTTCCATCTTCAACCAGTTCCAGCGTAAACGATTTCGAAGCAGGAACTTCCACGATAATCAGCGGACGTCCCACCGCCTGTTCTTCCATCGTAAACGTTGCATTACGTCCATTCACCTTTACGGCCAGTAATTTTTCGCGACTCAGCGGCACCACCATTTTCACCTTTAGCAAGGAGTTGAACTGCTGAGCAAACTTATATACCGTTTTATTTTTCTGACGCACAAACGAATACTCAACCGTACCATTGTTAACCGACGCGTGGTTCCATTCGGCCGGAAATCCGGGCTTGATGGTCAGCTCACCATGCAATGCATCGGGTAAAATTCCATACAAACCCTGAACAATAGTGCGGGATAAAATGCCCACCGGATCGCCAAAATCGCGGTAACACTCACCCCTGGCAGCGTCGTAGTGGCTGATTTGTCCTACATTTCCGGGACTTTGACCCAGGTACATATTGTCGAGCACAGCACTTTTCAGCAGGTGAAAAGCAGCTTCGTTGCGACCGGCCTGCCAGTAAGCCAATGCTGTATGGTAAATTTCAGCCAGCGCCACGTTGTTGATCGACCAGCTGTAAGGCATCCACGAAGTAGTGGAAATTACATTATACTTGTTTTCCGGAAGCCCTTTTGCATTTACGGCGATATGCGGAATTTCCCGGTCGATGTAGCGGGTAGCCTGCCAGGCTTGTTCGGGGGTGTGCAAATCGCCATCGATGGCATGGTAGATTGTCCATATGGCCGCATTTTCATGCGTCATTTTATGGCCCATAAAGTCGACAAACTCGGCCCAGTGACCGCGATTAGGTAGCCAAAGTCGCTGATTAACAGCTTTCAAAATTTTATTGGCTTCCTGTTCGTACGGGCGGGCATCGTCGCCCAACAGCCGGGCAATTTTAGCTGCCATACGATTGGCCCTGTGGTTATAAGCCGACGAATGAGTTACACCCCCGCTGTTGTAGTACAACGCATCCGAAGCCCAGATACAGGCATAAGCATTGTACAATCCATCGCCATCAGGATCAAAATTCAGTTTTTCCCAGGCAAGATGTGATTTCAAAACCGGCCATACTTTTCGGGCAAATTCCAGGTCGCCCGTCCAGTTCAGGTGCCAGAGCAATTCATCGATATAGGCCAGGTTCATGTCGTAATGGTGCATCTGGTTGTTTCGCACCGGATTTCGACCGATATAACCATTACTGTACATGGGCGTGCCCCATACTTTAGCCGAACGGGCCAGGTTGAGTGCCGAATCCTGGTAAGGATGCGGATACCGCACCGGCACCTCAGTTACCTGCGAAGCAGCATAGGCTTCGAAATGCGTGCGGGCTCTGTCGTGCCAGCCCATCACATCGCCGGTATAGGCTGCCCGCCAGCCGGCCAGTGGCATGCGCCAACCCACTGCTCCATGAAGCCATACCTGGCCATCCCAAATACCATCGGCAGCAGCCGACAGAATACCTCCCAGCGGACTGATCCACTCGTCGGGTGTGGTCATTTGAAGTTTGGAGGAAATTGCTTTCCGGCGATTTTCAGCTTCTGCAAATCTTTTTTCGGGTGTTTGCGACAATCCTGCGTCAGGAACCTGGACCCAGATAAAATATGCTTTCTTTTTCGAAAGTGGCAGTTCAGCATGCAAGGCGGGTGCTTCATCCAGCTTCAGGCGGGAATTAGGAGGAAAACCCCCGGTTAATGTGCGGGATCCGTTGGCTCCAAACTTCAACACGAACCCCGTGCCGGTAAGTTCATACACATTGCCTTTGCAATTGGCGGCTTTAAAATCAAAACTATCGGCGGGATCGACTCCCAGATCGCCTTCGCGACTGAAACGTTTATCACTGGCACCCCCAAAGCGTGCCTGAAGCATCAATCCATCAGGAATAGCACCGGTTTCAATCCGAACAATCATTCCTTCACCTTCGGCATAGGCCTGCACCTGAATCTTCAGTTCACCGGTACCCAGCAGCGGGTCACGTAAGGTATACAAGCGGGTGCCCGGACGGTACCGGCTTTCGATCGACGACAAAGCATTAAGCGAAACAGTTTGAGCACCGTTGGAAAGGCTGAACGATAAATTACCGCCCAGCCGGGGCAGGTAGAGTGCAAATTCGGGAACATCACCGGTCTCCACCCGGAAACCAGAATTCGTTCCATACAAGGCCCGGTTAAATTTCCCCTTGCCATTATGAATCACCAGGTCGTTTCCATCGGGCCGGTAACGTATGGTTCGTTCGCCCTGCTGTACCCGGTGCGCTGCAATCCGGAGATTCAATTCCGGATCGTAAACGGTAGCCGGCTGCGCCTGCAATCCTACACTCAACGTACATCCCAACAACCATGAAACAACCGTCCTCATCACTTACTTATTTTTTAAATCAAATTGAATAAACCAGTTTCTCTTCTCCGAAGCCAGTTGGCTTTCAATAGCCGAACCATCGGCATACTTAGCTGCTACCGTTTTAGCCCAATATTGCTGCACTTCGCTGCCCCAAAGGTTAGCCGGATTGGCACTTCCCGAAGCATCGATCCATTTCTGAGCCCAAGCTTTGGGGGCATCGCTGCTCCATTTCCGGAGCATGCGGTTCATGGCATACAGGGCTTTCCCCTCTCCGGCCAGTTCGAGCGAGGTTTCTTCCACCAACAACGAATCGAGACGGCGGATAGCAATCAGAGTGTCGAGGGCCGTAGCTGCCTGTAAAGCGAATCCACCTACTTCGCCCAGGTTCACACGGCCACGCACTCCGCGGTTGGCCAGTTCGCTGGTGGAACTGGTGCGGTACAAACTCGAGGGATAAGGCTCAAAGGGTGAATTAAATTTACCTTTCGAAGCATTGTAATACGAACCTACTCCGTTGTTTAAAAACGCAAGTGCTTCTTCAAAACGACCCATTCCCACCAGGGCTTCTATCATAAATAAATGCACTTCGGCAGCACGGTACAAGCTGATCTGAACATCGTTGGTATGAATTTTATCCGAAGATTCGTGTCCGGCCAGAAATTTTTGAAATACCCAGCTACCGTTTACAAATTTATAACTTACACCCACTCCGCGGTACTGATCGTTTTTTATACCACCAGCATTATACTGACTTTCGAAGCGACGACGATTGGCTTCGGAGGGTCGGAGGTAGTATTTATTCGGATAATTATTGGAATAATACTGAATATACCGGTTGGTTTGTTTCAGCGAAAAGTCGTAAAATGCAACGGTTATCTGCTCTTTGCGAACAAAATTATAGCTGAACGTTTTCCACTCCCCATTGTATTCGCTCAGGTTAAGCTGATACGAAGCTTCGTTTTCGCCTCCCCGTTTGATGATTGCCACACACTGATCCCAGGCTTTCTGGTATTCCTGCTGATTGAGATAAATTTCGGCCAGCAGCACTTCCGAAGGCGGACAAATGCGGTTCCACATCAGATTAGTAGGCGAATCGGCCTGCCCTGGAAAAAGCACGGTCGACCAGCGTATTTCCGGCAATCCGGTATATCCGTTTAGCCCGGTCTCCATAAGATTACGACATTTCGAAATCAACTCATCATACCCCATTACCGGATACTTGCCCAAATCCTTAAATTCGGTAAGAGTTTCGTCGAACCAGATCGCTTCGCCATAGATACGCGCCAGCATCAGATAGGCCCATACTTTATAGCGAATAGCACCGGCAATCAACCCCTTGTACTCGGTTTCGCTAATTACATCAGGTTTTTCCTCTTTATAAGCAAAGATGTGTTGCAGGTAATCATTGGCATTTAAAATCAGGTTGTAATACCCTACCGGATCGGCCAGTGAATTGCCCGACAAATCGCCATACTGATATACATCCCACATCGCACGGGGTGCATTGGCGGTTGGTTCCAGCAAATCGCCCCTCAATCCTTCGAGAAACGAAGCCTGATCGGCTACTTGTTGAAGTGAAGCAGCCATGCCCATAAATCCCGAATACAATTCGGAGTATTCTCCCGGATAGGTGTGTTCAGGTAAAATTTCGCCTGTATCCGGGGTCATAAAATCATCGCACGAGGTTCCGGCAAACAGCACCGCCAGCAGTGCCAATATTGTTATATAGTTCTTCATATGATCAGAATTGAATGTTACAGCCTAATTTAAAGGTGATTGGGTGAGCTACTTTTGCATAATCGAAACCGCGCATTGAAGCATCGTACGAATACATGGTCTCGGGATCCATACCCAGGTAATTAGTAAGAGTAAGCAAATTTTCACCCGTTACAAATAAGGTGGTACCCCGCAGTACATTTTCGAGATGCCACGAAAAGGTAAGTTCCTTCAAGCGTATAAACGATGCATCTTCGATCCAGCGGTCGGAGAAACGGCTATTTCCCATCGGGTCGCCAAATACGGCACGAGGCATATCGGTTTCCTGTCCGTCCGACATCCAGCGGCGATTTACCGTTACCAGTTGATTCGTAAAATCCGACATCGATTCCATCGAACGGCGCACCGCATTGTACATCGAATTTCCAACCGAATAGTTGAATCCGGCACTCAACTCAACGTTTTTGTAGCTGAGCGAAGTAGTCAGGTAGCCATAGAATTGTGGCGATGCTGATCCTAGGTTTACCCGGTCGCGGTCGTCGATTTTACTATCGCCGTTTTGATCCACAAACCAAACATCACCAGCCTGAAATGCATTACCCACAAAGGTGGTAAGTGTTCCGCTCTTTCCGTTGGCTCCGGCTGCTTGAGTAGCATCTTTCAATACGCCTTTCGTCTGATAGCCATAGAACGAATACAAGGCTTGTCCCACCTGTGTACGGATGGCCGAACCATCCTCCATTTCAAGAATTAAATCGTCCTGATCGCCTAACGAGAGAACCTTTTCGGTATTCGCTGCAATACTGACCCCCACATTCCACTGAAAATCGCGGGTACGTACCACCGCCAGCTCCAGCCCTGCTTCTACTCCTGTATTGGATGTACTGGCAACGTTATCGTACAAATAATTCACACCAAAGGCCGACGATACCGATACCGGCATAATCAGGTTAGAATTGCGGCTGTGGTACAAATCGAGCGTAAGATCGAGCCGGTGACCAAACAAGGAGGCATCGGCACCAACACCTAAAGTTGTCGTACGCTCGGGTACAATTTCGGTATTCGGAATTCCTGCCCGTACTATTCCCGATAATTCGCGAAACACCTTATTGATGTAGTGGTATTTACTCAACGAAGATGAAAAACGGCTATTACCGGTCTGGAAAAGTTCTCCCCGTAATGTAAGCTTATTAATGGCAGAAACACCTTTCAGAGCACCGTTGTGAGCCATCCAGCTTAGCTGCAACGCCGGATAAAGCTGTAGCTGTGGAGCATCGGGACCACTGGCCGACGAAGCATCGGCGGTAAGCGAAACTCCTGCAGATAGTTGCCGGTCGTACACATACTGAGCGCGTGCATGGGTACTCCAGAGGTTCCACACCTGATGATACCCAAAATAGCGACGCGATGCAGAGGTAACGTTATTCAGCGTTTTATAGAAATCGTTAGCAGTATTATAACCTGTTCCGGCATCATACTCCATTGAATTCATCAACATATTCCAGTTAATGGAGGCATCCAGTGCATGTACACCATCGAATACTTTTTTATAATCGGCTCCCAATTGATAATACTGATTATAAGTGGTACCTTCGGCCGAACGCACTGTATTGGTTGCCAATCCGTTGCTCAGGGGCATAATGGTACGATTGGTGATACCCGGCACAAACACATTCTGCCGGCTAAGGTAGTAATAAATGCCCGCCAGTGCTTTCAGATTCAGCGCATCACTTGCCTTGTAATTTATACCAGCATTAATTTGTACATCGTAGCCATGTTCGCGGGCATCGAGCGACTGCACGATAGCCAGCGGATTACTAACACTATTATTAACAATAAGCTGGTCGTCCTGATCGCGGATAACTGCCAAATCGGGAAGCAGCCGGTTTTCATTGTCCTTTTGCCAGGGCGAAAATACCGGTCCTTTTTTCATGGCTGCCAGCATCGGATTGGTCGACCCCAGCATTCCCTGTTCCTGTGCGGTATACGAATGATAAGCCATCAGTACCGACGAGAAAAACTGAATGTTGCGGCTCAGATTCACATCCGAATTCAACCGGGCAAAATACTTATCGTAACCGGTCGAAATAAGCTGACCTTTATCGCTTTTCACGCCTATCGACAGGTCGTATTTGGCAATAGCATCACCTCCTTTGATTTTAAGCACATGGTCGGTTGTTAAGCCTGGCTGATAAATCAGCGACTGCCAATCGGTAGAGTTATTGTACAAAAAGTTGTAGTAATAATCGGGATCGTCGATCAGGTAGGGAAACAGATTGAGCACCTGCGCCATATCGTCGTAGCGGGTGAGTGCCACATTGCCGATATAACTTTTATAATCCTGCACCCCCATTACCGGCATCCGGCGCTGGTTCGACGACACGCCCACCTGCGAAATCAATTCTACCCGGGTCTCCAAATCGATGGCCTTATCAGTTTCAATCATTACCACACCATTGGAGCCCATCGAGCCGTACAAGGCTGTTTCGGCTCCCTTAAGCACGGTAATATTTTCAATATCGCGCGGATGAATACCATTGAGTATCCCTTTCGAAAATCCACCAATAATTCCCGATTCGTTCTGATCGGGCATATAAGGTACGCCATTAATTACCAGCAATGGCTGCGATGATGCAGTTAGGGTATTTACTCCCCGAATTGAAAAATAATTTCCTTCACCGGGCATTCCGCTCTTACCCATCACCTGCACACCGGGCATAGCCAACATACTACGGTCGGCACTGGTGGTGGGCAGCGAAACATCTTTCTTGGCAACCGACTGCAACGAACTAGCTTTAGCCTGCTTGGACACGACACCGCGGAATGGCAGTATAACAGTAGATGAATAATTTTTTTTCGACAAAGGGACTAACACTATTCGAAGTTCATGCTGTCCGGCTACCGGACGTAGATCGGTATAAAAACCGGGATACCAGGTGGTAACGTCGCCGGTCAGCGATGGCACCGATGCTGTGAAATCGCCCGTAGCATTGGTTTTCACTGACTGGCCGGTAGTGCTTATAGTTACTACGGCACCTTCGATGGGAAGCTCTCCCACCGGATCGAGTACACGTCCGCGCAAAGTAAAATTTTGAGCTACGGCCGATAACCCGCTTCCAATAGAGAGCAGAAGAAAAAATATTAGTTTGGTGTGTCTATACATAATTTTCTGATTTTCGGGTTAGTAATTGTTTTCCGTAGGTTTTAACGTCCAGTGATATACCTGCATTTTCTTTTGTGCTCCGGCATCGTTCAACTTTGCAAACTCTACTTTGATACGGAAACTGGCCATGCCATCTCCATCAATTGTAACGGTACCCACAAGACCCCCCAAGCCATCCCAACGTGTTACGCCATTCACCGGATCACGGTCTTTTGAGGTTTCATTCACACGGTCGTAGTTCCAGGGTGTCGACAAGCTGGCCTGAATCGGATTCAGGTTGATTTTTTGTCCGTTGAAATAGATATTTACAAAGGGATGCGCCGAGGCACGGAAACCCATGTATAAATTATATTCGCCGGTAGGCACTTCCATCACCCGCACTTTGTACTTGCCGGTTTCTTCCGACAGGTAGCGTTCCAGGGGAGGAAATTCAACCGAAAATTCGTCGTTGTTATCCACATCGCCTGAAAGCTGAAGCAAAACGTAATTAGGTAATACCGAGGTTACAGGGGTTGCATCACCCACAAAAATGGTTGGGTTATTAGTACCGGCAATCAGACCTTTAAACACATACCAATCTTCGGGATCGGGATACAATTTATCCTGGTATTCCCAATAATGAACCAGCGATTTGATACGGGTAATAATTACATTGTTCGGAATTTTAACCTTTTTCATTTTGTACACCCGACCATTGCTCATTTCATCAAAATCGGAAATATTGAGTTCCTGAACCGTTGTGCGCCAGGTGCGGTTATACACCGATTTAATATCTTTCACCGAAAAATCGGTAAGAATTCCGTTGTAAAACATGGCTTCTTTAATCCACTGAATAGCCAGTAATGAATCCTGCAGGCTTACTGTTTTTCCCATTTTCTGATATTGGGTATGCATGCCTTCAAAGCATTCGTTGATTACCGAATTATCGGGCAGAAAGCAGGTAAACTGACTGAACTCGGAGTTGAACTGCGCTTTTTCGAAAATCGGATTATGAACATAGAATACCGAGTCGTAAATGGTATTTCCGGTTTTATCTACGCCTATTGGTACCGAATTGGCCCGGTCGAACACGCGTTTATCGTACCTGAAAATGGAATCGCGAATAATCGAATACTCGTCGCCCAGCGAACGAAGATAATCGTACATATTTACACGCGATTTCATGAGACGGTCAATTTCGTGAACCACCCCGTTTTTGAGCCGGTACGATCGAATTATCCGCGACGAATTAGCAAACAACGAATCGTTTCGTTCGGCAATCTGAAAATAAATTCCATTGAGTGAGCGAATTCGTTTCCCGTTTTTCAGATCGGAACGGATAAACGGAAGGTAATTCAGGTGGTATTTCATACGCAAGGTATCACCCGATTCAACTTCCGAAGCAGCCATCCCTGCATTGCTAACTACCCACACCGTCACCTGCTGATCGCGTTCGAGCAATTCATCCAGACCAGTAGCATTGAGCTGCGACCGGTATTCGGAATAATCGGACTGTGAGGCCAAAAATTCAGAAATGGTCTGATCAATTTCTTCTTCTCCTCCCGATTGTTGATGGTAATACTTATTCCAGTTGTCGTCGCAACCCGGTACCATCATCAGCGACAACACCAGCACCAACGCCGGCAATGTCCTGTTCATCATTGTTTTAAATATTTTTTTCATCGTCCAACTTATTTACATGGGTGAGAATGTGATACAATCGAGATAGGCATTTTTTGTATCGCCTGCCAGAATTCGAATGGTGTGCGAACCTGTTGCAGTAAAAGTTACCTCTCCTATTTTAGTATTGGTAAGGTATTGATCGGTGGTTTTATTGGCTCCCGAAGTGGTCACCTCATTTCCCAGGTAGTTACCATCCAGAATAAACATAAGCTTTCCTCCTGCCTCATTGGCTTTTGGATTAAAGTGCTCCAGGTATACTGCGTATTTACCGGCAATAATAGCGGGGCTCTGCATTTCCACCCATCCAAAAGTACCCAGCGAGAGTATCAGATAATCGGCATTCAGTGCTTTGATTTTTACTGATTCGTTCTTTCCCGAAAGTTCGTACGTTAAACCGTTTTTCGACTCAGGTACCGACAACCAGCGATAACTGGTCACGTCTCCGGTTCCGATAATTCTTTGCTGAGTCGACGACCCCGACGATTTGCGATAGAAGCTTATAAACGACAAATCGGGAAAATTGGTTAATTCCCAGCGGACTTTTGTTGCTTTGGGCGAAACTACCGGCATCCAGTGATCCACCTCGTGAATAACCCCGTTTTTGCAGTTCTTATTAATGCGAATCATCCGGGCTCCTACCGTTTGGGCAGAAATGCTGTTTATCAGAATCACTTTGTTCTTTTCCGAAACATTTATCAATTGATTGGTAGCCATAGTAGCATAATTCTTCGAACGCGTTTTATCGTTATCGGTAAAATACGAAAGCTCATCGAACGAGAGTTGCTGATTTAGCAGATGATAAGCCACATACTGGTTCAATTTATTTCCCGCAGAGCTTACATCCTCACCGGCTTTTAACGAATCTTTCAAGGTGGCTAGTGAATTAATATTCTGCAATTGAAACACCGAATCGGAAACTGCAAAAACAGTATACAGGTATTTACGATTGATAAGCTGTCCACTCGAATTGGCTTGTTGGGTGATGATGGTATTTAACTGATCATCGAGACCCGTTGCCTCCAGTGCATCGGCAAAAATACGATAACGTGGCTGGTCGAGTTGCTGCCAAAGTGTGGCAGTTACCGGTGTCAGTACCCTGTTCAGAATATGAAGATAGGCATTGGTTACCTGCTTGGTTTTCTGAATTACAGCCTCTTCGTTAACCTGAACCCATCCACCATTGTCGAGAAAACGGGTAGCCAGGTAATCGCCCGAAGCAGTCGAATCGGGCAGCAAACCATTGGTAAAATCAACCGAACTATATTTCGTACCCGGGACGGTATGAAACCGTACCAGCAAGCGGGCAGTTTCTTTATTCAGGGCTTCAACCGTAGTAACACCCTGTTGTTGCATGTAAAGCTTCATCGCTTCATTGTCGGGTACAAAACAAGTATACGAAGCTTGCAGATTAATTGTATTGAACATATCGGTATGCCTGAGCAGTTGCACCCAAAGCGACACATTCAGTGAGCTGTCGTTTTCCATGTAGGTGGCTGCCGGAAAATTCTCAATGACCGATGTATAAGGAGTATCGTAATGAGGATCGGTACAACTAAGCACCAACACCGGCATTAGGAAATAGATAAGTAATCGTTTCATGATTGGATTGATTTATTGCTTAATTACCAAGATTTTCGTAGAATGGATTTTGTTCGAGGAAGGTATTCACACTTAACTCGTCGAAATGAACGGGAAGATACCAGGCGTTTGGATCGGCAAGTTTGGCGCGAACCATGGCCTGATTTCCGGCCGAAACCACCTGAAGTACTTCGGTGAGTGCCAGTTCACGGAATCCGGCTATATCGCGATTAGCAACCCGCAAAATATCGAACCAGTTTTTTCCTTCGGCCAAAAACTCACGCTGGCGTTCCTGTAAAATCAGCTGAATCATGCCCGGCCGGTCCGAACTACCGGCGCTGGGTTCAATTCCGGCACGGGTACGAACTGCGTTCAGCAGTTCAAGTGATTTACCAAGATTGGCATCGCCCGGAGCATCGGCTGCTTTCATGGCATAGGCCTCGGCTTCCATCAGGTAGATATCGGCCAGTCGATACAGAATGAAATTCTGATCATTCTGCAACGAACTGTTACGTTTGGTCGATTTATTAATTCCTATGTATTTCCATACCTTGCCTCCCGAATCGTAGCTTCCGTTCAGACCGCGAACATCATCGGCTGAAAAAAGCGATTGTGCATAAGGCGAAATTAAATACATGGTATTCGTATCGAACCAGCTGATGTACGAGTTGGTTTGCCCGAGTGCATAACTGTATTGAATTTCAAAAATGCTTTCGTTACTGTTGCCCGGAAAGAAATTAGTGAACCAACTTTCTTTTCCGATCAACCCTACCCGGTTGGAATTGATAATTTCTTCGCATGAGGCAATTACTGCATCATAATTGCCCAACCATAGCTGAATATCGGCCTGTAAGGCTAAAATTGCCCAACGGGTAGCACGACCTTTGGTATTTAACGGATTATCGACATTCGTTTCAGGGAAATGCGATTTTGCCGATTCGAGCGCCACTTGCAAATCGGCTACACAAGCCTGAAGAATTTCGGTGGGCTCCGAAACCGGCAACGCATACCCTGCTTCATCGTTCACATAGGGTATTTTCACAAAAGGCACCTTACCCCAACTCCGTACCAGGTAAAAATAGGCCAGCGATCGTTGAAAATAGGCTTCGGATAGAAAGGATTTCATCACGTTTTCGTTGAACGACTCATCACGCTGCACCACATCGGGACCAAAACGAATAACCGAATTGGCCATGTTAATAACTGCATATAGTTTATCCCAGCGAGCCAACTCATTGGTAGCCAATATATCCATCCGTCGCACTTTTTGTGCTTCCTTCTGAAGTTCTGTTACTTCATTCTGAAAAAACAATCCATTACCCCGCGCTTCACCCAACAGAAAAAGCATTTCCTGAGCATCGCGCAATTTCACATATCCGGCACCAAGTACCGATTCCACTTCCTCTTTCGTGCGCCAAAATTCGTACACGCTCTGGTTATTCTCCGGTAATACGGTCAGGTAATCTTCGCAGGAGCCCATCATCAGCACTACCGACAGGAAAAATGTTAGTTTTACAACTTTATTCTTCATTGTTTCTCTTTTTTTACAGGGTTACATTCAAACCAAAAGCCACTCGCACAGGCTTCGGTGTCGAGGCCTTATCAATAAAAACAGGATATACTCCTTCGGCCCACGACAACGAGATTTCGGGATCCTGACCTTTGTAATTGCTCAACGTCAGCAAATCGTATCCTGTTACGTAAAACTGCAATTTTGCAATTTTTAATTTCCGCAATGCTTCTTTATTAATGTCGTATTTCAAGGTCAAAGTTTTTAATCTCAAAAACGAAGCGTCTTCTACATAACGGTCGGACCCCAGGTTATTAAATCCTTTGTCGTACAATGCCCGTGGAATATCTGTTTCATCGCCTTCGTTGCGCCAGCGTCGCAACACTGCTTCACTCTGGTTATCTTTTCCGTACATGTATTCATTGTCCATCCGCACCTGGTTAATCACTTTCTGACCGGCACGACCATGGAAACTGGCCACAACTCCGAGGCTTTTATACATCAGGTTAAATCCGAATCCACCTGTCAGAATCGGGTTGGAATTACCAATATACACAATATCGTACTGATCGATTACTCCGTCGCCATTGATATCGGCATAGCGGGCATCGCCCGGAAATACCTTATCCGATCCGTTTTTCATAACAACCGGCTTCCCGTTGATATCGTAAATCAGATTTCCGGTTACATCGTGTGCATAGGTTTCTTCCACGTTTTGGTAAACTCCATCGTATTTATATCCATAGAACGAACCCAGTGGATCGCCTTCTACAAACTTATAGGCATAGCGTTTATTACCAAAGGTATACGATGCGTCCTTCTTATTATCGGGTAATTCAAGAATTTCATTCTGATTGTTGGCAATATTAAAATCGAAACTCAACCGCCATTTTTTGGTACGCAGGGCTTCAATATCGGTGCGGAATTCCCAGCCTTTATTCGACATCTTTCCCGAATTATAGTACGTTACAGATGTAAAACCGGTCGAACCGGGCAAGGTTACATTACGTTGCAACATGTCCGAGGTTAGCTTGTCGTACACGTCAACGGTCACATTTAACTTGTTGTCGAAGAACCCGAGATCGATACCCAAATTGGATTGAGTAATAATTTCGTACTTCAGATTACTCAGGTTGATGCGAATAGGCTGAATAGCCGGCATTTCGCCATAGCCGTTGGGAATGGCAGAAAATGCACCTACATAGGGAGCCGAGCCCGATGGTGAATTGCCGCTTTGTCCCCAGTTTAAGCGGATTTTTGCAACCGACACCTGTGGTATTTCCTGCATGAAGGGCTCATCGCCCAATTGCCAGGCAACACCCACCGTTGGAAAACCGCCCCACCGACTGTCGGGGGCCATGCTCGAACTGGCTTCCATACGGTAACCGGCATTGAACATATAGCGCCCCATAAGCGTGTAATGCGCGTTGAGCACACCTCCGATGCTCCGGTACAACACGCGACCCGAACCACCGGAAGCATTTTTAGTATTACTGCCAACCACCGGATCGCTCAGGCCTGCTCCTGAATTTCCACTGGTTGAACTGAAATAAGTCGAGCTGGTCTGATCGGAAGTTTGCAAAATGGCACTTACCAGCAATTTATGATCTTCGTTGAACATCTGATTGTAAATCAGACGATTTTCGGTGGTTAGGTACAAATTATCGGATCCTCCATCGGAACTCAATCCTGTATTTTTATTGATATACGATTCGCCGGTTACCGATTGGGGTAAAAACTTACGGGTTTTATTGGTACGGGCATCAAATCCCACCACACCATAATAATCCAATCCCTTGAAGAGTCGGTAATGAAGATTGAAAATCATACGACTGGTCATCGAATTGGTCTTATTTAAACTTTCATTCACCATAGCCACGGGATTGTATAAGCCCTGGTTGCTATAATTTCCCTGAAAATAGGTATAGGGAGTAAAATACTCATCGGTAAAACTACCCTCTTCAGCAACAATATACGGACTCATATTCGGCATTTTGGTGAGCGACTGCGAACGAACCGACGAGGCATAAGAGGCATCGCGCTTCCCGTTAGTAAAACTGTAATTGGTCGAAATATCGAGTCGGTCGGAAAATTTGTACCGCATATTGAACGAGGTACTAAATCGTTGAAATGCTGTACCAATGGTTGTTCCTTCTTCGTTAAGCAAACCCAACGATACCCTGTAATCGGTTTTTTCGCCACCACCCGATACCGAGAAGTTGTTGTCGAACGAGAAACCTGGTTGGGTTATCAACTCCAGCCAGTTTACATCCTGGTTGTATTCGTCGAAATTCACCCAGGCCGGATCAAAGCCAATTTCTTTGGTGTTATAGAGTAACGATAAATAGGTATTGGCCAGGTCGTCGCCCTGCCCGATATCGTTCACCGTATTCCAAATAGCATCCTGTATCATCGACACATACTGATTGGCATTCAGCATGGGAATCGAATTACGTTCGTGCTTCATCTCGTTTTTCGAATTAAACGAGAAAGTCAACCTGCCTTTTGTTCCTTTTTTAGTAGTGATCAACAATACCCCATTGGCTCCTTTGGATCCCCAAACAGCCGTAGCAGCAGCATCTTTCAGAACTTCTATACTTTCGATATCACTCGGTGGAATGTTGAGCAGCTGACTGTAATCGTCGGAATTGGCAGTAGCAAAGTTAAAATCGGACGATACATCGACCGGAAGTGGAACTCCATCGACCACAAACAAGGGTTCCGACGATGCCGATAAGGAAGATGTTCCTCGGATTCGGATATAGGTACCCGAACCCGGATCGGCACCGGTGAGAATATCCACATTGGACATCGCTCCCTGAAGAGCTTCCGTAATATTGGTTACCATAGAGGTTTCCAGGTTTTCAAGCGTTACCTTTTGTACCGCTCCCACCATTTCGCGGGTCGACAATCCCTGTGCATTCCGTTCGACACGTGTGGCAGTTACTTCCAGTGCCGAGAGTTGTTGTCCGGCTTCTTCGAGTAATACATCAATGGTTCGCTGACCGGTATAGTCGACTACTTTTGAGGTATATCCGATAAATGAGAAGGTAATTCGCAGGTTTTTCTGATCGGGAATCTGCAGCCGGTAGCCACCGTTTAAATCGACTATGCAACCGCCCAACGAACGGTTTTCGGCATTAACCACGTATACATTGGCGCCGGTAAGTGGCTGTTTATCCCTGCTGTCGAGCACTTTTCCGGTAATGATGGTTTGTGCCAGCAACACTGCCGGAGTGAGCAGGATAAAAAGTAGTATGTTAATTTTTTTCTTCATATTCGTTACTGTTAACCGCTTATTCAACATCAGGTAAACTTTCGATTATATAGGCAGCCCCATCGGCATAAATTCGGGGCAGAATAGTGCTGATCCGGTGTTCCTTTCCTTTTGCATCGACCAACACCAGGTAGTTACCTTTGTCGAGCAACCTGAATTTCACTACTTCGCCCTTGCTGTTGCGGCCAAAACTTACCACTTCGGTATCCACGCCCGTTCCTGCAAAAGGATAATCGATCAACCCGCTTGCCGAAACATTAATAAAGTAAGGTTTCAGAAAATCGGCTACTTTGGAAGCAGGCGAAAAAGGAACTTTTCCCTGAGCAAAACCCTGGAGTACCGCCGCATTGGAGGGAACCAGCAAAATAAAACGTTCACCCAGCAGAAAATTATAGGGTGGTGCCGTTTTATCGATGGAGGCTGCTGAAACTAATGCTTTGAAATATTCAAAGTCGGCCGGCGCTGCCACCGAAGTAATAATATTTTTTAGCTGATTGGTTTCCGGCACCAAAGCCGAAGCCGAAGCTCCCGACAACTGATAGGCCTTACCGTTGGGATAAGTTCCGATAGCGGCAAATTCCGGAGCTTTCTGCTTATCGCCGGTATTGAATAATGCCGATGAATATACCTTTGAACCAATGGTGTACAGGTAATTATACGGATTCAGGGTAGCATAAACTGTAGTATCGTTGCGCTGAGTTATAATCCGGGTGGCGATATGGTTGCCTGCAATACTTTTTTTCTGGTTTACCTTCATATCTTCCAGCCCCAAATCGCCTTCAATTTGAATAATCTGTGCTCCATACAGGTTGGCATTGGTATTCACATACTTTATCTGCCTGCCTTCTAGCGTTGTATTGGTCTCCAGCATAAGGTCGGTTGGCAGAAAAAGATTGAATTGAACCTGATCGCTTAACAATGGATTTATATAGTCGGAGCTTATACACATATCCAACATCATGGTATACGAAGGATTTCGGTACAAGGGAGAGGTTACCTGTGTGAACACAGGTGGTGTAAGGAGTTTATTCAGCCCATAAACAGTTCCGTTGACACACATACGACGCAATTTCGCATCAGCACGATTAAAGCTAACCTGGGTACCCATGGGAGATTTCACAAGCCCTTTTTCAATCATTTCAGGGAATACCACATCGCCACTATGCACGTGATTCGCCAGTAAAGCCATCAGTGGAAGGAAGTTAACTTTCGACAAATCGCTGTAATAGGCCGACCAGTAGGTTGTGAAAAATGCCTGCATCGCCTGATTATCGGGTGCAAATACAGTATTGGCCCGGCGCGAAAGTGCCGACAATTGAGTGTAATCGACACCCGATGCGGTATTGGTCCATTCAGAGGCAATGGCCGGCAATTCGGCTCCATGCGAACGAACATACAACGAATCGCCATTGCCATAGGCAGTTGTGGCTGCTGCATCGTAAATATAGCTGGCAAAACGGTCGTATGCATCCACAAACATCGAATAATCGGGCTGCTTGCGAAGTTCGCTGTACACTGTCTCTAAAGGTTCGATAACTTTATTCAACGTGTAAACGTAACCATTATCGGTTACAATGGCATATTCCTTCACCGAGGCATTTGAAACATTGAAACCCTGTTCACCCGTCCACTCCGATGTCGGAAAAAAGTAGGTATAATTCGCAGCAGCGTCAATTTTCAGACTTTCAAACAGAGAATGCGAGAACACCGGTAAAAATCGTTCTTTATGAATTACCCGGCGCTGTTTTCCGTCGAATGCCCGATCAATCCATGTCGAATTGGCATCGCGGCTTTTGGTTCTGAACTTGTAATAAATACCCGGCAACTCATTTTCCGAGTCGGTACCATCGGGTTTATAATCTTCAAAAGCTGCTTTGGAAAAAGAATAATACACCAGGTGATAGGCCACCAGTTTTTCCAATTCAACAGCCGGAATAGCATCAACGCCCGAATATCCTTTTTCCTTCAGATACGCATTGAAGGCTGCATCGTCGGGGGCCATCACTGTTACAATGCCCTTACCCTGAACCAGATCGCGGAACGACGATTTTTCGACGGCGGCCAGGAACAGGGTGAAATTCCCTTTCTCTTCAAGTACTTCCCATGCATTCCCCTTCAGCCAATCGGGCTGTTGGTAATACTCTTCCAACGCTGTATCGCACGACCACATCAACACCATGACCTGCAGCAGCACGAATGTCCGTAATTTGTTTTTCATCTGTATATGTACTAAATAATTATTTTAAGGTTGAAAAATTTCGTTGTCGTCAGGGCATAGGATGTAAGCCCTCCCATTTAACCTTCCACTTGCCATTTTTAGGGAATCCCGGATTCTTTCCTTTCGACCCGTCCCAGCCGGCACACATCATAGCCACAGCGGTAAGCAAACCACCGTTTCCGGGCAAATATACCCGCAACCGTGCATCCTGATAATTATGTCCGTTTGGTAAATACGTATTGGTACGTTTTTCCATCAACAAAGCTCCCACTGCCTTTTCAGGATCTCCCAGGCGGGCTGCGTTCATTGCTGTCATCGGATAATCCCATCCCCAGGTTTTGCCCCAGTTCCAGTTATCCCATACCCAATTCAGGGTATTCTTCATATAATCATTCCGCACCAGAGGTGTTTTGGGTACAATTCCCAAGGCTCCCAACACGGCCATATGATCGGAGGTAAACCGGATATCTTCGTAGGTATCCAAGGCTGTTTCGGCAGCCAGGTACAATTTATCCTTGTGTGCCAGTGGCGAGAGTTTATCAATAAGCTCATCCCATTCGAGGTGACGCTTCTCCCCCATCCGCTCTCTCCATTTCTGGGCGGTTTGCATGGCAAAATACCAATAAGCCAGTTCAAAAGGCGGGTTTACAGTTTCCGACGCTCGCAAGGTTTCCTGTGCAGGGATTGCTCCCTTCAGCACATAACGGCCTTCGAGCATATCGTAATCGGCAAACGAGGCCATAAAACGAGCGGTTGCATCCACCAGAGGTGCAAACCGGCGTATAAATTCCGGATCGGGACTGGCACGGTAAACCAGCTCGGCTAAGTAAATAAGATGAGGTTGCTGCCAGATTAAAAAAGAACCTACTTTTGAAGGGGCTTCTATTCCCGATGGATCAGTCATTTTCATCCAGCGTACTCCGTCGAATCCCTGCCGGCGGGCAATTTCGCGGGCGATGGGCTCAGCTTTAAAATACCAGTCGAGCGTGCGCGACAGCAACTGCGGACGGTTCCACAACGCGAAATGCGCCTGGTGCCACCAAATCATCTCCAGGTGAAATTTCCCATACCAGGAGTTGTAGGTTAAGCCGGTTTCCTGCGGTGGTACCGAACCGGTACTCTGAATTGCCATCAGGTATTGCGACAATACCACCCTCCGCTCCAGCTCTTTTGCACGTGGATCGGTACTGCCCGAAAAGTCAACAGCCCCGCCTTCGGTCCAGAACGCATACCAATGTGCTTTCGAGGCACTCGCTAGTTCATCGAAACTTCGTGGGTCGACGGGTGCATGTAAGGTATAGCGTACCACACATTTCAACTCTTCTTCACCGGGTGTAAGGGTGTAATAATGAGCCTCCTTTTGCTCAAAACGGGCTTTTCCTTCCCAGCAAATAGTGACATAATATTTACTATCGTCTAATTTGCGGGCTAATACCACTTTATTGGCAGTAACCGCAACCACTTCGGTGTGGTGACGTTCGGGACTGTTCCAGTTACAGGCATCGTCGGCATGTCCACCCGTTGGATACGGAAACCGGAAATTCAACGCCGGCAGTTGTGCTCCTTTTATGTACGCACCCACTGCATCCTGAACCGGATCCACCGCCGTTTGAACTTCAACAGATTTCGATTGATATACAAATTTACTATACAGCACACCCTCCCACATATTTAAAGTCTGATCGGGCGATTGCAGGTCGCTCAGTGTTGGAATCTCAAATCCAACAGTTCCCAGGTGCAGACGGTGCGGATTTACCCGAAACCAGTTGGCGGCATCCTGCTGACGTCCCGGTTCGTTGAACTGAACAGCATAGGGCTCTTCTTTCCCCCTGAAATTATAATTCTTCAGGGTTTCGTGATGCTGATAGGATTCGGGATTCGGAAAACTATGCCATCCCCATTGCGATTGCGTACCCAGCGGTACTCCTTTGGAATAACGTGCCGGGAATGTTTGCAGCCCCGTAATATCTGCCGTAAAAGCAAATTCACCATTTCCCACCGAAAAAGAAGCCAGGGAATCGAAGGCGGTTACCTGCGGATGATTACGGCTAACTAACGCTTTCCGGTCGATACCCGGCTTGCCGTTTGCGTACACGGTTAACAAGCACAAAAAGAAACCGGTAAGTTGTATTTTTGAAATTTTAATCATTGTATTTTACGATCTTTTGACGATAGTGTACTTCTGCTGAATTAATATTTAGCAAATAAACACCGGAAGGAAGCTTGTTTAAGCCGCTGATTACCAGTGGTTGTCCGTTAGCGACTCCTTGTTGTATGAATACGTTTCGGCCACTCGGGTCGCTGATGGTTAACTTATATTCCGATTTAAATTCGGTAGCATCAACCGTTAACACATCACGAAATGGATTCGGACTTACGGTTACATCTTTTTGGTATGAGGAACGAATTCCTGAAATCAAACCTTCGTTGTAATTGGCCTTAATTTCATCCGCAGCAAGCACTCCTTTATAAATCGAAACCTCGTCGATAATTCCCTGAAAAGCATTGGTGGGTTCAGCGCCGGGATTATTGGTATTGCCAATTACCAGGTTTTCGGTCTGACCGATTCCGGTAGCTGTAGCATCCGTTTTTGTACCCTTCAACACACCATCGAGGTAGATTCGCGCTTGCTTCATTTCTACATCACGCACTGCCACTAAATGATGCCAGTTGTTATCAAAGTATGCCGAACCGGGGGTTGCATTAATATCCGTTTTAGTGATATCATCGTCGTAGGCCCAGGTCAAACGGTCATTCGATCCTGTTTTATTATACTGAATTCCAAACCATTTACCGGTGGCTCCCGTTGTTGTATTTTTCACATGACTTCCTTTGTGAATGAGGTACCAATCCACCGCTCCTCCGGCCGATTTAAACCACATCTCCACCGAGAAAGATTCGTTGTCGAGTAAAATAGCCTCATAATGCGGCTGCACCAGCGCGGCATTAGCAGGTGTTCCGATCAACGACACTGCATTGTTTATTTTTCCGGCCTGCCATACCGGTGTAAAATTCTGAGCTGTAGCTGCTCCTTCCAGTTCATTGGTGGCTTTAGTTCCAGCGGTTTCATCCATGGCAAAATAAGCCACTTTTTCTTTTGGTGGACGATAGCCCGTTGTGAACGACCACACTTCGCCTGCTTGCAAGCCCAGAATATTCATAGCATCGACCCTCCAATAATAGGTAATGCCGGGAGTAATGGCAAGATTATAGGTAGTAGAAGTGGAACCTGCCGTTTTTTGAACCAGCTGTTCGGGACTGGTTCCTACGTATAAATTATAATACAATAAACTACTGGCCGATGAAGGATTGGACCACGACAGTGTAACTTGTAAAAACTCCGACAACAAAGCCTCATGAGCCGGAACCGGATCGGTACAGGCTACCGGGGGAGCATCGGCTCCAATGGTCATTGCTTTTACCGAAGGTGTATACAGCGAGGATAAATCTCCCCGCTGTGTTTTAATTCTGTAATAATAAGTCGATGCTTTGGTAAGACCTGTAATAGTTGCCGATGTACTATCGGGCGACAGGGTTTTGATTACCGAAAAGTCTTTGTTATCAGCCGATTGTTCTACCACGATAGCAGTTGCGCCTGTACCGTTGTTATTCCAGCGCAAAACCACATAATTTTCATCTACCTTACTTACACTGAACGAGGTAGGATATTTCACATAGGGTTGAGGAGCTGTAATACTATTAATGTATCGTTCGATATTCAGGTATCCGCTCTCGTGTTTGATAAGGGCATCTGCAGCATTGTTCGGATTGAGTCCGTTAGCAGTTTCCCAGCTATCCGGAATTCCATCGTTATCAGAATCGGCCACGCGTGGTCCGTTGAATACGTTACCTACACCATTAACAAGACCGAGTTCGGCTTCGCTGTTGATTAAAGCTCCTTTGGTACCCAGCGATTTTAATTCGTCAATTAAATATTTATCAACTTCATCGCGCGCTGGCAACGAAGCTCCCACACTATCAAGAATCCAGTAATAGGCTTGTTCTGCCGACAATTTTCCAACAATGGGTTTGTGAGCCTGTGGGATGCCGGTAAACGCCGAACGATCGTTAACCAGGGTAACTGTTCCATAATCGGAGGCAATAGCATCGCGGCCATTCAGCACACCATCGGTGGTGTAATCAATTTTATTTCCCGACTGATACACCTGAAAAGTGGGGGTCGACCGGTTGAAGGCAGAGGTACCACCCGTACTCGGACCTTTAATAAAATAATTATCGGTAATATCGCCCCAGGATGAACCTTCGGTATCGCCCAGTATATAACAACCTCCCGATCCCCAGTTATATACCACATTGTTTATGTACTGATTCAATCCTTTTACCTTTGGATTGCGGGTTTTATTATCGGTGTAAAAATTACGGTAGAGGGTAACACCTCCGTTGGTTTGAATTAAACCACCTGCCGAGTGTGTCATAATTCCCTGTCCGATAATCGAATTCTGAATCGTAATATCGCCGGGTTCCGAGCCTTTATTGTCCCAGCTTACCGAGAAGGTTTCGTCGAGTCCCCAGTTGAACGAACAATGATCGAATATCATGTTTTTCCCGTTGGCAACTCCGGCAGCATCCTTTCCCGAATCGCCTTTGATTCCCATCCGGAAACGCATATAGCGAACAATAATATTATTGGCACCCGAAAACGATACACCATTTCCATACACCGAAATGCCATCGCCCGGAGCCGTTTGTCCGGCTACATATAAATTGGACGCAAAAACCAATCGGGAATTGAGCCGGATAATTCCCGAAACGTCAAACACAACAATGCGGTTGGGTTGACTCACCGCATCGCGCAGCGAACCCGTACCTGCATCGTTTAAATTAGTTACATGATAAATAGCGGGAGATGCCGATGCGCGTGCCCCGGGGGCAAACTTGCCGAAACCTTCCGCTCCGGGGAAGGCAGGCAACTGTGCCTGAACACTGCAGAGCAGTGCCAGACACAGAAGACTTGCAAATATTCTTCTCATAGATATAAACCTCTATCGTTTCATCAGTTTATGCACTTCACTTCCGTTCACTTTATTCAGTCGCAGGTAATAAACTCCCGGCTGTAAGAAATCAACCGAAGTAGTCACACTATTTTGTCCTACTTGCTGTTGATGAATGAGTTGTCCCTGAAGATTCAAAATATCAAACGAAGCAATTTCAACCGGCGAACTGAGAGTGATCATGCTTACTGCCGGATTGGGAGCCAGGCTCACTTCTTTGGCTGTTACCGAATTCAAACCGGTTTTAACCCGGGCAGTAGCTACCATTTTGGTGTTGCGGGGTTCGGCTGTATGTACCAGAGATACCGACCACTCAACATTCGTAAATCCTTCGGCTACTACCGAATAACTACCTTCGGCGGCACTGATGGTGTCGGCTTCCATAAGAATATATTGCTCGTTGTCGTTGATAGTTGCACCGGCAGCAGGAACTAATTTTACAATTGCTCCAGGAAGTACCTGAGCTTCGTCGATATTCATCTTCACATTACCCGATACTATTACTTTATCATATGCGGTAAGCGAACCGATTTCAAATTCGAGGGCAGAACCCGGCTGACAGGTCAGGTTGAAGTTACGGGTACCTACTGTTCCGTCGATTCGACTCAACGAGTCGGCAATCATCAGTGTACCAACACCTTTCGACCCCGGAGTCAATTTCCCTTTCAGATCCACATTTCCCTGGATACGTCCTTTACCACCCAGTGTTCCCTGTGGCCAAACCACAGTATTATTACCTACCGAGCCACGAACATTACCCCAAAGTACTTTATCATCGGCCAATACGGTTCCTTCACGCACTTCAAGTCCTCCAATAATATTACTATTGTTATTCAGCAACCGATAGGTTCCGGTTCCTACTTTAACAAAGGCAACTTTATTGTAACCGGTAGCAGTTCCCGGAGGATCGTTGAACTGAGCGTAAAGATCCACATCAGTATTCATTCCACCTACAAAATATTTAATAATTGGAGTAGTCGACTTTTTATAATAGCCGGCAATTACCGACAAGGTATCGTTAGCTACCAGTTCGCCAATTGCATAGGCACGGGTACCCGACTCCGATGTAATACATACACCTTCGCCCAGTTCAAGTCGTTTGTTTGCAAAAGTCGAATCAATATTATATCCGTTCAACGAATCGAGGAAGGTTTGTCCGGTATTCAAAATCAACCCACGAAATCCGGGGTTAACCCCCTCCATAACATATTTGTCCACTTTTACATTTCCTGTAAACTCGCTCCAATCCACCGATACACGTGCTTTACCAAGGTAAGTACGCTCACCTCCGGCATAAATATGCAGATTGCCGGCACCGGTAAGTTTGCTGTTCCAGTAGCTGTAGCGCGAAAGTTCAACTACCGCTGTTTGTCCCGCCGGTATTTCTACTGGTACACTTACCGTAGGATACGAACTGCTCGAAGAGGTAGCAAAATTGGCAGTACCGCCCATAAATACAATTTTAGAACCCCAGATATTCGGAGTGGTTTGCTTTTCCATACGCATGATACCACCTTTCAACAGGGTACCACCTTTGAGCGCCGACTTAACATCCATCACCAGCATTCCAGTCCCTTCTTTCACCAACGCTCCTTCGCCCATCAGCGAATCGGTATCGGCAGTGCGACGAATTACATAATTTTTAGTAGCATTTACAAATACAGAATCGGAAACCACTACACCACTTACCGATAAGGTATCGTTGTCGCGCAAAATGGAATCGTCGAAATAGGCTTTTGCTCCTTCGGCAAAAGAAGTGGGAATAGGAAGCGGAAGCGCAGGGTTCAACCAGTTGGGAGTTACATAATCCCACTTTTTAGCTTCCTGACTACCCTGCCATTTACGTTTTTCGGCAGGTAATGAGGCAACCATGGCACATACGACCACCAGAGTAATTAGTTTTTTCATGTACAAAGAATTAAAAAAATTAGTATTTAAAGATTAACCGGGTTATTTCCGGAAAACAGCTGACTGTTAGATGTTGCTTTCCATTTTTTATACTTACTTTCATATAATTTTTTAAACGAATACAAATAAAAGAAGTACATCTGCAAAGTTAGCAGTTCAGTTCAGCATGCGCCTGTAAAAAATGATAATGAAACATGAATGAATGATAACAAAAAATTAAAGCACCTAACGCACTAGGCGTCAGATGCTTTGTCATCCAATATTTCAGGGAATTATTAAAAATTCAACGTCACCCCCACTGAAACCGAACGAATTTCGGGACCTTTTTGAGATTGAAAAAGACTAAATGGTGAATATTTAGCATAGGCACTCCAGCTGCCATAACCAATCTGTGCCATATAATCGATGGTAACCGGTGCTGCATTTAGCCCTTTTTCCTTTATATACCGGGTTGATTCATTTTCTTTGAATTTTGCTTTGGCTGAAGCCATGGTATTAACACCACCTACAACCCCTGCCGAAATAAAGAACTTGTTACGATTGCCAAAACCGGGCTGCCACTCCAGCAAAACAGGAACTGTAACGTACAACATCCTCAATCGGCTGTATTGATATTCTACTCCGGCAGGTGCATTCTGCAAACCGGTAATCCCGTTTACCTCCGAAAAATGCTGATTGGTATCGAGATAGTACGTTTTCCAGTTAAAACCGAAACCGGTGGTAAGTCCCAGATTATTGCGCACAATGGGTAGAATTTTTTCGGCTATATTGAAATAGAATTCGTTAGAGCTTTCCGATTTCAACGATACACCATCAATATTATTAACCTGATAGCTGGCATCGCTGATATTTACAAATCCCCATCCTAATCCTGCCCAGTGGGGTTCCATCCTGTACTCTTTATTCTTCTTCGATTTGGTTATAAACGGCAACTGTATACCAATTTCCTCAATTACAGTCCATTTTTCATAACTTTTTCCATCGGTAAACACCCCTTCGTATACTTTCGAGTAGGGTTGCTGATGTTCGTCAAAAACTTTCACCGTAATCTGGCCGGTACTGTCGGTTAATTGAATTACTTTTTGGTTGAAGCGAACAGTGGTATCTTTTTTCTGTTCCTGAGCGTTGATTACAATCGTAACAAACGCTGCTACTAAAAGCAAACTACATTTTTTCATTGGAATATGCATTTAAATTATTTCTTTTTTAATATTAGTTTGAGTACATCTTCCGAATCCTGCTCGGTTTCGATATAGATTAATGTCACTTTCGATTCGGGCTGTCGGGCATGATTGTAGAGTATCAGCCTGTAATACTTACCCCGTTGAGGCAATTGAAGGTATACCGAAGTTGGTATTCCGTTGGCAACTACCTGCTTTACTTTTTTTGCATCTTTCTCGTCGATGGCAATACACTCGCGGGCCAGTGTAGCTGCTTCTTCGTTATTGGTGATGGTAATACTTTTAAACAAAGCAAAATCATAGCCTTGAAGTACATCCATCGATAGCTCCACCATCACAGCATCCTTACTTTTTCCGTAGGTTTCGAACACCTTTCGGATCGCCAATCCACTTTGCGCCTGCAGAGCCGCTGCACTTCCCGTAATTACCAGGGTCAGTGCTATTATACGTATCCGGTTCATTGTTAGTATTTTTAAATTAATTATTACTCCATTCCTGCAAATACATCCAGCTGACTTTCGATCAATTCCTGAGTGCTTACATTTTTTAAATTTTCGTCGACCATTGCATCCGACGAAGGTAAACCGGCAAGCGATGCCAATGCCTTCGATCGAATCTGTTCGGGATTGGTGGTTTTAATGCCGTTTACATATGCATACGATGCTTGTGCCGAAGGGGTAAGCAACTGAACAGCCATAAATCCCGACACTATCACTATGGCTACCACAGCTACCTGCCTGATCCACTTCAGGGACACCAACTGCACCGATGGTTTCTCCTCTTTAAAGTAGCCCAACATCGCTCGTTCAGCGTCATATTCTCCTTGTAAGGAAGAATGATTCAACCAATTGTACAGTTGCTTTTCTTCTTCCACCGTGGTCAGCCCTTCATAATAACGTTCAATAAGCAAATTTACGACCGACCGGTCAATTGTTTTTTTTATTCGTTTCATACGGTAATTATTGTTTTTTCATCGGTCGTATGGAACTCGCATGCAAGCATTACCATAACCTTGGATGTGAAGTGTTTACATGCTCGTTTCATACCTTGTTCCATTTTAAAAATTCATCCCTTACCCGTTTTCTCGCCCTCGATAGATTCATCCTCACTGCGTCAGGCTTAGTACCCGTTATCCCGGCAATTTCTTCCACTTCGTACTCTTCCATATCCTTCATCTTTATAATTTCCCGCTGAAGCGGCGGCAGGGTTTCGATTATTTTGCGGATTAGTGCATGTGTGTCGCGTCGTTCAGTAAGTTCATATGGAGTAGTATCCGACTGAAGTACCAGCACGCTATCGGTCATGCCTTCGGTGCGTTTTCTGCCTTTTAATTTATCCAGGCAGTGGTTTTTAGTAACAGTTGTCACAAATGCCTCCACATTTTCGTACTTGCCCAGCGATTCGCGGATATACCACAACTTAAGCAGAACTTCCTGTACGGCGTCTTCTGCATCTTCCTCTTCGCTCAGAATTCTTCTGGCAGTAGCGAAAAGATAATCGCGCATGGGCAACACAGCGGCCCTGAATAGTTCCTGACTCATTTCGGTAAAACGACGAGGGCAAGGTGAAAACTATAACATTACAGGTAAAAAAAAATCGCATCTAGTAGTCGGTTAAGAGCTAAAAAGATGCGAAATCGTTTATCAGAAAGGAAAATCGGTTGGCATGGAGCCCGGTTCACCAAAATCGGGAGCAGGTGGTATGGGCGGTGGAGGTGGTGCCATTTCTGATGAATAGGTATCACCGGTTACGGTCTCCACTTTCCAGGCTTTAACATCGGTATACCAACGACCATTGAATTCACGACTTTCTACATCAAAGTCAATTTTCAGATTAGTTCCCGGTTGAAGTTGCTGCTGTGTTATTTTATCTCCCCAGATTGAAATACATACTTTTTTGGGATATTGTCCATCGGTTTCAACAATAATATCCTGCTTTTTCCACTCTCCGTTTTTTCCCTGTCCGGTTTGAAGTGGCAATACCTGTGTTAATTTTGCTATCAGTTGCATATTCGAAAAAATATTGATTTTAAGGTGCAAAAGTACATCTTTTAATGGTGCCATCAAAAAAAATCACACCTTTACTTTTCAACAACGAAGGATTCTAATTTATCGGCATTACATCTTTTATAAAATACGGTAATTGTAAACTAAAGGTTGATCCGTTGCCCGGCTCTGAATTGATCTTAATTTCCACCCCTAATATTTGTGCATATCCACTTACTATCCCCAATCCTAAACCGTTGCCCTCATAACTCCTTGCAATAGAAGCGTCTACTTGATTAAACGGACTAAAAATCATCAATTGGTGGGCTAAATCTATTCCAATTCCTGAATCCTTAACAAATATTTCCAATAATTGGTCTTCAAACTTAACTCCTATCTCTATAAAACCCTCAGTTGTAAACTTCAACGCATTATCAAGCAATTCTTCCAGTATTCTTTTCAGAATATTTTCGTCGGTCAACACAAATAATTGGTCATCGACAGTGGCAGCCGATAATTTCAGGCTCAATTTCTTTTCTGCAAACTGGTTTTTGAAATTAAAGCATAATTCGGTTAGTAAACCCAACAGGTATACCTCGCCGACATCCACTTTTACCACTCCCGATAAAATGGTCGCCATTTCAACCATATCGTCTACCGTATTCATCAATCTTTTTGCCGATTGATTGAGGATCCCGAAAAACTCGTGACGCTGTTGCGGATTTAAATCTTCATCTGCTAAAAACTGTCCAAAACCCATAATTGCGTTCATCAGGGTTCGAATTTCATGCGACACATTATGTAAAAAAGCTGTTTTCAACCGATCACTTTCTTCTGCTTTATTTTTGGCAGTTGTTAACTCACAGAGCAACTTCCGATATTCTGTTATATCGTCTTTTACAGCTACAAAATGAGTAATTTCACCAACCCTGTTAGTAATAGGTGATAAAACGGCTTTCACCCAAAACAATTCGCCGTTTTTCTTTTTATTTTGAAATTCTCCTTCCCAGTCGTGTCCCGACAAAATAGTATTCCACATATGGGTGTAAAATTCAGCAGGCTGACATCCGGATTTTAAAAGACGAGGATTTCGACCCAGTACTTCCTCCGGACTATATCCGGTTACTTTTAAGAAAAATGGATTTACATAAATCAAATCTCCTTGTAAATTGGTGATACTTATCGAAATATTACTGGATTCAACAGCTTTTTTCAACAGCATATTTTCTTCTTCTGTTCTTTTCTTATCGGTTATATCGTGAATAATGGCATGTACTGTCGACTCATCGGCAACATTTATTTTACTTGCAAATATTTCTAAGTCGACAATAGCTCCATCTTTACGTATTAAACGACTTTCGAAATGCGTTTTACCATTTTCCTGAATCGAACGAATTAATTCGCTTAGCTCCATAGAAGTTGATTGAGCCAACACTCTCCAATCTACCCTTTTAAGCTCCTCCACTGTTAATTTAACCAACCGGGCAGCTGCCTCATTAGCTTCAAGAATTGCTCCGCTATCCACATCTATCAACAATTTTGCAGCTACATGATTCTCAAATAAATTGCGGAACTTCTCTTCACTTTTTTGGGTCATCAGCTGTGCAGCCCGCCTTGCATTACGCTCACGAACTTCTTCCAGTGCCCGGTTAATAGCAAAAGGTAGTCGCGACATGCGGTCTTTTAAGACATAATCATCAGCTCCTTTTTTAAGTAGTTCGATCGCAAGCTCTTCGCCTATCGATCCGGACACACAGATAAAAGGTACTTCGCTACAACAGTTGTTTCTCAATTCCAACGCATCAAAAGCGTTCATATCCGGCAACTGATAGTCGGACAGTATTATATCCAACCGGGTAGTTGAAAGTGCCTTCTTAAACTCTTTATTGTTAAGTGCATGATAGGCCTCAAAAACGACACCGGCATCTGTCAGTTGTTCAAAAATTAACTCGTAATCTTTAACAGAATCTTCTAAGAATAAAATTTTCATCTCTTTTTTTATACTTAATATTCGGTAGGTAATTCATTAAGTACGGCCCAAAAAATTCCGATACTTTTTATTGCCTGGATAAAATCTTCAAAGTTAACGGGTTTAACAACATAGGCGTTGACACCCAATTCGTAACAGCGTTTCAAATCGGGTTCTTCGCGCGAAGAAGTTAACATTACTACCGGGATTTTTCTGAAGCGTTCGTCGGTTCGTAAGCGTTCGAGTACCTGAATCCCATCCATCCTTGGCATTTTGATATCAAGAAGTATGACCGATGGCAAATCGTTGGAGCGATTGACAAACTCTCCGGTACAGGTTAAATATTCCAGGGCTTTCACCCCATCGCTTACAGCGACTATATTGTTTGCCAACTTAAAATCCGAAAGGGCTTCGATGGTGAGTTCAACATCGAGTGGATTATCCTCAGCTAATAAAATGCTTCGTAGTGTTTTCATACGGTAATAATTGTTTTTTCAACGGTCGTATAGAACTCGCATGCCAACATTATCATAACCTTGGATGTGAAGTATTTACATGCTCGTTTCATATGGTCTTAATATTTTTCCCAAGGTTTTATTGAACTAACATGCTAAACAGCAATAAGTTCATAGACTATTACAAGGGAGCTTAATATAAAAAGTGGCCCCTTCCCCTGAAACCGATTCAGCGCTTACACTGCCTCCATGTTTTTGAATAATTTGTTTTACATTGGCTAATCCGATTCCGGTTCCTTCAAAATCGGCCGCAGAATGCATTCGTTGAAATACTCCAAATAACTTTTGTGCATATTGCATATCGAACCCGATACCATTGTCGCGAACAAAAAACTCATACGAACTGTCGGTCTGCCGACACCCGATTTCTATACGTGCAGCTTCAGTTTTTCGTGTATATTTTACAGCATTATCCAACAGATTATAAAACACCTGGCGCATCATTGCCCCATCAGCTTTTAAGGCCGGCAAACTGCCTGTTATCCATTGAATAGTTCGATGTTCACAAGCGGGCTTTAGCGATTCTACCACCGAAGTAAGCAATTCGTTCATGTTCACCTCCTGAAAATGGAGCTCCTGCCGACCGGTTCTCGAAAATTGAAGTAAATCATCGATTAAAGCTCCCATTTGAGTTGCCGCATGGGTAATGGTAGTCAGGTAATGCATCGCCTTATCGGGCAAATTGGCGCTGAACTTATCGGTCAACAACTTTACAAAACCATTTATGTGCCGAAGCGGTGCTCTCAAATCGTGTGATACCGAATAAGAAAAAGCTTCCAGATCACTTACAATTGCTTCCAACTGGAGTGTTCTCTCCTTTACTTTCTGCTCCAGTTCGGAATTTAATTGTTGTAATTTAAGCCGGTATTTCTTCTTTTCGGTGATATCAACAGCCATTACCAATCGCGCATTCTGCTGATAATACTGCAAAGCATGAGAAGTAATTTCAACATCAAAAATATTTCCGGCTTTATCGACATGTCTCCATTCTCCCGAAAA
>CAZLHC010000031.1:0-45892 GCA_964559265.1 uncultured Paludibacter sp. | reverse complement strand
GAAAGCGGGTGCAAAAGTAGAGACTTTTTTTTATTCCTGCAAGTGTTTGAGAAAAAATATCTGCTATAAAACATAACTTTTTTTCAAAACGCTGATAATCAAGGGTCTCTATTTGTGAAATTTATTTAAAATTATTCCAGTCCGTGTCAAGCATGTTACCAGTCTTCTGGAAAGTAAGGTGCATACCGAAGCAGGCACGAAGTGTCTGAGGGGTATGAGAAGGACCGGAAAGTGCTAAATATTCACGTAACATGGGACGATAAATAGGATCTACGCAGTTTTCGATGATAGTTTCAGCCCGATCGACCGGACATTTACCCCGCAAATCGGCAACTCCATGCTCGGTGATGATCACATTTACGGAGTGTTCGTTCTGGTCGACGTGTGAAACCATGGGCACTATAGCCGAAATTTTTCCGCCTTTTGCAGTTGAAGGAGTCGTAAATATTGAAATATAAGCGCTGCGGGTAAAGTCGGCTGAACCACCAATACCATTCATCATCTTTGCTCCCATCACGTGCGTACTATTCACATTACCAAAAATGTCGGCTTCGAGTGCTGTATTTATAGTAATAAGTCCTAATCGGCGTGCAAGCTCGGGACTATTCGACATTTCCTGCGGACGCAATACTAATTTGCTGCGGAAAAATTCGAGGTTCTCGTAAATCGACTGCAATACCGGAGTAGTAATAGTAAGCGAGCATCCACTTGCAAAAGTAACTTTACCCTGGCGAATTAGATCAATAACCGAATCCTGAATTACTTCAGTGTACATTCTAAAGCTTGGAATATCGGGATTTGTACCCAACGAAGCCATAACTGCATTTGCAATATTGCCTACACCCGACTGAATAGGAAGAAATTCCTTCGGGATGCGGCCGGCTTTTAATTCCCCTGCCAGAAAATTTGCTACATTCTGACCAATCTTATCCGTAACTTCATCGGTTGGTGCAAATCCACCCACTTCATCGTCGAGATAGGTTTCAACAACGCAGGCAATTTTCGACGGATCGACCTTCAAAACAGAAGACCCCATTCGATCGGCAGGGTGCATTAACGTAAGTGGCAAACGATACGGAGGATCGAGCGGTTCGAAAATATCATGCAATCCGCGAAGCTCTTTCGGGTGCTTCGTATTAAGCTCTATAATAATAAGGTCGGCAAGACGGGCAATTGTAGGCGAAATACCTACTCCGGTAGTCAGTACAATTTCACCATCTTCGGTCAAATCGCAGGCTTCAATAACTGCAATTCGGGGTTTAGGCATAAAACCAAAACGTAAGTGAGGTGCGATCGACGACAGGTGCATATCGAAATAGGGGGCGTGGTCGGTATTTAATGCATCGCGCAGATCGCGGTTCGATTGGTAAGGAGTGCGGAACAATACCGCATTGGCACGAGCCAGCGCTCCATCGAGCGAATCGCCTGTCGATGCTCCTGTATATACACCAATTTTGAATTCCTTTCCTTCGGCATGGAAAGCCTCTGCACGTTTGGCAATAGCAGTGGGCACCGATTTTGGAGAACCTGCCGGTGTAAAACCACTAAATCCGACTGCATCGCCATGATTCACTAAGCTTGCTGCTTCTTCCGCTGTAACAAATTTGTACCTTGACATATCGATTATTATAAAAAATGATAAATCAAATTGCTTTATATCAACAATTTAACTTTATCTGGTTAGAGTTTTAAATTTAGCCACAAAATTACATCTATTTTTTGGAAAAACCTCAGGATTACAGAATTATTTCTTTAATGGAGGGGAAGGGGGCAAAACAGCAGTACGCTGTAAAATCCGTGGCATACCTCCCGTTCTTGACTCTTGACTCTTGATTCATGACTCTTGACTCTTGCTTCCTGACTCTTAACTCTTGATTCCTGACTCTTAACTCTTGATTCCTGATTCTTGATTCTTTCCAAAAAAATGACGATATTTGCATTCAAACAAAAAATAACAACATATGAACGACATCCGACAACTTTCACCGCAATTACTGTGGAAACATTTCTACAGCTTAACGCAAATCCCCCGTCCTTCGGGAAAAATTGAACCCATCGGAACTTTCCTGGCCGATTTCGGAAAATCGCTCGGATTGGAAACACTGCGCGACGAGGCTGGTAACGTATTAGTGCGTAAACCGGCAACTCCCGGAATGGAAAACCGCAAACCGGTAGTACTTCAGGCGCATATGGACATGGTGCCCCAAAAAAATTCGGGGGTGCCCCATGATTTCGAAAACGATCCGATCGATGCTTACATTGATGGAGATTGGGTTACTGCACGCGATACAACCCTTGGTGCCGATAACGGAATTGGCCTGGCAGCAGCGATGGCCGTTCTTGAATCTACCGATATTGTACATCCACCCATCGAAATGTTTGTTACCGTCGACGAAGAAACCGGTATGCACGGCGCATTTGGACTACAACCCAACTTCCTTCAGGCAGAGATCCTTATTAATATGGACTCGGAAGACGAAGGCGAATTGTATGTAGGTTGTGCCGGTGGTATCGATGCAAATGTATCATTCTCGTACTCGGAAGTTCCCGTTCCCGAGGGTGATGTAGCGCTAAAACTTACACTTAAGGGACTAAAAGGTGGTCACTCGGGAGTTGACATTCACCTGCAACGTGCCAATGCTAATAAATTAATGTTCCGTTTTCTCAAAGAAGCAGTTGCTGATTACGAAGTACGACTGGCAACTATTGATGGAGGAAGCCTGCGCAATGCCATTCCCCGGGAAGCTTTTGCCGTGATTACTGTACCCGGAGAAGGAGTTCAGGATGTTATGGAATTGGTAGATGAATATACAGCGCTGTTTACCGGAGAATTTGCCGGAGTGGAAGATGGTATCTCTTTTATCGCCGAAGAAACAGAACTTCCCGGCGGATTACTTCCCGAAGAAATTCAGGACGACCTAATCAATGGTATAACCGCCTGCCCGAATGGTGTATTCCGTGTAATTCCTGAATTACCATCGGTAGTCGAAACGTCGAACAACCTGGCGATTGTGAAATCGAACGGAACAACGGTTGAATGCAAGTGCCTCATCAGGAGTTCGGTGGAGTCGCGTAAAGATGAACTTGCATCGATGGTAGCCAGTACATTTGCTCTTGCCGGAGCTAAAGTTGAGTTCAGTGGTGCTTATCCGGGATGGAAACCGAACCTGCAATCGCCCATTCTGAAAGAAATGACGAAGGTATACGAAGATAATTATGGTAAAACTCCGAAAGTGATGATCATTCACGCCGGACTCGAATGTGGAATTCTGGGAACAAATTATCCAACCATGGATATGATTTCGTTTGGACCCACTATTCGATATCCACACTCACCCGACGAGAAAGTGAATATCGCAACGGTAGAGATGTTCTGGAATTATTTGGTAAAAACACTGGCCAATATTCCTTTAAAGTAATATTCAACTGAAAAAGTGCAGGCAGAACCTGCACTTTTTCAAATTTAAAAATACAACGGGACAAAATTCCCGCTTTTTAAACACAATAGTTCCCGCTATACTCTATTATAATATGAACAAGTTTTTTGCAACCGCCGCCCTCGTTGCGTGCACAACAGTTGCCTGGGCAGCACCTGCCGACACAACAGCTGTAGATACCTTCCGTTTTACTGTCACCAAATCGAACCCCATTACTCCGGTGAAGAATCAGGCGAACACCGGAACCTGCTGGAGCTTTTCGGGTATCGCTTTTTTTGAATCCGAAATGATTCGACTTGGCAAACCCGAAGCCGATTTATCGGAAATGTTTGTGGTCCATCATTCGTATAACGATAAAGCCGACAAATTTGTACGTACCAACGGCATGATTAATTTCGCCCAGGGTGGTTCGTTCCACGATGTGATGTACGTACTGAAAAACTATGGTATCGTACCCGAAACAGCTAAACCGGGTCTGAACTACGGCGAAGAGCGACACAACCACAGCGAACTCGAACAGGTTGCCCGTTCTTTTGTTGATGTGATTATCAAAAATCCCAACCGTAAACTATCGACCGCCTGGAAAAGGGCCTTCCATGGAATTACGGCATCCTACCTGGGCGAACTTCCTCAGGAATTTACTCACGAAGGTAAAAAATACAGTCCGAAAAGTTACCTGCAGTCTACCGGATTGAACATCGACGATTATGTTTCACTTACATCGTTTACCCACCATCCGTTCTATAGTTCGTTTGCCATCGAAATACCCGACAACTGGCGCTGGGGCGAATCGTACAATATTCCGCTCGACGAATTTGCGAGGGTATTAGAAACCGCCATCGAAAAAGGATATACCATAGCCTGGGGTGCTGATGTGAGCGAAAAAGGATTCACGCGTAACGGAGTTGCGATTAATCCCATTGTTAAGAAAGAAGATTTACCCGGAAACGATCAGGCAAAATGGCTGGGTTTAACTCAGAAGGAATTGGAGGACAAAATCTTCAAATCGGAAGGTCCGCGTCCTGAAATAAAAGTGACACAAGAAATGCGTCAGCAAGGTTTTGATAATTATCAGACAACCGACGACCATGGCATGCAGATCTATGGAACAGCTACCGACCAGAAAAGAAGTAAATATTACCTGGTTAAGAATTCCTGGGGAACCGATAGTAAATATAAAGGAATCTGGTATGCAAGCGAGTCGTTTGTTTTACACAAAACTATCAATATAATTGTACATAAGGACGCAGTACCAAAAGATATTCTCAAAAAATTAAACTTATAAAATGCAAGGAAAACAACATTCCGGAGATTCGTCTCAACCCAAAAAAAAGCGCTGGACCCCTACGAGTGGTAATATAACCCGGATAGCGGTAAAAGAACCAGCCGAATTAATGGCCTTCCTGCTCGACAAGATGGGTGGGATGAAGCGGAATTCGGTTAAGACAATGCTTTCGCACCGTCAGATTTTGGTAAATGGTGCAGTTACTACTTTCTTTGCAACGGAGCTGAAAGCCGGCGATGTGGTAGAAATTAGCAGTGCTCGCGGCAACATAGAACTCTCGCATCCCAAACTGAAAATGCTTTACGAAGACGATGCGATTATTGTAGTCGAAAAGAAAGAAGGGCTGCTCACGGTTCTAACAGGAGTTAAAGAAGAAACCACTGCTTTTTCGATTCTGAAAACCTATGTTCAGAAAAGCAGCAAACGCAACCGGATTTTTGTGGTGCACCGGCTCGACCGCGAAACATCAGGGATACTAATGTTTGCCAAAAGTAAGGATATTCAGCTCCGACTTCAGGAGAACTGGCATACAGCTGTCACCGGGCGTAACTACGTTGCTGTGGTAGATGGAACGGTAGAAAAAGAGAATGATACCATAGTAAGTTGGTTGAGCGAGCACGAAAAATCGCTGAAAGTGCGATCGAGTGCTACCGATGATGGGGGTCAGCAGGCCATTACCCACTACAAGCGCATAAAAAGCAACGAACATTTTTCGCTGTTGGAGCTTCATTTGGAAACCGGTCGTAAAAATCAGATCAGGGTACATATGCACAGTATCGGACACCCCATTGCCGGCGATAAGAAATACGGAAGCGCCACTAATCCGTTAGGAAGAGTGGCGCTGCATGCCCGTTTACTGGAATTTTACCATCCGGTAACCGAAAAACTCGTTCGTTTTGAGACACCCGTTCCGAGAAAGTTTTTGAGCTTGTTTCATTAAGCTTCGAACTCCATCAGGTAAGCTTTTATAAATGCATCGATATCACCGTCCATTACCGCATTCACATTGGATGTCTGGTAATTGGTACGGTGATCTTTTACGCGGCGGTCGTCGAACACATAACTTCGTATCTGCGAACCCCATTCAATCTTCCGTTTACCTGCTTCCACCTGTGCCGTAGCTGCACGACGTTTTTCAAGCTCCAACTCGTACAATTGCGACTTTAGTAAGCGCAATGCATTATCCTTATTACCAAATTGAGAACGGCTTTCGGTGTTTTCAATAATTATTTCATCTTTTTCGCCCGTCACCGGATTGATGAACTTATAATACAACCGCACCCCGGTTTCCACCTTATTAACGTTCTGACCACCTGCTCCACCCGAGCGGAACGTATCCCAACTCAGATTGCCCGGATTAATTTCAATCTCGATGGTATCGTCGACCAAAGGCACCACAAACACCGAGCTGAAGGAAGTCATTCGTTTTCCCTGAGCATTGTAAGGCGAAACCCGAACCAGTCGGTGCACACCATTCTCCGATTTAAGATACCCATAGGCCATCTCTCCATCAAATTGCATCGTCACGGTTTTTATTCCTGCTTCATCGCCATCCTGCAGGTTCGTAATTTCGCACTTGTAACCCTGGCGTTCGCCCCAGCGCTGGTACATACGGAACAACATTTCGGCCCAATCCTGCGCTTCGGTACCACCGGCACCCGCCACAATTTTAATCACCGCACCCAGCTTATCTTCCTCCTTCGACAACATATTTTTCATCTCCAGGGTCTCAACAAGCTCAATCGCATGCTGATAGGCAGCATCCACTTCTTCTTCGGTTACTGCTTCTTCGCGGTAAAAATCATAGGCCAGCTGAAGCTCATCGGCTGCTGCCTTCACCTCATTATAGCCATCAACCCATTTGCGCAGGTCTTTCACCTTTTTCATCTGAGCTTCCGCCGCTTTGGCATCGTCCCAAAAGCCCGGAGCCTGAGTCCGGATTTCTTCTTCTTCTATTTGAATTAACCTGGTATCGACGTCAAAGATACCTCCTCAGCGCGTCCTCGCGCTCCAACACATCTTTAAGTTGGTCTGCTGTAATCATTTTGTTTGTTATATATTTAAATTGATACTAAATTCGTCAGAGTAAAATCCGTAACAGAACCGGCGGCAAAAACACCAATAAGAAACCTACGACAAAACCTGCCAGCGTTTGTCCCGGGGTATGTGCTTTCAGTTCGATGCGCGACAAGGCCGTGAGGGCCGAAAGCACCAGCATGGTTACTAATAAACCAAGGGGATTTATTCCCAAAAAATACGAATAAGCAAAAACACCTCCCGTCAGACCTCCAATGCCCGACAAATGTGCACTGATTTTCCAACGCCGGTTGATGAGGGTTATCACCACCAACGACAAAATCGACCCTACCCCCATACCCACTAAAAAAAGCGGCATTTTCAAAATCCTCCACATAAACAAGGTCCAGAAAATATAAGCAATCATCGAAAATAAATAGGGCATCGTGCGTTGCTCTTTTTTCGATATATACAAATCTTTTATCTGGCCGTTACGCATCATAATCAAAATTGGCGCTGCAGGCATCAATGCGGTAAAAACAAACGTTCCAACCACAGCAAACATCTTCCAGGTGGAATGAAAATACATTCCCAGCGGACTGAGCACCAACATAATAATGCCTAAAGTAGGCATCAGCAAGGGTTGTAATACAAAAGAAACTACTTTATGAAACTTCAGCATATTATAATTCTTTACGTAGCCGGGCCACCGGAATGTTAAGCTGTTCGCGGTACTTGGCTACTGTTCGCCGGGCAATCGGATAACCCTTCGTTTTCAAAACATCGGCCAGTGCATCATCGTTCAATGGTTTTCGTTTATTTTCGCTTTCCACACAATCCTGCAGTATTTTTTTTATCTCACGCGTCGATACTTCTTCGCCCGAATCATTGGTCATCGATTCCGAAAAGAAATACTTAACGGGATATACCCCAAATTCGGTCTGAATATACTTACTGTTACTCACCCGCGAAATAGTAGATATATCGTAGCCCGTTATATCAGCAATATCTTTCAGAATCATAGGCCTCATAAACGTGTCATCTCCCTCGGTAAAAAATTCGCGCTGGTAGTTTACAATCGCCTGCATGGTAGTTAGCAGGGTTTGGTGACGTTGTTTTATGGCATCGATGAACCAGCGGGCCGAATCGATCTTTTGCTTGGCAAACACCACTGCATCCTTCAAAGCAGCGTTCTTCTCCCCTTTTTGATCGGTATAGGTCTGAAACAAATCGTTGTACGTAGTACTCACCCTTAATTCAGGAATATTGCTATCGTTAAGATGAACTCTTAATTTTCCTTCATCGTTTTCGAGAATAAAATCGGGGACTACCACCGACATCGATTTTTCGAGCAGATTACCACCCCATGCATTCCCCGGTTTTGGATTCAGGTGAGCAATTTCGGTAATGGCATCGCGCAGGTCATCTTCAGTTATATCTAAGTACTTTATAATTTTATCGTAGTGCTTTTTCGAAAATTCCTCGAAAAAGTTTACTATAATTTTCAGGGCAACATCCACTTCGTGCCGGTACGTTTTTCGTTCGAGCTGTAGTTGTAAACATTCCTGCAACGATGATGCCCCTACTCCGGCAGGATCAAATTCCTGAACCAGCGCTATCATATCTTCCACTTCCTGCTCGTTGGTAGTTACACCGGCATGAAATACTATATCGTCGACCATCGATTCTACCGTACGACGCAGGTAGCCTTCCTCGTCGATATTACCAATTACATATTCAGCTATGGTTCGCTGTTGCTCGCTTATAGTCTGCAGCCCCAGCTGTTCGATTAAATGTTCGTGAAACGTTTTACCTATTGAAAAAGGAATGTCTTCGCGTTTGTCATCTTTCGAAGTATTGTTCACTTTCAGGCGATAATCGGGAATATCATCGTCCATCATGTATTCCTCCAGATCCATATCGTCGTTGTTACCCCCATCGTCGTTCAATTCATCACCCTCGGGCGAATCGTCCTCATTCTGCTCCGCACCTTCCTCCAGTGCCGGATTTTCTTCCAGCTCCTGACGAATACGCTCCTCCAGCTCGAGAGTAGGTACCTCCAGCATTTTTATCACCTGTATTTGAGCAGGCGAGAGTTTCTGTTGCAGTTTCTGTTCTAATGACTGTCGTAGCATGGTTGGTAGCAGTTAGGATTGCAAAGGTAATTATTTTTGAGTAAACTCAAGATCGATTCGTCCCAGATAAAGACCGCTACGCCCCATCTGAGCAATTATCACTTTCTTGCCGGCAGCATTGGTAGTAGTAACATTTTCGAGTAACGAATGTGAATGACCGCCGATAATCACATCAATATTAGTAGTATTACGTGCAATGGTAAAGTCGTTCACTTTCACATCCGTCGAATCGGAGCCAAGGTGAGAGAGGCAGATAATCACATCGCATTTCTTTGTATTACGAAGGAAATCAGAAACTTCGCGAGCCGTTTTTACCGGATCGTTGTACACCACTCCTTCGTAATTTTTCTCCATTATAAGTCCGGTGGGGTCAACCCCTAAGCCCATGATTCCAATTTTCAGCTTTCCTTTTTTACGAACCATCCAGGGCTCAACATAGCCCTTAATCCGGGAAGCCGAGACATCGTAATTCGACACCACCACGGGGAAGTTTTTTAGTGTCATGAGCATAGCCAGCGAGTCCATTCCATTGTCGAATTCATGATTTCCCAGTGCAGTAGCATCATACCCCATCTGGTTGTACCCCTTCACCTCCAGCCGGCCGCCAAAAAAGTTATAATACGGAGTACCCTGCGAGAAATCGCCGGCGTCGACCAATACCACATGCGGTTCCTGTTTTCGAATTTCGTTAATTACCCCAAGCCGGCGCGCATAGCCACCCATATCCGCGTTCCGCGAGGCGGCAGCATCGGTAGGTTCAATCTGGCTGTGCGTATCGTTGGTATGCAGTATTACCAGTTGTTGGGTTTTCTGTGCAAACGCCATCGACGCTACTACCGCCAGCACTGTTAATAAATAGAATTTAGTTTTCATGAGCAATAATCCTTCCTTCCAGTTGAGATTTAATATTACGGCCTGCAGCCGTTTCCTTGCGGATATGCTCCAGGAGCATTTCGCGTACGAGTATTCCGGTATTTACCCTTTTTTCGTGGTGGGTAAGCGCTGTCATATAATCGTTACCTTCGGCCAGGTAGTCGTTGGTGGCAATTACATACACTTTATCGGCATGGAGTGGTTGGCCGCCGACTTCAATCTTTTCGGCTTTACCATCCTTTATTTGCATTCGCAGGCCGCCAACTCCTTGTCCGCCAATGCGGGCAAAGAACTGCAGGAGCTCGTTGAGTTCCCGGCCCCTGAGCCAGAGCAGCACTAACTCGTTCTCGAAGGGCATTAATTCAAAAACTTTACGTACGGTGAGGGGGCCGGCGCTGATTTGCGTGCGCAATCCTCCCAGGTTCACTATGGCAACATCGACAGGCTGGCCCAGGTAGGCGGTGGCTGCCCCGAGGTATACATCGGCGCTCCAGTTCGAAAGCAGACTTTCGGGCTTGTGAGCCCGCATGTCCTGCTCAGCATAACCTATTACTTCGTCCATTTTCGAATCCAATTGCTGCTTGTATGGAATCAGAAAGGTCTTAAATTCCGAATCGGAGATTGGCTCAACCTTCGCATCAAGTGGAATTTTTACTCCCTGGATGTCCGAAATCACCCAACGGGGCGATGTACAGGAAGTAATAAGTACCAATAAAATAAGAAAAAAACTACTTTTCATGTGTAAATAAATGTTTTTAAAAGGTCACATGGAACACGCATAGAATCATCATCATAACCTTGGATGTGAAGTATTTACATGCTCGTTTCATACGGTAATAATTGTTTTTTCAGCGGTCGTATGGAACTCGCATGCCAATATTCCCAGAACCTTGGTTTTGACGTATGTACATGCTCGTTTCATATTCATTTTTGCAGTAACATTCCACCACGGGTAGTGGGCAGGCAGTTACTGGTTAATCCGAATTACCCGATTCACAACAACCCGGGGGTCGAGATACTCCGACACCAATACTTGATGCCCTAAAGGAGAAATGGCAGGAGCTCGTTGCAGGTCGATAGGCACTACAGCCCGTTCGTTGCCAACCTGCATTTCAAGTTCCACCGTCACTTTATCCCGTAATGACCCCGGTTGCAATTTCATCAGCAGGCGTTTGGCTCCCTGTTGTGGCACCAGTATCAACTCCTTTACCAGCAGTCCTTCGATGGGTTCAGCCTGTTGCATCAACACTTTACTAACACCATCGTTTTCGGGTGAGTGGTTTTCAAAATAACCATCGGAACCATAAAAAAGTTGTTTCCACGTCAACTCTCCCGAACGGGAAGAAACAGCTGCCGGATGATTCGTTGAAATATAATTAGCTAGTTTATAAGCTGCTACCAACGATCCATGATAGGTCATATGCTGATTTTCGGACACTGTATTTTCGAAACTTTCGGCAGTAAATGCAGCCGTATCGTACGGTAATTGCAAGTCGAGCCACGAAACAGCGGGTCCGGCGGCTTGCTGTACTACCTTTTTAAATTGTTCGTAATCATGTACATGCCGATGATACATGGGCAAGGTCAACAACACCAGCTCAATATCATTTTCGTTGCACAACTGAATCGCCTTTTTAAGAAATTCCAGCGCTTCTTTGCCTGGCATATGCTTCGAATATTCGTAAGCTTTGAAATCCGGATTATTGTACTTCAACAAGGTACTGTCTTCGATACCTGTGGTAAAGCGGATGTAACGACCCAGGTAGAGCCCCTGCTCCGGTCGCTGTTTCAACTTGCCCAAAGCTACATTACGCCTGATTTGAGCCGTATCGGTAAAAATAAAACTATGATTCCTGATTGTATTCGACCAGGCCGCCGCATAATGATCGGAAGCAAAAAGCACGGGAGTCGACAACAGTTTTTCTATCTTATCTTTTCGCGCCGAAAAACTTTTAAATTGCTCCGACAAGGTACCCGGTTTTAGCTCGTGCGAATCGTAATCGTTGAGTGTAAACGTTTCAATTACGGCCAGTTTCGGCTTTCGCACTTTGATCGCTTCTTTCAGACTATAATAGGTATCGGTCATCGTAGTACCCGGCGATGCCAGGATAAAACACGAAGCCCCCAGGGCGTTGGAAAGATGCTCAGGACTCACGCCCGTATAGAGGTGCGAATTACCTACCATCACCACATCCACCGGATTGCGTTTGGTAAATTCATAATAGGCATTCCATTTCCTTCGGGTATGATCGTTGGTGTAATCGGGATTAAAATAGCCTTTTGCATCGGTGTAATAAATAACTCCGGCAACGATAGCCGAAAACATCAGGAATTTTAACAGGAAGTCGCGGTGACTCTTTACCTTTTGAACCGGAGGCGGAACCTGATTCACAACTGTATTTTTTGTCGATTTGGCCATTGCATATCAGAATTGAAAATAAATAAAACTGTTGTCGTTGGCTGCTCCATACGAACCTAAGTAAATGATACCAAGTGTAAGGGCCAGGTAAAGTGTCCAGCGCAAATACACCGGTGAGGCAAAAAATCGTTCGAGCAGTTTGTCACCAAACCGTTCGGCCGTAATTTCATAGAGTATCATTCCTAGTAATGCATACATAGCAAAGCTAAACTCGCGGCTGTTGAGCCCAAACTGATAAAGTGCCTCTGAATTTGCAAAACCGAGATTGGAAAACACCAGCATGGCATCGGCAAAAGTTTGTGCCCTGAAAAAAACTAACGAAATCATCCATCCGGCGAAAACCAACAGCGCAGAAGCTATTTTTTTCAGGGTACCACCCGGCTTTTCGAGTTTCAACAGGGGATCGAGCCCAACGAGAAACAAGCCATTGAGTAATCCCCAAATCACAAAATTCCAGGAAGCCCCGTGCCAGAGTCCACTCAGGAAAAACACCACCATCAGGTTAACAAGTTTACGGTTGTATCCCCGCCGATTGCCTCCCATCGGGATATATATATAATCCTGAAACCAGCTTGAGAGCGTGATATGCCAGCGTTTCCAGAATCCCGAAAAAGAGAGGGAAAGGTACGGACGACGAAAATTAGTGGTAAGTTTGAACCCAAACAAGCGGGCGGTTCCAATGGCAATATCGGAATAGGCCGAGAAATCGAGGTACAGCTGAAAGGCAAAGAAGAACACCCCCATGAGCATTGCAATTCCCTTTGCATCGTCGATGGAGCCATAACTCTGATTAATAAACACCGCCAGGCGATCGGCGATAACTACTTTTTTGAACAAGCCAAATACAATAAGTAACATTCCACTGCGAGCCGCCTGATAGTCGAATTTTTTAATCTCATCAAACTGTGGAAGAAGTTTTTTTGCCCGCTCGATAGGTCCGGCCACCAATTGAGGAAAGAAACTTACAAAAGCCAGAAAATTAATCAGCTTATGCGTTGGCTCCATCTTTTTGTAATACACATCGAGGGTATAACTAAGCGACTGAAAAGTATAAAAACTGATCCCTACGGGAAGAATAATATTGAGTGGCGAATAGCTGAATTCCTTGCCAAAAAGAGCAAAAGAACTTATAAAACTCTCGACAAAGAAGTTGTAGTACTTAAAAAATCCCAGAAAACTGAGGTTGAGTACCAGACTTAGTACCATCAGCGATTTGCGCTTTTTTTGCTGTTCATCGCCCAGTTGGTGAATTTTCAGGGCCAGCACATAATCCATAAGCGAGCTAATCAGAATCAGCGACAAGAACCGCCAGTCCCAAAAACCATAAAAGGTATAACTGGCTGCCAACAAAAACAAGTTGCGCAACTTGAGATTATTCTGAAAGAACAACCAGTACAGCAAATAGACCAGCGGTAAAAACACCGCAAAATCGAACGAATTAAACAGCATAGGGTTTTCGAATTAGTAAAGTCGCAAATTTAATACTTTTTTCGGGTTGCTACAATCGGGGATTTACACAGAAGGCCACGAGAACCTGGCATAAAAAAACGAGGATAACCAGTTGGCCAGCCTCGTTGTGGTGTATAAGCAGTGTGGAAATTAAGCGGGAGTATTCTGACGCTGTGGTTCTTTCTGATTAGCTGCTGTAAATGTTTGTTTACTATTGCGCTGCGTATCCTGTTGTTCAGTGAACTTATTAATTATTTCGTTATCGGGATTCGATTTACGGGCAAAAGCACTCTCGTAGAAAAGGTCGCGAACCTGTGAGAGAATCGGATCCACTGAAAGTCCGTTTTCCATGTTCAGACTATCGAGAATATCATTGGCTTTGTTGATCGACTCGGGACTTGGAATCTGGATAACGCAATGCAGGTTAGTTTCCTGTTCGTTCGTAAACATGGAAGTATAAATTTTACCAACCACATGAGCGCCTTTATTCATAGTTACGCGGCCTACACAGAAAATATTTCCGATAATAGTTCCGGTCAGTACCAGTTCGGAGCAAATCACATCTCCTGTAATTTTAGAAGATCCATCCACAATCACCCGGTTATTGGTAAAGATAGTACCATTGAAGTTACATTCAATGCGGATGGCTTTGTGCGATTTGATGTATCCCTCCAGGAAACTGTTCTTAGGGATCAGAATTGGTGAGTCGTCAAACCGGTGCTCTTCCCGTTTTTTTTCTTCTGCTTTCATAAACATAATTTTCGTTTTATTTTAATGATTTGGTTATCGGTTTCATCACTTCTGACGCAGGTTACGCCTCATCTCACAGCCGGATTACAATTTAGTTTTTTTGGACTTGATTAGTATGGGCAAAAGTACGTAACATAGTTGAATTGAGCAAGAGCAGCAAGCGCTTTTTTTAATCAAATATTTACCTTATTCCGAAAAAAGATTGAAAGAAAAGCCTATTTTTGTGCAGAATTTAACACTCAATATATGAAACGACCAATTTTAATGATTTCGCTGCTACTTTTTGGAATAGCAGCACAGTTAACTGCCGATATCAAATTACCGGCATTTTTTTCCGATCACATGGTAATTCAGCGCGAAACCACCACCGCATTGTGGGGTAAGGCCGATGCTAACAAACGGGTTACAGTGGTAACCAGCTGGAACCTGAAACGGTACACTGTTCAGTCGGATGCCGAAGGTAATTGGAAAGTTACCATCAGTACACCAAAGGCCGGCGGACCACATACCATCATGATTACCGATGGAAAAGCGATGACCCTTTCTAATGTAATGAGTGGTGAACTTTGGTTGTGTTCCGGACAGAGCAACATGGAGATGCCCATGAAAGGCTATAGCAGTCAGCCGGTGGAAGGTTCGGCCATGGATATTCTGAAAAGTGAAAACAAGAACATCCGGGTATTTACCGTTAAGAAAAACCATAGTCTGACCGCACTCGACGATGTGACCGGGCATTGGCAGGAAGCCATGCCGGTAAGTATTCGCGATTTCAGTGCTACGGGTTATTATTTTGGCCGTCTGCTGAATGAGATTCTCGACGTACCGGTTGGACTTATCAACAGTTCGTGGGGAGGTTCGTTTATTGAATCGTGGATGACTAAGGAAATGCTGGCTGCGTTTCCCCATATAGCCATGCCGGTTCCCGAAGAGAAGGTTAGCAACCCAAACAAAAAACCCACTTACCTGTATCAGGCGATGATTAATCCATTGGCAGGAATAGCCATAAAGGGCGTGATTTGGTATCAGGGAGAGAGTAATTTATTTAATTACCAGGAATATCCGGCACTTTTTGAAGCCATGACAAAAGGGTGGCGTAGTAGTTTTAATAATCCGGAAATGCCCTTTTACTTTTGCCAGATAGCGCCTTATCAGTACAATTCACGCGAAAACAACTCGGCCTTGATGCGCGAAGCACAGTTAAAAATTGCGCAGACGCAGCCCCATACCGGGATGGCTGTATTGATGGATACCGGCGAACCACGCAACATTCATCCGGCAAAAAAGAAAGAAGCAGGCGAACGCCTGGCATTACAGGCGCTTAGCAAAACCTACCAATTTCCGGGTATCAGTGCCGACAGTCCGGTTTACAAATCGATTGAAATTAAAGACAGTGTGGTTACCGTACTATTCGACAATGCACCCATGGGTGTGGCAGCACCAAATTTCGAATCGAAATTATTTACATTAGCCGGTGACGACGGGGTATTTCATTCGGCCAGAGCCCGGGTTAGCGGTTCGAAGGTTACGGTTACCAGCGACAAGGTAAAATCTCCGGTAGCAGTTCGGTACGCTTTTGAAAACTATGTAGTAGGTGACTTAGTTGGTACCGACGGAATGCCGGTATCCTCATTCCGCAGCGACAACTGGTAAACTTACAACCATTTGCGGCGTTTGAAGAACAAAAGCACAACCGCCGCAAATGCTACCATCAGCGCAATGGAAAACGGATATCCGTATTTCCAGTTTAGTTCGGGCATATGTGAAAAGTTCATGCCGTACATGCTGGCTATCAGTGTGGGCGGCATGAATATAACCGAAACCACGGTAAATATCTTAATGATTTTATTTTGCTGAATATTTACCAAACCGAGAAAAGTATCCTGAAGATAATCGAGCCGGTCGAAACCAAAACGCGTGTACTCAAACAACGAATTGATGTCCTTGATAATCATGGTAAGCCGGGGCAGCAGCTCATGCGGGAATAAGTTGGATTTCAGCATATTCGACACCACCCGTTGCTTATCGATTATATTCTGACGAATTATCATTACCTTTTCCTGCAAGTCCTTGATATGCATCAAAATTTCCTGACTCAGATCGTCCTCGGTATTCAGGGTTTTACTGAGGGTGGTAATTTGGTCGGTAATGTCCTCAATCATATCGGCATCGTATTCCACCCTGGTTTCGAGTAGGGCTACCAGTACCTGAAAGCCATTCGTATAGTTTCGGGTATCGGCATAAATTTTTTTCACGGTTTCGTTGAACGAACGCAGTTCGACATCACGCACCGAGACCAGGATGCCGTTTTTAAGAATAAACGACACCGGTTGCATCTGAAAATTATCTTGTAAGAAGTTGGAGTTGGCTACAATGCTATCCTCTGTTTGGATATACCGTGAACTCATTTCAATCTCTTCAATTTCCTCATCTTCCTGAATATAGATTTTCAGGAATTGCTCGAGTTCGGTTTCCACCGCATCCGACACGTCGATCAGGTCGATCCAGATCACGTCCTTCATGTTCACCTTTTTCAGGATTTCGAGCGATTTCGATATTTTAATCTTACCATCTTCCTGGTAAAAAAGCCGGAGTTCCGCCATAGTTCTCTACTTTTTTTCAGTCTCCCTGATTCAGGAAGTCTGCGGTTATTACTCTTTCAACGCGGCACTCACCCGGTTGGTGAGGTCCACAAATGCAGCTACATCGAGCTGTTCGGGTCGCAAGTCGAACAAGGGATCCGCAAACATGGGATTTTCCTTGGGAACGAGCGGTTTCAGCGAGTTACGCATGGTTTTGCGTCGCTGATTGAAGGCTGTCTTCACCACGGTTTTGAAAAGTTGCTCATCGCATCCGAGCGATTGTACATCATTACGTACCAGGCGAATAACAGCCGATTTGACCTTAGGCGGAGGGTCAAACACATGTTCGTGTACGGTGAACAAATAATCGATGGAATAGAAAGCCTGCATAAGTACCGAAAGAATACCGTAGGTTTTATTACCATGACGGGCGGCCATGCGTTCGGCTACTTCTTTCTGAATCATACATACCAGTTGGGGCACCAGCTCGCGATTGTCGAGCATCTTGAAAAATATCTGGCTGGAGATATTATATGGTAAGTTACCAATAAGGTGTATCGGCCGTTGAAAACGATCGCCAAGCGAAAGTTTCAGGAAATCGGCTTCAATAATTGTTAAATCAGGGAAGTGTTGGTGCAGATAAACTACCGATTCGGTATCGACCTCTACCACTGAAAGAGTAATGTCGGTGCGTTGAATTAAAAATTGGGTTAACACACCCATACCCGGTCCGATTTCCAACACATCGGCAGGTGTTGTCAGTTGTAAACTATCAACAATGCGACGGGCTACTTCCAAATCCTTCAGGAAGTGCTGCCCCAGGTACTTTTTTGGTTTTACTCTGGTCATGCTGGTGATAATCGTCGGGCATTGCGGATATTGGAATTAAATTATTATGTATCTTTGCAGGATATTGCAAACGACGCACAAAAGTAATCATTTTTTTTTAAACGAGCTAGTTCATGCGCAAAATACTGAAATCGGGAGGACATGGAATCCGGCGGGTAATCGATTTTTTTTATCCTCCGTTCAGCAAATATTTTTCTAAGCAGTTGTTCCGGTATGCGGCTACCGGTGCTGCCAATCTGGCCTTCGACTGGGTGTTGTACTTTTTTCTTTACAATTTTGTAATTCAGCACCGGTTGGTTCATCTGGGTATTGTAACGTTGAGTCCACATATTGCAGCATTGGTTTTTACCTTTCCAATCAGTTTTATGACAGGATTTTTACTTCAAAAATACGTCACATTTTCGGCTTCCGACCTTCGCGGAAGGGTGCAACTGGTTCGTTACGGTATGGTGGTAATGGCCAATTTGGCGCTCAACTACACCGGTTTAAAATTACTGGTCGACTTTTGGGGCCTGTACCCTACTCCTTCAAAAATGATTATTACTGTAGGCGCAACGGTAATCAGTTATGTCTCGCAAAAAAAATATACTTTCAAATAGTTTACCTTTTAATATATTCGATCATGAATCACGAACCTACTGCCGAAAAAATTATTCAGTCGCTCCAAAGACAACAATTAGAATTCGCTATCAGGCCTATCGCAACCCATCGAATGCTAATTACCGTTCACTCCGACACCTCCCCGGTCGGATTTAATTGTGTACTCGACATTATGGAAGGTGCGCTCAATCAGGTTAATTTTCTGATTCGCTTTTCATCAATACTGACAATCGACGAAAGCCCCGACATCTTACTGTTCGCGGGATTAGCCAACTCTCACCGAAATATCCATCCCGGGTATTGGAATTACGATATCGATGAAGGAGAGTTAATCTATTGTTATCAATGGCACTGCGATTCCACCGGAAATCAGTTTGAGACCATTTTCGACGACTTACTCACCAGGTGTTTCGCCTCGTTTGACAATGCCCGCGATGCACTGAAAGCCCTTGTAGAAGGAAAAATTAATGCAGAACAGGCGGTGGGCGAATTTATAAAACGCACAACGGCTTTTTTCAATTAAAACTTTATTCCGTTTAGTCAATATTTTTTAAACATATTGTTATCTTTGCGAACAAAATGCCCTAACTTTTGTTAAAATTGACATCAATTAGAGCGGACATAAGTAACGAACACGGTAATCCCGGTATACGTGCTATATACGACCTTTGAAAAAACTAGAATAACGTAAAAAAACGAACATGTTACTACCTGACTCTCACAACACAGGTAATCCAGACATGTGAGTTCCATACGAACTTTGAAAATATAATTTTTACCGTATGAAGAAGCGAGTGTTTATCAGTGTAATGGTTTTTCTGCAGGTACTCGTGGCCTGGGGGCAACTGTCGGTAGGTAGTTTTACGCGAATGGAAAACGACCTGACGGCACGCATCGATGCCCCGAAACGAGATCAAAACGGCGATGTATGTGCCATCATCAAAGTAGTAACCAACCAAACCGATTTTGTATGGGAACCCGACGCCCTGGGGATTGTTGCCGCTGAAAAAAAAACAGGTGAATACTGGATCTATGTACCACATAGTGCAAAACGACTTACCATTAAGCATCCACAATTGGGGATTCTGCGCAATTACACTTACCCTGTACCTATCGAGAAAGCCACAGTTTATGTAATGGAATTGCTAACTGCCAGGGTGATAACCACCGTTGTGCAGGAAGCCACCGCTACTCAATGGTTAATTATCAACTCTACTCCTTCGGGTGCCGATGTTTACATTAATGATCAACCGGTGAGTAAAACCCCCTTTCAGGGCGAATATCCATTAGGAAAATACACCTGGCGACTTCAAAAGGAGTTGTATATTAACGAAGCCGGGGTTGTTGAATTAACTCAGGCCGATAAGGCAATTGTTCAGGCCGATTTAAAACCAAATTTTGGAAACCTCATCGTTTTAACAGAACCCGAATTTGAGGCTTCAGTGTCGCTCGACGGATATCCTCAAAACAAAAAAACTCCTGCAATGCTTGAATTTATTCCGGTAGGAGAACACGAAATCAGAGTAACCCACCCTAAGTATGAGACTACCTCGAAAAAAGTAATGCTTCGTCCCGGTTTCACCGATACTATTACCATTAAAATGAATGCTATATACGGAACGGTAACTATAACCACCGATCCGGCAGCCGACATATTAATTAATGGTCAATTGAAAGGAAATGGAAGCTATTCCGAAAATTTGATGCCCGGTTTTTATACCTTTGAAGCAAAACTCGACCGACACAACAGTGCTATCGAACGTCGCACCATAGTCTCAGGGCAAACGGCCGATATCTCGCTGAGTCCGAATCCACGACTGGGAGGATTAAAGGTGGTTACCACACCTCCACTTGCCCGAATATTGATCAATGGAGAAGACAAGGGAACCACCCCTATCACCATTCAAAATCTCCTGATAGGCGATTATCAGATTGAAATGATTGCCGATGGCGTGGGCAGTCTGAAAAAGACAGTTACCGTATCGGAAGGAAACATAACAGCTATCCAGGAGACTATAACGAAGAATTCTGCTGATATGCAAAAGGTGAACGACGCGTATACCAACTATGCTAACCAAAATTTCGGTGGCACAGTAACAACGCCGGTAAGTGAACTGAGCACTGTTGAAATTACAACCTTAGCCAATGCCGATATTTATATCAATGGCAAACAAACCGCAACCGGAAGCTGGAAAGGTACGTTGAAACCCGGTGTTTACGATTTTGAAGCACGGGCACCCAATTATAAAGGGACAAGCGAACGCAAAATTCTGGTGGCAGGAAGCAACACGAAAGTAAATCTTAATTTAACTCCTGTGGAAGGCACTGTAAGGATTACGAGTATACCCTCGGGAGCTACTCTCCTTATTAACGACGTAGAAGTGGGGAAAACTCCCTATGTAAGCGTTCTACAACCCGGGAAGGCTACTGTGACGCTCAAAGCCGGAAATCGCTACCTCGATTTATTCCAGGTTATTGAAGTGGGTACGAGCAACAACGAATTTGAATTCACCCTTTTTGAAAAAGGAAAGGAAATCCGGATTACCTCGGTGCCACTCGGTGCTGAAGTATCGATAAATGGTAATTTTGTTGGAAATACTCCCTACACTTCTACTTTCGATTATGGAAATTATGAGGTTGAATTAAAAAGCAAGGGATATAAAACAGTTACTGAAAAACTAAATGTGTCGACCAACACTTCTGTGAATCAAAGCTACTCGCTGGAATCAACCAAACGCAAGCATTCCTTAAAGTCGTTTATCACTGCAAGCTATCAAACCAGCCAGTTTATAAATGAATCGTTTTCAACAGCTTTCGCACAGGGCGACATAGTTCCTGAATTTGGAGGAGTAGTCGGATTCAATATTAATGCCTACCCGGTTCGTATTGATGTGAATGGATTTATGGAGAAGTTCGACACTCCTAACGTTACAGTTTCGGGCCAGGCTAACGTAGCTTGGGTGTATCACGAAGGGATAGAAGCTGCAATGAGCTTTTACCTGCTTCACCTGGGGCGGTTCATGTATTTCTATGCCGGCGGAGGCTATCACTTCTCGCAACTCCGAATGGATTTCGACGAGTCGGTTAGTTCATCCATTGAGAAAGATTACACCTTCGATACGAGCGGATTTTTAGTAAAAGGAGGGGTGCTGTTGAACTTAAAAGCACTCTCCATCTTCGGTGAATTTAATTTTGTACCTGCTTCGAAAGAACATAATAATTATCCTGTTAATGCTACTTATTCCCAACTTAGGGTGGGTATTGGTTTTTAAATACATAACTTATGAAAACTGCTAAAATTCTATTCATACTCACATTGGCACTGTTTAGTTTCAGTGCCTGTGAAACCGAAAACGGCGATATATTTGTTCAATTTTTTGTCGACTACAAGGAAGGTGAAACTCCGGTGTACAACCAGCCGGTATCCATCAATGTCGACAACTCTCAGCTGGTAAGTACCCTTATTGACCCCTACGACAATACTCCGATGTTCCCCTCAGGAGATGTCCAAACTCCTTACCAGGTTCGCACCAATATATTGATTTACAACGAGTATGGCGTACTTATCGACAATTTTACGGTGTATCGTGCAAACTTTAATTCGGAAGCATCGTATAGCCTGGAACTGGAACCCGGAAGTTATACTGCCGTGGCTATAACCGATTTGAGTTACAACAATACTGATAATGTATGGAAAATAATTGACCAGAACGACCTGGCTAATTTAAGCATTACTTTCGCCAATAAATATGCACCTGGCTATATGGGCATTGTGGCTGCCCGTCAGCAAGATTTTGAGGTTTTCAATAATTCTGTCAATCTCGACATATCACCCACTCACTTAGGAGCATATACGGTTATTTACTTTAATAATTTTGATTATACAAAATACCGGTATCTGTATTATGTACTCGAATTCAATCCGGATGATTACAGGTTTTCGACAAGAGTATATAGCCGAAAACTGTCGCTTAACAATACCGAGGAACTCGATTTTGAAGGAAAATACAACGCCTATTATGTATATAAGTATTTATTGCCCAAAACCAATCTGACACTTCAGTATGTAACGATGGATGTCAACCGCAATTACATGACTACAATGAAAAGTGCTACTTTCAATTCAGCTGCCAATCAACACCGGCAATTGAATGTAAATGTAACTACTTTCACTTCTTCCTCCAGCGCCCTGGCTCCACCGGCACCGTCAGCTGTACCTGCATTCGACACAGCTACACTTCGCGAAAAAAAAGAAAACAGTTATCGGATAAAAACGCTACTATCATCGGAACATTAAAAAAAGCGGAGCCAATGTGCTCCGCTTTTTTTTGTACTACTACAATCAACTATCAGGAGCATCTCCGCATTTTGGTTAATTATGTAATTTTTACTCATTTTTCTCATTCTGTTGCGTTGAAAATTGAACTGAAGATGTATCTTTGCCAAAAACAACCATTGGCATGCAACTCAACGTTAAAAGCGAAACTTCCACTTTACGGGTCGTCGTATTAGGCCAGCCGGGGTCTTTGGGCAAAGCACCTTTGGCCGAACGAACCTACGATGCGAAATCATACGAATCGGTCATACTGGGAATTTATCCCGGTGAAGAAGAAGTGTACAAAGAAATGTCGGCATTTGAAAAAGTATTGCTGAAATACGAGGTGCAGGTATTTCGTCCCTGGACGCTGGAGAATTGCAACCAAGTATTTGCCCGCGATGTAGGCTTCGTGATCGACGATAAAATTATCAACTCGAATATAATTCCCGACCGGGAAGATGAAAAAGAAGCATATGAAATCATTTACGATCAGATAGCCTTTAACAAAATATACAACCTGCCCGAAAAAGCACATGTAGAGGGAGGCGATGTGGTATTGTACAACAATATGGTTTTTGTAGGACTTTATACCGGCGCCGATTATTCATCTCTGAAAACAGCACGCACCAACGCCTATGCATTCCACTTTCTGAAAGAACTATTTCCGGAAAAGACACTTATTCCACTGGAATTACAAAAACACGACACCGACCCCCGCAAAGGCATACTGCATCTCGATTGTACATTTATGCCAGTAGGTACCGGGAAAGCAATAGTGTACAAAAACGGATTTACGAAAACTGAAGATTTCAGGCTATTAACCGAGATATTCGGAGAAGCTAATATTTTTGAATTGACTACGGAAGAAATGTACAGCATGAACTCCAATATTTTTTCACTATCGCCACAGGTGGTGGTTTCGGAACGTAACTTCACGAGGCTCAACCGGCATATGCGCGACAATTGGGGACTGACCGTTGAAGAAATTCCCTATGCCGAAATTTCAAAGATGGGCGGTTTACTCCGGTGCTCCACATTACCCTTAGTACGATTAAACGATTAACCATGCAAACCACATCAACAGTATTAATGATTGAACCGGTGGCGTTTGGGTACAATGCCGAAACTGCTGTCAATAATTATTTTATGCGTTTGCCCGACGAATCGGCACAACAAATACAGGAAAAAGCACTGCTTGAATTCCGTACTATGGTGGATCAACTCCGCTCGGCCGGTATTCATGTTTTAGTTGAACGCGACCAGGTCGACGCCCCCTGTCCTGATTCGATTTTCCCCAACAATTGGATATCGTTTCACGGACGTGGCACCGCTGTAGTGTATCCGATGTATGCCGAAAGCAGGCGAAAAGAGAGGCGCAATCCGCTATTCGAACGGCTTAATTGCGAAGGATTTAACTATCCCGAAATTATCGACCTGACCCGGTATGAACAACAGAACCTCTTTTTAGAAGGAACCGGCAGTATGGTACTCGACCGCGTGAACAGGGTGGCCTATGCTGCCCTTTCGGAACGAACAAATCTCGTGGTCTTCAATGACTTTTGCACCAGACTGGCATTTGAGGCGATCGCGTTTACAGCATTTCAGCAAGTAGGCGAAACACGTTTGCCGGTATATCATACCAATGTGATTATGTGTATTGCCGAACACTATGCAGTAGTTTGCCTTAGTTGTATCGATAACCGGGATGAACGTACGCTGGTTGAAAACAGCTTACGAGCCACAGGAAAAGAACTGATTGAATTATCAGAAGATCAAATGCACCACTTTGCAGGAAATATGTTGCAGCTGCGGAGTTGTAAAGGAGAGCTGAAACTGGTGCTTTCGCAATCGGCCTACTCATCGCTACTACCCGAACAGCTGGCAAGCCTGAAAGCTCATAACGAATTGATTGTGTGCGAGGTTCCTACAATTGAGCGTTTAGGAGGAGGAAGTGTGCGTTGTATGATAGCCGAAATATTTTAAATCAACATAATATGGAATCAACAAAACGAAGTGCAGCTGAACTGATGGAGTTCGAAAACATCCACGGTGCGCATAATTATCATCCACTACCGGTAGTGTTGTCGGAAGGGAAAGGGGTATACGTATGGGATGTGGATGGGAAACGCTATTTCGACTTTTTGTCGGCTTATTCGGCTGTCAATCAAGGGCATGGTCATCCCCGGATTGTAGAAGCGCTGATACGGCAATCGCTGCGATTGAGTCTTACTTCGCGGGCCTTTTACAACGACCGGTTGGGAGTGTACGAAAAATACATTACCGAATATTTTGGATATGAAAAGGTATTGCCGATGAATACAGGAGCCGAGGCTGTGGAAACGGCTATAAAGCTTTGTCGAAAATGGGCTTACGAACGGAAAGGTATTGCTGAAAACAAGGCTAAGATTGTAGTTTGTGATCAAAATTTCCACGGACGCACCACCACTATTGTTTCATTTTCGGTCGATACTGATGCTTACGGACATTACGGGCCATATACTCCGGGGTTTGTGGTTATTCCATTCAACGATGTGGATGCCTTGCGGGAGGTGCTTGAAAAAGAGCCGGATATCGCTGGTTTTTTGGTAGAACCTATACAGGGAGAGGCTGGAGCGAGGGTGCCCGACGAGGGCTATCTGAGCGTGTGTAGCTCATTGTGTAAACAACACAATGTACTGTTCATGGCCGATGAAGTGCAAACCGGGTTGGCACGAACAGGTCGACTGCTAGCTTGCGACCACGAGAATGTACGTCCGGATGTATTAATATTGGGAAAGGCCTTGTCGGGTGGTGTGTATCCCGTTTCAGCGGTGTTGGCCGACAATGCTATTATGGAGGTTTTCAGGCCTGGTCAACATGGATCGACCTTTGGTGGCAATCCGGTGGCTGCGGCAGTGGCTATAGAGGCATTGGAGGTGCTTCGCGAAGAACGCCTGGCCGATAATGCTCAGGAGATGGGAGAGTATTTCCGAAGTGAAATGGAGCAGCTTTGCCGGGAATCGCCGGTGGCTGAGGCGGTTAGGGGAAAAGGTTTGCTGAATGCTTTGATAATCAACAACGAAGGAAAGAAAGACCTGGCCTGGGATATTTGCCTTCGTCTGGCTGAAAATGGATTACTGGCTAAACCAACACACACCAATATTATCCGGTTTGCTCCGCCACTTATCATTACCCGCGACGAAATGAAGGAATGTGTCGCTATTATCAGGCGGTGCATACTCTCCTGACTTAGGTGTGCTTATACGACTTATAGGGTAAAATAACTATGACCCATATCAGTCGTATAAGCACGTAAAAGTGTTTAGGACAGATATCAACAGAAGCACCCACCACGCCGAACATGTCGCATAAAGGCTTACATCAGTATTTTTTTCAGATGTTGGGCTGTGTGCGAATTTTCGACGCCTGTAAGCTCCTCCGGTGTACCCGCAAAAACCAGGGTACCCCCTTTATCACCGCCTTCGGGGCCGATATCAATAATATGATCGGCACACTTAATAACCTCCGGATTGTGTTCGATAATAATAAGCGTATGCCCCTTGGCGATAAGCGCATCGAACGCTTTCAGCAAGGTTTTAATATCGTGAAAATGAAGTCCGGTGGTTGGCTCATCGAAAATAAATACGGTTGGTTCTGGCTTTTCGTTGGCCAGGAACGAGGCCAATTTCACTCGTTGACTTTCGCCACCCGATAAGGTGCTCGACGATTGTCCCAGCTTCACATAACCAATACCCACTTCCTGTAAGGGTTTCAGACGCTTAACGATTCGCTTTTCGGTGGTACCTGTATGTTCCGAGAAAAACTCAATTGCCTGATTGACTGTCATTTCAAGCACATCGAACACACTTGCACCGTGAAACTCAACTTCAAGAATGTCCTGCTTGAACCGCTTTCCATGACAATGCTCACACTCCAACACCAGGTCGGCCATAAACTGCATTTCAACGGTTACGGTGCCTTCTCCCTGGCATTCCTCGCACCTTCCACCGGGAGTGTTGAACGAAAAATACGAAGCCGTATATCCCATTTGTTTCGACAGCTGTTGGTCGGAAAATAGTTTCCGTACCTCGTCCCATGCTTTTATATACGTCACAGGATTCGACCGCGACGACCTGCCAATGGGGTTTTGATCCACAAATTCCACATCCTTTGCCAGCATCATCGATCCCTTCAGGGCTCCAAATTTACCCGTACGATCGCTTACCCCTCCGTAATATTTTTTCAGCGCCGAATAAAACACCGATCGCACCAACGACGATTTCCCCGAGCCACTTACGCCTGTCACCACGGTCATTACATTCAGCGGAAACTTTACATTAATGCCCTTCAGGTTATTTTCACGTGCACCAATCACTTCGATATAATTATTCCACTTACGACGCTGCACCGGCACCGGAATGGTCTCCATACCCAGCAGGTATTTCAGGGTAAACGAGCGCTCCACCGATTCAGCCGATTGCTTTTCAATCTCCTTCATATTGCCAAGGTACACTACCTCGCCCCCCTTACGGCCGGCGTAAGTTCCAATATCGATTATATAATCGGCTGCCCGCATAATTTCCTCATCGTGCTCCACCACCACTACGGTATTACCCAAATCGCGCAATTGTTTCAGCACCTTAATTAACTGATTAGTATCGCGCGGATGTAGCCCGATGCTCGGTTCATCGAGAATATAAAGCGACCCCACCAGGCTGCTTCCCAGCGACGTAGCCAGGTTAATTCGCTGACTCTCGCCACCCGAAAGCGTATTCGACAATCGGTTCAGGGTAAGATAACTGAGGCCCACATCCATCAGAAACTGAAGGCGACTCGTGATTTCCGACAACAAACGCTTAGCAATTGTGGCATCGTGCTCGTCGAGTTTCAGCAGTTCAAAAAACACCTGCAACCGCTCCACCGGCATCATTACCAATTCGTTGATCGACTTATCTCCGATTTTAATATACGAAGCTTCCTTCTTCAGACGGCTGCCTTTACAATCGGGACACACCGTCTTTCCCCGGTAACGCGCCAACATCACCCGGTACTGAATTTTATACTGATTTTCTTTCAGGTGATCGAAAAAAGCATTGATACCTCCGAAATGACGATTTCCACTCCAAAGCAGCTCCACTTGTTCGTCGGTCAAATCGTAATACGGCTTATGAATAGGAAATCCAATTTTTTCGGCCACCCTGATCAGTGCATTTTTCCACTCACTCATCACTTCACCTTTCCAGCAAACCACCGCATCTTCGTAAATCGACAACGACTTATTGGGCACCACCAAATCTTCATCTATCCCCAATATTTTCCCGAAACCTTCGCAGGTCGGGCAGGCTCCAATGGGAGAATTGAAACTAAAGGTATGAACCGTAGGCGTTTCAAACTGAATACCATCGGCTTCGAAACACTTCGAAAAACGAAATAACTGTGGTTCATCGCCTTCGTAAATCTTTACTACACACACACCCTTCCCTTCGAAGAAGGCCGTCTCCACCGAATCGGTAATCCGGCTAATGGTCTCTTGCTCCCGATCCACTACGGTCCGATCGACTACCAGAAACAATTCTTTATATTCAGAATCCCCCTCCGGCACTTCGTCGATACGAAGCAGTTGCCCATCGGCTTCTACCCTGCTAAAACCCTGCTGCATAAGACTTTTCAACTCCTCCTTTACCGTTTTGTTTTCCGAAGGCAGCACTTCGGTCAGAATCATCAGGCGGGTGCCATCAGGGTATGATAACGCAGCCTCAACAACATCCTCCGCCTCGTGCTTTTTAACTATCTCACCCGATACCGGCGAATAGGTTTTACCAATGCGCGAATACAGCAATTTCATGTATTCGTAGATCTCGGTCGATGTTCCCACTGTTGATCGCGGATTGCGCGAATTTACTTTTTGTTCGATCGCAATTGCCGGTGGTATACCTTTTATATAATCGACCTCAGGTTTACTCATCCGGCCCAAAAACTGGCGGGCATACGACGATAGACTCTCCACATAGCGGCGCTGGCCTTCGGCGTAGAGCGTATCGAACGCCAGCGAGGTCTTACCCGAACCCGACAAACCAGTAATTACCACCAGTTTATTACGTGGTATCTCCACATCAATATTTTTCAAATTATGTACACGGGCACCCTTAACAAGTATATTTCCTTGAGTTGACATAGCAGCATTTTTATGAACCTACAAAGATACAAAAAAGAGCTTATATAGAATATTGACTAATTTTTATTCTATTTATTTGTAAGAATATAAATTTTTTGTACCTTTGCGGCCTGCAATTTAAATAAATATGCATATTTAGTTAAAAAAGCAACAGTTTATACACTATAAAAACTATCGTATGAAGAATAAGCGAAGCAGATTAGAAGTTATCACTGAGATACTCCGATCGTCGGTAGTTGGAAGCCAGGAAGAATTATTGGCCTCTTTGGCCGAACGTGGACTAACCGTAACCCAGGCAACACTTTCGAGGGATCTGAAGGTACTTAAGGTATCGAAAACTCCGCTTGCCAACGGCACATACAAATACGTATTGCCTTCGGTAACCAAGGTAGTGAGTCCCACTGGCAATCTGAGCACTTTCACCTCCCATGGTGCCGTAATCAGCATCGAGTTTTCGGGACATCTGGCTGTAATGAAAACCAAACCCGGATATGCATCGGCCATCGCCTGGGACATCGACAACAAGGGAGCCTCTGAAATTTTAGGGACGATTGCCGGCGACGACACTATATTAGTTATTCCCCGGGAAGGAGTTACCCGGGAAGCGATTTTACAATTGATGGACCTTACATTTTCGAACAAGGAGTAAGAATTATTCAACTAACAGCTAACTATCAAACAACACCCTGATAGTACGACTTGCTAGCTCGATACGTTCCGAATAAATAAAAAAACTATCGTATGAATTTGATGAAGCCCCTGAAGGGATTAGCACTGAAGAAAAAGAAAGAACCTGATCCACAAGAGCCAGAAGAACAGGATGGTATTGTGGTAAAGATAGCCGACGACAGCAGCCTGGCCTATGTAGAAACTATATTAAAAACCATAGAAGAAGCTGCAAAAATCAGAGGAACAGGGATTGCACGACGAACACCTGAATATATTGAACTGAAAATAAACGAACGAAAAGCGATCATTGCCCTGAAGGGGGATGAATTTGCCGGCTTTTGCTACATTGAAACCTGGGGCAACAAGCAGTTTGTGGCTAACTCCGGATTGATTGTGGTTGACAAATTCCGCGGGCATGGGCTTGCAAAGCGAATCAAGAAAAAAGCGTTTGAACTTTCGCGCCAACGGTACCCGGATGCAAAAATTTTCGGGTTAACAACCGGCCTGGCCGTTATGAAGATAAACTCGGAGCTGGGTTATAAGCCCGTGACTTTTTCGGAACTCACCGACGATGAATCGTTTTGGAAGGGTTGTCAGAGTTGTGTAAACTACGATATTTTGCAGCGTACCGGCCGGAAGCATTGCTTGTGTACCGGAATGTTGTACGATCCGAAATGGGAGAAGAAAAAAGAGAAATAAGTTAGCGTTTTATTATCCCGCCGGAGATAAGCGCAATGCACGTTGGGCATTAAAAAATATTAAAAGGATATGAAACGAGCATGTATACACCCAACATACAAGGCCTTGGTAATACTTGCATGCGAGTTCCATACGACCGTTAAAAAAAATATTATTATCGTATGAAACGAGCATGTATACACCCAACATCCAGGGTTATGGCAATGCTTCCATGCGAGTTCCATACGACCGTTTAAAAAAAATTATTACCGTATGAAAGAAAAAGTTGTTTTAGCATTTTCGGGAGGACTGGATACCTCCTTTTGCGCCATGTACCTGGCTCAGGAGCTGGGCTACGAAGTACATACCGCGGTTGCCAACACAGGCGGTTTCAGCGACGAGGAGTTGAGAGTTATTGAAGATAAAGCTTTCCGATTGGGAGCTAAATCGCATGTGGCGCTCGATGTAACTCAGGAATATTACGACAAGAGCATTCGCTACATGGTTTTTGGGAATGTGTTGCGTAATGGCACTTATCCTATTTCGGTGAGTTCGGAGCGAATTTTCCAGGCGCTTGCCATCATTAACTACGCCAAGCAACTGGGTGCCGATTACGTGGCGCACGGAAGCACCGGCGCAGGTAACGACCAGGTGCGATTCGACCTTACCTTCGATGTGCTGGCACCGGAAATTAAGATACTCACTCCTACGCGCGATTTACTGCTGTCGCGGGAAGCGGAGATTAATTACCTGAAAGAACATGGTTATGTCGCCGACTTTACCAAAATGGAGTATTCGATCAACAAAGGGCTGTGGGGCACCAGTGTGGGCGGAAAGGAAACCCTTCAATCGGAACAAACCCTGCCAGAACAAGCTTATCCGAGCCAGGTTGAAAAAACGGAACCCGAAACCGTTACTCTTCAGTTTGAAAAGGGGGAATTGTGTGGAATTAATGGTGAGTTGAGCGACAATAAAATCGGATTGATTAACAAACTGGAGGCTATTGCTTCAAAATTCGGAATCGGTCGCGACATGCACATTGGCGATACAATTATTGGCATCAAGGGACGGGTTGGTTTTGAAGCTGCAGCTCCTCTGCTTATTATAAACGCTCATAAAATGCTCGAAAAACATACACTTACCAAATGGCAGCAATACTGGAAAGATCAGCTGGGCAATTGGTATGGTATGTTCCTGCACGAGGCACAATACCTCGAACCGGTAATGCGTGATATCGAACAATTCCTCGAAAGCTCGCAACAAAACGTTACGGGTACTGTTATAATTAAACTTCGCCCGTTGGGCTACACCCTCGTAGGAGTCGATAGTACTTACGATTTGATGAAAACCGATTTCGGCGAATACGGCGAGATGAACCGCGCCTGGAGTGCCGACGATGTAAAAGGATTTACAAAAATCCTGGGTAACCAGATGAAAATTTATTATAACGTTCAGAAACGGAACAGCTGATTTCTAACCAGCGACTCCTGGTCAATAGATCAGGAGTCGCTGGTTTCATAACAAAAACTACCATGAAGAAACTGTGCTACACCGATTATGTAAAGCTATTTACAAGCATCGTCGAAAAAATTATCATTTCAGTATTAATACTGACCATGAGTGTGATGCTGTTATATACTACTTACCAGTTAACACTCCATTTGTACGAAGCGCTATTTATGGATGGGAACGGTTTCAATATTGACAATACCATGGAGTTATTCGGTGGATTTTTGTTGGTATTGATAGGTATTGAGCTGCTCGATACTATAAAAATCTACATGAAAGACAACATCATACATGTAGAAGTAGTAATTCTTGTAGCAATAATTGCACTCGCCCGAAAAATCATCATCCTAAAAGTCGAAGACTATTCGGGTGTTGTTATCATTGGAATCGGAGTACTTATACTTTCACTTACAGGTGCCTACTTTCTTATTCGCAAGGCCGGACTCATGACGATTATGCTCGAAAACGATCCGGATGTGGAAATGCCCGACCAATATTCGATTCAGGATAATCAACCCCCAACCAACTCCGAAAATACCGATAAAAAATAAGTGCAAAGCTCTTTCGCATCTCCTGTTTTTAAAAACTTTCCAGTTTAGCCATTTTTTATTATTTTTGCAGTCCAAAACTGAAAATCAATAACAAACAAATATTTTATGGCTACTACATCAGATATCAAGAACGGGATGTGCATCGAGCTGGATGGACAATACTACTTCATCACCGAGTTTTTGCACGTTAAGCCCGGAAAGGGAGCTGCTTTTGTGCGTACGAAAATGAAAAACGTGGTTACCGGCCGTACCCTGGAAAAAACCTTTAATGCCGGTGTTAAAATCGACGAAGTACGTATCGAACGTCGTCAGTATCAGTATCTGTATCAGGATGATATGGGATACAATTTTATGAATAACGAAACCTACGAACAAATTTCGGTAAACAAGGAGCAAATCAATGGGGTCGACTTTCTGAAAGAAGGAATGACCTGCGAAATTGTGGTACATGCTTCATCTGAAACAGTATTATTTGTTGATCTTCCGGTTCAGGTGGCATTACTGATTACCTACACCGAACCCGGCCTGAAAGGGGACACTGCAACCAATGCTACCAAACCAGCAACCGTTGAAACAGGTGCAACCGTTCGGGTACCGTTATTTATTAATGAAGGCGAAACTATCCGCGTGGATACCCGCGATGGATCGTATGTGGAACGCGTAAAAGTATAATCTGTCGATTTACGGAAAAGTGCTTCTTTCGCACTATTTTCATTAAAAAACGAACCTGTTACTGCTTACGATCAAGCCTTTGACAGATGAGTTACCTACATCCCAAAAAAAATCAAAAACTATCGTATGAGAAAGCGCATCGAAAGTTTTAAACATGCAATCAGGGGAATCCGCATGGTTCTTTCATCTGAAAAGAACATGCAGATTCACCTGATTTTTGGTATACTGGTTGTCTTTTTCGGACTCCTGTTTTGTATAAGTCCTGTTGAATGGATGATATGCCTGCTGGCTTTCGGCCTGGTAATGGGCGCAGAAATGATCAACACTGCCATCGAAACGGTGGTTGATTTGGTATCGCCCGACCACCACGAATTAGCCGGAAAAGCGAAGGACATTGCTGCCGGAGCAGTATTACTAAGCTCCTTTTTTGCTGCATTAGTGGGATTAATAATTTTTGTTCCGCGAGGAATTATGCTCCTTCAAACACTTTGGGGGTACTTTGCCAATTAACATCGCAACGCCTTTCAAGGGGAAATTCACCTACTCCTGCGTAAATGCGCCATTCAACATCAACTTCTGCCCAGCGGAAGAAGTTGAAGCGCACGAATAGATGCCTGTGCATAACAGCCGGACAGTTACCTGCGATTTACTATTTCTTTTTTTATCGCTTAAACCTAAAACTAACTACAATGAAAAAACTAATTTACCAGTGGTATTCCGATTTTCTCGACATTTTCTATCCTAATTTGTGCCTTATTTGCAACGAAAGTCTGCTTCGAGGCGAGAGCATGATCTGTTTGAACTGCCTCCACGGCATCCCGAAAACCAATTATCATTTACAAATCGACAATACGGTTGAAAAACGGTTTTGGGGAAAAGTTCCGGTTTACCGGGGAACTTCGTTCTTCTTTTTTCAGAAAGGATCGCCTTTTCAGAAACTCCTGCACGAACTAAAGTACAAAGGAAACAAGGAAATTGGCTCTGTGATAGCCTCGTATGCAGCAGCCGATTTAGTAGAAGCTCCGGATTTCTGCACAGTAGATGTGTTGGTACCCGTCCCGCTTCACCCCCGAAAATATGCCAAACGGGGATATAATCAGAGCGAGTGGATAGCGAAAGGACTGGCTGCGGTATTGAAAAAGCCAATCGATTTGCAGCACCTCAGACGAATACGTGAGAATGCTACCCAGACAAAGAAATCCATTTTCGACCGCTATAAAAACACGGAAGGGATTTTTATACTTACCGATACCGGTGTTTTTAAAGGCAAACATGTGTTGCTGATTGATGATGTACTCACTACCGGATCGACACTCGAGGCCTGCATGACAGCATTACTGGCCACCCCCGACATACGAATCAGTATTTTTACGCTGGCACTGGCGTAAGCTAAGCAGGATTAACTGAAGCGAAACGTATAATTATACTCCAAAATACGATACAAATAATTCAAAATACATAATTCTGCTAAAAAACATACTTTCGGAGCAGGTTTACCCGCATTTATTTTGTTATTTTGCAGGGAATTTTGAAAAACATCAAACAACATAAATACTAGTATGACAACACAAGAATTAAAGCAAGCTTTTGAAGCCACTTATGGCAAACCCGCTGAAGCGGTTTATTTTGCACCGGGTCGTGTGAATTTAATTGGAGAGCACACCGATTACAACGGTGGTGCGGTATTTCCCTGTGCACTTAGTTTTGGCACCAATCTGTTGATTGCTAAAAACGACAAGCAGGTAATGAACTTTAAGTCGCTGAATCAACCGGAGATTATTTCATTGAATTTCGATCAGTTGACCACACGTTTGGAAAAATCGTGGGTTAATTATCCGCTGGGAGTAATTGCACAGTTTGTTAAACGCGGAGTGGCTATCACTCAGGGTTTCGATATTCTGATCTGGGGTAATGTGCCGAATGGTGCTGGCTTATCGTCGTCGGCAGCCCTCGAAGTGGTTACGGCATATGCCTTCAACGATCAGCTGGGTACTGGTTTCAACCGTACCGACCTGGCCTTGATTGGCCAAAAATCGGAGCATGAATTTGCGCTGGTTAATTGCGGAATTATGGACCAGTTTGTTTCGGCCAATGGAGCAAAGGATCATGCTGTTCACCTGAACTGCGATACGCTGGAATTTGAATTGGTTCCCGTTAAGCTGGAAGGTGTTAAAATTGTGATTTCGAATACTCACTCGCCACACAAGCTCGATTCGGGCGCTTACAACCAGCGTGTTGCCGAATGTAAGACTGCTGTTGCACAACTGAATACTGTTCGTCCGTTGAAATACCTGGCCGAACTTACCGAGGCCGAATTCAAGTCGATTGAAAGTGCGATTACCGATCCGGTGGCTCATAAACGCGCCCGCCACGTGGTTGGTGAAGTACAGCGTACTTCGGATGCTGTGAAGGCCCTGAAAGAAGGTAACCTGGTATTGTTTGGTCAGTTGATGAATGCTTCGCATGCTTCGTTGCGCGACGATTACGAAGTTACCGGTCCGGAACTGGATTGCATGGCCGAGGAAGCCTGGAAAATCGAAGGTGTTATTGGATCACGCATGACCGGTGGTGGTTTTGGTGGCTGTACCGTTTCGCTGGTGAAAGAAGAAGCCATCGATAGCTTTATTGCTCAGGTAGGCGCCAACTACGAAGCTCGTATCGGCATTAAACCCGACTTCTATATTGCCGAAATTGGCGACGGTGCTACCCGCGTTGAATAACAAACAAAAAAACATGGAAACAATATTAGTGGATGAGAAAGCTGTAAAGAGCTATACCCTTACGAATAAAAACGGGATGTCGGCCGAAGTGACAAACTACGGCACCAAGATTACCCGGCTAATGGTGCCCGATCGCGACGGCAAGCTGGAAGATGTGGTGCTGGGTTTTGATACCTTGCAGGAAAACATTGATAAGGAACCGTATTTCGGATCGACCTGCGGACGGTTTGCCAACCGCATTAAGGATGGTAAATTTACTCTGGATGGAGTGCAGTATACGCTGGCACAAAACAATGGAGGAAATGCACTTCATGGTGGGATCAAGGGATTTAACGCACAGGTATGGGAGGTAATTGAGCTTTCGGACAGCTCGATTTGCATGAATTACAAATCGGCTGATGGTGAAGAAGGTTATCCGGGAAATCTGGATTGTTGCGTAACCATCAGCGTGACCGACGATAACGAGCTGAAAATACGTTACGAAGCCGAAACCGACAAACCAACGGTGATTGGGTTGACCAACCACTCTTACTTCAACCTGAAGGGAGCTGGTAATGGCACGGTTCGCGACCATGTATTGCAAATCAACGCCGATTTCCATACCGTGCTCGACGAAACGGCCTCTCCTACCGGCGAATTGCGTCCGGTTGATAATTCTCCGTTTGATTTCCGTCAGCCAACGGTTATCGGTTCGGTAATCGACGCTCCGGAATATGCTGCCGGCAGAGGAATCGACAACAACTGGGCAATTCGTAAAAATCAACCGAAGGAACTGGCGCTGGCTGCTATCCTTACCGAGCCGGTAAGTGGTCGCAAAATGGAAGTACTTACTACTCAGCCGGGTGTGCAAATATACACTGCAAACTGGGTGGAACTTCAGCCGGGTAAATACGGTAAGACCTATGCTGAACAGGAATCGGTGTGTCTGGAAACCCAGAATTTCCCCAATTCTCCCAACGTAGCTCATTTTCCAACTTCAGTGCTAAGGCCCGGAGAACGCTACGAGGAATATTGCGTATATAAATTCTCGACGATTTAAAAAAAGTCAGGCCACGATTTGTGGCCTGACTTTTTTTTTAACTGAATATCTTATTTTACCGGACTCACCCCTTCGGTAGTCATTATCACCCGTTTCAGCGTACCATCGGCATTATACTGCAAATCGTCGATACACACCGAGCGGCTGTAACTTCCGCCATCGGTATTAATCCCGCCGTTATGGTACAGGAAATACCACTTCCCCTTAAACTGCACGATTCCCTGGTGATTGGTATTACTGTTTCCGGCTATTTCGTTTAATATACCTTTGTATTCATACGGTCCCTCAATACGATCGGCCATGGCATAGGCAATTTTCTCGGGAAATTCGGTAGCATAGGTCAAATAATACTTCCCCTGATGCTTATGAATCCAGGGCGCTTCGGTAAAGCTGAAACCCTCAAAATTCATCTGACGAATTTCGCCATCAATCTCAATCATATTCTCTTTTAATTTGGCAAAATAGCACTCCCGGTTGCCCCAGAAAATCCAGGAAGTACCATTGTCGTCGGTAAAAATTGCCGGATCGATACAGGCCCAGGAATGCGTCGATGCAAAACAATCTTTATTGGTAAGCAAGGGCTTTCCAAGGGCATCTTTGAAAGGACCTTCGGGCCGGTCGCTCACTGCAACTCCTATTCCTGTCCAGTTGGTGCTGATGTACCAGTAATATTTGCCGTTTCGTTCGGCCACATGTCCGGCATACGCATCGCCACTGGTAGCCCAGGTAAAATCGGTAATTTTGAGTGGCACCGGATATTCTGTCCAGTTTTTCATATCGGTAGTGGTAAATACCAACCAGTCCTTCATTTTATAATTTCGCTGTGCGCCGGCAAAATCGTGACCGGTATACAACCACAGTGTATCGCCCTTCACCAGACCCGCAGGATCGGCAGTAAATTTATGCTTGAATATGGGATTTCCCTGCGATGTAAAGCGATGTCGGTCGCCTGCTTCAACAGGTTTCAGCAGATTTTCGGGCACACCACCCCATTTTGCCTGTAAACGCCGGGCCTCGTCGCGGGTAATGCTGATAACGCTTCCATGGCGTGGATTGAAGTTTTTTGTAAACGATTCGGGTTCTGCGCTAAACGTGGTCAAATCGTTCGAACGCTGAAATTCGAAACGCTTATCGCGGTACAAATCGTACATCAAAAAATATTCTTCCGAATTATTCAGTTTAAAAACGCTGCTCCCTTCTACCGAAACACCTTTTGCAGCATAAGCATCTACATAAACAAAATCCTCTTTCCACGGACCTTGCAACGATTTGGATACCGCTTTCTGTATCCCGTTTTTCACTTCTTTGCCGCTGGCATCTTTTGTATTTCCTTTGTAGAAGAAGTGGTAAAGTCCATCTCTATAGATAATATCGCCATCGATAGCACCATATTTCGCGCGGAACATTAACTTCGGCTCCCGCTCGAAACCCGAAAAATCCTTATTGGCATAGGCTGCGTAAAAATCCAACTTCTCGTCGTCGTGAAATCGAACCGTGAAATACACCAGGTATTTTTTCACTTTCGGATCGTAAATGGTTTGTGGCGCCCACACCCATTTCACCTTGCCAAACTTTTTTGGATACAACGTTGCCAGATCGATAATGCTGTGCTGCCAATCGGTAAGATTATCGGAGCGCAGTAGAATAATACCCGGATTACTGTCCCAGCCATTTTTCACCGTAAACATATCGGTAGCCGTAAGGTAGAACCGTCCGTCGTTGCCCCGTAGCAAATGCGGATCGCGAATTCCGCCTGTCTGCGAAATTTTATCCGATGCCAGCACCGGATTATTCCCGTTCAGTGCCGTCCAGTTCACTGCATCTTCACTTACTGCAAAACGCAATTGTTCCTGGGTATTGCGCGGACCCGACCCTTCGAAATAAGCGAACAAATAGCCCTCGAACTGAGGTAATAAAGGACTACCTGCTGTTGGTGGAACAGGGGTTGTTGTTGCTTTGGTGAATGACGAAACAGGAATAGCTATTGCATCTGCTGAAATTAAAAAAATGAAGATAACGACAGCAAGCAACCTCCGTAAATTTCCAAAAACTGATCTATTCATACATTTTATAGAATTAGTACACAATTATTTTTTCGACAAACTTCTTCCCCCTGTTTAACACCGATACCACATACACCCCCTTATCAAGAGTAAGGGTAGCGGAGGAAGTTTCAGATTGAAGATCAGCCACACAGGTGCCCATCAGGTTGTACACCTGAAGGCTTGAGCCGATGGGTAATTCGTTGGCAACGAGCCTGCCCGGGCCTCCATACAGTTCAATACCAGCGTCTGATGCATCGGGTAAACTATTCACAATATTCTGTTGTCCCAGCAAATTCGTATTATTAAATTTCACCTCATAAGGCCATTGTTCGTCGTTGGTATCGTCGTCGTCCCAGGCATGCCGCCAATGACTCGAAGGCGCACCCGACACTACCAGCCATAGTTGCTTGCAATTATCGGGACAACTGAACCGCAGAGTATCCGAAGGCTGTGCAGCACTTGCCGAACGCATATCGCTGTACACCCGGGTTCCGTTGGTGAGAAGCGCCACGAAACCATACCTCCAACCGGCTGCATTAGTGAAATTCTTCCGATAACCATCCATCCCTGCTTTTCCTTCAAAAAAGGCATACACCGTTGTGGCTTTAATGGGTGCATTTAATTTGATCACATTATAGCCATAATTTTCGGGAGTCACGGTAGGATCGATGCGCCAAATGCCTTCTCCTGCATTGATCATTTTTGGTTGCGGACGAGCCGAAATACGGCTGGCACCCAGCGTTTTCAGAGCCGGAATATCCCAGGTCGCAAATCGTGCTGCCCGATCGTACATTTCGTCGTTGAACTGTTCCTGATTGATTCCTGTAATTCGTTTATACGTTTCCACCGGATCTTCGGGTCGCACCGATTCATTCCACAACCTACCAACTATAGCCATTCCATGCCGATAGGTAAAATAATCGTGAATAAAATAATTATCGTACCGGGGTGCCTCGTGTAAAATATGTTTGTGCGCCGTATTCAGGTAATTTGTAAAACGACCGTCGGTAAACTGTTGATTGGGAAATACTTTAAACGCCTGCCATTGTGCACATTGCTCCCACCAACCATTTCCGCCGGAAGCATTCGCTCCAAAACCGTACATCCAGCCATTCTGGTTGCCATTATCGCAATGAACCTGATACTGAAAACAATGTCCCACTTCGTGCGCCAGTGTATGTCCACCCACCTGAGCCGACCAGGCTGTGAGTGTCAGCAACCCGATCATATCGTCGACTCCCGAACCAGTAGCTTCCCAATCACGGGTATACCGAAGGCGGATAATCATTTTGTAATCGTCGGTTTTCGAACGACCGCGTTTAATAAATTTCAATGAATCGGCATAAAAATCAAAGGACTGCTCAGCCGTTGCCAGTAATCCATCAATATTTATCCTGAAATTTGCGTCAGCCAGCACCGAAGGATCCTCGCCATAACCCGGTTCCCAGAACACAATCCAGTTAGCCGATTGCTTACTTCGTGCCATGCTCCAGGTATTGTTCGGATCGTTTACATTACCCAGCATCCAGGCTGGAACATAAATACGTTTGTACACCTGTGCATTTAAACTCGAAATAGACGAATTGAGTAGCGCTGTACTTACATCCGGATTATTGACACGTGACCTGGCAAGAACGATAGCATTAAGTAAATTTGTTGCCTTTGTTCCGGTAAGTGTCGGATATTTCACTTCTGCCTCCTCAATCAATTGTTGAAGGCGCTCATACAACCTTACCGAAGTTAGTGCAGCCGTGTATGCAATATTCAAAGTGGAATTCGCCGCCAGCAAATCAGCAAGGTTCAATGGAACTGCGGTCAGAGCCTGCCCCGCTCCATCGATTGCCGCACTAAGCTGCGTCCGCACACTCGTTTGCATTTTCGTTTCGAGCATCCCCTGTGCCAACATCACCTGCCCATCAACCGCCACTTTCAGCTCATCGGGAGTAAAGGCTCCCTGATACTCCAACCTGAAGTTGTCGAACAACACCCAACATCCAGCCTGCTTTGAATCGTTGCGCACACCAATCGTAAGCGTATCGCCTTCCTGCAATAAAATTTCGGAAACCTCATTTTCGTACGGACGGGTGGCGCTTCCCATAAATGTTTCGGCTGCTGCCATCGAATTAACATAGCCACTTTGCGAGCCCGAACCGGTATAACCATGCTTGTACAACGATGCTAAAGGCACATTTCGCTCAGAAAAACGGGTCGCTTTAGCATACAAGCGAGACGAAATTGTTTCGGTACCTGCGCGGTATGCTGCTCCGGCATCGTTGGTCTTAGGCCGTTCGAAACCCTGCGCCCGCAAAACGTACTTTCCGGCAGGCAATCCGGTAATCTTTTGATACATGTTGAACGTACGCTCGTAAAACTCAACCACATGATTATTGATAACTCCAATCCCCTTCCACCCTTGCGGAGTATTCTGGTCAAACGATGGATTTACGATCAGATGTGTGGCATCGATTGGATTTTCGGGCGTAGCATTCAACAACCGGTAAGTGAGGATTGCCAGTCGTAATGCTGCCACTGCCGACTTAACTTCGGTGGGCGATGTGCTCGATAATGCATTCTGTGCCGTACTAATTGCGGCTACTAATTCGGCAGCACCTGCACTACCCGGTTTATAAATTCCCTGCGCTTCGGCTATTACTGACTCCAGCTCCCGGGTATTCACCAATTCTTCTACTTCGTACAACGAAAAATTATCGAATCCGAAACGATTGCTCAACCAGCGAAATCGTGCCACCAGGTACGAGTAGGCGGGAGTTGAGTTTGTAAAAACGATTTCGTTGCGGGTCCACTGGCCCCCTCCGCTTACTTTTGTTGAATTGATCAACACGGATGGCTCGGCCACAGCCGACTTATCATTGGTAAGAGAAATCTTCAGGTACACTTCCTCACCGGCAGCCGTCGACGTTGCAAGGTATTTCACCTGGTAGGAAAAATAGTACTTCTTGCCACTTTCGAGGCTCCATCCGGTTCCAATAGAACCTGCTCCTGCGGCACCCTCATTCTTGGTTCCTACCAAAAATTTTGAATTCCCTACTCCTCCAACGGTATAAATACTGAAATTTGCCGAAGTTAAGGGCGCCATCGATGTAGTGGCATCGGTCCACCCCGCAAGCCCGTCTTCGAATCCCGGATTAGAAATCAGATTGGTTGTAACGAGTTTTAACTTCGAATCGCCCACAAAAATTGTATCTCCCTGCTTTTCCTGCGATTGAACTGCATAGCTTAGTCCGGCCAGAAAAAAAAGTAGTATGAATTTAACTTGCATAGGATAGTAATTAGTTTTTAATGCCCGGTTTTACTAAACCTAAGCTTTGCAAAGAAACAAATAATTATGATTCTATAAGTTGATTATTCAGCCAAATAAGCAGATTTTTCGAGTACACCAGTTGCATGCTTTAACCGGATTTCGCCATTAAGTTGACTAAAAGGGAAGGCTGACTTGAAAAAATATAGTATTTTTGCTGCATACTAACTCATTTGCGTTATGCAACAAGCTCCGATTAAATACATCATTTTTGATTTCGATGGCACCCTGGCCGACAGCGTGGATGCTGCCCTGCACATTTACAACCGGGTAGCACCCGAATATAATTGCAAACCTATTATTGGTGAAGCCCGCAATTTACTAAGTGCCAAAAATCCTACCCGTTACTTTAAAGAATACGGTGTTACTCCGTTCAAACTTTTCCTCCTGATTTTCAGAGTACGAAAAGAATTGGGTAAACATATGCACGAAATACCACTGATCGAAGGAATAGAGAAAAGCCTGCGATCACTTAAAAATGCGGGGTATCGGCTGGGCATACTTACTTCCAACTCGAAAAAAAATGTCGAGAATTTCCTGTCGCACAACCAACTTACCGATGTCTTCAGTTTTATCTACAGCGGAAGGCATTTGTTTGGAAAGGATAAAGTAATCGGAAAGATTATTCGTAAAGAACGACTGGTCGACGGAGGAATTGCCTATGTTGGCGACGAAACGCGCGATGTGCTGGCCATGAAAAAAATACATATCCCCGTGATTGCTGTGAGCTGGGGCCTCAGCCCGGCAATGAAGCTCGAAACCTTGCATCCTTCACGGCTCATCCATCATCCCGACGAACTAACACCCACCCTCATCACCAGTCTTGATTCCTGACTCTTGACTCTTGATTCTTGACTCTTGACTCTAAAAAAAAGCGCCTCAATTTCTTGAGGCGCTTTTTTTTAGAGTCATCATGTATTATCGAACCATTACCTTCATAACATGTGTTCCTTTCTGAGCCGAAAGTACTTTCACGATGTAAGCTGAAGATTTCAGTTGTGTTTCGAACGAGTTGGACGTTGCCAGACTATTCAGAACCTGCTTACCGGCTACATCGTAAATCAACACGCGATCTCCGGCATTCATTCCTTTTACCAGCAACTTGCTGCCAACTGCATAAGCATACACTTCTTTTGTAGCTTTCACATCGGTAACACTGCTCGAACCCACCGAGAAATAACCATCGCTTACGAACGTACGGTAACCTGCAGCACCCGGAATTCCCATATCAATGTAATTAATTTCCTGGTAGTAATAATCACCCATGGGTAATTCTCCTGCAAATGCATTGTTTTCAATTGCACCTTCGGCAACACGTGTCCACTTGTCTTCCTTGCGGTATACGATGCAATAATTTGCAAGCATGTCATCGCCAATTACTTTAATTCCCAAATCGGCAATTGTAAACGGATATTTGGTGTATTCGGTCTGATCAACTACCTGATAAGGAACTGCAAATTCTGTAAAGTCGGCATAGGTAGTATTGAATGTACCATCATTTAATTGCATTTGAGCAAATCCTAACCAGTCGAACATCGGGAAGTAATTTTTACCCATGCTGGTGGCAGCAGTCTGGTTAATATCGAGAGAGTCCATATCCACCGGAATAAACTGCAGCATATCGAGGTTGTAGGTAGCACCGTTTTCAGGAGCTACATTGATAGTTAACTGCTGAGTTCCTGATTTATCGACACTTACCGAACCGATGTAGTTCATGCCCATACTTCCGGAATGACCGGTTGCGTTCCAGCGGCGACGGTTGTTAACACCCATCCACGATTTAAACCAACGTCCGTACATTTCATGGTTCGGGAAATATAGTTCCTTACCGTTCATGTCGATCGTAGTCATGTTCGTTTTCGGATCACCACTTACACGGTGCGAAATATAGATATTGTAGCTACCCTCATTTAACCAGGGTGTTTTGAAGCGAACCCAGGTCGGACGACTGCTACCCAGCGGTACTGTTACAAAGTCGGCACGGTTGTATGAGTTATCAATTTTATCGTAGGTACTTCCTGCATAATAATACCCTACACGGTGAGTGCTGAGAGTATCCGATACCATGATACCCGGAAGCGAGTCGAAACTGAACGTTTTCGAATAGCCACGGGGAGTAGCAGTAGTCATACCACGTTCGCGGTCCCAGGCTGCAATTTCGGGCTGATCCACCAGGTCGAAATAAACCGGATAGGGTTTTACCGTAGCAGTCGAAGGAGCAATGGTTACCACGGTACGTGCGGTATCGCTGTTCGAATAGTTGATGCGATCGCCCACATAAAGAGCAGCAATCTGAGCATCGCCAACCAACAGGTTAGGCATCACGAGTGAAGCAGTTCCCAACACATCCACATCGAGACGATTCTTGGCAATATTATTCACCAGGAATAATACATGACCCATTCCAACCGGATCGCCGGCAGGTGTTTTAACCGAAATATCGAATTTAACATCTTTATAAAGCTCGGAAGTCGAAGGAGCTGCAATAGTTACAACAGTTGCTGTAGGAATTGCCTTTTTAAATTTAAGTACAATTTCGTTAGCACCTCCAACCAGAGTAATCGTCGAAACTGAAGTCGGATCGTATACATAATAGTCGTCGCCAATAACAATAGTTACTTTATCGGCTTCAAATACCGTAAATTCGGTACCCACTTCGAGGTAAGGAACGGTTCTCGAAGGTTTCAATTCTGCTCCATTATCATCCACATACTTGATGGTAACTGTTGCAGCCTGAGCCACTTCGCGCATGGTGTAGATGTCGAAATTATCGAAACGTTGTTCGTAGTTACAAGTATTACCGCCTGTAGCACCTTCGTTTTTTCCACGGGTGGCAGCTATTTCGAGGCGTGAAGCATTGTTAGCACCTGTATTTACAAAAGGAAGATCGGTAACGGTTTTTGTATTTTCAGGATTTGCCTTGTCGGTTATCTCAAAAGATAGTACCCGTTTGGTTTTAAAATCAAGCACTGCTTTGATGCGATACCAACGGTTCATTTTAAAGGTACGTCCCAGGTTAGTCGATTTGTTGATACTATCGCATTTTACAGCATAATAGTTGGTAGTACCTGGTTCGAGCATGGCGAAGGGTAATAAGGTATTGGTATAATACGATAAATCCTGACCATTAACATTACGGGTTACAACTCTTGCAGGCACCGGATTATAGGGGTCGGTACTTAAGTTCATTAAATGCAGGTCGCCCAGGGGCTCAGCATTCAAACTATCGGTATTGTATTTCGAGCCTGCTTTATAACTCCAGCGTTCGAACCATACACCAAAAACAATACTATCGTTGGATCCACGTACGATGGCTACTGCATATTGTTCGGGGTTTGCACCGGCGGTACCGGTTGAATTAGCCTGACCACCAACTTTGTACGGATTCCAGTCGAATTCATAATAAACAGTATCCTGACGATCGTCGGCAGCCGTCATGTTAGTGATTTTTGTTCCCCGGTTACCATTTCCACTGGCTGCAGTGTACATATAACCATCCAACAGAGTAGGACTACCTACCTGGTTGTTCGACAAGTTGGAGTTGGCTGTGGTAAAGGTGTGTGTAGTGCCCAAAAAGTCGTAAAATCCAAGGGTTTTATCTTTAATAAAATCCTTCGTATCTGCTTTAACCGTAAAAACGGAGCTCAAAGCAAAAGCAACGGTCAGCATCAACATCATAGCGATGTTTCTCCTGTTCTTAACCGAAACCACAGGTCGGAAGCCCGTTAGCTGCCGGTGGCCGGTTTCATTTTTTAATGAGTAATTCATTTTTTGTAACTACTCAGCACCCCTCAACAAATTTTAAAAATTATTCGCCACAGCCATA
>CAZLHC010000030.1:0-46298 GCA_964559265.1 uncultured Paludibacter sp. | reverse complement strand
CTTGTTTGTGTGAAAGGATAAGCTGTCCTTTTTTGTCTTCCTGGCTTTCGATGTACACTTCCACTTTATCGCCTACTTTAAGTTCGGGATTGTAGCGGAATTCGCTCATCGGAACAATACCGTCCGATTTGTAGCCTACATTAACTACTACTTCGCGTTTGTTGATCGAAATTACCGTTCCTTCAACCACCTCTTTATCTTTGATGGCGTTCAGGGTGTTGTCGTACACGTTTTCAAGCGCTTTTTTGTCGGCAGCTGTAATCGTGTCACCTTTTTCATAGGCATCCCAGTCGAACTCTTCTTCTACTGCAACGGGTGCAACAGGAGCTGGTTTAACGGCTGAAGGAGCTTCTTCAATTACTGCAGGACTTGCTTCCACAGCAGCGGCAGCAGCTACTGTTTCCTCAGCAGGGAGGTTGGTTTCTTCAACCGGAATCTGATTTTCTTCCATTTGATGAAAATTGTTTTTTACTAATAAATAGTAGGTTAGACTTTATGTTGATTTAAAAAATGCGGGTGCAAAGATAGAAATAATTTTTGAAATACTATTAAAATTGGCTGTAAATAGTTCTGATACGCATTGGTTTAACAGGATGTTGACCTCCGGCAATAGTGACACCATTCATAAGAATATGATGGCGTACCTTGGTGACGTAGCTACTACTGTTGGTTGTAAGGCGTACAGGGACGAGCAGATAATCGGACCAGGGGGCTATGTTTGCTGACTGATGACCTGCCTTTCCGAATTCGTAGGCAAGGAGTTGGGCCAGGTCGAACTCGTAAAAGTATTCATATTGGTTAGTTCCCTTGTTTAATCCATAGGAATAATTCCCCAGCAAGGCAATTGAATCGGTAGGCAACATTTTATTGGCAAAGAATTCGTTCATTTTACTTTCTTTTACCAACAACAAAGCGCCACTGGCCGGACGGGCAAGTTCGCCTGCATCGAGTGTGTCGATATCAACCCGAAGGCGGGCACTGTTGATAAAGGTACGTCGGCCTTCTGTTTCTAATTTCTGAAGCATCGACCGCAATGGCAATTGAACCCGGGTAAACAGGTTAGCCGGCGACGAAACGTGGTGAATCTGCTTAGGCGAGGCTTTAAGTTGGGCTACCACACTTGCCGTGTCGGGATGCAGAAAACGGTTTACCTGTCTCACCATTTCGTTGGCGGGGAAAGGAATAATGTTATTAACGGTCACGGTCGAATCCTGTCCGGTGCTTCCTTTAATAGTATAGGTATAATGATGAAAATAATCGAGACTGATTCGGTTGATGTACAGCATAGTAGCCGAGCCAAAATCGGTTGTAATATGTAAACCCTTAAAGAAATTCAGGAATTTTTCTTCATCGGCATAAATGTCGGGAGTCGCTGCTGCAAAGCGTTGCAGGAAATCATCGGAAAGTTTTATTGCAACAGCATTTGAACTTCTCGATTGAGAGACACTCACGGCGGTAATTGTTTTTTTTCCAATCAGAATCGATTTGTCGGTGTAATCCGAAGGAAGAAGATTGGAAGGATAGGGCTTTGTATAGCTGAAGGTTTCCTTGTTCATTTCGTACACACTGATATTCATTGGCGAGTATTTGTCGCCAAAATAGCTGTCGTAGTAAAGAATCAGGTAAGCCGAATCGGGTGTAATCGTCACATTAGCCGGGTAAGGATAAGATGCTGGTTTTTCGACCTGGGCAAAAATGTCGGCATGAGTAGTTCCGTAGGTTTCGTCGTAAAAAGTACCCAACAGGAAAGAGTCGGGATACGCATAGATGTAGGGTACTATGTAGTTGTCGGACCGAACGGCAAAGGTATCGGTACCGACGGTAATCTGATCGCCCGGAGGGAGCAACTGGCTTCCCATGTCGGTAACGTTAATATCGGAACAAGCAACGAGCAGCAAAACAGGCAGCAGGAGAAGTGGAGAGGTTTTCATACTGAAAAGAGATGAAATAAGCTTGGTTGAGAGTTACATTACACTGTCGTAAAAACGAACATAATCGTCGGCGTAGTCTTCATCTTCGTGGTAAGGAAGAAATTTTTTACCGGTAGAGCTGATGTAGTTTAGTACGTCGGGATTTGTTTCGGGAACCGATTGGATAACACCATCCGAATAGTCGATGGCTAATTTAGTAAGTTCCACGTAGTCGATATCTCCTGTTTTGAGGTGATCCACATCGCCGGGTTCGATACCGTCGAGCAAGAGTTTATCGGCAAACAGGCTACGGAAAGGCTGTTTAAAATCATCTTTAAAAAGCGAATAAATTACTTTTGAATTTTTAAAGAATGGGTCCTGATTATAAGCTTTTTTAATGTAAAGCGGAGCCAGGGCGGTCATCCATCCCAGGCAGTGGATAACGTCGGGCGTCCAGCGCAGTTTTTTCACTGTTTCCATAACTCCACGAATGAAGAAAATGGTTCGTTCATCGTTGTCGCTGTATTCAATCTCGTCGCTGTCGGCAATGGTATTTTTTCTACGGAAAAAGTCATCGTTGTCGATAAAGTATACCTGAAGCCGTGCGGCTTGAATAGAGGCTACTTTAATAATCAGCGGGTGATCGGTGTCGTCGATAATCAGGTTCATCCCCGACAGACGGATTACTTCGTGGAGTTGATTTCGACGTTCGTTGATGGCGCCAAATTTCGGCATGAAAGTGCGGGTTTCACGACCACGATCCTGTACGGCTTGTGGAAGGTAACGGCCCATGTCGGCCACAGGAGAAGAGGGTAAGTAAGGGAATATTTCCTGCGAAATATAAAGTACTTTGTTGACTTTTTTCATGAAATTGTAAGAATTCTCTTGCAAAGATACAAAAAAAATTTGATATTGAGGTCTCCTCCTTTTATACCGATAGTTTTTTGTATTTTTGCACCTCTTTTAAAAGGAAGACCAATAAACAAAAAAAACATGCAGATAGTAAGTTCGACAGAGGAATTGCAACGGTTACTTAACCAATGGCGAGCCGATGGACAGAGCATAGGATTGGTGCCAACCATGGGTGCATTGCACGAAGGACATCTCACTCTGGTTCGTAGTTCAGTAGCCGAAAATGATGTGACAGTAGTAAGTGTTTTCGTTAATCCGACGCAATTCAACAACAAGTCTGATCTGGAGAAATATCCCCGTGATCTTGATCGCGATGCCCACATGCTGGCCTCGGCAGGCTGCACACTGGTTTTTGCACCATCGGTTGACGCAATGTATAGTGAGGAAGAGCTTAATAAGCCTTTTTATTACGATTTTGAGGGCCTGGATCAGGTAATGGAAGGTCGTTTCCGGCCGGGACATTTTAATGGTGTAGTACAAGTGGTGAGTAAGTTGTTCCACCTGGTAGCGCCTCACAAAGCCTATTTCGGACAAAAGGATTTTCAGCAACTGGCCATAATTCGCCATATGACCCGTTCGATGGGTTTCGGACTCCGGATTGTGGAGTGTCCGATTGTTCGTGAAGCCTCCGGGTTGGCCATGAGCAGCCGGAACGAACGTTTAACACCCCGGCAGCGTGAAATTGCTGCTTCTATATCGAAAGTTTTGTTTGAAAGTCGTACCTTTGTGCCCGAAAAGTCGCCATCAGAACTGCGTAGCTGGGTTGAAGAACAGATAGATGCAGTGGAAGGGTTGCGGCTGGAGTATTTCGAAATTGCAAATAGTAATACTTTGCAGACTGCCAAAAGCTGGAATGAACCCACAGTGGGTTGTATCGCTGTTTTTTGCGGTGAAGTGAGGTTAATCGACGTAATACAATGTTCGTAACAGTTTTAAAATCCAAAATTCATCGTGCCTCGGTAACCGAAGCCAATCTGAATTACATCGGGAGTATCACCATCGACGAAGATTTGATGGATGCAGCCAACCTGATTGCCAACGAAAAAGTAGCCATTGTTGATAATAATAACGGTCAGCGTTTTGAGACCTATGTGATTACCGGCGAACGGGGTTCGGGAATGATTTGTATCAACGGAGCAGCAGCCCGACTGGTACAGCCCGGCGATGTAATTATAATAATGGCCTACGCGATGATGGAAATGGAAGAAGCAAAGGTATTTAAACCTGCAGTTGTTTTTCCCGAAACTTCCACCAATCGGTTAGTGAAGTGATGAAGGTTGTAATAATTAAGTACAATGCGGGAAATATCCGTTCGGTGCTGTTTGCCCTCGATCGTATCGGAGTGCAGGCGGTGGTTACGGATAATGCCGATGAAATCCGTTCGGCCGATCGGGTGATTTTTCCGGGAGTGGGCGAAGCCTCGTCGGCGATGTCGTACCTGCGCGAAAAAGGGCTTGATACCTTAATTCCTTCGTTGAAACAGCCGGTGTTGGGAATCTGTCTGGGAATGCAGTTGATGTGTTCCACTTCGGAGGAAAATGGCACCGATTGCCTGGGTATTTTTCCGTTGACAGTACAGAAGTTTCCGGAGGATAAGGGATTAAAAGTACCACAGATTGGCTGGAACACTATTTCCGATTTGCAAAGCGGTTTATTCTCCCGGGTGGAAGAATCGACCTATGTTTATTTTGTACATGGATATTTTGTGCCTCAATCGGAGTTTACCATTGCTACGGCAACCTATACTCACCCTTACAGTGCAGCTATTTGTAAGGATAATTTTATGGCTGTTCAGTTTCATCCCGAAAAATCGGGAGATGCGGGAGAGCAGATTCTCCGCAATTTTTTGATATAATATTGAGCTATGAAGTTTGATTTGCAACATACCGATACCGGTTCGTGGGCTCGTGCCGGATTGATTACAACGGATCATGGTACCATCGAAACTCCGATTTTCATGCCGGTGGGTACTGTTGCGTCGGTAAAAGCGGTTCATTTTCACGAACTGAGAGAAGATATTGGAGCTCAAATAATATTAGGAAATACCTATCATTTGTACTTACGTCCGGGATTGGATATTTTGGAGAAGGCCGGAGGACTTCACAAATTCAATGGTTGGGATCGGCCGATTCTTACCGATAGTGGTGGTTACCAGGTGTTTTCGTTGTCGGCCAATCGTAAGCTGAAGGAGGATGGTGCTCATTTCCGGTCGCATATCGATGGTAGTAAGCATTTGTTTACACCCGAGAATGTAGTCGACATTCAGCGGATAATTGGTGCCGATATTATGATGGCTTTTGATGAATGCACGCCGGGGGATGCACCTTATGGATATGCTAAAACGTCGATGGAGCTGACGCATCGTTGGCTGGAGCGGGGGTTGAAGCGATTCGATACAACGGAAGATAAGTACGGTTACTCGCAAACTTTTTTCCCGATCGTGCAGGGCTGTGTATATCCTGATTTACGCCGTCAGTCGGCCGAATTTATTGCCTCGCAGCAACGCGAAGGTAATGCAATTGGAGGATTGGCAGTGGGCGAACCTGCTGAAAAGATGTACGAAATGATAGAGGTGGTTAACGAAATACTACCTAAGGATAAGCCCCGTTACCTGATGGGGGTTGGGACACCCGAAAATATTCTGGAAGGAATTGAACGGGGGGTTGATATGTTCGATTGTGTGATGCCTACCCGCAACGGCCGCAACGGGATGTTGTTTACCTCGGAAGGAATCATGAATATGCGCAACGAAAAGTGGAAAAGCGATTTTTCACCACTTGATCCAAACGGGACTTCCTATGTCGACAGGGTTTATACAAAAGCCTATCTTCGTCATTTATTTATTAGTAAAGAGTTGTTAGCAATGCAAATAGCCTCAATTCACAACCTGGCCTTTTACCTTTGGTTGGTAAAGGAAGCCCGGATTCACATTCTTTCCGGCGATTTTGTAAGCTGGAAAAAAGAGATGCTAACACGGGTCACCCGCCGGTTATAAAAAAACAGCGGTTGCCGTCTATTTCAAGAAACAGTCAGGGCTAACAGGTGATATGATTACTATCATACTCTGTATGCCCTGACTGTTTTATTAAGGTAAAATCTCATGATAGAGAACAAACCAATTTAGTTTGTTCTCAATCATTTGTTTTAAATCCAGCGAACGTAGCAGAAGTCCTGACGATGCGGGAGATCTTCATTTTTCGGGAACATTCGGAACGCATACCGGAAGCTTCCAGCACGATTCATCACATAATCCATGCTGAAGTGCATTCGGGATCCTTCGGTACGGGTCAGTTTCATTTCTTCCACATCGTAAAGAAGTTCTTTATTGTGTTCCGATAGACGGGTTACTACCAGTTCGACGCCTATGCCTTTGTCGTTCAGATTTTTAGTGTCGATAATTACTTCGAGAGTTGTGCCTTCGCCCACATGGGTTTGTTGCAGCGCATTGTCGATATGACTTGCACTAACGACTTCAATCTGATCCCAGTGAGTAGCCATATTGCTTTTCCAAACTGTCAGTTCACGGGCTTTTGCAAAGTTGTTTTCTTTCAGGAAAGCACTGCGCTGCGCCAACCGGTTATAGAATCGATTAATGTAATCGTCCATCATTCTTTTGGTGGTAAAGCGCGGAGTAATTTGGGCAATCGAGTTTTTAATATACTGGATCCACTCTGTTGAATATCCTTTTGTGTTTTTAGCAAAATACATAGGGATTATTTCGTTTTCCATCATGCTATACAAGGTAGCTGCATCGAGTTGATCCTGATGTTCCTGATTTTCGTAGGTACGTTTTTCAGTCAATGCCCATCCGGCCCCTTTCACGTAGCCTTCGAGCCACCAGCCGTCGAGTACCGAGAAATTCAGAACCCCGTTCATCTGCGCTTTTTCGCCCGATGTTCCCGAAGCTTCCAGCGGACGGGTAGGCGTATTCAGCCAAATGTCGACTCCGGAAACCAGGCGTTTAGCGAGACGCATATCGTAATTTTCAAGGAAAATTATTTTTCCGATAAACTGTGGCATCCTCGAAATTTCGACAATCCGGCGGATAAGACCCTGGCCAGCTCCATCGGCAGGGTGAGCCTTTCCGGTATAGAGAATCTGTACCGGACGCTGAGGATTATTTACAATTCGTTCGAGGCGCTCCAGATCGGTAAACAGCAGGTGAGCGCGTTTGTAAGTAGCAAAACGACGGCCGAAACCAATAATCAATGCTTTCGGGTTGATTGCTTCAAGGATGTTGACAATGCGCGAAGGATCGCCCTGGTTTTTCAGCCAATTATCTCTGAACTGATCCTTGATGAAATCAACTAATCTGTTTTTCAGATACATGCGGGTATCCCAGATCGTCTGATCAGGCACATCGTAAATAGCTTTCCATATTTTCAGGTTCGATTGATCGTTGTAGAAATCACCCGAAAAATATTTTTCGTAAACTTTTTTCCATTCCGAAGCAGTCCAGGTGGGAAGATGCACCCCGTTGGTTACATAACTTACGTGCAACTCTTCAGGGAAATAGCCTTTCCAGATGGGGTTAAACATTTCCTGCGAAACTTTTCCGTGAAGCCAGCTGACTCCGTTTACTTCCTGGCTTGCGTTGCACGCGAATGCACTCATCGAAAATTTTTCTTCTTTATTTCCCGGATGCTCGCGGCCCATGTCCATAAATTCGTCCCAGCTGATTTGCAATTTTGAGGGATATTCCGACATGTATTTGTGGAATAAGCCTTCGTCAAAGCTATCGTGACCGGCCGGAACCGGGGTGTGAACGGTGTAAAGTGAGCTTGCTCGAACCACTTCGAGTGCTTCGTTGAAATTAAGGCCACCGGCGATATAATCAACCAAACGCAGAACGTTAATAAGGGCGGCATGACCTTCGTTACAGTGATACACCTGTTTCTCGATGCCTAACTTCTTCAGAGTCAATATACCGCCGATTCCAAGCATGATTTCCTGCTTCAAGCGGTTTTCCCAGTCGCCACCGTAGAGTTGGTGGGTAATCGAGCGGTCGAACTCGCTGTTCATGTCGTGGTCGGTATCCAGCAAATAAAGTGAAATACGGCCCACAGCCACTTTCCATACATAAGCGTAAACAATCCGGTCGGGATAAGGAACTTCCACCACCAGCGGCTGGTTAGCATCATCCATAACCTGTTTGATAGGCAGATTGTTGAAGTTTTGAGCTTCATATACAGCAACTTGTTGTCCATCCACCGAAAGCGATTGTGTGAAATAACCGTAGCGGTACAGGAATCCAATGGCCGTCATATTGATAGCACAATCGCTGGCCTCCTTCAGGTAGTCGCCGGCCAATACTCCTAATCCTCCCGAATAGATTTTCAGAATTTCAGTCATCCCGTACTCCATGCTAAAATAGGCTACCGAAGGTAGCTGTTGTTTTAACGGAGTATTGATGTACTGTTGAAATTCGGTGTAAATACTTTCGAGTTTGGAAATGAATTCGGTATCGTTGGCAAGTGAAATGAGTTCCTCGTGTGAAAGTATATTCAATAGTTGCACCGGATTCGAATGTGCTTCTTTCCATGCAGCAGGATTCAACGTCCGGAACATTTGCTTAGCTTCACTGCTCCATACCCACCAAAGGTTATGAGCCAGTTCGTCTAATTTTCTCAGGCTTTCGGGCAGGTTGGAGGTAACGTTCAGTTCTCGCCAGCTTACGTCATTTACATGATTAGTTTTAATTTTCATACGGTAATTTATTTTTTTTACGGAGAGTATAAAATGTACATGCATTTATAACTGTGTACGGAAGGTGAAGTTGCTGCATGTTCATTTCATAAATTATTATACATTGATAATGAATAATCGATTATAATTATGTTTTATAATACAGTTTGCAAAGTTACAATTATTATTGATATTAAATACTATGTTTTATAACATATTTATCAACAAGTTACACAAACGATTGCATCAATTTTGAGTTCTTTTTTCAGCATGATGAAGAGCGGTAGTATAAGCCGTTTCGTAAAAGCGGATGAAGTTGTTCCAGCGTGCTTTTTTGGCAATTGCAGCCGCTTTTTTACGCATTTCGGTAACTTCCTGTTCATCTGCCGCTGCAAAATCGTTAATCATTAGGGCTATTTGTTGTGAAACCTCGTGACCGTTATAATCGGAGCGCTTAATAATTCCAACTCCATTACTTACGTGCTGCGGTTGTTGTGAGACCCATTCGCCAAAACCGGAAAGATTGGTTGTGATGGTTGGTACGTGAAACGCAACGCTTTCGAGAGGGGTGTATCCCCAGGGCTCATAGTAGGACGCAAATATAGTAAGGTCGAGTCCGATGAGTAACTCATAATACACTTTGTTGAAAATGCCGTCTTTTCCGTTGAGATAAGCAGGTACAAATATCACTTTAACCCTGTCGTGTTGCGAATTGTGGAGATGGAACCAGTTGATTGCCCCTACTACCGGATCGGAGACGTAGTCGTGCAATTCGTGGGTGGTAATGCGGTTATAAGCGTGCAGAGGATGATTGTGAAGCAGACTGTTGGCCAAATCGGCACGATGACTTTTTGTCCAGGCCGGAACCATTATAAAGGCTATCACTTGTCGGTCGGAGCCTCTCTGGTCGTTGATCATTTTTAGCGACTCCACAAAAACATCCAATCCCTTGTTTTTGTATTCGTACCGGCCGGCAGTTCCAATTAGCAGCGCATCTTCCTGAAGCTTCTCGCCCAGTAAAGTTTCGGCTACTTTCCGTAAAAGCAGGCGTGCTTCTTTACGTTGTTCGTTAAATACTTTTTTACGGGGAACAAAATCATCTTCGAAGCCATTGGGAGTAACCACGTCGGGTTTTTTGTCGAGCAGCTGCTCACATTCAATTGCAGTTATATGACTGACCGTTGTAAAACAATCGGCCAGATGAGCTGCCTGCTTTTCGGTCGAATGTTTCGATACCATGTTCAACTCTCCCGCCATCTGATCGCCCGAGTATTCCGACAGATAATCGTACAGCGGTTTATGATTTCCGGCTATCGATCGACCGATGGAGGTAGCATGTGTGGTAAACAGAGTGGCTACCTGAGGTTGATGTGCTCTGATATAGAAGAGTCCAAACGAAGTCATCCATTCGTTGAAATGCGCTGCAACCGGAATTTTGGAAGATATACCGTAGCATTTTATATACGACTCTACGATCATGCCACTTGCATAGCCAAACATCGACGATTCGTCGTAATCGCCATAGGCACCCAGTGAATTAACCCCTGAAGTCTCCCATACCTTTCCGTATATTGTTTCCTTTTGAACCATTAACGGAAAAAAATCAACAAGAATGGCAATCGGCTGTCCGGGTACTTTCCAACGGCCAATCCGAATGGTTAATCCGTATTCTTTTTTCGTGAACTGAACCAGTTCTTTTAGAAGTGTCTTATCTTCGTTAAAATAGGGGCTTTCCTGATCCGCCCATACGTCGGGTCCGATAAATACTAACCGGTCGGTGTAGTGTTCGACCAGGGTGGCAGCGCGGGTTGATAATACGGTATAGATACCGCCTACCATGTTACACACTTCCCAGCTACTCTCAAAAATATATTCAGGTTGTAAATGCTTATCAATCATAATTAGTATATAAACCACAAAAGTAGCACTTTTTTACGAATCGGAATATAAATTCAGATAAAACAAAGGTATTAATTGTATTTTTTACAGTTAATTATTATTTTTGCCGATTGAAAAAAACAAATTTGCCGAATGAGTGTAGCCAATACCGTACTCCCGATTATGTAGGCTTTGCTGGTGTTGTTTCAGATTTCCCCCAATAGCGTTTATATGCAAAATAATATTCTTTTTCGCTTTTTACTTTTTTGGATTATCAGTAGCATTTGTGCTGTGCTCCTGGTTTCGTGCAGACACCAAAAAAAGGCAGCAGCTTCATCCGGATATGCCGGAGAAATGCTTACCGAATGGATTCCCTCGGCACCCGTTGTGATTTACAAAACCAGAGGCGATTACTCCAATCTGGTGCCCGTTTTGTTGAATGCCGATCGTACCCGCATTGTATCGTTTCCCGAGCCAGGCGACCTTATGTGGGAAGGTAATTTGATGAAGCCGATACAGCTCAATAATGGTTTTTGGCTCGACAACCGGGGAATTGACGAGCATGTTGCGTTTCTGAATATGACCTACAAAGAATATAGTAAGCTGACGCATCCTCCTCATCTGGTGGAATTAATGTTGAGGATTCGTGATCGGGAGCCCCTAGCCGAAATGTATCGTTGCGGCCTTCGTTCCGAATATACTGACCTGATCTATGAGCTCAATGTGTTGATAGACAGAGGACTATCGAATTGTGAGAAAGTGAGTTTGTTGCCAGTGCCAACTGAGCGCAAAAAATAAGCGTGTCCCCGACGGCCGACAAATTCATGCTGTCAACTAATCCGACCGGCTTTTAGTTCCGAATCAAAGTAAGCAATCGTACGTTTCAATCCTTCTTCCAGTTGAATTACCGGCTCCCAGCCATTCAGAATGGAACGAGCCAGGCTAATGTCGGGTTGGCGTTGTTTCGGATCGTCGGAAGGAAGTGGTTTAAATATCATTTTTGAAGAGGAACCGGTAATGTCGATCACTTTCTGAGCCAGCTCCAACATTGTAAATTCGTTAGGATTACCGATGTTAACAGGGCCAATTAGGGTATCGGGAGTTGCCATCATCCGGCACATTCCCTCCAGCAAATCGTCGACGTACTGAAAACTACGGGTTTGATTGCCGGTTCCAAAGATGGTAATGTCTTCGCCTCTAAGAGCTTGCATGATAAAATTGGATACAACCCGTCCATCGTTAGGATGCATGTTGGGGCCGTAAGTGTTGAAAATCCGGATAATCTTTATTCGAACCTTGTGTTGACGATGATAGTCCATAAACAAGGTTTCGGCACATCGTTTCCCTTCGTCGTAGCAGGAGCGGATTCCGATAGGATTTACATTTCCCCAATATTCTTCGGGTTGAGGGTGGATATTCGGATCGCCGTAAACTTCGCTGGTAGAAGCCTGAAGTATTTTGGCTTTGATTCGTTTGGCCAGTCCGAGCATATTGGTAGCTCCCAACACCGAAGTTTTAATTGTTTTTATGGCATTGTACTGATAATGTACCGGCGACGCAGGGCAGGCAAGGTTGTAAATTTCGTCAACCTCGGCCAGGTAAGGAGAGGTAACATCGTGGCGAACCAGTTCAAAACCTGTGTAGTGTAGCAAATGTTCAACATTTTTTCGACGTCCGGTAAAATAATTGTCGATGCATATTACTTCGTTACCTTCCTTGAGTTTTCGTTCGCAAAGATGTGAACCGATAAACCCGGCACCTCCTGTAATCAGAATTCGTTTCATGGTTGTTTGTGTTAGTTTGTTTTTTTATCCATTCGTTTGGCTCGTTCCCAGTTAACACTTTGCCGATTGCGCAGGAATCGGAATAAACCGAGGAACACTGCATAATTCATGAACAGGAAATAATAGGGAATGAAAAATATTTTTACCTTAATTTTTTTTCGTTCAAATAGTTGACCGATAAACCCACCGAGGTAGAAAAGTCCCTGTAAGACCAGCATTATGGTCAGTAAAGTGCTTGATGGTGCTATTATGATGTTTATTATCAGTACGATTGGTAAAAGAAAAGGAGTTACAGCCCAGCGAAGTACCCGGTGCGAGGTATACTGAAACGAAAGTATTCCATAGCGGAAGAAATTAAGCAAAGGTAACAAACGCACCACCGATTGTAAACCGCCGGCAGCAATTCTGATTTTTCGTTTTAATTCTTCCGGGATCGAAGCCGATGCCCATTCGGCAGCGTAGGCTTCCGGATCGTATTCAATACGATATCCTTTCATCGCAATGCGCAGGGAAATTACAAAATCGTCGAGTAAAGTATCGGGTTCTACTTCGTTGAATAACTCGGTACGGACAGCAAATAACTCACCGGCAGCTCCCACCACCGAATATAATTCAGCATCCCAGCGTTTAAGTGTCGATTCGTATTTCCAATAAATACCTTCACCGGCCGACGAAGCTGCTTCTTTTTCTTCGTTCATTATTCGTTTTTCGCCCGAAACACAGCCCACCTTCGGGTCGGTGAAAAGCGAAGCTATTTTGCGTACCGAATCAGGGCCAATCAGGGTATTGGCATCGGAAAAAACGATATACGGTGTTTCTACAAAATGTACTGCACGATTCATAGCAGCAATTTTACCACGACGTTCGGGCTGATGCAACACTTCCACATCAGGATAGCTGTTGCGTAAAACCTCCGGGGTACCATCGTCTGATCCATCGGTTACCCACATTATTTTGAGCTTTTCGGCAGGATACCGAAACTCCCGGGTGTTCGCCATTTTTTGATGAATGAAGTCGAGTTCGTTGTAGGCGGCTACCAATAAGGTAACGTCGGGAAGCTGGTCGTTGGTTAATTCGGGCACTACCCTTTTTTTGAACATTCGTTTGATGCGTACAAGAAGGTACAATACCAGACCATATCCGAGGTAGGTGTACACAATAATGGCTGCCAGAATCCAAAAAATCAGTACCAGCGTATTCATTTCTTTAGTCTTTTTAGTGTTCTGCGAAGTAAATTTCGGGTTTGTATAGCAAATTGCCGGATCCCCGGCATATAGGTACCACTTTTAATATCTTTCCAGACGGTGGTCGACGAACTTACCATTTCAAAGTCGGCAAGGCTCAGAGTGGGTCGACCCGTTTTACGAAAACTAGCCTGAGCCTGAATATAGTTGGGCGAAAGTAAAAACGGGTACTCACTCAATTCGGCATATACAGGGGTTTGGTTCATAGTAAACTGAACTTTTTCGCGTATACGGTCGGGTAGGAGATGCCATTGAAAAAAGTGAGGGTATTTCAAGGTCTCGAAATAAAAGTCGACCTCCGATTCGTTTCCAGGTTCCAAATACACAACGCAGTAGCTAAACTGGAACCGATCAGTAAGTCCGGCTAATTTCTTTTTTGCTTCACGCAGGGTTGTCCCGGTGCGTAAGCTATCATCAATTATTAGTACTTTTTGATGATGGCTGTGCGTAAAAAAACTTCCTCTTTCGCCGGCCTTATAGATATGTCCGTTTAAAAACGAATGTAAGTCGGAAAAAGGTCGATTAAGATAAAGCGATAATAAATTTGCCGGAATCAATCCACTTTCTTTCAGTCCTACAATCAGGTCAAAGTCCCTGGGGACGATACTGAGCTTGCGTAGGATTAGGGTATTCAAATCGGCTATGTTTCTGTAATTTACGGTATTCATATCCTATGAAATGAATTTAAGGTTGATAGATTTCGTTGTATACTTCTTTATATAAGTTTATGTAGGATTGAGCCATTAAGTCCCACGAGAATTGTTCAGCGCGAACAATACCCCTGGCCGATAGACTTGATGCAAGTACAGGATTGGAAATAATCCGTTCGATGGCATGCAAAATTGCTTGTGGATCGGTTGGTTCGACAAGAAGGGCAGCATCGCCGGCAATTTCGGGCATCGACGAGCAGTTGGAAGTAATAACCGGTACACCGCAGGCCATTCCTTCGAGTATTGGAATTCCAAAACTTTCGCGTAAAGAAGGATACAACATCAGTACACTTTGATTGATAATGGCAGGCAAATCTTCATTGGGAACATATCCCGTCATTATTATGTGCGAGCGTACATCCGGTTTTACTGTATCCTGGAGGAGTGTCTGTAAAGCTGTCTCGTCGTAATCGGGCATTACCAGGTAGAGATTGTCGTCGTTTTTCTGCTTGTAAAGAGCAAATGCTTTTAATACATTTGCAGTGTTTTTTTTAGGATCGGTATTGCCCAAAAACAGCATAAAACGTTCGGGAAGGTGGTACTGTTCACGGGCTCGTTTCAACACCTCCGTATCAATTATCTTCTTAAAGTGAGTACCAACTCCGTTGTAGATCACTCTCAGTTTATCGCCTAAATAGAGTACATCCTGAATGTTCTTTTTTTCGAATTCCGAAACAGTTACCACTCTTTTGCTTTTGTGGGCTATGGGTGGAACTACAAATCGCCGGTACATGTTGCCGAACCGTTGGTAGGCAGTGCCCCCCTTACTGAACAGGGCTACTTTTTCGAGGTAAATAATGTCGTGAATGGTAGTAATGAGTGGAATACGGGAAGCAAGAGGAGCGGTATTGCTGGTGCAGTGCAATAGATCGCACCCTTCGTCATATGCCGCCCGGGGCAATATTACCTGTTCCCACCAATGGTAGGAGGTGGAAGGCAGAATTTTTATTTTAACGGTTGCACTTTCCCGAATACAGGATTTATCAATATCGTCTTTTACAAAAATCACATATTGATTCGATGGATCGAACTCTGCCAACCGTCGAATCAATTCAAGCGCCACGATGTCCATCCCATGCTTTTTCTGACGAAACAGCCGTTGTCCTTCAATACCAATCTTCATACGACCTTTTTGGATTTTTTTGAGCAATATTCAACTTCCTGCTAAAAAGAAGTAGAATGATTGTTGGTTTGTTAATATTGTTTAAACAGATATCGGGTTGTTTTAGTTCTCAATTCTCCTAAATTAACCTTCATGTCTTTCCAGGTGGTAGCTGCTCTTATATCGGTGTGTTTTACTAACATTTGCCAACCGGTAAATACTCCGATAGCCGAGAACAGGATAGTAGCCAATGCTACTAACTCCAGCGATTGGTACACGAACACGGCAATCAGATTAAACGCGATATTGAGAAGTAACATAATAAGCAGTTTATAAAAATTGAGTTCCGGTTTGTTGATAGCCATCAGTCCTACTCCTATAAAGCGGTCGAAAGGTAATAAAAGAATATAGAATACTATAATAAAAAGTATATTTTTTTGAGTATCGATCGCATTAATGTATTGTTGACCTCCAAAAAACAGCAAAACCCACTCGGAAATGAGGGGTAAAATGATTACCACCGGTATAAGCATGAGTACCGAATAGGTAAGGTAAGTGTTAAAATTGCGTACGAACAGTTCGGATTTTTCGTTGAAACTGGCCGAAAATCGGGGAAAGGCAGTGGCTGCAAAACTACGAAGTGGTATTTCGATCATTTCAACCAGTTTCATAGGAATGGCATAAATGGCAACTGCGGGAGCCCCTAATGCCGCCGAAAGACTGATAATGAACGTGTCGCTACTCCGAAGCAAACTACTTCCGATACTGATGGCGGTGGAATATTTTCCAAAATGTAATAATTCTTTTAAAATTGCGCGTTTGAAATACTTCAGGTTTTGCCACCCATCCCAACCTTTTATACTAGTGAACAGCGACACCATCAGATCGGAAAGGCTGTACATCAGGATTAATCCGGTTAAGTTTTCGTCGAAAAAAAGGATGTACAATCCCATGCACAGTAAATTGAAAAATCCCACAGCACTTCTTATGATCATTACATTCCGAAAATTCATGATACCCTGACTGTAGTTCGTTGCCTGCATATGAGGTAAGCTGGCAAACGAACAGAGTGGATAAAACAACAAAACCGGAAGATAATAATTGTCGGCTGCTAAGGGTTCCAGTACGAAGTAGGCAGGGATAAAAAGAAGGGAAATAGCTACAGTGGTAAGTATATTCAGGTGATAAGCGGTTCCAATGGCATGATTTCTTTTTTCGCCTTCATGAGTCGAAATATACCGAATCGATCCCGTTCCGGCCAGGCCAACCCTGAGCATGTCGAGCAAGCCCAATGCAGTAATAAATATTACCCAGCGGCCATATAGTTCCTTGTCGGTAAACCGTGCCAGCATAATAAACAACACCATGCTGAATCCTGCATAACTGATATTTCCTATCAGCGAATGCAGATTACTCGAATTTTTCAGAAGTCCACTAACCTTTTTTATCATAAAGTCAGATGATTATTTTTAGTGTTGTTGTTGTATTGGCATCCGAGTAAATCAATAGGTATAAACCCGGGGAGAAGTTACTCATATCAAACGATTCGAGGTATTCGTCCAGATTTTCCGACCTTATTTTTAATCCCGACATATCGTAAAAATCGAGCACAGCTGGAACGCGCTGTTCGCGGAGTAGCGTAATTATTTTCGATTCCTTCAATACCCTGATGTTCAACTCTTGACTTTGGGGCTCAACATAGGTTATCAGTTCGGAAGGTTGGCGGTATACCGGTTCGTTGTAGGTCGATTGGAAATTGTTGAGCTTAAACGATGGCCGGTTGAATATCACCACCTGTTCTTCGCCATCCGGATACCGGCCTACCGATCTTTTTCCATCAACAGCCGGATAGGTTATCGAATCCACCAGCTGAACTCCATCGGGAGTATCTTTGCTCAGGAACACAATTCCTCCTTCCGACTGAAGTTTAAAGTTGGTGTGCGAACGCCCACGCCAGGTGGCATCGCTACACCAAACCAGTTGACGACCATAAGGAGCAATCTGTTTTTCTTGTGTTGTAAACCGGTGCATTGTCAAATTATCGTTACTGTTGGAAAGGTAATAACCTTCGAGCGATAGTACCGAATCGGAGTTGTTGTAAATTTCAACCCAGTCCTCGTAGCGGAACTGCTCGTCGGTAAAGATTGAATTGGCCGGACTTATTTCGTTAATATACAGACCTGTGCGTCGAACTTGTTCGGCTTTGCCATATACAGCTTCAACGGTGGTCAGATAATTCATTTCCAGTTCCATCTCCAGTGAGGTAACCAGTCGTGTCCGCATCAGCTCAGTTACCAACCATCCACGGAATTTTAGTCCACCAGCGTATTCAGGAGCTTTCAGTTTGATTTTTCGGCCTTTGAAATACTTCCCGTCGTAAGGAAGCGAAGGAATAAGGTGATTGTTGAAATGAAGCGCAACTTTAGGTACATTAGAGCGGATCACTAAATTGACGGTATCGCCCAGGTTAAAATTGTGTTTCAAATCCATGTACGATTTATCGACAACAATATTTAAACGGTCAATGGTGCGAAGGTATCCCACATCCAGCCACGATTCCCATTCGGGATTCCAACGGGCGGCATGGTAGGGGAATTCGTTGGTATATCGGTCAACCACATTGGCCAATTGTTCAAGCATCCTTGGTTCACTAAATATTGTGGCTGAGTAAATACTCTGCACGTCGATCAGGTGGTTTTGAAATGGTTCTGCCATACTCAGTTTCTGAATCATCCGGTGTTGAAGGTTAATATTGACTTCGCCCCTGATCCGGTCAATAGCGTTATGACCTTCGAATAGCAGACTACGATCCATGTCGTTGAGTAACCAGCGATACCGGTCCTTATCACCTCGTAGCGTAAAATGACGGTTATTGTTCACCGGCCAGTCGGTGTTTATTAACACATTTTCGACAGTTAAATAATTAATATAATTATCGATATCGATCAGGGTTTTCAGATGGTTGTACATCGAATCGTTGATGATAGGATTTCGCATAATAAGCGAGTCGACCGGATTGAGCTTTCGGGTAGTCCCGAGCATGGCTTCCGACATATACACCAGGTCAATTTCATCGGGTTTGTGGTTGTAATTGGAATAGATATAATCTTTGGTGCTTTTTTCACGCAGATTAAGTAATCCCCAGTATTTGCCATTCACATACAGTACACAGGGTTCGTAGGCCTGGTAATCGAGGTCGATGTTTTGAACAAGACTTTGACTGAACGCATCGCGAAAGATGAAGCCGGGGAAGTCGTTGTTGCCCCCGTTGCGGAGTGCTATCGATTTGTAGCGTCTTCCATCTTTTAAAGGAAAAAACGGATAGTCGAGCCGGGGAACTCCAAATCGTTTGGAAGCTTTTATATCGAACGACTTGAGAGCATATTTGCGGGTGATAGTTCCTAATACCGATACCCCGACTGGTTGAGATAACTTTAGTGTTTTCTCATTGTCGAGTAATTCAAAATGTCCCGGTCGTGTCCATTTACGGTTGTAATTGGCCGTGTCGCCATTTGAAAAATGATGTACACCATTAGTTCCTTTTACATAGATTCCCAATTGATTGTCGTACAGGTATTTTTCATCAATTGTAAGCATTACAACCGGCATTCCTTCCGGCTTTCGTTCGTTGATCAGGTAAGTAGCTACTGCTGTTTGTCCACGCAGGTAACCACCTGCAAAAGCTCTAACCTTTAGGGGCATGGTTCGGTTTATAAACACAGGTTGGCCTGTATATTCGATACTATACAGTTCAGGTTCCGATCCGTCGACTGTGTAAAATATGCGCGCCCCCGGAGTAGCACAGCTAATGGAAACACTAAGGGCTTGTGAATAATAACCTCCCGGAAGCGAAAAAACAGGAGTTGCAACAGGCTGATTAGCAGTAAGCGAAAGTGTATTCGTAGTTCCGGGAGTTGAACGTACAAAGTAACCATAACGCAACGAATCTTCGTGAACCCGGCCGTAACTTACATTGGAGTATTGGCGCGGATAACTTATTGAATCGAGTAAATTTCCAAGGCTGTCGGAAACGGCAAAAAAACCACCATCGGCATCCAGATCAGGATAATTGCCCATAAAGTCGGTAATTTCCTTGTTGAGCCAGATTAGCGCATACTCACCACCAGCAATTACCCGTTTGTTGCGCAACCGGAATTCCATACGATTTCCCTTCTGATCGGCATACCTTAGTTGATGCAATAAAATGGCAGCAGTGTCGGGATTATACAATTCAATCCAATCCTGGTAATTTCCATTCGGGTCCAGCACTTCGGCCGTGTTACAAATCGAAATTTCATTAATTATCAACGGATTGGAAGCTTCCATTGACAGCCATCCAACAACTAACAACACAATAGAAAAGAAAAGTCTCATGCAGTCAACTGATTTTTTTCCCATTCGGGCATCAACGAAATAAAACACATACTCATAAAAAACATAATAGTACCGGGCATTTGCCCCAGCGTAGAGGCACTATACGATGACACAATCATCCCCATAGCTCCTCCCAGAAAAGCGATGGCAGCAAAACGATTGTTGTTTTCCTTTATTTTAAACAAAATAAGAAAGGCCGATTTAGCTACCAGATAACCAATCATGAACAGGTATATTACCAGTCCGATGATACCCTGTTCTACCCACACCTGGATATACCAGCCATCGGTAGGGGTTTGCGCCAGGAAGGTGCCAGGGGTAAAACGCAATCCCCAGTTACCAGCCGAGCCCACTCCTCCACCAAAAGGACGGGTTGCAAGGTATTTTCGGAACAGAGCACGGTTTTCTTCACGTACTTTCAGCGAAGGCTCATCAGTTTGAAAGGCAGTACGCATACGACGCACTTCGTAATAACTTTCGCCTATCATCGTGTATTTCAGTATAAATAAAGCAAATAGCAGGAAAATTCCGGTGAAGAACATAGCCTTAAAATTTTTGGTGAGAAAGGCATAAATAAAGAAGCCGACAAAAGGGGTTGCAATGGCACTTCGCGTTCCGGAGATGGCCATGGCATAGAATGAGCCCAGCGATAAGAACCAAAAAAAGAATTTCTTTCCGGGTGATACTTTCAGGTGGATGGCCAGGATAAGATACACAACCGCAAAATAAGCCATCATTCCACCATACGTACCTGCATCGGCAAAAAACGAAAACACTCGGATAACACCAAAAAGTACGTGGGTGGTTTGGTTACCCGGAACTTCGAGCCAGGCTTGTTCCCAGGGGTCGGGTCCGATAAATTTTTGCTGTACGCCTTTTAAAATGGCCAATACAGTAAACCAACCGGAAATATTGATGAAGGCCATCATGTCCTTCGGTTTGTTGTAGATCCAGTAGACCACCGGAACAATCAATACAGAATAAAGTGCCATACTTCGCATGGCATAAAACCAGGCAGCGCGGCTGATGGTCTCGGGATTCACCAATTGAAGGGTAGTCATAAACATCCAGAAAACTACCAGGTAAGTAATGTCGCGGGAGGCTTTTTTCCATTCTACTTTTACGTTCAGCTGCATGAAAAATATACCAATAAGGGTTATCACCAGAAATCCGTCCACCATCAATCCGGTGGGTAAACTAACATAGCGCGAAATCCCGATTGAAAAATAATTGGCAAACATGATAGCCAATACCCCGAAATGAGGTTTTACCAACATGGCAATAATCGCTATTAACCCCAGCGGAAGGAACATAACCATGAGGCCCGTCACTAAGTTGTTACCGGCAAAAAACACCATTGCCAGGAGCATGAGCAACAGAAAAAAGCCCAGCACGATGACTGTCAGCATCGTGTGAGCGCTAGTCCTGAAACTGGGTGATGTGTTCGGCATAACGATAGGTATGAAAAATTATCAGGAACGACCAGCAAATCGGGTGAGCGTCTTCTTCATCTTCTTCCGTAAGTACGAGCGCTCTTTCGGTATTTCACCAAACATATCTTCGAGGTATTCAATACGCCCATTAGTAAGAACTGCGTAAATATGTTCACCAATAAGTGTTTTGAGTTTGTTTACATGCAGGGTTTCTGCTTCATGCCAGGTGAGCATGCTGTCGAATACAACAATACTCATATCGGCAGTTTTTATAATTACCGAGTTGTCGATACCATGACTCACAGACGGTAAAATGCTTATAATAACTTCCGGATTGGTACGCAGGTAGCTGAATAGCTCCTCGTAGGTGTCGGAATTGCGATACCGGTAAGTAAGCGAATATGGATCGGTAGGATCTTCCTTGATGCCGGAGTCGTTATCGGCTGCAGCAACTGCTGCAAAATTAAAGATTTTAACGTTCCAGCCTCTATCTTTCAATTCGGAGGCTATAAAGCCGGCGGTATCCACTTTTCCGGCCTGATCCCATACACTCATGACCTGAATTACCATCGGGCGATTGCTCGTGAGTGCCAGGTCGCGTATTTTCTCGAAAATAAATACCGACGACCGGCTGTTGATGTATTCGGCTGCCGGAGGATAATTGAGCGTTTCGGAACAAAACGCACCCAATACTTCGAGCTCGCTGAGTCGGGCCAGGTTCGTTGGAGTTTTAATACGCATGTCGAGAATTTCAATTACCAGCAAACCGGCGATGTAGAAAATCAACGAGAACAGAGCTGCTATTAAGATATAGAGTGGATAACGCGACTTGTTGGGAATGAGGGGGAGGGTAGCCTCATCCATCATTTTCATGTCGGTAACCATCTCCATGTTTTGTTCTTTTTGCAAGGCAATGTTCAGGTTATTGAGCACGTTGAGGTATTCGTTTTCAATTACATTTATCTCACGCTCGTAACGTTTAATAGTTGCCCCGACCGGCGCCAGCTCTTTGTATTGACTCATGAAAATACGGTGCCGTTCCAGCATCGATTTGTAATACGCAGCGTTCGATTCGTAATTGGTAAGAGCCGTAAGCCAATCGCCCATAATACGCTGGAATTCGATACCATGCGTTTTACTATCAATTGTGTAAATCGAGTCGATACTGTTTTGTAAACGTCGTTCCAGCTGCGATCTTCTCAGCATCAGTTGCTGTAACTTTTGGGGTTGCTCTCCATCATTAAACACCTGCAGCTGAGCAATCTCATTATTAATATTCACCAGGTTCTTGCGAATTTCAAATACCTGCTTATTCTGTAAATTAATCCGGTAGCGGTTGGCTATTTCATCCTCCAGCTTCTGAAGCACTGCTCCGGCCGCTTCAAATTCCATTTTAACATCCTGAAGCCGAAGTTCTATCTTTTCCTGCTGTGTAGTAATCTGCTCGGTTTGTTCGTCGTAGTTAATAATATTGTTCTCAATATTATATTCCAGCAGTTTTTGCTCCGCAGCCTGAAGCTGAGCAGCCAGCTCCCTTAACTTGCGCTGAAAATAGGCAATCGCATTACTCGACTGATTTTTCTTCAATACAATGTACTTGTTGTTGAAAATCTCCGTGGCAAATTTAATGGTGTTGTACGCAATAGCCGGATCGTCGGAATCATACGATACCTTGATAAGGTCGGAAGCCCCGATACGTTCGGCGCTCATTTTATTAATCCCTTCCACACTGTAATGCGGATGATCGTCGTTCAATAGTTTATATAAAAATCCGTTTTTGTCGTGTGTGACATTGTACTTCAGGTTGTAATAGCTTTTTTCCATGTCGCCCTTCACTACCAGTCGTTTCACATCTTCCGGTACATCTTCCATGAGTTCATTGTAGGCTTCTTCGTTGATAATTAAACCGTTGGGTCCATCCTGCATAAGGTGCTGAGCCAGCAGTCGCAAACCGGTTTCTTCGGCAAGCGAACGCGATTTCATAATACTCAGTACGTTGTTGTACTCGTTGAGTGTCTGCACGTTGTCGATACGTGTACCCATCATTTCGAGGCCGGTATTCGAGGTAATACCCGTAAACAGGGTTGCCGTCGAAGTATAACGCTCGGGCAGATTACGGGTGATCAGGAAAGTTATAAACCCGAACACCAGCGGAATAATTATTATGTAGGTTAGCTTCGAATAAAGAAGCTTTATAAAACTTACAAGATTCATTGAATGGACGGTTTGAATTTATAACCTGTAAGTGCCAATATTTTTTCGGCATGCATGAAAAATTCGTATTTAGCTTTGTAGAAGTCGGTCTCGGCTTTCGCTTTCGACTCAGCAATATCCACAAAAGTGTCCATACTTATGTACCCACGTTCCATATCGCGCAATGCTTTCATATACAGCGAACGAACGGTTTGCATCACTTCCTGAAAGGCTAACATCTGATCTTTGAAGGTAAACATGAGGTAATATTCCTCAATTACCATACGTGTAAGCTCATCGTTAAGCTGTTCCTGGTAAGCTTTATGCTGCGCCACTGTGTGTTCCAGTGCTTTTATTTCGTGCCTGGTTTTCGAAAATACCGACAAAGGTATCCGTACCGAGAAGGCAACATAGTAACTGTACTGATTTTCGACCGGGGCCACTCCGGGAAGATTCTGGTTGCCGGCTACAATGATGTAGTTATACAAGCCATATCGTGTGTCGGCATCGATGTAAAAGTGATCCAGCCATTCCCTTTTTTTTGCCTTTATCTGCGATTGGAAATTTCGCATTTGTGCATCCTGCATCCGGTGATAGGCGTGATAATCGTGTGATGCCTGTATGAGCACGCTCAACTCCGGCAATTCAAAGTTAAATACTGCTGTGTCGTTATCCAGGTCTTTAAACAGATCGGTCATGTATTGCGCCTGAAGTGGCACTATACTAAACATCAGTAAAAGGATAAAAACAGTTTTGCGCATATTTACTTTATTCTTTTTTGTTAAACGTTTTCGTGCTGTAACATGGCGGGTATGGTTTTCAGAATAATCTTTAAATCGTACCAAAACGAATAGTTTTCAGCATATTCAATATCTAGTTGTTTGCGTTCATCAGCCGACATCTTATTGGCTCCTCCCCGCTTGGTTATTTGCCACAGCCCGGTAATTCCTGCCGGAGCAGCGAATCGCTTCGACCATTGGTCGGTAGTGAGCAGTTCGGCCTCGTAAAGCGGAAGCGGACGGTTGCCTACAATCGACATGTCGCCTTTCAATACGTTAATAAACTGTGGTAATTCATCAATACTGGTATTCCTGATAAAACGTCCCACTTTTGTAATACGGGGGTCGTTGGCTACTTTGAAAAATGAATTTTCACGCTTAACTGCTTTTTTTTGCTTGAATTGATCTTCCTGGACCAACCCGTCGTCGCTAATCAATAAAGGGCTTTCGTTGTTGTATTCGGTTGATTGCACATCCTGCACTACGTATTGGTTGTCCTTCATCAGGGTATCGACTTTAGTGTCGGCATTGGTGTACATGCTTCTGAATTTGATGAATCCGAAAATACGGTAACCGGTACCCACTCGTGGAGCCACATAATACACTCTCCCACGCGATTCGATGCGGATGGCCAGTGCAATTAGCAAAAACAGTGGAAGTAATACCAAAAGCACAGCCGATGAAAAAGCGATGTCGAAGATTCGCTTCCACAAGGGTAAATGGAAGGTAACAATGGTATCGTCTTTTAGTTTTGGTGCACTTAGTTGCTCAAGGTTTTCGTACAGAAACTTAAAACGTATGAAGAGTGCAGTCGGATCGAAGTTGACAGGGAACACATCGTGAGCTCCATTGCGTATCCATTGTGCTGCCATTTTTGTATCTCCAATAACAAAAACAACAGTTTCGCTGTTAACCAGGTTTTGTTGTAGCACCTGTAATGCCAGCAAAGTTTCTTCAGGAGTTTCCTGCTGAAAGAAAATACATTGACAGTCCGATTTCAGAGCAATGGCATCGAAGATAGTAGCCATTACCTTACAATCAAAGTGTATTTCCCCTTCGTTCAGCCGTTTGGCAAACGTGAGGTCTTTTCCTATGTACAATGCCTTATAAAGCATAAGCGGAATTAAACGTGTGGTAATTAAATTCTGAATTTAAAGATGTTCTCTATACGAATCAATAATTCCGACGGATTGTAAGGTTTTTCGAGGTAATCGGCCGCTCCTAACTGTAAAAGCTGAATTTTTTCATCACTTTTGTCAATCGATGAGAGAACTATCACTGGTATGTGTTGAAATGCACCACTGCTTTTCAGTTGTTCTACGAACCCTTTTCCACCCATACCCGGCATCATCAGGTCGGTGACTATCAAATCGGGCAGGTATCCGTTTTGTAATAACGATATGGCCTCTATCCCGTTAATAGCTGTTTCGACCTCGTATTTACTCATCAGGATGGTCTTTGTCAGCCTTCGGAATTCGTTATTATCATCGATGATCAATATCTTCTTGTTCATAATTCATCTTGTTATTCTTCCGTATTTACGTCTTTATCTGCTTTCTTTTTTTTAGGGAAATTGCTGGTGCGGGGCAGCGACGGCAAACATACTGTGAATTTACTACCCATCCCCTCTGCACTTTCAATTTTCAACAATCCTTTGTTTCGCTGAACAAAGTTTTTAACGATCATAAGTCCCAATCCGGTACCCTTTTCGTTGTGAGTGCCAAAACTGGTATAATGCTCATTTTCGATCATTATTTTTTTTATAATTTCGTCGCTCATGCCTACTCCCGTATCCTCAACAGTTACCTCCATGTACCTGATGCCGCTTTTGCCATAAATGATCAACTTCCCATTTTCGGGTGTGAACTTTATAGCGTTGTTTATCAGGTTTCTGAAAACGGTGTGAATACTAACTTCGTCGCAGTAGGCTTCGAAATTTTTCTTCAATTTGAGCTCAATACTTATATTCTTGTCGCGCGCATTCAATTCCAATAAGCTGATACAACTCTTCATTACTTCATACAGGTTGTTCATCTTCGGTATCAGTGCCACATTCTTATCCTGCATCCGGGTCCACTGAAGCAAACTGTTCAACAGGGTATTGGTTTCGTTAGTCCGGTTTTTTAAATCCCGGATTATTTCTCTAAATAATTCCGAAGATGGGTCAAAAAAACCCTGATCAATGGCATCGATGGTTTGAAGGATGCCAGCAAGTGGCGACCGAATGTCATGAGCAATAATTGAATACAGTTTATCGCGCGACTTATTCATCTCTATGATTGTCTTACGCGATTCAGCCAATTCAATATGATTTCGAACACGAACATACAGTTCTTCTTTCCTGAAGGGTTTGGTTATAAAGTCGACCCCTCCCGACTGAAAACCCTCTACCATGGTGTCGGTTTCCTGATTGGCTGTCAGAAAAATAACCGGGATATCTTTCAAATCATCCTGCGTTTTGATCTTCTGACAAAGTTCAAAGCCTGTAATGTCGGGCATTTCAATGTCAAGAATTATCAAAGATGGTTTTTCAATCCTGATTTTTTCAAGCGCATTTAATGCATCGTCGGTTACAATCGCTTTGTAACCTGCATTGTTTAATATTTTAGCAATCAGTACCAACGATACTGTGTTGTCGTCTATAACTATTACTTTCTTCATTTTTTGTTTATGAAGTTGCCTACTTGTTTTATTGGCTGTAAACTACAATTTCTCAACGCTTCAGGAGGGTTTTAACACTTTGAAATAATATCAATTATTTTCAATTATTTCACTTGCAAAAGTAGTAAAATATTTTACAAATCAATAGTTTTATCATTTTTTTGAACGAAATGACTTCAAAAAATTAAATTCATTTCAATTCTAACTTCAGTTGAGTCTGAATAGTTGTTAAAACATCAATTATCATTTCGATATCCATTTTCAATTCAGCCTCGTCGATACTTCCGGGTTCGGCTTGATTGAGCTTATCGATCAGCGATTTAATGCTGGTGACCTGAAAGTTGGCGAGTGTAGGTTTGATTTTGTGAGCAATTTTTCGCACAGTGGCTAAATCGTTATTAGTTTGAGCACTTCGTAGATTTTCAACCGATTGTTCGGCCATAATCAAAAAAGTTTCGATAATTTGTTGAGTGAAACTTTCATCTCCCTGACTTAGTTCGTTGAGGTAACTCAAGTCGTACAGTTTTCCAATTGCTTTTTCTTCGTTCATATTTTCGTTGTTTGTGCGGGTAAATTTACTGATTTTTTCGTATAATTCAATCTCTCTGTAGGGTTTAACTATAAAATCTTCCATGCCATAACTCATGTATTTCGAAATTTCGCTATCCATAGCGTTGGCTGTAAAAGCGATAATGGGCACCGATAATTTTAGTTCGTTTCGAATTATTCGGGTAGCTGTCATCCCGTTCATAACCGGCATTTGGATATCCATAAGGATCAGATCGACATTATGGTTCTGTAGATAATCGATAGCATCCTGTCCGTTGATAGCTTCGGCAATCTGGCAGCCGGTATGGCTAAGGGTTTGATGGGCGATAAACCGATTGGTGTCGTTGTCTTCCACCAACAATACCCGTAAGTCTTTAAAGTTAAAGCCGGCAGCAAGATTTTGTTGTGCTTCTAATAATTTTGAGTCACCCAACGCAAAAGGAAGTGTAAGTTGAAATTGGGTGCCGATTCCCTGTTCACTTTCGACTCGTATGTTTCCCCCCATCAGTGTTGCCAATCGGTAGCAGATATACAGCCCTAATCCGGCTCCCTCATGCAATCGGGTAAGCGTGCCATCTTCCTGTGTGAATTTGTCAAACGCTTTTTTCATGAACTCTTTGCTCATGCCGATACCGCTGTCGGAAATTTCAAAAAACAATTCATGAAATCCATCTGTTTTTCGCCTCACATTTACTTCAACCCGAATTACTCCTTCGTTGGTAAATTTGAAAGCGTTTGTAATTAACTTTACCAGAATTTGCTGTAATCGTTGCGAATCTCCCTTGTAGGCAGCATTTAAGTTTTCGGAGATAATAAACTGAAACTCGATTGATTTTTTTTCAAGAGCTTTCCCCAGCATCATATCCTTTACCTCCAGCATGAGCTGACGTAAATTGAAATCCTTCTGTAATAAATGAAAGGATCCTGATTCCATGTCGTTGATATCCATTACGTTGTTGAACAGATTCAACAGAAGTTTGGAGGCCATGGTCGATTGTTGTAAAAACTGTTTCTGGCGAGCATTCAGTTTTTCGCGCATCAGTTCCCGGTGCATGCCGGTAATTATGTTGAGTGGAGTACGTATTTCGTGACTTAGATTCACAAAAAATGTATCCTTCACTTTTTTGATATTTTCGGCTTGTTCACGTGCTTTTTTAATTTCTTTTTCATACCCTTTCTGGCGGGCAACATAATGATCGGCATCGGCCAGCCATTTTTTCAAATGATTAATTCGTTGTATTACATTGGCTTGCATGTTCGAGAAAAAACGCAGGAAGTTTAATTCACGCTCATGAAAAACAACGGGTAATTTCACGTAATACAATTCCAGCGCTCCAATCAGTCGCTGGTTGTACATCAACGGAAAACTAATCAAACAACTGATGTGGTTAAGCTTCATTTGTTCGACCACCGATTTCAACAGCTTACTATCCGTTTCGGGGGTTTGCAGGTAAATTTCGTTCCCAGTACGGTGGGTGGCAAAGTACGATCGTAATAAGTTTGCAGTAGATACTTTACCTGAATTTCCCTGCAGAAATTCGATGTCGGGTGAGTTCCATTCGTAATATGAATAAATGTTACGGTAGTTTTCGGATGTGGAACATACAGCTATATGATCTGCTTTGGTAAATTGACCCAGTTGTTTCAGAACAAAAGGGATATTTCGTTCGATCAGTTCGATATCGGGGCCCGAATAGATCACCGTCACTGCATTCATTAATTTCTGAAAATTACAACTAAGTTGATTGCAGGTCCAGTCAAACGATGGTGGTATTTCCAGACTTAGATTGTTCAGGTGGATTAAGAAATCAGCATCCGATCCGGTTGTATCGTTGTTCAATTCATCAGTGTTCATGGGTAAAGAAGATGTTTTAAACAACGAAAGTACTGTTTTTTTTTAAAATTTCAACAGTCTTTAGTGTTTTGATGCTATTTCATGAAAAAATATTCTATTTTTGTGTATTAATTTCTGAAATTTGTTTTGAATTAACTTTTACACAGAATCTATGAAGGCAAGAAATCTTCACCCCGCGCCGGGTGCAACCAATAAGGAAATTAAATATTACGTTGCTATTGGAGCTTCGGCGGGTGGATTGGAAGCCATTGAAACATTTTTTCTTAATTTGCCTCCCGATACAGGAATGGGATTCATAGTTATACAGCATCTTTCGCCCGACTATAAAAGCCTGATGGTGGAACTGCTTTCCAAACGTACTCCCATGACGGTTTGCCGTGCCGAAGATGGAATGCCGGTACTACCTAATCAGGTGTACCTGATCCCTCCCAAGAAAGTATTGACCATTTTTCATGGTAAACTATTGCTGACCGATCAGGAGCATACGCGGGGTCCTAATTTGCCTATCGACATTTTTTTTAAATCCCTGGCCGAAGATCAGGGCGAAAAGGCGATTGCTGTGGTACTGTCGGGGACCGGCAGCGACGGAACACGAGGAATCCGTACCATCAAGGAATATGGTGGCATGGTGATGGTTCAGGACGAAGATTCGGCCAAATTTAACGGGATGCCCCGGGCAGCTGCCTCCACAGGATTGGTCGATTTTGTACTTCCTCCCGAAAAAATGCCCTCCCAGATGATCAGTTATTCGAAACACCTGTCTCCCAAATTGTCCGATCATGCCGATAATTTAACTTCCGAAAAGGAAGTGATGACCCGTATATTCGCATTGTTGCGCGATAAGTCGAAAGTCGATTTCACGTATTATAAACCAAGTACCATTCATCGCCGGATTGAACGCCGGATGGGGCTGCATCAGTTAGATACATTACCTGAATACCTGAATTACCTCATCAGTTTTCCTTCAGAGGTTCAACTGCTTTACAAGGAATTGTTAATCGGGGTGACCAATTTCTTTCGCGACCCGGATTCATTTTCGCTTTTATCTGATCAAGTGCTTTTACCCTTATTGCAATCCGACGAACCTGAAATTCGTTGCTGGGTAGCCGGCTGTTCGACAGGCGAAGAGGCTTATAGCCTGGCCATCCTGATCCGGCAACTGATGGAGGAGCATTCTATCCTGAAAGAAGTGAAGATTTTTGCTACCGATATCGATCGCGATGCCATCCAGTTTGCTGCTGCAGGGTTATATCCGGATACCATTGCTGCCGATGTACCCTCCGGTTTGTTGGTGCGGTATTTTCACCGAAAGGACGAGAGCTACCAGATTGCCCGGCAAATTCGTGAAATGGTGGTATTTGCCCAACATAATATTGTACGCGACCCTCCGTTTACCAATATATCGCTCATCAGTTGCCGGAACCTGCTTATCTACCTTCAACCGGTACTTCAGCATAAAGTATTCGACTATTTCAACTTCTCGCTCAAGTCCAACGGATATATGTTTTTGGGATCAAGTGAAACCGTGGGCGATATGGCCGAATACTTCGAAGTGATAGATCAGAAAGCTAAACTTTTCAAATCAAAGGGAAGATCGAAACACCCCCTTGATTCGCCATTGCTTATGGCGTCGGATACCCGGGCCCGATCGGTTAAAGCCCGTGCCGTGGCTATACGATCCGGATTGTCGTTCAGCGAAGAGGAACGAATTCTTGAATTGTTTGTCGACGCAGTGTCCGACGATTATTTACCTTTCAGCCTTATCGTTAACGAACACCTGGAAGTTATTCAAATTATCGGGAAATCGGATCCGTATATGCGACTTCCTTCCGGAAAATTGGTGAACGATGTATCGAAAATGGTTCAAAAAGAACTGTCGATACCAATCACATCGGGTATTCAGAAAGTAGTTCGAACCAACAGCGAATTGCGTTATTCCAATATCCGCCTGCATACCGAATCGGGTGAGTTGCTGGTCGATTTACGTATAAAACCGCTGAAGGTGAAACGTAACATGGAAAACCTGCTCGCTGTATTTTTGTCGGCTCAGAAAAAAGACGCTGTTGAGGGAAATTCTTTGTTGCAAAACTTTGATTTGACTCGTGAAGCCGAGGATCAATTACGCGAGATGGAGCAGGAACTTCAGTTTACCCGTGAGAACCTTCAAGCCACCATCGAGGAACTCGAAACCTCGAACGAGGAGTTGCAAGCCACCAACGAAGAATTGCTGGCCAGTAATGAAGAGCTCCAATCGACCAACGAGGAATTACAATCGACTAACGAAGAGTTGTTTACGGTGAACTCGGAGTTTCAGAGCAAAATTATCGAACTTACGGAGCTTCACAATGATATCGATAATTTGTTGAGTAATAATCAGATTGGTCAACTGATTCTCGACGAAAACCTGGAGATTCGTCATTATTCTTCCATCGTTTCTGATATTTTCAAATTAATTCGTAACGATATCGGTCGATCGATCACTCATATAAACCACTATATAGTTGATTGCGATATAGTTGATTTAATTGTGTCGGTAAATAAGACGGGAAAAATGATAGAAAGAGAAGTTTCCCTGGAAAACGGATCCAAATTTCTGGTGCGAATAGTACCTTACCTGGTTAGTCCGAAAATTTTCTCAGGTACGGTTATTTCGTTTATCAATATAACCGATTATAAAAAAGCCGAAAACTCGCTCACCGAACTGGCTGAGCAATTTCAGTTTTTATTCGATAATCTTCATCAGGGAGTTATTTATCAGGATGTTAATGGTAAAGTGTTGATGGCTAACCATGCGGCGATTACCCTAACTTCAATGTCGATAGAAGAAATGAATCGACTGAGCACGGAAGGCCTTTCGTGGCATACACTTAACGAAGATGGAAGTGAAATGGGGCCTGTTGATCATCCGGCGCTACAAGCGATCAGGACCGGAAGAGCTGTACGCGATTGTATCGTAGGATTTGTTGATAAATCGAACAACCAGATTAATTGGACGAAAGTGAATTCGATTCCTATCATGCAAACCGGGAAGCAACAAATTAAAGGTGTTTTTTCGACTTATGAAGATCTCACTCTAAGTTATACGTACAAGTCGAAATCCATTCAACTGGAGATGGAAAATAAACTATTGCGTGAACAGTTGAAAAACCTGGAAAATTTATAAGTTTGCACCTATGAATTCAAATCATAAATATGAAAAAATAAGGGAGCGGGCAGAGCAATTACTCACCACGATACCTGAACAGGAGAGGGTAAGGTTTTCCAACGATGTCGATTCTTTGCTGCATGAGCTACAGGTGTATCATGTGGAGTTAGAAATGCAAAACGACGAATTGCGGCGTATGCAGGATCACCTGGGTAAAACACTTTCGATGTATACCGACCTGTTCAACCGGGGGCCGGTGAGCCGGCTTATAGTTAACCAAAATGGTATTATACTGCATTCCAATGAGCATTTTTGTACCGTAAGTTGCTTTACAATGGATCAGGTTAAGAATAAACCCCTGATTAATTTTATACACGAAGAAGATCATCAGGTTTTTTATTCATTATTTTCGGCGTTTTATAAGTCGCCTGAGGGTAAAACACTGAAGTTACGCATTAATTGCCATGAGCAACAGATAAAAGAAGTTGAAATTACCGGTCAGGAAATTTCGGATCTGGTATTTTTGTCGAAGGAATACGGTGAGGGTCCTTATTTGTTGCTAACACTTATCGATGTTACTGATATGAACCAGAATCTGCGGATGCTGGAGCGAAGTGAGCGTAAATACCGGATGTTGGCCGACAATATGAACGATGTAATCTGGATTTACAATCTTACTAAAAATAGATTTGTATACGTAAGTCCTTCGGTGACAGCCCTGCGTGGGTATTCGGTAGATGAAGTGATGCAGCAAGGGCTCGAAGAGGTTATTGATCCGGATGAAATTGCACTTTTTAAGGCAAAGATAGCCAATCACTTATTAAAGTTCATAAATAATCCGGCCCATAATGAGCCGGAAGTGATGGAGTTACAGCAACAAACCAGGTCGGGGCAGTTGGTATGGACCGAAACTTCGTCGCGGTTTACTCTAAATGATGAGGGAGAAGTCGAAGTGGTTGGGGTAAGTCGAAATATCGAAATTCGTAAAAAAATGGAGTTAGAGCTTATACGTTCGTCGATGGTGATTGAACAAAGCTCGATGGGTATGATGGTAACCGATCATAAAGGTTACATTCAGTATGTAAATCCGATGGTTGAAAAAATCACAGGTTATACCTTCGAAGACATGATAGGTCAGGAAGCCTCTCGTTTCCGATCGGAGTATGCTCCCGGTGAAAATGAAATTGGCAAGGAGTTGCAAGTCAGGAGAAGTTGGCAGGGAACCTTTCTGAATCGACGAAAAGACGGCGTTGAATATTGGGAGTCGATGCGGGTTGATAGTATTGTTAATCAGGCCGGGCGCGTCACACATTTTGTGTCGGTGAAAGAAGATGTTACAAAAAAGATAGAACAGGATAATGAGTTACGCGCCATGAATCTTCGGTTGGAAGCAGCTAATGCAAAGGCGCATGAAATGGCAATAAAAGCACAGGAGGCCAATATCGCTAAGAGCAAATTTCTTTCAAATATGTCGCATGAAATACGGACCCCGCTTAATGCTGTGATAGGGTTTTCGCAGTTAATCGATCGTCAATCCGAAGTAAGTGCTGTGGTAAAGGATTTTAATAATCGTATCTTACGTTCGGGTGAGCATTTACTTTCGCTGGTCAACGATGTGCTCGAATTATCGCGCATTGAGTCGGGACGCTACGAATTACTGGAGTCGGACATTCGTTTGGACGACATGATGCACGATTTACTTTCGGTGTATAGTGTTCCGGCACGTCAAAAACACATTGAACTGGTGTATACTCCCGGGGAAGAATTGCCAGAGCTCATTATTGCCGACGAGAATAAATTACGGCGGGTACTGATTAATTTAATATCCAACGCCATCAAATTTACTAACCAGGGAAAAGTAGAAGTAACTATTGAAATGAGGACGACACATAAGGGAGCCAGTTTCATCTACTTCAGGGTAAAGGATACCGGTGTTGGGATAGATACCGACGATATAAGAAAGCTGTTTGTACGATTCGAACAAGTAGGCGAGGGTACACTTCAGTCGTCTGGTTCGGGATTAGGACTTTCGTTGGTTTACGAAATGGTAAAGCTAATGGGTGGAGATGTGAAAGTTCAAAGTAAATTGGGTGAAGGGTCAGAATTTTCGTTTTATATACCGTTCCGTGCGGGCATTTTGGTGAATGGCCGTGGTATGTTACACCGGCATATACGAAGGATTCACCCGTTGGTACATCGAAAATTTCATATTTTGATTGCCGATGATACAGAAGAAAATCTTATCTTGTCGGCCGAAATGCTGCGTTCGGTAGGATATGAGGTAACCACAGCTGTAGATGGAGCCGATCTGATAGCTAAGTTTGATAGTTCAACGGCCGATTTAGTGCTGATGGATTTACACATGCCGGTAATGGATGGGATGACTGCCTTGCGAAGTATCCGTTCACGGGTTAAAGGGCTCCGGATTCCGGTTGTTGCGATGACTGCCAGTTCGTTTGCCGATGATAGAGAACGGGTTTTGAAGGCAGGATTTACAGAATTTGTGTTGAAACCATTCCGGATCGATGGGGTATTGGAACTAATTGGTGAATTGTTGAATGTGGAGTATGAGCGGGAAGAAAGCAACGATGTAATTCTACCTGATACGAATCCGGTCGATTTAAGTGAGCTCCGGCAGCAGCTTCAGCAGGTGGAAAGCCGAACGTATGTTAAGATGTTGAATTTGATTAAAAAAGCCGATTTGGATGAGTTTGATAAGCTGATTGATGGCTTGCCATCCAGGCAGTTAGCTCTGAAGTTATATTTAAAGGAGTTGGTTGCCGATTATAATTACACTGAAATAGCAAAGCTGCTGGAAGGTAGGGGAACCACCTGAGCACAACAAAATAATTAATCAAAATGATGGAAACGAACGAACAAAATCAATTGTATGATATTCTGATCGCCGACGATGCACCGGCCAATCTGAAAGTATTGAGTGAAATTCTCCGGCTCGAAGGATATAAAGTACGTCCGGTATTAAATGGCACACAGGCGTTGGAAGTGGCAAGGTTACAGAAGCCTGACCTGATTCTACTTGATATCATGATGCCCGATATTAACGGCTACGAGGTATGTAAACAATTGAAAGCGGATCCTGAACTCAACGAAATTCCGGTAATATTTATCAGCGCTTTGAGCGATACCGATAGTGTAATTCAGGCTTTTTCGGTAGGTGGAGTCGATTATGTAAGCAAACCATTTAAGGCCGAAGAAGTGAAAGTGAGGGTGTCGACCCACTTGAAAATAAGGAAGCAAAGTAAAGAGCTTCAGCAATTAAATGCTACAAAGGATAAGTTGTTTTCGATTATATCACACGACCTTCGGGGGCCTTGTGGCAATTTTAGCCAGGTTCTCGATTTGTTGGCCGAAGACCTGGTGTTCGACGATCCGGTAAAGGTACGTTTGGTGGATGAATTACGTAATACTTCAAAAAGTGTGATGTATTTGCTCGACAACCTTCTGAACTGGTCGCGCAGTCAGTCGAACCGGATAGTTATCGATCCACAGGACGTTATAATTAATCTGGCAGTGATGGAAAGTATCCGATTATTAAAACCAATAGCCAGTGCCAAGCAAATATCATTGGAATTTAAGGCCGCAAAAATTCATACCGTTCACGTCGATTCCAATTCCCTTAGTTTAATTTTTAGGAATTTGTTATCGAATGCTATCAAGTTTACCAACGTAGGAGGCCGGATTGTGGTATCAGTTGACGAAACAGATGAAGAAGGAATTGTAAAAATTTCGGTATCCGACAATGGAATCGGAATGAGTGCTGATGCTCAGAATCGCTTGTTTAAGTCCGGTCAACATTTCACCACCTATGGCACCAGTAACGAAAAAGGCTCCGGCCTTGGCTTGTTGTTGGTAAAAGATTTTGTGGAATACAACAAAGGGCAGCTGACGGTGAGCAGTGAAGAAGGGAAAGGGACAACATTTACGTTTACATTACCGGAGGCAAAGCAGGAGTAGTAAATATAGGGTTTATTCAGCCCGGACTTATCCTTTCTTTCGACTCCGGTATTCGGTGGGCGACATACCCATCACTTTGCTAAACAGCCTGCTAAAATAAAACGGGTCGTCAAAACCAATCATTAAACCGATTTGATTTACTTTCATATCGGTGAAGTCGAGGTGATGGCAGGCCTCTTGAATTTTTAGGTGCGAAAGGTAATTCAATGGAGAATATCCTGTTTTTTTGTTAAAAATGGAAGATAAGTGCGAAGGTGAAATATTAAGGTAGTCGGCAATGTCTTTTAGAGATAGTCGTTTGCGTATGTTTTCACGCATATAATGGATGGCCGAGTCGGTTAAGTCGAGTTGCCGGTCGGAACAATGGGTGCAATTGCGGTAGGCCGTGAGCGAACGGATGGAGCCCAGGAAATGAAACAGGGCGGTAGTGCTGTATTCCAGATTTGACTTGCTATACCCATTGCGCAGTGTTGCAAATATTTCCTCAAATAATTTAAGTCGCTCCTCAATACGCGAATCATTCTCAGGCGAGATATACAGTGCTTTGTCCATCCCTTCGGCAAAAAGAGCTGCCGCAGTTCCTTCGAAATGCATCCAGTAAATAGTCCATGCTTTGCGGGGATGACTTCCATAGGCATGGGCTTTATTTTTGGGTAGAATAAAAACCTGATTGTCCGAAACCTTATAGCTTTGGCCATCAAGCTCATAAAATCCTTCACCTTCGCTGCAATAGATAAGGATATACTGACAAGCCTCTTCTTTCGAACGTTTACGGTAATGAAAATCAGCTTTAGGATATATTCCGATATCGGTAATATGCAACAGCGAACCCAGCTCGGTGGTGCTGTATTCCGTCACAACGGCTGAGGGTAATATTACTGCCCGTTCGCCGGTAAAGCCACTTTTGATTTTTGCCATAACACCCGTTTTTGTTAACCGCGGTTCAAAAATAGAATAATTGATTGAGATTTATGTAGTATCAGAAGATAATCTATGTAAAAAGTAGTTTTTTCTATTCGGTGCCTGCCGGAATACTGTTTACTTTGCAGTGTTTTAATACAGGCATATAACTACTACTTCCATGAATTCAATCAACAAATCCTATGTACTTGGTATTTCCTTAGTGTCGGCCCTTGGCGGACTTCTTTTCGGTTACGACTGGGTGGTAATCGGCGGTGCAAAGCCCTTTTACGAGCGTTTTTTCGATATTGCCAATCTTCCGGCCCTGCAAGCATGGGCTATGAGCAGTGCGCTGGTAGGCTGTATTGCCGGTGCTTTATTTTCAGGTGCTATCTCCGATCGCTACGGGCGTAAGCTCCCGCTGCTGGTTGCTGCCATCTTATTTACTGTTTCGGCGCTGGGTACCGGCCTGGTTTCCGATTTCAACTGGTTTATCTTTTTTCGCATTGTTGGAGGCGTTGGTATAGGACTCGCATCGGCTCTTTCGCCCATGTATATTGCCGAAGTGGCACCTACCCGGATGCGCGGGGGATTTGTTTCGCTCAATCAGTTTACCATCGTGGTGGGTATTCTGGCCGCTCAGCTTATTAATTTATTGATTGCCGATGCGGTACCTGCCGGGGCAACCGACGAATTTATAAAAGCCTCGTGGAACGGGCAAACAGGCTGGCGACTGATGTTTATGGCCGAGGCCGTACCGGCAATTGCCTTCATTATTCTTATTCTTTTTGTTCCCGAAAGTCCACGCTGGCTGGTAAAAGCCGGAAAACCCGAAAAAGCGCTGCCTACACTCACCCGCATCGGGGGCGACAAATATGCACGTGCCGAACTGGCAGCCATTGAAGATACCCTGCAGGAACATACCGAAAAGGTTTCGTTTGGTCAGTTGTTCAACAAAGCCTATCTGCCGGTAATCGTTATCGGAGTGGTGCTGGCCGTGTTTCAGCAATGGTGTGGTATAAATACGGTATTTAATTATGCCGACGAAATTTTCAGTGCTGCCGGTTACGGAGTGAGCGATACCTTATTTAATATAGTGATTACCGGAAGTGTGAATCTGGTGTTTACGCTGGTAGCCATGTTTACAGTGGATAAATGGGGACGCAAAAAACTAATGCTGGTGGGATCTGCCGGACTGTTAATCACCTACATCTTATTGGGAGCTGCCTACTTTTTCGAACTAAAAGGAGTTGCGGTGTTGTCGTTGGTGGTTATCGCCATTGCTGTATACGCAATGTCGCTGGCCCCGGTAGTTTGGGTAATCCTTTCCGAAATTTTCCCCAACCGCATTCGGGGTGCTGCTATGGCACTGGCCACGTTTGCCTTGTGGGTGGCTTGTTTTATTCTTACTTACACCTTCCCCCTGCTCAACGCTTCGCTCGGAGCTGCGGGTACGTTTTGGGTGTATGCTGCCATTTGTGCGGCCGGTTTTGTGTTTATTCTGATTAAACTGCCCGAAACCAAAGGCAAATCGCTCGAAATGATTGAAAAAGAACTTACTAAAAAATAATTCAACAGCTATGATTTCTACTACAGATACGGCCGGTTGGCCGGTTGGTACCGCTACTTCCGGGTGTCAGGACGTTATGGCCTGGCAAGAGGAGGTGTTGATTCCGACTTATGGAATTGGTAAACCGGAAAAAAATCCGATATTTCTTGAAAAGAGAGTCTATCAGGGCAGTAGTGGGGTAGTGTATCCCTACCCGGTAATCGAAAAAATTGAAGATGAAAAAAAGGATCAGAGCTACCTTGCTGTGTTTCTGGAAAACAAGTACCTGAAAATTATGATTTTGCCCCAATTGGGTGGTCGGGTGCAGATGGCCTGGGATAAAATTTGTCAGCGTCATTTTATCTACTACAATCAGGTAATTAAGCCTGCACTGGTAGGACTCACCGGCCCCTGGATTTCGGGTGGCATTGAGTTTAACTGGCCGCAACACCATCGTCCCAGTACTTTTTTGCCGGTCGATCATACCATCGAAAACAACGCCGATGGTAGTGTTACGGTGTGGGTGAGCGAAAACGAGAAGATGTTTCACCAAAAAGGGATGGCTGGTTTTACCCTGCACCCCGATAAGGCTTATCTCGAAATTAAAGGGAAGTTGTATAATCCGACTCCGGTACCCCAGACTTTTTTGTGGTGGGCCAATCCGGCTGTGGCTGTCAACGATCATTATCAATCGGTATTTCCACCCGATGTACATGCGGTATTCGATCATGGTAAACGCGATGTGTCGACCTTCCCGGTTGCTACCGGTACGTATTATAAAGTCGATTATTCGGCTGGTGTCGATATTTCAAATTATCGGAATATTCCGGTTCCCACTTCGTATATGGCTATTAATTCGGAATTTAATTTTGTGGGAGGATACGAAAACGATACCCGTGCGGGCGTACTTCACGTAGCCAATCACCATGTGTCGCCGGGTAAAAAACAATGGACCTGGGGCAATGGCGATTTTGGGACTGCCTGGGATCGGAACCTGACCGATGAGGATGGACCGTATATTGAATTAATGGCGGGTGTGTTTACCGATAATCAGCCCGATTTTACCTGGCTCAATGCCTACGAAGAAAAAACCTTTACGCAATATTTCCTGCCTTACCGCGAGCTGGGAGTCGTAAAGAATGCCTCGAAAGAGCTGTTGCTCAATATCACTCCGGTGGAAGATGGCGTTTTGTTGCAGGTTTTCTCAACATCACCGCTTACGAATGCTCATATTGAATTGCGAGCAGATTCGGAAACGGGTTCACTTCTTTTTGAAGAAATTACCGACCTGAGTCCTGAACAGGTCTGGAGTAAAGAGCTCCGCGTAACTGCCGGCGATCTTTGTTTGTTGGTAAAAGATGCTGCAGGTAAACTTCTGTTGAGCATCGCTCCGGCTTCCGTAGCTTCAGATCGTCCGCTCCCAGAACCCGCTAAAGCTGCTTTGTCGCCCGAAGATACTCCCACCTGCGAACAACTTTACCTCACCGGCCTGCACCTGGAGCAATACCGACATGCTACCTACAGTCCGACCGATTATTACCTTGAGGCTTTACGCCGCGATCCGTCGGATGTGCGCAACAACAACGCAATGGGATTATGGCTCCTGCGTAAAGGTCAGTTTGCACAGGCCGAACAATATTTCCGTACAGCAATTGCAACGCTATTGCAACGCAATCCGAATCCGTACGATGGCGAACCGCAGTATAACCTGGGCCTGTCGCTTCAGTACCAGGGGAAAACTAAAGAAGCTTACGATGCATTCTACAAATCGTGCTGGAATGCAGCCTGGCAGGATGCTGGTTACATGGGATGTGCACAACTCTCGTCGGTTCGCGGCGATTGGAACGAGGCGCTGTACGAAGTGGAAAAGTCGTTGGTGCGCAACTGGCATAACCACAAAGCCCGGGCGCTGAAGTCCGGTTTGCTGAGGCTGCTGGGCCGGACCGGAGAAGCGCTTGCCTGGATCAGTGAGTCGCTTAAAATCGACCAGTTTAATTATGGGTGTCTGTTCGAGCAATACCTTATTTCGAACGACGAAACAGTGCTTGCTGAATTACACCGGAAAATGCGGGGCGAAATTCATACCTGCGAGGTGGTGGCCCTTGATTATATAGCTGCTGGATTCTATACGGAGGCTATGCAGTTGCTCGACCAGGGGGCGAAGGTGTGCGATACCACTCCCATGACTTTTTATTACGGAGCATGGGCCTGTAGTAAACTGAAAGGGGCCGATCATACTGATACCATTCAATTACTCGAAAAAGCCGCTCTTCATGCACCTGAGTATTGTTTTCCGAACCGACCCGAAGCTATTGCAGCTCTGCAGAATGCGCAGGCGATTAATCCAGCCGATGCTCGTGCGCCTTACTATCTTGGCAATTTATGGTACGATAAGCGCCAGTACACCGAAGCAGTTGAATGCTGGGAAAAAGCGGCGTCGCTCGATCCGGAATTTCCAACCGTGTGGCGAAATCTAGCCCTGGCATATTTCAATAAACTTAACCGGCAGGAGCAGGCTGTGGCCAGTTTAGAAAAAGCATTTGCCCTCGATACTACCGATGCCCGGGTGCTGATGGAGCTCGACCAGTTGTACAAACGCTTGTGCCGCCCTCATGCCGAACGATTGACTTTACTTGAAAATCATTACGGACTGGTGTTGCAACGCGACGACCTCTACCTCGAGTTTGTTACACTTTGCAATTCTACCGGACAGTACCAACGGGCCATGGAACTTATCGACCAGCGCAAATTTCACCCCTGGGAAGGAGGCGAAGGGAAAGTTCCGGCTCAGTACCAGTTGTGTCGGGTGGAGCTGGCCAAAAAAGCGTTAACGTTGGGTGAATTGGAAACTGCCTTAAAACTTCTGAGTGAATGTTTTGAATATCCGCATCACCTGGGCGAAGGAAAGTTAAGTGGTGCACAGGAAAATGATTTTTACTACTGGTTGGGTTGTGTGTACAGTGAAATGGGAGATACTGCTAAAGCAGAGGAATGCTGGAACTTAGCCAGCACAGGACAAACCGAACCGGCGGCTGCCCTATTTTACAACGATCAGAAACCCGATAAGATTTTTTACCAGGGAATGGCCCTGCTCCGGCTGGGCCGGCAACAGGAAGCTGCCTCGCGGTTCGAACGCCTGATAAGCTATGGCGAAGAACACCAGGAAGATGTCGTGAAAATGGATTATTTTGCCGTGTCGTTGCCCGATTTGTTAATCTGGGAAGATGACCTCTCGTACCGCAACCGGATTCATTGTCATTACCTCAAAGGGCTGGGTCATCTGGGTCTTGGCCATCAACAGCAGGCCATGGCTGAACTCAAAACGGCAGCTTCCATGGATCCGAATCACCAGGGTGTGCAGCAACACCTTGCATACCTGTGAAAAAATCGCTTTCTTTGTATCGCTGCATATTAAATTAAAAAGTGATGTTCATGAGATTCTCAACAAGTATTATTACAATGCTGGCACTCGTGTCAGCATTGTCGGTTCAAGCCCAAAATACCACTAAGTCAACTAAAGATAAGTGGAAATTGGTGTGGAATGACGAATTTTCAACCGATGGAATTCCCGATAGCACCAAATGGCAGTTCGAAAAAGGGTTTGTGCGCAATGAGGAGTTGCAGTGGTATACCAACACCAATGCGGTAAGTAAAAACGGAATTTTGCGGTTTGAAGCCCGTCGCGATACCTTTCCGAATCCGTTGTACGATGCCTCTTCCAATGAATGGCGTCGTAACCGTCAACATGTAACCATCACTTCATCGTCGATTAATACCCGCAATAAGTTTCATTTTAAGTATGGAAAGATGGAAGTGCGTGCCCGTATCGATACCGTTAGTGGCTCGTGGCCTGCCATCTGGACGCTGGGAGTGGAGGGCGAATGGCCGGCTTGTGGCGAGGTGGATCAAATGGAGTTTTACCGGGTGAATGGCGAACCCACCATTTTAGCCAATACAGCGTGGGCCGACCGGGGCCGTTGGAATGCGAAGTGGGATTCGCGTCGGTTGCCTTTGTCGTATTTTCTGGAAAAGGACCCGAAATGGCACGAAAAGTTTCATGTATGGAAGATGGAATGGGACGAGCAGGAAATACGCTTGTACCTCGACGATGAATTGCTGAATACTACCGACTTGAAACAGGCCATCAATTACCAGGGTAAGCTGCCTGTGGAGCCTTTCCAGCAGGCGCAGTATATTTTGCTCAACCTGGCCGTTGGCTCCAACGGGGGTAATCCCGACAACAGCCGGTTCCCGATTGTGTACGAGGTGGATTACGTACGAGTGTACTCAAGATAGTAGTTCGTGATTAGTGGTTATGAGAAAAATTGTACTGGTTTTTTGGGTTGTGGTTTCGCTGGTTTTACCAGCTCAGAATAAAGTATCGAAAGCCATTCTGGAAATGGGACGTACCGACAATCAAACGATGAAGCACCTGGATGTTCTGTCGAACCGGATTGGTGGTCGGCCTATTGGTTCCGATGCGTATACTACCGCTACCTATTGGGTGGCAGAGCAGCTCAAGAAGTGGGGGCTGGAAGTCGAAATTCAGAAGGTGGGAGAGTTGCCGGTGGGTTTCAACCGGGGTCCCTGGTTTGGGCGCATGTATGCCAGCGAGTCCGAAGCTCTCGATTTTGTAACCCCTTCGTATACCTCGGGTACCAAAGGTTTGCAGCGCGGACCGGTGGTGGTGGAACCTAAAACCACTGCCGAATTTCAACGCATGAAAGGTAAGTTGAAAGGTGCCTGGGTGCTGATTGAGGGTACCAACTCCGGTTTTCCTATCGATTGGTCGGAAAAGGGCGATTCGATTCGTAAACTGGCGATCCACTTTAACGATACCGTGAAGGAGGTAAGCAAGCGTAAACCCGAGCCGGCTTTGTTTTACCGCGAAATGGTGGATGCAGGGATTCTGGGAATTATTCAATCGGCACCGGTGCCACTCGTGGCGACCTACGATCGCAACAATGTGTGGAAAATGTCGTTCGACAATCTGCCTTCAATTCCCGACATCAAACTGAACGAACAGCAATACAAAAAGATACGTGAAAAAACCGAAAGGCGCGAGTACGTGGTGCTGGAGTTCGATATTCGTAATCATTTTAAACCGGGTCCGGTGAGCTACCATAATGTAATCGGAAAAATTCGTGGTACTAAGTATCCCGACGAATACGTGATGTCGGGTTGCCACCTCGATTCGTACGATGCAGCTACCGGAGGTGTCGATTGCGGTACAGGAGTGGCGCCCAATCTTGAAATGGCCCGCATGATAATGGCTGCCGGAGGGTCGAAACCCGACCGTAGTATTTTGTTTTGCTTTTGGGCGGGAGAAGAATTCGGATTGCTGGGGTCGAAATTCTGGGTGGAACAAAATAAGGATAAACTGCACAATATATCTAATTATTTCAATCGCGATGGGGGTCCGACTGCTGCATCGGGATTGGTAGTGCCAGCCAATATGTACGACGATATTGTGAAATGCACCGAAGGGCTGGCCGATTATTTTCCGGAGATTCCGTTTACAGTCGAAAAAAGTACTGCCGAACCCCAACTTCCGCCTACCCGACCCGTAAGTAGCGATCATGCTTATTTCCAGATGAATGGTGTGCCGGTAATTGCTTTCCGAAATACCGATCCTATCGGTTATAATTTCAATTACCGTGAAATCTGGCATACCAACCGCGATCGCTACGATATGAGTATTCCCGAATACATGGAATATACGTCGGTGACGCAGGCGGTAACCGTGTATAATATCGCCAATCTGAAGAAGTTATTGCCCCGCGATGGGTTGTATCTGAAGTAACAGACCATCTCACCTGACAATATTATTATCTCTGTAGTTGTGTCTGAAGTAACGTACAATCACATTACCCTCGATTAAAGGTATAAATATGCTTTTTATGTGAAGAAATGCGTACCTTTGTATGTTATTTAAAATGTGAAACTATGCTTTCTGATCAACTTGCATCCGGCAACATTACCCTGCATTCCATCGAACAGCAGGTAGACCAACTACTCCTTAATCAGGGCATCGACCCGGGTTGGGTGATGCAGCTCCGACTCTTGCTCTTTTTTGTTGCCCTGGTGTTAGTGGCCGGCATTATTCACTGGCTCACCAAAACCCTGGTGATTCGTTCGTTGCACGCCATCGTGAAACGAACTCCTGCTCAATGGGACGATTTGCTGGTCGATAAAAAAGTATTCAGTAATTTGTCGCACGTTATTCCTGCCATTTTTGTAAGAATGATGGCGCCGGATATTTTTCGTGAAGCAAGCTTTCTGCTCCCCCTCATCATAAAGGTAACCGACACCTACCTTATTATTGTAGGGATGATGATTATTACTTCGTTTCTGAAAATAATCGAAATGTCGTTGGCTTCGCGCCCCGAATTTAAAGAAAAACCCCTGACCAGTTATTTTCAGCTTATTCGCATTATCGTATACCTGGCCACCGCTATTTTTATATTGTCGGTACTGCTGAGCAAGTCACCGGTGTACTTCCTGAGTGCTTTTGGTGCCATGACGGCCATCCTGCTGCTGGTGTTCAAGGATACCATTCTGGGTTTTGTGGCCAGCGTTCAGATTTCGTCGAGCGATATCGTGCGCGTAGGAGATTGGATCGAAATGCCAAAATTTAATGCCGATGGCGATGTAATTGCCATCAACCTCCACACCGTTAAAATTCAGAACTGGGATAAAACCATTACCACTATTCCTACCTATTATTTTATTACGGATAGTTTTAAAAACTGGCGCGGAATGGTCGAAAGTGGCGGCCGTCGCATAAAAAGGGCCATCTACATCAATTCGCAAACCATTCGCTTTGTGGATCCCGAAACCCGTGAGCACTACAAAAAGTATTATCTTATCTCCGACTACGTTATCCGCCGGCAAAAAGAAATTGAAGAATATAATGCTGAAAAACAGGTCGATACTTCGGTGCTTATCAACGGACGGCGCATGACCAATATAGGAGTGTTCCGCCAGTACGTGGAAGCCTATCTGAAAAGTCATCCCCGGATTCGTACCGATATGACCATCATGGTGCGGCAGTTGGCCATCGAAGATCGCGGTGTGCCTATCGAAATTTACTGCTTCACCAATACCACTGCCTGGGTTGAATACGAATCTATTCAGGCCGATATTTTCGACCACCTGCTATCGGCCACGGCCTTTTTTGGTTTGGAAATTTTTCAACAGCCTACCGGTAAGGATTTTAAAGAGCTGCACCGGGGAGTTTAATTCCAAATTCCATTTTTTAATTTTTACTAAATCGACTGAGTGATAAAAAAACAATGGGTAACTTCACAGCCACCCATTGCACATTTTAACCTAAACCTTAACTATGAAAAATTGTGTGCTTTAGGAGCACACGTGACAAAGATAGTCAATTTTTTTTATATACCAAATTATTTTTTTTATGAGTGGAATATCAATATTTAGAATTTGCTATCCCGGGTAACTTTTTGAGGGATTTTAAAAAACAAGGAATGAAAAAAACGCTAACATCTAATTATTAGAATGTTAGCGTTTTTGTAGTGACCCCGGCGGGATTCTAACCCACGACCTTCAGAACCGGAATCTGAAATTTATTTTTAATTACTGAATTGATAATCAGTTTTCTGGGTGTTGATTATTTGATTTATCGTGTTGGTTTTGT
>CAZLHC010000029.1:0-47011 GCA_964559265.1 uncultured Paludibacter sp. | reverse complement strand
AAACCAATGATAATAAAGCTGTTTTTCTCATGTTTTTGACTTCTATTTAATTTTTAATTACTTTTTGGGTGTATGTTGGTTGGTTTTTTCCGAATGTTGTAAGGTAGTAAACTCCTGCGGGCAAATAACTTAAATCAAGCTGAAATTGAGTGCCTTCGCCTGTTTTTGCAGCTGTTGATACTATCAGTTTTCCTTCGATTGTATACAGTTGAATTTCAGTGGTGTCGTCGCTCCTTTCGGGCAGGTAAATGCTTATTTTGTCCGAAGTTGGATTTGGATAGGCCTGAACTCTGGTTTGCACCTGGTTTTCATCGCCAATGCCGGTATAAGCGGCATAGATTCGTTTACTTATCGCATCGGGATTATAGCCGGATTCGATGGGCGAGATTTTAAATGTATAACTGTAGTTGTCGGCCCAAAGGGTATATTTCGAAAGTGGCCGTGCACCCCATGAGTCAATTCCACCTACCCCGGTTTGCTTGTAATCGATATTCAGGTACACATTAGCCCGTGGCTGTAGTTCGTGCAAATGAATGTTCCCGCGGCTTTTTTGGGTTAAATCGGCTATTGTGTAGTGGAGTGCCGAAAAATCAAAACTATTCATGCCACTAAACAGCAGGCCGGTGCCGGATGAATTTGTAAGGGCCAGCCAACGGGTGTCGGTACGGTTGCCATTTTCCTGCGGACTGGGATAAGGATAGTACATGTCGGTTACCGTAGTGCTGTAGCGGTCGATCATCGCAGCTGTCTTACGATCCCAGTAGTTTTCAAAGGGTCCGCGTCCAAAATACTCTACCTGCTCCAGCGCTTCGGGAAGCTCGAATCGCATACCAAAACGGGGGAGCTCCGGCAGGTTGCTGCCTTTGTATTGCATAGAGTTGTCCACAATTACCTCACCATTTCCATAAACGGTATAAATGGTAGTGTAGGTCGAACTTACGGCCGTGAGGTCGTAGGTAAAGGTAATTTTGAGTTCGGTAGGGCTCACTACTTCCAGACTGGCAGTTCGGTTCGATTTCGAGGAACCGGCTGTTTTCCATACACTGCTTCTGTTTTGCATCCCATTGCCGAAATCGTTATCGGTCGTGGCACGCCAGAATTCCGGATTGGCACTGTTATTCATAAGCGCTGCTCCTTTGTATTCGTAGGAGGTTATGTTCATACTCATCTTGCTGAAGATGATCCGGAAGTTTTCGCCGGTAACTACGTATTGAAGTGAGTTCGACGTATTGGCAAGTGTAGCCATTGCTCCGGTGCTGGTGGCATCAACCGGGAAATTCACCGGTAGTAATACCTGTTCGTGTGCCAGTTCGTGACCGGCCGGCACCAGTGGCGCTGCTTCGGCAGTAACAGCATTGAAATAAATGTAATATTCTGCTCCGGGTATCTGTTCCAGCCCTTCAGCATAATTCAAGGTAATGTCCATTTTCGCTTGAGGTTGAACTTCCGGACGGGCGATGATTCCTTTTTTCAGCGAACGTCCATTGGCTTTCACTTCCCACTGAATATTAAATTGATTGAGGGAAGTGAAAAAGAATCCGTTTCTGATTTCAAACCGGCCTGCTGCGGCATCCAATGCCCTGAATTTGATATTCTGATGCACTTTTTTCATCTCATACAGCGAGGGCTTCGGAGTCCGGTCGGGATTTAATACTCCATTCATCAGGAAGTTTCCGTCCTGTGTTACACCTGCAGGCTCAAAATCGCCTCCCCAACCCCAATATTTCACTCCATTGCTGGTTTTGGCTAATCCCTGATCCACCCAGTCCCATATAAAACCTCCCTGAAGGTTTGGGTATCGTTCGATAATGTCCCAATAGTCCTGCATCTGGCCAAGGCTATTGCCCATGGCGTGATTGTATTCACACATAATAAGGGGCTTGGTCTTCGAACTGTTTTTACCATAACTTTCGATGGAAGCCGGACTTGGGTACATGGGGCAGAAGATATCGGTGTTGGCTCCTTCGATGGCGCGCTCATAATGTACCGGTCTCGATGGATCGCGCTGTCGAATCCAGCCCGAAGTGGCAGCAAAGTTTATTCCGTCGCCAGCCTCGTTGCCCAACGACCAGAACACCACCGAAGGATGATTTTTGTCGCGCTCTACCATGTTGATGGTGCGATAGAGGTGCGCAGATTCCCAATCAGCATGTTTGGCCAGCGACTCGTCGCCATAGCCCATTCCGTGCGATTCGATATTGGCTTCGTCGATTACATACAAACCGTAACGATCGCAGAGTTCATACCAGTAGGGGTCGTTGGGGTAATGCGACGTACGCACCGCATTGACGTTGTTTTGCTTCATCAGTGTGATGTCTTCCAGCATACGTTCGCGTGGAATAACCTGTCCGCCGTATTCGTCGGTCTCTACCCGGTCGAATCCCTTGAAAAGAATTGCTTTCCCGTTAATCAATACCTGAGCATTCTTAATTTCGATGCTCCGGAATCCGATTTTTGAACCCGTAGTGTGGATCGCCGTTCCATTGGCATCTTTTAGAATTACTGCCAACTGATAGAGGTAGGGAGTTTCGGCTGTCCAGGTGTTTACCGTGCCGATTAGTTCGTCGAAGTTCAACGAGCCGACTGTCGCAGGTGCCACTGTCACCGCTTGTGTACGATTCATCAGCGTGTTTCCGGCACTGTCGAGCAGTTGAATTTCGACCTGATAATTGGTTGCAGCAGCAGTTGTACTACTGTTTTCAATTTCAATATCCAGGTTTAAATTTCCGGTAGTATAGGTAGCATCGAGTTCGGCCCGGGCAAAGAAATCGCGCACATGCACTCCGGGTAAGGCATGCAGGTACACATCGCGCTGAATTCCACTCATACGCCAGAAATCCTGACATTCGAGGTACGAGCCATCCGACCAGCGCAATACCTGCAGAGCCAACTCGTTTTCGCCTTCCTGCAAATAAGGCGTGATATCCCACTCGGCTGGTGTTTTGCTATCTTCACTATACCCAACGTAGTTACCGTTAATCCACAGGTAAGCTGCCGAGTTAATACTCCCGAAATGAATCAGGATCTTACGGCCGTTCCAGTTTTCAGGAATGCTGAACTTGTGCTTATACGATCCGGTTGGGTTATATTCCTTTGGTGCATAAGGAGGGTTTTTCGGGAAAGGATAGGTAGCATTGACATAGATCGGGTAGCCGTAGCCATTCATTTCCCAGTTGCCCGGTACCGGAATGGTGTTCCATCCACTACTGTCGAAGGAAGGGCTTTCGAAACCTATCGGTCGGTCGGCAGGCCGTTCCACCCACTTGAATTTCCAGTTGCCGTTGAGCGACATATAATAAGGCGATTGTTCGGGGGAAAGGGTCCGCAGTTGTTCTGCCGAATCCCACGACATCATTGTAACGTGCGGTTTTACTTTGTTAATGCTGTTGATAAACGGACTATCCCATTCGTTTACCCCTTCTTCGATAGTAAATGGTGCCGTCGATACCACTTCCGATTCGCCGGAAGCATTGGTGATGAAGGCGCTTAGATAGAATTGCCCGGAAGGCAATTCGCCGGTGATTACTCTGAAAGGTACTCCGGCAAATGGCAAGTGCTGGTTGCCACGCATCACCGACTTGCTGCCATCGCGGATAGCTTCGATGGTGAGGGGAGTTGCTGCTACTGCCCAAAAAAGTGTTCCGGGCGACGAGGCAATTGCTTCAGTGTTAACCTTGCTGGTTTGTATACTTACTACCTGAAGCGTCTGGAGATCAGGAGTAGCCACACTGTTACCTGCATCGTCGTTTTCGAAAATAGCATTGTATACTGTTCCGTTGGCGGAGTTAACCGAAAGATCCTCCACCGGTGTTCGGCCTGCGTCGAAATTCCAATAACCAACGAGACCGTTTTCCTGACCCGTCAGTTGTTGATTAAGTGTGGCGCCTATCTCATCAGCAGTCCGTGCTTTATTCCATATTCGCACTTCGTCAATTTTACCTGTAAATGGGACATCCGATTTACCCAGGTAGCGAATGGGCGTCGAAGGTGGAGTAAGGCCAGCATACCGTCTGTCGGAAATTTTCAATTCTCCGTTAATGTATACGTTCAGCAAGGTTCCGTCAAAGCTCACAGCCAGGTGGTTCCATTGGTGAAGCTGAAGCAGCGGGCCCGTTGTAAGCGGATTCCAGGGATTAGTTCCAAATCCGATTTCGAGTGCTGTGGTGTTGGTAATATACACCGATAACGACCGGGTGCTAACGTTATTCGATGGATTTCCGATAACTCCCTGGAAACCGGTTGAAGTACTGGTAGGGAAAATGTCCATCTCGAGGGTGAACGTGGCAGGTGTACCGGGTGCTTGCGTTCCAAAATCGATATAGCTGGAGTTGTTTCCCTGAAAACGAATTACTTTATCGGCTTGAGCAACCAACTGGATAGAACCTACGGAAGAAGTAGTTGTAGGTGTCGAGGTGTTTCCATTCGTTCGGATATTTTCAAGGTCGAGCCCGATTGTTGTTCCCGCTTGTGCGCCGGGAAGCAGGTCGGCGGTAATCCAGATGTAATTGTCGCCAACCGATAAGGGTGAAAGGGTGGTGATGGTAGTGAGTTCACCCGGGTTGCTGAATTCGCCAATCAGGACGCGATCCTGTGCCTGAAGCGAGCTCCCCGATGAGTATAGTTTTAGTTTGGTGAGCGCATTGTTTCCCGAAGTAAAGCGTAGTTGCAATTGTTCCAGGGTTAATGCATCGTTGAAGTATTCGGTGCGAATCACCAGTCCACCAGTCAGGATGCCTGCATCGCCGGATGCAGCTTTTATAACTCCGGTATTAAAAGGATAAATTCCCTTTATTGTCATTGGCTCCAACAATTCGTTGAGTGTAAATTCGCCCCCGGTATTAGTGGCCTGAATGCCCGTTTTTAGTTCGGTGGCATTGTTGTCGAAGCTCCAGTAACGCGCCAGCGAAGCCTCGGTGCCCTTCATTTTATGGGTCATGTAACTTGTGATTTGTTCGGAGCTGAGCGCCGTTTCAAAGATGCTGAATTCGTCGATGGTACCCTGGAAGAATTCTCCACAACAGCCTCCAATAAAACGAATGGGGGTTGCGCCGGGAGTTTCGGAGGTGGTTGTGCGGTTCAATTCTTTGCCATTGACATATAAAATCAGTGCTGATCCATTGTAACTAAGTGCAAGATGGCTCCATTCGTTGGGGGTGATCGCGTTAGCTACTAAATTGCCAACTCGTCGGCTGCCGGTGCCAAATCCGTATTCGATTTTTGTTCCTGCATTTATTGTAATCCAGGGTGACCGGTTGGTTTCATTTACTGTGTTGTTGCCAAATACCAAATGCCAACTGCTGTTGCCGGTTGATTTCACCCAGGTCATGATAGTAAACTGTTGTCCGGCCCGATACGCGCTTGCCCCTAAATCGAGGTTTTGCTGCTCGCCCGAAAAAAGAATGCCATAGTTGGAAGCAGAACTGTTGAAGGTGGAAAGTAAAAATACAATGGAAAAAATCCAGAAAAAGGAATAAAATCGATGTGAATACTTCATTATTATTAAATCTAATGGTTTAACGGCACAAATTTAATTATTTTATTTTAAAAATTAGGAAGTTTGCTGGAAATTTCGTGGAATGTTACTAAGTTTTGCTTGTTTTAAGAATAAATTCAGAATATTACCTTGGGTAATAAAGGGAAATGTGTATATTTGCGACTCGATATATCAATATGATTTGTATATTTGGTATATAAAGTAAAATTATTTATTAATTTCGTTACATGAAACACCCAGGTTTTTTCTCCGTTCTTGTTGCTTTGCTTTTAGTGGTAACCCTGCAGGCACAGCAATCGATTATTTCTCCTGTTCCTCAGTCGGTTAGTTGGGGTACAAAAGCATTCGACAACTCCGTTAGTTTTCAATTGCAAGGCGACGGTACTGCCGATGTTGATGCAGTCAAGCTGATAAAATCGTCGGTAAAGTTAGCTACTGCCGGTGTAGAACTTATTGTAGGCGAACGGGGCGATGCGTTGGTGGCCGGAGTGGCTGCCGAAATTCCGGCGTTGCGCGAAGGGTATTACCTCTCGGTTTCGCCCGATCGGGTGATCGTGGCCGGTAACGATAGCGTGGGGACCTATTATGGTGTTCAAACCCTCTTGCAGGTGCTTTCGTCGCCCGAAGTAATGTCGGTGGTTATTAAAGATTATCCCGATGTGATCGAACGGGGAGTGGTGGAAGGTTTTTATGGAAATCCATTCAGCCATGCCGACCGCATCCGTCAGTTCGAATTCTATGGAAAAAATAAAATGAATGCGTATATCTATGGACCTAAAGACGATCCGTACCATGGTTTTTCGAACCGCTGGCGCGATCCGTATCCTGCTGCTGATGCGCAACGTATGAAGGAATTGGTAGTAAAAGCACACGATAATAAGGTGAATTTTGTATGGGCGGTTCATCCTGGCAATGATATAAAATGGACCGATAATAATGGTGATGGTGTGATCGACGATTTTAAAGCCTGTGTGAATAAATTCGAATTAATGTACCAGCTTGGGGTTCGTTCGTTTGCCGTATTTTTTGATGATATTGGTGGTATTGGTACTGATCCGGTAAACCAGGCAAAAATGATGAATTACCTGAATGCTGAATTTGTACAGAAAAAGCCGGATGTGCAGCCGCTTATTCTTTGTCCTACACAGTACAATCAGTCGTGGTCGTCGGGCGATTATCTTTCTATTTTAGGTACGCAGATGGATAAAAGCGTTCGTATAATGTGGACGGGTAAGAGTGTCGTTCGCATGATTGATAAAGAAACCATGGACTGGATTAACTCGCGCATTCAGCGCAACGCCTATATCTGGCTCAATTACCCGGTTACCGATTATGTGGTCGATCATTTGCTCATGGGGCCCGTGGTAGGTAATGCAACCACTATTGCCACGCAGCTTTCGGGTTTCACGGCCAACCCGATGGAATATGCCGAAGCGTCGAAAGTGGCCTTGTTCAGTATTGCCGATTACGCATGGAATATGAAGAAGTTTAATCCGCAAACTTCGTGGATCAATGCCATGAAGCACATTCTTCCCGATCATTTTGAGGCTTTTAAAATTTTCAACGAAAATAATATCGATCTGGGTCCCACAGGACATGGTTTACGAATGAGTGGTGAATCTCTTCCGTTTAAAGCTGTGGCCGATCCACTGATGGTAACTGTGAAAAAAGGGCAGTACAATGCCGCTCAGGCCGATCTGGTGAAGGCACAGTTCCGTTCGTTCCGCGATGCTGCCACCTCACTCAACTCTCACCAATCACCCCTCATCACTGAAATTGCTCCCTGGCTCACCGTGTTCGATATGATTGGTCAGAAAGGTGAATTGCTCCTCGATATGTACCGTTACCTGCATACCGACGATTCGGTGGCCTTTATCAACGCTTATCTTTCGGTCGACTCTATTGAAATTGCACAAAAAGCAGTGCGATCGCGCGATTTCCCGGGTTCCATCAAATCGCCGAATCCCAAACCGGCCAACGAAGTGGTAGCTCCCTGGATCAAACAGCTGAAATCGATTCTGGTTGCCGAGTACCGTCGGAAATTCGATTACCGCGAATCTATCTTCCCGAAAATTCTGCTCGACGAAGGTCGCTACTATATTAAAGTGAACGGACGCTATCTTACCAACCAAAATGTGAATGGCTCGGGTGGAAATCCGGCGTTTGTTGCCAGTCGCGATACGATCAATCCACAACGGCAGGAATGGACCATCAGCATGGACCCGATCACCGAACGCTACAAAATTGTAAACACGCAGGATGGTCGTTACATCAACGAACTGGGAAGTTTTGGTGTAAATGTGTACGAAGCGGTTTGGCATACCTACAATATTTTCCGGCTGAATGGTCGCTATGCTATTCAAAATGCTGGTTCGGCAGGCGATAAGTTCTGGTATATGAACGTGAACCGCATTAGCCCCAGTACGCGAAATGTGTTGAAAGCCAGTGAGTATGTGTTTGAGATTGTACCGGTGGGTAACGAAAATCCCCAACATCCGGTGATTAGCCCTGAAGAGACTTATTACCTCAAGTATGGTGAAGGGTATTTGTCGAATACGAATGTGGCCGGAAATGGTGGTTTTCCTTCGTTTAAAACCTTATCGGCAGTAAAAACGGCCTCGCAGCAATGGAGGCTTACCCTCGATGTTGCTACCGATCGATACAAGCTGGTGAGTGCTGTCGATAACCGGTATATCAACGAGTTGGGAGCTTTTGGTAGCAATGCCTACCTTGCCAGCTGGAATACCTACAACCTCACCGAGCTGGGGGGCTTGTTTGCGATTCAAAATGCGGGCGATGCGGGTTCAAAATTCTGGACGGTAAGTTCAGGACGAATTACCACCGGTAATGAAGGGCGCAATGAAAGTTATCTGTTCGAATTGATTCCTTCGTCGAAGATGTATGTAACCTCAGAAAAAGCGATAAAAAAAAAGTGTTTTCTAAAAAAAAAAGATAATACCATTGAAGTAGAAGGGGTAGAAGTAGCTGAAATTAAAATCTATTCGATGCAAGGGGTGTTGGTTCGCAGCTCTGTTTCAGCTTCGATACCTACCGCGCTTTTACCTACGGGTGTGTACCTGCTTTCGGTACGCGAACAAGGCGGAGCACTGGAGCAATTTAAGGTAATGTTATAAATTGTTCCGGGTGTTTGTAGTATATTTGCAGGGCAGGTTTTCGGTAAACGAAGACCTGCCCTGTACTATTTATACTAATTTCCCATGACTAAACTACTTTTAACTCTCTTTTTAGGGCTTGTTGCTCAGTTCGTTACCGCCGCTCCGCCGGTAGTTCAAACGTTTCATCCCCGTCAGGTGACCTTATTGTCCGGTCCTCTTAAAGATGCCGAAACCGTGGCCCTGCGTTATGTGCTTTCGCTCGATGTCGACCGCTTGCTGGCGCCTTACCGGCGCGAAGCGGGTTTGCCCGCTAAGGCCGAAAGTTACACCAACTGGGAGAATACGGGGCTCGACGGGCATATCGGCGGGCATTACCTCACCTCGCTATCGCTGATGTATGCGGCTACCGGCAACGAAGAAGTGCTCAGGCGGCTGCGCTATATGCTTGATGAGCTGGAACTTTGTCAGCGCCGGGGCAAGGGTTATATCGGAGGTGTTCCGGGAAGCAGGGAGTTATGGGATGAGATACGTGCCGGGAAAATCGATGCGGGGGCCTTCAGTCTAAACAAGCGATGGGTGCCGCTGTATAATATTCATAAACCCTATGCGGGTTTGCGCGATGCCTGGCTTATTGCGGGTGAAGCGAAGGCAAAAGCTATGTTGATTCGCTATGCCGACTGGATGCTGGAGCTAACTACAGGGTTGACAGAGCAACAGGTGCAGGACATGCTGCGTTCGGAGCACGGTGGGCTCAACGAGGTGTTTGCCGATGTGGCCGAAATTACGGGTGATAAGAAGTACCTGCAGCTGGCGCGTAGTTTCTCGCACCAGCGTATTTTGGAACCACTTACCCGTGGCGAAGACCGGTTGAACGGCATGCACGCCAATACGCAGATTCCGAAAGTGATTGGTTTTGAACGCATCGCAGCTATTTCCGGTGATACGGCAATGCACCGTGCTGCCCGCTATTTCTGGGAAAATGTGGTACATCGCCGCAGTTGTGCCATCGGGGGTAACAGTGTGCGCGAACATTTTCACCCGGTCGACGATTATTCGTCGATGATGACCAGTGAGCAGGGGCCGGAGACCTGCAATACCTACAATATGATGAAGCTGAGTCGCTTCCTGTTTGAGAGTGAGGGCAGTGAGCGCTATATTGATTATTACGAACGGGCGCTCTACAACCATATTTTATCGACCCAACATCCCGAAAAGGGTGGATTTGTGTATTTCACCCCCATGCGTCCCGGCCATTACCGGGTGTATTCGCAGCCTTCCACTAGTATGTGGTGCTGCGTGGGGTCGGGACTCGAAAACCATGCTAAGTACAGCGAGCTTATTTATGCCCGCCGGGGCGATGAGTTGCTGGTGAATTTATTTATTCCTTCGGAATTGCGCTGGGACGATAAGGGGCTGAAGGTACGTCAGCTGACGGCTTTTCCCGAAGAAGCTGCCACTACGCTCGAACTTCAGCTTGTGAAAAGCCGTAAGATGACAGTGGCGCTGCGGTATCCAGCGTGGGTAAATGCTGCAATGCCGGTGGTGAAGGTGAATGGGAAAGCAGTAAAGTATAGCTGGAGTGGGGGAGATGAATCTACTCCTGACCATCACGCTGAAAATGATCGGGCCAAAAGCGACCCTGCCAATTGCGATCACCAGGTGCACGGCCGCTATCTTCAAATTAATCGCCGTTGGCGCAATGGCGATCGCATTACCCTGGAGTTACCGATGAAAACGACCCTGGAGCGACTGCCCGATGATGGTTCGGATTATGTGGCGGTAATGCATGGGCCGATTGTGCTGGCGGCACCTACGGGTACCAACGATCTCACCGGCTTGTTTGCCGACGATAGCCGCGGCGGACATATTGCTGCTGGCCGCATGATTCCGCTGAGCGAAGTTCCTTCGTTTGTAAGCAACAATCCGGAGCCGTCTACGCTGATTAAACCGGTGCCCGGAAAGCCATTGCACTTTACGGCCGACGAACTTATTTTTTCGCCCGATGGCCGCAAACCTCAATTAATGCCGTTTTATAAACTCCACGATGCGCGCTATGTGATCTACTGGCCACTTCTGTCGCCCGAAAAGCGCGATGAGGTGCTGGCCCGTCAGCAACAGGAAGCCCTCCGGATGCGCGAGGAAGCAGAGTCGACACTCGACTACCTGGTGTGTGGTGAGCAGCAACCCGAATCGGATCATTTTATTGCGTTCGAAAATTCGGAAATCGGGGTGCATATGAACCGCCACTGGCGCCATGCAGCAGGATGGTTTAGCTACCAGCTTCGCGATCCGCAACTGCAGTCCCGCGTTGTGCGGCTTACCTTGTTTGGCGCCGATCGCAACCGTAGTTTCCGGGTGCTCATCAACGGGCAGCTGGTGCAGGAAATCACCCTGGATGGAAGCCGGGGTAATGAGTTTTACACGCTGGATGTGCCCGTTCCGGCAGCTATTCGCGATGCTTCGGGTGGTAAACTCACCGTACGGTTCGAAGCGAAGCCGGGATCGATAGCGGGTGGTATTTACGAAGTGAGATTAATGAAATAGAAATTCAATGCACAGCTCAACAAAAAAAAGCAGTATCAACCTGAAAAGGGATACTGCTTTTTTGTAAAAAAAGTCACCGGAAATTGTAGAACTTATTCTTTATCCAACTGAAAAGGCATACTGCTTTTTTATGAAATAAAAGGCATGTGAATTTTACTCTTTCATCAGGTATTGCGACAAACCCGGACTGTGTTGAGCAATAAGCACTTCACGACCTTGCAGATGCACTGTGTCGGTAGCTGCTTCGGGTCCGCGTATAGTCAATATCTCGAGCTGCTCGGTGGCTTCTACCCTGAAGTAATTACTTAACTCGTCGATAGCCTGAGGTAAATACCGGTCGTTGCCCACACACACCCAGAGTGCAGTAGCCGAAGTCTGAATCATCGAAATCATCAGGCGGTGTTTGTTCATTACTGTAAAGGCTACCGATAGATTTTCCTTAATCACAAACGAGAAATCGAGGGGCGAAAGCAGCAAAAGAGCCTGGTTCTTTCGCTGGATATAAACCGGTACATCGATGGCCTTGCTGATGCTGCCGCGAATCACCGAGCCTGCTTCGTGCGGACTGCCAAATGGTCGCACATACAGCGGTATATTTTTATTTTCGAGTGGTTTGATGGTTTTTGGGTGAATAACCTGAGCGCCACTCAGCGCCATATCCACGGCATCGAGGTAGGTGAGTTCGGGAATATGCACGGTATTGCTGAATACCCGTGGGTCGGCATTCAGAATTCCGGGCACATCTTTCCAGATGGTAACACTGTCGGCATTCAGTAGATTTCCCACCACAGCTGCCGTGTAGTCCGATCCTTCGCGTCCCAGCGTAGTAGGATTTCCATGTGGATTGGTGCCGATAAATCCCTGCCCGATGCAGATGCGTTTGCCACTTTCGGCTACCGCTGCCCCAATCCGTTTTTGCGAATCGTCCATACGTACATTCGCCGCCCTGAAATTACTATCGGTTACCAACAGCTTGCGCATGTCGAGCCAGGAATGGTCGATGCCCCGTTCGGCAAAATAGGCCGAAACAATACGGGTCGATAAAATCTCACCGTACGATACCAGCCGGTCGTACCAGCGGTCGTAATCGTCGCCCACATTGTCGATAATGAGCTGCCGGAGCTCCTCCAGATCGCCGCTAATCGCCTTTCTGCCATTTTCAGCATTGTCGAACAATTCACCTACAATCCCGGCGTGGTATTCCTCTACTTCCCGGAGTTTACCCAGCGCTGCCTCGTCGTCGCCTTTCATGAAATGCGCCAGCACTTCTTCCATGGCATTAGTGGTTTTGCCCATCGCCGAAATCACGATAAACAACTCTTCGTCAACACCTGAAACAATCGAAACGATGTTGCGGACTCCCTCCGCCGAGCGCACCGAGGCGCCTCCGAATTTGTAAACCTTCATACGGTAGTTTTTTTAAGGAATGTGTGTAACTTGCATGTTCAGGCAATAATTCACACGAATGTTTAGCCTCAACCTGTTCGTTTCATTGGAAAAATATTATCGGATGCAAAGATAAAAAAATACTACGAGTCGGAAAATCAGGACGCATGAATGTACTGAAAAAATAGTTGTTAGCTTTAACACTCCCCAATTTGTAAGCACTCCGGATATATCGTACATTTGCACCTCACCCCAAACAATTAACAATTAACAATTAACAATTAACAATTAACAATTAAATGCTCCAGCTCCATAGTTCCCAACACCTCGATATCTATTCGGCCCAAACCGATACCGAGCTCAGCCTTCCGGTGCTCGAGGGGGTACGGGCCGGCTTTCCGTCGCCGGCGGCCGACTTCATCGATTTGTCGATCGACCTCAACCGTCACCTTATTCGTCACCCCTCGGCTACCTTCTACGCCCGTGCCAAGGGGAACTCCATGCGCGATGCCGGCATCTTCGATGGCGATCTGCTTATTGTGGATAAAAGTCTGGAACCAGCCGACGGAAAAATTGCGATTTGCTACCTCGACGGGGAGTTTACCGTGAAGCGGATCCGCAAAGATGATACCGGCGTGTGGCTCGTAGCAGCCAATGATAATTTTAAACCCATCCAGCTACGCGAAGGAAATAACCTCACGATCTGGGGAATAGTTACTCATGTAATAAAAACGATTTAACGGTTAATAATTAACGAGACCAAAAAACCTTCACAAAATTAAAAGAGTTGTTTCAATAGCGCACAAGCAACGCTAAAACATCACATTTAGTCTTGTTCGACGTACCTAAAGTCTGCCCTCCACCCGAATGAAAATTTGACATAAAAAAACTATCTTTGCAACTATCTTTCAAAAATTAATTTCAAACTAACCATGACTGACAATTTAGAACTCGAAAAAACCCTTTGGCAAGCAGCCGACAAACTACGCAACAACATGGATGCGGCTGAATACAAACACGTTGTTTTGGGTTTGATATTCTTGAAATATATCTCCGATGCTTTTGATGAACTTTACCAACAATTAGACGCAGAAAAAGCAGAAACCGGAGCCGACCCCGAAGATAAAGACGAATACACAGCCGAACGTGTATTTTATGTGCCACCTTCCGCACGTTGGAAATGGTTACAAGGCAGAGCCAAACTTCCTACCATTGGCAAAGACATTGACGATGCAATGGATGCCATTGAAAAAGATAATGCTTCGTTGAAAGGTGTTTTACCAAAAGACTATGCCCGACCAGCATTAGACAAACAACGATTGGGCGAATTGATTGACCTTATCGGATCTATCACTTTGAGTAAAAACGGGAACGGAAAAGGAAAAGATGTTTTAGGTTTTGTATTTGAATATTTTTTGGGACAGTTTGCCGATGCCGAAGGCAAAAAAGGCGGACAGTTTTACACGCCACAAAGCATAGTGAAAATTCTGGTAGATATGCTTGCCCCAGAACCCGAAAAACGAGTGTATGACGGTTGTTGTGGTAGTGGTGGTATGTTTGTACAAAGCGAACGCTTTATCGAAATGCACGAGCACCGCAAAGGTAAGATTTCCATTTTTGGACAGGAAAGCAACCCAACCACGCACAAACTGGCAAAGATGAATCTTGCCATTCGCGGCATAGATGCAAAAATTGAGTTGGGTGACACTTTGATGAACGACAAGTTTCCAGAGTTGAAAGTAGATTATGTTATTGCAAATCCTCCCTTTAATGTGAGCGATTACAATATAAACAAAGCGGAAACACACAAATGGAAATATGGAATTCCGCCAACGGGAAATGCAAATTACGCTTGGTTACAACATTTCGTAAGTAAACTTGCACCATATGGAACTGCTGGAATAGTATTGGCAAACGGAAGTATGAGTTCGGAAATTGCTACCGAAGGAGAAATTCGCAAAGCAATGATTGAAGCTGATTTAATTGATTGTATGGTTGCTTTGCCATCGCAACTGTTTTACAACACGCAAATTCCTGCTTGTTTGTGGTTTTTGGCTCGAAACAAGACCGAAACAACCAAATTCAGAAACCGCACCAACGAAATTTTGTTTATCGATGCCCGTGAGTTAGGTACAATGATAAGTCGAAAGCAAAAGGAATTGACCGAAAAGGATATCGCTCAAATTGCAGACACCTATCATACTTGGCGTAATAAAGCGCCTGAAGGTGGAGTGTGGCTTTATAAAAACATACCAGCTTTTTGTAAATCAGCAAATATACAAGATGTTCGTAAAAACAATTACGTGCTTACGCCAGGACGATATATCGACTTTAAAGAAGCAGAAGATGATGGCGTTGCTTTTGAAGAAAAAATGCAACAACTTACTACAACTTTGAGAGAGCAAATGCAAAAAGCAAATGCAATTGATGAAGCTATAAAACAGAACTTAGCAAAAATCGGTTATGAGCTATAAATTGAAAACATTAATTGTTTTTGATACCAACTCTTTGCGGAGCACAGAAGCAGGAGAGGTAGCATATAGCTTTTTTGCTTTTGGGAAACCATTTCAAGTTATTGAAGAATTTATTTCCGAAAATAAATTAAATGAAGACATTCATTTGGCAATTCCTACTTGGGCATTAGAAGAATTAAAAGACCAAAAGCAATTGCGGTACAAGGAAGATATACAAGAATTCGAGAAGATAGCAAAACGTTTATCTGGAATGCCTCATATAAATGATATTGTGCTTGAGGAAGATGGTTTTGATTGCAGTGCTTACGTTCAACAAAAAGCTGTAGAATTTTTAGCAACCAAGGATATAAAATTAATTAGTATTCCTGAAGAATTGGCCAATACTATATTGCAAAATATGATGCAACGTGTTATGAAAGAGGAAAGAATAAAGCACCCTTTCGTACATGCAAAAAAAGGTAATAAGACATATAAAGATGCAGGATTTAAAGACAATCTTATATGGGAAAGTTTGCTTCATTATGAAGAATTAGAAAATTACGACAAGGTAATTTTCTTAACAGCTGATTCAGATTACACAAACTGCAAGGATGAATTTGTATCAAAATGGAATAAACACTTCACTATATTGTCAGACGAAAACAATGTTTTAGCAGACATAAATAAAGACTACGGTAATTATATAGCCGAAAGAACCATGTATGATTTTGCTCAAACGGAGTATTTTACTGACTATTTGGAAGATATTTTAAAAGCAAAAACTTCAATTCTTATTGAAAACAAAGAACATAAAATAGAGAACTTTTCTGTTACGAACATTTGCAAAAAAGTTGAAAGAAAGCCACCGAATGAAGATGATGTTGAAAATATCATTATTAATTCAGAGCTCTTTATTTTTTATTCCGAAAGTGGAAATAAAAAGCAACAATTTGTACGCGCAAAAACTACTCTTTGGGATGAGGACTCAAAAGAAATTGAAGCTACTGAATTTGAATTTGAATTGATTTAAAAATAAAACTATTGCAATATGATAGACTACGATAAATTTGAAAAATCGTTGAAGCACCTCGAAGTGCAATACAACAATTATCTGACACTTGATGAACGTACCGATTTAGGAAAATTGGAAAGGGAAGCCATAGCCGAATCAGTCATTCAGCGTTTCGAAACCTGCTACGATACTATGTGGAAGGTATTAAAGCGTTATATGAACGAAGAACTCGGATTGCCTGAACTGCCCAATAGTCCTTGGCCACTTTTTCAGATTGCTGCCGAAAATCAATTGTACACCAACGAAGTAATGCAATGGAAAAAATACGTGGATGCTCGCATTGGCACTTCCCACGATTACTCAGGAACAAAACTCGAAGATGCATTAAACCTTATGGGCGATTTTGTTTCTGATGCTATTGATTTATACATTACAATGACAGGCGGAACGTGGGGATAAGAATAGACATAAAAGAAAAAGACATAAAAATTCTTTTGGCATTGCTACAACAGTTTTTGCCAAATACATTGGTGTGGGCTTTTGGTTCGAGAGTGAAGTTCACGGCTAAGCCTACTTCAGATTTAGATTTGGTGGCATTTATCAACGAAGCACAGAAAATGAATTTCTCATTATTGAAAGATGCACTGGCTGAATCCGATTTACCTTTCCGTGTGGATTTACATGACTGGAACGAGATACCTGAAAACTTTAAGAGAAATATCGAAAGTAGCTTTGTTGTCATTCAAACTGAAGAAGTAAGAGAATTTCCAAATAACTGGAAAACTTTTAAACTCGGTGATTTTGCAGAAATTAATCCCAAAATATCACTAAGACAAGGGGAGGAATACTCTTTCGTCGAAATGAAAGATTTGGATGCGACCTTTAAATATGTATCACCTTCAACTAAAAAAGAATTAAAAGGCGGTTCAAAATTTCAAAATGGAGATACTTTATTTGCGCGAATAACACCTTGTTTAGAAAATGGTAAAATTTGTCAGGTCAAAAATCTTGAAAATAATCTCGGTTTTGGTTCAACTGAGTTTTTAGTATTTAGAGGAAGAAAATATGTATCAGATACTGATTTTGTATATTATTTATCAAGGTCTGAATTTGTAAAGAACAATGCAATTCAATTAATGACTGGGAGTTCTGGGAGACAACGGGTAGAAAAAGCTACTTTAGCAGAGCTCGAAGTTATAGTACCTGAAGATATTAACACCCAAAACCAAATCGCCCAAATCCTCACTTCGCTCGACGACAAAATAGAACTAAACCTACAAATGAACCAAACGCTGGAAGCTATGGCGCAGGCTATTTTTAAAGAGTGGTTTGTTGATTTTAAGTTCCCGGGATTTGATAGGGAGTTGGTGGATGGATTGCCGAAGGGGTGGAGAATTGGAAATTTAGGAGAAGAATTTAACTTGACAATGGGGCAATCTCCAGCGGGAAGTTCATATAATGAATTAGGAGAAGGAATGGTTTTCTATCAGGGAAGAACGGATTTTGGTTTTAGGTTTCCAACAAATCGACTTTATACAACTGAACCAAAGCGGACAGCAAAACCACTTGATACGCTTGTAAGTGTAAGAGCTCCAGTCGGTGATATTAATATGGCAAATGAAATTTGTTGCGTTGGTCGTGGACTTTCAGCAGTAAGGCATAAATCAAATGCATTTTCATTCACGTATTATATGATGAAAAACATTGAGCCAATTTTTAGAGGATTTGAAAGCGAAGGAACTATTTTTGGCTCGATAAACAAAGCTGATTTCGAAAATATTGAAATTATTGTACCTGAAAAAAGTATAATTATGGAGTTTGAAACAATCGTTAATCCAATTGACAATCGAATATTGGAAAATGAAAATCAAATTCAAACTCTCATCCAAACCCGCGATAGTTTACTGCCAAGGTTGATGAGTGGGAAAATGAAAATTGAGAAGTAATGGAAAATACAATTTCACCCAGATATTTAATGAAACTGATTCCAGAAATTGAAGAATCTTTATTGAATACGTATAAAACATATGAGAATGTTCGCATTTATTTAGAAAAATGGGAAAGCAGAGTTAAAGAATTCAGAATTTTCGAAGATCATAGTAGAGAAATAGACATTGCATGTACGCTACATCGAAGTAATGAAGAAACTCTATTAAAAATCGCTATTGATTTAGGTGTAGATACACCCGATTTTATTCCTTCAATACCAGTTTTCCGAAACGAGATAAAGGCAGAATATGCATCTGCAAGTTCAATATTTGAAAATGCCTTTAAGAAAATTGAATCAGAACCAAGTATTGCTATTGCCTTAGCTAATTCTGCATTGGAAAGCATTATAAAAGAGATATTGAAAGATGAAAGAATAAATTCAAAGATCAAAGCAACTAAAACACTGTATGATTTGTCTAGTGAAATTCTTAAGATTTTTCAACTTTTTCCAAATTCGGATATGCCTGAAGAGTTAAAACCAATTGGAAGTTCTTTATTGTCTATAAGCCAAGGAATAGAAAAACTCAGAAGTGATAAAACTTATGTTCATGGCAAAACAAGTGAGGATTATAAAATAGAAGATCCAATTTACACCTATTTTGTTGTAAATTGTGTTACGACAGTTGGTTTGTTCTTGATTTCATATTTTAAAATGAAATTTCCAAAGCCAATTGTAGAAAAGGAAACACCAACAATCAAAGAGGAAGTTGTGTTCTGATTTAAGAAAACGATGAGTTGGAAAATAAAAATTGAAAACAAAATATAATATATTAAATGGCAACAGCAAACCAATTAAAGTCGCTTATAAAAGCACATTTCGAAAATGACGAGAATCGCTTCACAACGATATCGCTTCAAATAGCTGCCCATGAATCAAAAATTGGACACATAACACTAGGTGATGATATTCGTAAAATCATTGATAAGTCAAAACAAAAAAGTCCAAAATTTATTTCGTTCAACAAAGATTTAGAAGGTCTTTTACTTGAAGATATACCTGTTAATAGATTATCTGACTTAATAGTATCTGATTCCATACTAGAGCGAATTGAACGTATTTTAAATGAATATATTCAAGTTGACAAATTAAGAAGACATAATTTGCAAAACAGAAGAAAAATTCTTCTGTCTGGCCCTCCAGGCACAGGCAAAACAATGACTGCTTCAATTCTTGCAAATGAATTACAACTACCTCTTTATACAATTTTAATGGATAAAATGGTTACTAAATTCATGGGCGAGACAAGTGCAAAGTTGCGACAAATTTTTGATATAATCCAAGATAGACAAGGGGTTTATTTATTTGATGAGTTTGATGCAATAGGAACGAATAGAGGCAAAGATAATGATGTCGGAGAAATGCGCCGTGTTCTTAATGCATTTCTGCAATTTATCGAGCGTGATAATTCAAATAGCTTAATAATTGCCGCAACGAATAATTTAGAGCTTTTAGATCATGCATTATTTCGTAGGTTCGATGACGTATTACATTATCAATTACCTTCTGACTCGGAGAAAATTTTATTACTAGAAAACCGATTAGGGCAATATAAAGGAAATTTCGATTTAAAATCTATCGTTGGGAATTTAAAAGATTTAAGTCATGCCGAGATATCTCAAGCTTGTTTGGATTCAATAAAGGAATCTATTTTGACCGACAAGAAAAAGGTTGATAAATCCCTTATTGTAAAAATGATACATGACAGAACCTCTGCATATAAGAAATAACATTTAGTAGTATGGAAAAACACGAACATATTTTTTTGCCAAATGATTTTGTTACGTCTGAGCCGTTTATAACCACTATGCCAGGTAGAGGTAATGCAAGAATTCCGATTAGAGACAGAGTTACACATGCACAACAATTAATTGCTAAGTTTGAGACTATTAGCAACGAATTTAATGGAGAAAAAGAATCCAGACAAGCTTTATTGCTACCTACAAGAGAAGGAACTTATTTAGAATTTTCAAGTGGTCAGAATTGTGATTTAATTACAAAAAGTCTTGAAGATTCAAGACAAGGAATTCGTTTATTAAATGTTAGAACGATTCACCAAGACAATATTGAACTTACAAAAGCAATTGTGTATGTTCCAAAAGGCAAAGAAAGTCAGTTCGTGAAAAAGATAAACGAATATGCGAATCCACAGAAAGATACACAAAATGGAAATCCTAAAAATGCCAAACTTGTAAATAGTATAGAAGATGTTACACTTGCTGTATTAGAGTCATTTTGGCCAATATCAGAAAGAAGTCTAATTCCTGAAGATATACCTGAATGGTGTGAAGCTTGGCTGAGGATTGACGAAGATAAAGCTTATGAAGGACAAATCGAAACTTTTGTTGACACTCTCAATATAGTTAATATACCATATAAAGGACAATTTCTTCATTTTCCGGAAAGAGCCATAATTCTTATTCGTGCAAATCGAGCTCAATTAATTGAATTAATGATGGAGTCAGATTTATTGTCTGAGTATAGGATAGGTCAAGAAGTTGCAAGTTTTTGGACAACAGAAAGTAATAAAGGTCAGACTGAATGGGCTGAGGAGTTATTACAGCGGATGCAAATTGAAAGCACTGATGTAAAAGTTTGTATCTTAGATTCAGGTGTTAATAATGGGCATATGTTATTACAACCGCTTTTAGATGATGAGAATTGTTTAACGATAAATACGGATTGGGGCACAGATGATAGATCAGATATTGGTGGTAACAGAGGACATGGAACATTAATGGCAGGACTGGTTGGTTACGGTAACTTACAAAAAGAATTGGAGTCACCAAATGCTTGCTTAATCACACACAAACTTTGCTCAGTAAAAATACTACCCAATAGAGGTCAATCGGTCAAAGAAAATTGGGGTGACTTTACAGAACAAGCTATATATCGTTCTGAAGTTAAAAATCCGGATAAAGTACTGTTATTTTGCATGGCTGTTTCCTCAGATATTGATGTTGATAAAGGAAGACCATCCTCTTGGTCTGGAACCATAGACAGAATGTGTTTTGGTGAAAACAAATCACAAAGATTATTCATTATTTCAGGAGGTAATGTCCCTAATTATTATTGGTCAAACTATCCTGATAGTAATAAGCTTTTTTCAGTTCAAAATCCTGCTCAATCATGGAATGCCTTAACTGTAGGTGCTTACACTGAAAAAGAAATTATTGATGATAATAGATTTGATCATTTTCCTCGCATTGCAACTTCAGGCGGTATTTCTCCTCACAACGCAACATCTTGCTCATGGGGTAAATGGCCAATAAAACCGGAGGTTTTGTTTGAAGGAGGAAATTTGATAAAAATTGATAAAGATACTATTGATTCCCATGAGGATTTAGAGCTTTTGACCACTTCTAAAAATTTTCTACTACATCAATTTGATACGATTAATGCGACAAGTGCAGCTTCTGCACAAGCGGCATGGCTCGCAGCTAAGATTGCTTATAAATATCCCAATATTTGGCCAGAAACAATTCGTGGTTTAATTGTTCACTCTGCGACATGGACGGAGCAAATGAGAACTCAATTTCCCAATAACCTTGATTTATTAAGAGCATGTGGATATGGGGTTCCAAATATTGAAAGAGCATTACATAGTTTCGAAAACGGTCTCACATTCGTTGCGCAAGAAGTTATTCAACCTTATCTTAAAAAAGGAAATGATTACAAAACAAATGAAATGCACTTTTTTAACTTGCCTTGGCCAAAAGACTTATTGCTTTCTATGGGTGACACCCCAGTCAAGATTAAAATAACATTATCGTATTTCATTGAACCAAGCCCGGGTGAGATTGGTTGGAAAGACAAATATCGTTACCAATCCTATGGTCTGCGTTTTGATTTAAACCGTGTCGATGAAGATGCGATCAGCTTTAAAAAAAGAATAAATAAGGCAGCACAGGAAGATGATGAAGAAATTGAGAATAATGCAAATCAACAAGCTTGGATAATTGGGCCAAAGAAAAGAGTATTTGGGTCTATACATTCAGACATTTGGGAGGGTACAGCAGCTGATGTTGCAGACTGCAATCTCATTTCTGTTTTCCCTGTAATTGGTTGGTGGCGAGAAAGAAATAAGCTTAAAAAATTCAACAACAAAGGGAGATATTCTTTAATAATATCTCTTGAAACGCCTGTTGAAAATATACAATTATATTCAGCAGTTCAAGCAATGATTCAAGTTCCTATTGAAATTCAAACAATATGAAAAACAGCATTACCGAAAACGAGATAGAAGAAATCGCCATTTCATATTTGCAAAGTTTAGGATTCAACTACCTGAACGGTTTGGTTATTTCGCCCGATGGCGAACACCCCGAAAGGCAATACAACGAAGTAATTCTTACTACCCGTTTGCGTGATGCTATAGACAAACTTAATCCTACATTGGGGCAGGATGCCAAAGAAGATGCGCTTAAAAAAGTGCTCCGCACCGATAGCCCCAACCTGCTAATCAATAACGAAACATTCCACAAGTACCTGACACAAGGCGTAGATGTGGAAGTGCGAACTGCTGACGGTATTCGTGGGCAAAAAGTGTATATTGTTGATTTTGTCAATCCCGAAAACAATGAGTTTTTAGCAGTCAATCAGTTTACCATAATTGAAGGCAGTCAAAACAAACGACCGGATATAATTCTATTTGTAAACGGTTTGCCATTAGTCGTGATTGAACTGAAAAACGCCGCTGATGAAAATGCCACTATCAAATCAGCATACAATCAACTGCAAACCTACAAACAAGCTATTCCTTCGCTTTTTACTTACAACGAATTGCTGATTGTAAGCGATGGTTGGGATGCACAATGCGGAACACTGACCAGTGATTTCGGGCGGTTTATGAGTTGGAAAACCAAAGACGGAACAACTACAGCCGACCACCTGCAACCCGAAATGGAAGTAATGTTCATTGGAATGTTGAATAAACAAACGCTGTTGGATTTAATCAGTCAGTTTATTGTTTTCGAAAAAAGCGATACCAAGACCCTCAAAAAAGTGGCTGCCTATCATCAGTATTATGCTGTAAACAAGGCCGTAGAAAGTACCGTTATAGCCAGTTCAACAACAGGAGACAGACGAGGCGGTGTAATTTGGCACACACAGGGAAGCGGTAAAAGTTTAAGTATGGTTTTCTTTTCGGGTAAACTGATAGTGGAACCACGCATGGAAAACCCGACTTTAGTAATCCTTACCGACCGTAACGATTTGGACGAACAATTGCACGAGACCTTTAGTAATTGCCAACAACTTCTCAGACAAGAACCACAAAAAGCAGAAGACCGTAACCATTTACGAAAACTATTGACTGTTGCCTCGGGTGGTATCGTGTTTACCACCATTCAGAAGTTTATGCCAGTAAACTCGGATATTATTCAGAATAAGGATTCGGGTGTAGTGAGTGAACCTGCTGTTGAATATATCGGAGCAGAAATAAAAGCATTAAGCGAGCGGAACAATATTGTGGTGGTCGCTGATGAGGCGCACCGCAGTCAGTACGATTTTATTGATGGCTTTGCCAAATATATGCGCGATGCGTTACCTAATGCTACTTTCATAGGTTTCACGGGTACACCCATTGAAAGTACCGACCGTAACACACAAGCAGTTTTCGGAAACTATGTAGATATTTACGATATTCAACAAGCTGTAAACGACAAAGCAACTGTTCCTATTTTCTACGAAAGCCGATTGGCAAAAGTGCATTTCGAAGAAGATGAAAAAGTAACGATTGACGAACAGTTTGAAGAGCTGACCGAAGGAGAAGAACTTAGCAATCGCCAACAAATGCGGGCAAAATGGACGCGTTTGGAAGCCATTGTCGGGAATCCAAATCGCATACATAAAATTGCAGAAGACTTAGTTTATCATTTCGAACAACGCAATGCCGTATTGGATGGCAAAGCGATGATTGTGTGTATGAGTCGCCGTATTTGCGTGGATTTATACGATGCCATTATCAAAATCCGACCTTTGTGGCATTCGGACGATGATGATAAAGGAACAATCAAAGTGATTATGACAGGTTCCAGTAGCGATACACTCGCCATGCAACCACACATTCGCAATAAAGCCAAGCGCAAAGCCATTGGCGACCGCCTGAAAAACCCAACAGAAAGTTTGAAATTGGTCATTGTGCGGGATATGTGGCTTACTGGTTTTGATGCACCATGTTTGCATACTTTGTATGTAGATAAACCCATGCGGGGACACAGCCTGATGCAAGCCATAGCACGTGTAAACCGTGTATTTACCGAAGGAAAAGAAGGTGGTTTAATTGTTGATTATCTTGGAATTGCACAAGAATTAAAATCTGCATTAGCCGAATATACAGCCAGTGGTGGCGAAGGAAAACCAACGCTCGACCAGGAATTGGCAGTTGCCAAAATGTTGGAATTGCACGAAGCAATAGATTACCAGTTACGACATTTCGATTGGCGAAAATTCTTTACGCTTACACCAGCCGAAAAACTAAAATTTATTCCTGTCATTGTAGATTATATTTTCAGTCAGGAAAACGGAGAGCAAAGCTTCACCGAGAATACAAAAAACCTACTCAAAGCATTTGCCATTTCTGTTCCTCACGAAAAAGCGATGGCAATTCGGGATGATGTGGCATTGTTTCAGGCCATAAAAGCAAGACTAGTAAAAATATCAGACCGAAATGAAACAGGAAAAGGCGATGATGAAATGGAAACGGCTATCAAACAAATCATTTCCGAAGCCATTACAGCCGACAATGTAATTGATATTTTTGATGCAGCAGGATTAAAGAAACCAAATATTGAAATTCTTGACGAACGCTTTTTGCAGGAATTGAAAGACTTACCTCAAAAGAATTTAGCAGTTGAGTTATTGAAAAAGCTATTGAAAGAAGAAATTAAAAAACGCACAAAAATTAATCTCGTTGAAAGTAAGAAATTTTCTGAGATGTTGGAAGATGCTATTCAGCGTTATCACAACGGAATGATTGACACCGTAGAATTTTTGGAAAAAGTGCTGATTCCATTTGCCGAACAGATGAAAGAGGCTGACAAACGAGGTGAAAAGCTTGGTTTGGATTATCGGGAATATGCCTTTTATACAGCTTTAGAAGTCAACAATAGTGCAGTTTCAATTTTGGGCGACGAGATTTTAAAACATATTGCTCAGGAACTTTTAAAAACAGTTCGCAACAGCACAACAATTGACTGGACAATTAAGGAAAGCGTACAGGCAACTTTACGAAGAAATATCAGAAGAATTTTACGAAAGTTTGGTTATCCACCCGACTTGCAGGAAAAAGCGGTTGACACAGTTATATCGCAAGCAAAAATGTTAGCGGAAGACTTGGTAAGAAACGACAAGACGACAGAACAATAACCCTCGCACTTGTTGGCACCTTTGCAAATTACACAAATCAACCTGTGTTGTACACACTATTCACTCACCACTCTATTATGTTTGCGCTTATCGATTGCAATAATTTCTATGCTTCCTGCGAACGGGTGTTCAATCCCTCGCTCGTCGGAAAGCCGGTCGTGGTACTTTCCAACAACGACGGCTGCGTTATTGCCCGATCCAACGAAGCGAAGGCGATTGGTATTCCCATGGGAGCGCCGGCATTTAAGCACCGCGAACTTTTCGAACGCCACGGGGTAGCGGTTTTTTCGTCCAACTTTGCGCTCTATGGCGATATGAGCAACCGCGTGATGGAAATTCTGGGTACCTATTGCCCCTCCATGGAGATTTATAGCATCGACGAGGCTTTTCTCGATTTTTCGGGCTTTGAACTGCACGATCTCAACGCCATTGGCATTGCCATGAAAAAGCAGGTGGAGAAATGGACCGGTATCCCCATCTCGGTAGGTTTTGCGCCAACTAAAGCGCTGGCAAAGGCAGCCAACCGCATTGCCAAAAAATTTCCCGAACGCACGGGCGGAGTCTATAGTATTACCACCGACGAGCAACGGGTAAAGGCGCTCAAATGGCTCAAAATTGAAGATGTGTGGGGCATTGGTCGCCGCTATGCCCGCCGGCTTCAGGAGATGAAGGTGCTCACGGCCTGGGATTTTACCCAGCTTTCGGATCGGTGGGTGCGAAGTATGATGACGGTAACAGGCCTGCGCTTGAAACTCGATCTGCAGGGCGAACCAACCATTCAGATGGAGGACGTACAGCCTAAGAAGAGTATTGCCACCACCCGTACCTTCGATTCCAACTATACCGATTTTAAACTGATCCGCGAACGGGTGGCCAGTTTTGCTGTGTCGTGTGCTGCCAAACTCCGCCAGCAACGGGCCTGCTGCAATACCCTCATGGTGTTTGTACATACCAATGGTTTCCGCGAAGATCAGCCGCAATATAGCCGCAATATCGTGGTTAAATTGCCCTATGCCACCAGCTCGTCCATCGAAATCGTTAAATTCGCCGTGACAGGTCTCGAGCAAATCTACCGCGAAGGCTATGGCTATAAAAAAGCGGGAGTCATCGTTATGGATTTCACTCCTGAAGATAATCAGCAACTTACCATCTTCGAAAACCGCGATACCAAACACATCCGGCTGATGAAAGCCGTGGATGCGCTCAACCGCTCCTACGGCATGCAAAAGGTGCGGTTGGCTTCGCAGGACCCCGGGCGGGTGTGGAAAATGAAGCAGGAGCAGCTGTCGCCCCGGTATACCACCAATATCAACGAGTTGTTGCAGGTTAAGTGTTGAATTTGACACAAACGCATGAACGAAAAAATCCTCGCGTTACTTTATTGTTGCAGGTTAATTGCTGAATTTCACCCCCACATAAAACGACCGCGGCTGCGACGGACCATACACATAGCCGGCATCACGAAAAGCTCCCTGATCCAGATCGGTCTGGTAGGAGTTAAACAGGTTTTTTACGCCGCCACTCAGCTGTGCCGCGATTCCGTTGATTCGCCAGTCGTACGATGCTTTCAGGTTCATGTCGAAAAAGGTAGGAGTGGTTTCCAGCTGGTCGGCAGCTATATAACCTGCAAAGTGGGGTGCCAGCATACTTCCGGTATAGGTGCCGGTGGCATTCAGCAACAGTTTTTTGGTGAGGTTGTAGGCCAGGTTGAAATAGCCGTAGTGGTTAGGGGTGCGTAGCATTCGGCGTTCGGATGCCACCGACGGATCGTCGGACCAGCGCTCGGCTTCGTTGTAACGACTTTGCTGAAAGGTAAATCCGGCCTGCAATTTAAGAGTGGTGGAGGGCACTAACCGGCCTTCGAGGTTTATGCCACTTACCTGTGCTCCCGATCCGTTCACGCGGTGCATAATGGTGTTGCCGTCGGAATTGACTCCCTGATCAACCAATATAAAAATATCGTTGATGCGGGTATGAAACCCTTCTACCAGAATATTGGCCTGAAAATCGGTGCGGTTGAAATAATAATCGAACGAGCTGCTGAAGGTATGCGAATATTCGGGACGTAATCCGTCGGGAATTTCGATCAGCCGCACGGTTCCTCCCACGGCATCGATGTGCAGATCTTCGTCGAAGGCCTGTGGAGCCCGGAAACCGGCTGCATACGACCCGCGCCAGTTAAGGTCGGGGGTGAAATTATACTTCAGGTTCATGCGCGGACTTACCACCGCTTTGTCGAGCAGGTTGTGCTTGTCGAACCGTCCACCAACCAACAGGTTCATTTTATCATTTTTCCATTCGTTTTGTAAAAACATACCGGCCGTACGGGTAATTTGGTTCAGATTTCGGTTGTAGCCCGGCATCCGGTCGGCGATGTTGTCGTATTGGTATTCAAAACCAGTGGTAAATTCGGAGGGCATAAATAAAAGCCGGTCAAACTGATGTACGTATTGTGCACCTCCTACCGCCGTTGAGTTGGTGGTGGTCCCGTAGGCGTCTAAATTGAATTGTACGCCGTAATAGCTGTTTCTCAGTATGTTCTGAAGCGATACATAGGCATTTACTTTGTGTTTGGTGTCGGGACTATACCAGTTATAAGCCAGTCCGCCCCCGTTTATTTCGTGCTCGAGTTGTTCGGTAATCTCTGTTTGATGGGGTTGCAGCTCAAATTTAGTTCCACCCCGGCGGTACTCGTGAATATTGTGGTATTCGAGGGTCAGTTTACTTTGCGAACTGAGCCGGTAGTACGAACGCATGCCGATGGTGTGGTTTTTCAGCAGCGTAATTTCCGAATATCCGTCGCCATTGTGGTCGTACGGCAAGCGGTTGCGGTAAGTGCCGTACAGATACATGCCGGCCTTGTTGTCGTCCGACACCATCGAGGTATTCAGGTTCACCGAATGATCGGGCGTATTTCCGGTCATCTGCAGGTTGTACGAAGCATTCATCGTGTTGTTCAGCGCTTCTTTGGTGATGATGTTGATGGTGCCGGCAATGGCGCTCGAACCATACAGTGCCGATCCTCCTCCCCGCACCACTTCCACCCGTTCGATCATGTTCACGGGGATTTGTTCGAGACCATACACCCCGGCCAGGGCGCTGAAAATGGGACGGCTATCGACCAATATCTGCGAATATTGTCCTTCCAGACCGTTAATTCGCACCTGGGTGACGCCGCAATTGTTACAGTCGGTTTCCACCCGCACTCCCGGCTGAAAACTGAGTCCGTCGGCCATGCATACCGCGTTGGTCGATTGGAATAATTTCGGACTGATGACCCCCACCACTACCGATGCTTGTTTGCGGTTGGTTTCGTTGCGGTTGGCACTCACCACAACCTCATCGAGCGACAAGGCACTTTCTTCGGTTATAAAGTTGAGTTCGGTGGTTTGATTTGCTTTTAGTTCAACTTCCTGCTCCACCGTGCGGTAGCCCACGCCACTTACTCGGATGGTAAACCGGCCTTCGGGTAGGTTTTTCAGGAAGTAATGACCGGTGTGGTCGGTGGTAGTGCCTATAACGGTATTCACCACCGTCACATTTATAAACGGAATGTGATTTCCGGTTTTCTTATCTTTTACATCGCCAATAAGGTTGGCATCGGTGGGTTTCTGGCTGAAAATGACGTTGCTACACAGCAACACCATCAAAAAGAGGATGTGTTTTGATTTCATTATGTAGTTTTTTTAAAAAAATGGAAACTCTGGGTAGAGATGAATTGTCTACCCATTGACTAATACGAAGTTAAACTACAATTGAAGGAGGGGCGCGAAGTGAGTTGAAAATAGGAGCGAATAGCGAATTGTGTTGCAAGTCGGGGCATAGAAACTCGCTGAGAAGTTGATAATAAGGCGACTCTACAGCGGTTATGCTGATGTCGGAATGCCAGGTAATCTGATTGAGTTCCTGGATTAGCTGAAGCTGGTTGTTGGTGTGCGGAAGTTGTGTCGGATTGGCCGACTTTTCGAAACCATAAAAATGGGAGTGGGTATAGGTGATGCCCTCTACTGTATGGGTATGATAAAATAAGGTGATGTTGCCGTAATGCCCCAAAAAAAGGAGCAGCACCATCACTTTTATTATTTTAGGTAGCTTCATTTAAATTGATAACAGTAGTTTTAGGTGTTAACAAAGCTGCCGGTTGATTGTTCAGCTGAAATAGATAAATGTTAAACTCATCAAACCGATCACTATCCAGAGGGTTATTCCCAGTACTAATGGTCGGAATCCAGCTGCACGAAGCGTTTCGCGCGAGAGACCGGCACCGATAAAAAACAAGGTGAGGGTTAGCAATTTCTTTGATATAACAACAATATTGGATGTCAGGGAGGTTGGCAGGGGCAGGTAGGTGTTCATCAGCATGGCTGCTATAAAAAGAAATATAAACCAGGGGATAGCGATTTTTTCACCCCGTGCATTAAAATAAAATATTGAAAAAATCGATAAGGGAATGATCCAGAGAGCCCGGGTTAATTTCACAGTAGTGGCAACGAGTAGCGCTTCTTCGCCATAGGTTGCTCCGGCGCCAACCACCGAACTGGTGTCGTGAATGGCTATGGCCGCCCAAAGCCCGAACTGCTGTTGCGACAGGCCAAGCCAATGTCCCATTGCCGGAAAAATAAAAAGAGCAATGGCGTTGAGAATAAAGATAGTTGCCAGCGAAACCGAAAGTTCGCTTTCGTTGGCTTTAGCGATAGGCCCTACAGCCGCGATGGCACTTCCACCACAAATGGCGGTGCCCGAAGCAATGAGGTAGGAGGGAACCTTGCCCACACCCATCCATTTGCCGGCCACTACGCCCAGAAGCAATACGCCGGTTACCGAGACCAGGGTGAATAACATCCCTTCAGATCCCGCCTTCAGCGAATCGATTAGGTTCATCCCGAACCCCAATCCTACCACCGAAATCTGTAAGAGGTGTTTTGATGCTTTTTTGTTGAATCCCGGAGCCGGAATGCCCAGGGTAAGGGTAAGTACTAATCCCATAAACAGGGCGACGGGGGCCGTAACAAAGGGGAAGAAGCAAAGGAGGGCGAAAAAAGCGTAGGCTAACCATTGGATTGGGTTGCTTCCGGATCGATAAGTAAACTTCATGCGTAAATATTTGTTTTTACGAAATGTATGAAACGATCGCGTGCGACCTTCATCTAATTATTATCTTCGCACGCTCGTTGTATCATTTAAATTTAAGTCGGCAAAATTACACATTTATTGTCAGATAAAGAAGCAAAAGCAGTGCTTTAAATCTGCCAGTCGAACCAACAAAAAGTGTATCTTTGCAGCAATGTACTTTCCAAAAAATAATAAATATGGTCAGGTTTAAAATTCTGCTGGCAGCACTGCTTTCGATTTCGGTGCTTTCGGTTGCCCAACGTCAGTCCTATAAAGTGTTAGAGAACCACTCCTATTATCCAACAACGAATACCGATCCGTACATCCGCGAACGATGTCGGCTGGATGTATATTATCCTGTTGGAAAGAAGAATTTCCGAACGGTGGTATGGTTTCATGGTGGCGGACTTTCTGGTGGTGAGAAACACATTCCTGAAGGCCTGAAAGATAAAGGTATAGCCGTGGTAGCAGTAAATTACCGGCTCACACCGCGGGTTAAATCACCCGAATACCTGCGCGATGCGGCGGCGGCTGTGGCCTGGGTAATGAATAATATTGCGAACTATGGAGGTGATTCCACCCGGGTTTTTGTATCGGGCCATTCGGCCGGAGGCTACCTGGCTGCCATGATTGGCCTCGACAAAAGCTGGCTGAAGGTGCACGGTGTTGATGCCAACCAACTTGCGGGTATTGTTCCTTTCAGCGGACATGCCATTACTCATTTCAGTATCCGCGACGAACGGGGAATTCCGGGACATCGTGCCGTGGTCGATTCGCTGGCGCCCCTGTACCACGTTCGCCCCGACGCTCCTCGACTGGTGCTCATAACCGGCGATCGCGAACTGGAGATGCTGGGTCGCTACGAAGAAAATGCCTACCTGATGCGCATGATGAAAGTGGCCGGTCACACCAAAACGACTCTCTACGAACTCCAGGGATACGACCATGGTATGGTGGAACCGGCGATACCTATACTCCTTCAGATCATTAGAAAAGATTAATTGTTAATTATAAAAGCAGAAAAAGCAATAACCCGACAAATTAACAATTAACAATTAACAATTGACAATTAAAAAAATGTGTTTCCACTCCAAACAATCCAAAGATGCTCAAACCCTCCAAAACCGCTACAACGCCCGGTTGGCAGAGCCTGAGCTGTTCGTGACCGGCGATTTTAATGGTTTTTCGCATCCTTATTGTGCCATTATTACCAACGACAAACAGGAAATTATTCAGCTGGCACAATGGGGTCTGTTGCCCGATTGGGCAAAGGATAAGTCGTTACAAAATAATACCCTGAATGCAAAGATCGAAACCATTGGTGAAAAACCTTCGTTCAAAAATTACCAGTCGCAACGGTGCCTCATCCCGGCCGATGGTTTTTACGAATGGCAATGGCTCGATCCGGCAGGCAAGAAAAAACAGAAATACCTGGTTCATCTGCCCGACGATCCGCTTTTTTCGTTTGCCGGACTGTGGAACCAGTGGCGCGATGTACATACCGGCGCTGTTTTTCATACTTATACCATTCTTACAACCGAAGCCAATGCACTGATGTCGGTGATTCACAACTCCAAAAAACGAATGCCGGTGATACTGAATCCCGATGCCGAAAAAGCCTGGCTCGATGGTGGCGAGCTCCGGATGTTGAACGACGAATTGATTGCTGATAAGTTGCGGGAGCCGGGAGAAGTAACGCAGCTGGAATTATTTTAAGTATCTTTGTTTTTTAAACTAACGATTGTATGCTGACTGTAGTTGGATTAATGCTTTTGGGTGTACTTACCGGTTATTTTCTTCGCAACCGGAATATGAGGTGGGTAAGCCGGGTGGTAATGGCTCTTATCTGGGTGTTGTTGTATTTGCTGGGTACCGAGGTAGGGGCCAATAGTGAGATTGTTAGTGGTTTGCACACTATCGGACTGGAAGCATTGTTGATAACTGTTTTTGCATTAGCCGGTAGTTTGCTGGGAGCATGGGGATTGTGGAGATGGATTAATAACGGGAAGGAGAAGGAGGCATGAAGTTTACCGCAGTATCGTTGTTTTCAGAGGTGCCTCAATTTATTGCCAGTTACAGAATCAGGGTATGAAAGGAAGTCTAATTATTGTATCATTTTTTATAGCCGGAGTGCTCACCGGTTTCTACGGTTGGATTCCTGCCGACTTATTTTCCGGTACCGACTTAAGTTACTATGCCCTTTGCGCACTCATGTTTTTTGTAGGGCTTAGTGTGGGCAGTGATACCAAAACCCTGAAGAGTTTTCGTTCGCTCAATCCGCGGTTAATGCTGCTTCCGCTGATTACCATCGTTGGTACACTGGCTGGTAGCGCGTTGGTTAGTTTGCTGCTGACGCAACGTTCGCTCGCCGAATGCCTGGCTGTGGGTTCGGGTTTCGGTTATTATTCGCTTTCAAGTATTTTTATTACTGAGTATAAAGGAGCCGAACTCGGTACAATTGCCTTGCTTTCAAATATTGCCCGCGAGCTCATTGCCTTATTAGCTGCCCCGTTTATCGTACGTTATTTCGGTAAGCTGGCACTTATTTCGTCGGGGGGAGCCACCACCATGGATACCACCCTGCCGGTTATACTTCGCTATTCCGGACAAAATTTACTGATTGTATCCATTTATCACGGTTTTCTGGTCGATTTAAGTGTTCCCTGGCTGGTGGTGCTGTTTTGCTCGCTGTAAGTTTTTGGGCCCGGATCCTCGTCAGGGGTATCTGCTATGCAGTTAAATGATATCAACAGCGTCAGAACAGCCATTTTTTTTGGAAAAATTTTCTCCCTGAAATTGAGATGTATACGTCTTTATATAACGTAAAATCATTATTTCAGGGGGTTTTTGTTATATTTTTTTCTACCTTTGCAGCTGCATTGGTTCTCCTGTAGCATTCGCTACCGGAGATGAAAAGGGAATCAGGTGTAAGTCCTGAACAGTCCCGCTGCTGTAATCTCTTAGTTTCAATAATGTAGTTTCAACCTGTAAACTCACCATCGAAACTGAAGTCGTGAACACAACTCAATCCACTGTCCCGTATATCGGAATGGGAAGGAGGTTCAACGATGGAGTAAGTCAGAAGACCTGCCATGCTTGATTTAGTTTTTAGCTTTCGAGGAAAGGGCTAAAGAACCAAAAAAAGAATAAACGGCTTTTTACTTACGGGTTGTGTGGAGCGTACAACAGTGCGATACCAGCTGGTGCAAAACCGAAATCTTCTGTTTACAACAGTTGGTTGAGCAAGCAGCGTTGTATATTCACCAGGCTTTTATTCTTCTTTAATTCTTTATTTTTCAATTCTGACGAAAGCAATTTTTGAAATGTAAACCAATATTTCATGAAATTGCAGCGTTTTCTGGTGTTGCCCTTGCTGGCAGCCATTCCGGCCTATGCTCAACTCTGCCTCGACAGTGTGCAGCACTTACAGGAGCTGGAGGTGGTGGCAAGGCGGTTCAACGAGGTGATCCCGGCGCAACGACTTGCCGGCGATGAACTGCGTGCGTTGAATAGTTTTTCAGTAGCCGATGCTATCCGCTATTTTTCGGGTATTCAACTGAAGGATTATGGAGGGGTTGGTGGACTCAAAACCGTCGATATCCGAAGTATGGGTACCAACCACATGGGGGTGTTCTACGATGGTATTCAGCTGGGTAATGCTCAAAACGGTCAGGTCGATCTGGGGAAGTTTTCGCTCGATAATGTGGAGGATATCGCACTCTACAATGGGCAGAAAAGCGCTATCTTTCAGTCAGCAAAGGATTTCAGTACTTCAGGCACAATTTATATCCGCACTCGTCGCCCACGTTTTAAAACCGGCGAAACGTATCATCTCAAGGCAGTAGCCCGCGGCGGCTCGTTCGATTTGCTGAATACTTCGATACGATGGGAGCGGGCGCTCTCCGAAAAGCTATCTGGCTCTGTAAATGCCGAATGGATCCATTCGTCGGGCAAGTACCCTTTCCGTTACCGGCGGTGGCATGCCGATGGTGGCCTTGCCTACGATACCACAGCTATCCGTGCCAACGGTGACCTTCAGGCGTTGCGATTCGAAGCGGGGCTGTTTGGCGAAATCGACGAAGGTCGTTGGAATGCCAAACTGTATTTTTACGATTCGGAACGGGGTATCCCGGGAGCTATTGTCAATAATGTATGGAAACGGGCACAACGACAGTGGGACCGCAATTTTTTTACCCAGGCTTCGTGGCAGAAATCGCTTTCGCGACACTACGACCTGCTCATCAACCTGAAATATGCCCGCGATTTCATGCGCTATCTTAATCCCGATACCACGCTTCTCTACATCGATAATTCGTTTCTTCAAGAGGAAGTGTACGTGTCGGTAGCCAATAGATTTTCGATTTCAAGCGAATGGGATGTCGCTCTTTCGGCCGATTGGCAGCTCAATGCGCTGAGTTCCACGATGGCCGGTTTTTTGTCTCCATTACGGAATACAGCTTTGGTGGCGCTGGCCAGTTCGTTGAACCTTAAGCTACTTAAAGTGCAGGGTAGTATGCTTGCCACGCACGTGAACGAGACGCTGAAACCGCATACAGGTTTTCAGGATGTGGAAGTGTCAGCTATACCTGCTTCGAAATCGACTTTGTTACTTAATCCTGCTAACGATACACAGGAATTCTCACCCTCGCTCTTTTTATCCTGGCAGCCTTTTGCAGTTTATCCGCTGCAATTCCGGGCTTTCTACAAACATGTTTTTCGCATGCCAACCTTCAACGATTTGTATTATACCGATATCGGAAATGCAGCGCTGAAACCAGAGTATACACATCAGTATAACCTGGGTATTCAATACTCGCGCGACTACGGCAGGCATTGGCTGCGCAACTGGAAGGTACAAGCCGATGCCTATTACAACGAAGTAAGCGATAAAATTGTGGCGGTACCCAAAGGTAATGGTATGTACCGATGGATGATGATGAACCTGGGCTATGTGGAAATCAGGGGGCTGGATGTGGCAGCCAGCAGTATGTTTCAGCCCGGTGAACACTGGACGGCCCTCCTTCGGTTATCTTATACTTTTCAGCGTGCTCAGGATTTTACAAAACGACAAAACCAGGATTTACAAAACATAACCCGGGGCGGTCAAATTCCCTATATCCCCCGGCACAGTGGCTCGGTAGTGGCCGGGATAATGTACCGGCAGTGGCGGTTCAACTATAGTTTTATCTACGTGGGGCCTCGTTATCACAATTCGGCCAATATCCCCGAAAACTACGAGCAGCCCTGGTATACCCACGATTGTTCGATGAGCCGTGAGTTCGGCTGGCTACATTGGTCGGCTAAGGTGTCGCTCGAAATCAATAACCTGCTGAGTCAGGATTACGAGGTGGTACTTAATTACCCCATGCCCAAGCGCAATTTTAAACTGGCCCTTACACTTGAAATTTAAACAACCATTACGATATGGTTTGTGCCTATCAATACGCATATTCACTATCAACTAAAATTATAATTGTATGAAGTATTTTTTTGGGGCTGCATTATGTGCCCTTTTACTACTGTCGTGCCGCGACGAACAACTCGTGATCCCGGGTGAAGAAACGCAGGTGGATTCGGTTCGGAGCGATGTGGACTACCTGGGTTTTTATCTGCTCAACGAAGGCAATATGGGAAGCAATAAGGCAACCCTCGATTTCTTCAATTTCAAAACAGGCATCTATCAGAAGAATATCTATGCAGCCATCAATCCTAATGTGCCAAAAGAACTGGGCGATGTGGGCAATGACCTGAAAGTCTACGGTTCAAAATTGTATGCGGTTATTAATGCATCCAACAAGGTAGAAGTGATGGAGGCTGCCACTGCCCGTCGAATTTCACAAATCGATATCCCTAACTGTCGCTACATCACGTTTCACGAGGGGTATGCCTATATTACTTCTTATGCCGGACCGGTGGAGATCAATCCCGATTACGCCCAAAAGGGTTATGTGGCCAAAGTGGATACGGCTACCTTACGTGAAGTGGCGCGTTGTATCGTGGGCTATCAGCCCGATGAGCTGGAAGTGGCGGGGTCGAAGCTCTACGTGGCCAATTCGGGCGGATACAGGGGTGCGGGCTCCACTGAGGGTTACGAACGTACGGTGTCGGTAGTCGACCTGGCCACTTTTCGTGAAGAAAAACGAATCGATGTGGACTATAATCTGCACCGAATCAGGAAAGATAGCAGGGGCGATTTGTGGGTCAGCTCGCGGGGCGATTATCAGGCAAATCCGGGCCGACTTCTGGTGGTTGATGCTAAAAGCGAGCAGGTTACCGATACTTTCGATTTGGCTGCAAGCAATTTTTGTATTGTGGGCGATTCGCTTTACGCTTTGGCTGTACAGTGGAGCAATGTGAGCTTTACCAACGAAATTGAATATGCCATTGTAAATACCCGTACCCGCACCCTGGTGACCCGCAATTTTATTACCGATGGAACCCATCAGCAGCTGGAACTTCCTTATGGGATTTTCGTGCATCCGCATACCCGTGAGGTTTTCGTGGCCGATGCCGGCAATTATGTGAGCCCGGGACAATTGTATTGTTTCGATGCCGCCGGGAAAAAGAAATGGAGTATAACTGCCGGCGATATTCCGGCTCATTTTGCCTTGTTGAATTCTACTAACTCAAAAAAATAAAATGTGTATGAGAAAAATTAGTTTACTGTTTAGTGTGTTGCTGGTGAGTGTAACGATTCAGCTTTCTACTGTATTGGCTGCAACACCGTATCTTATTAAAGCACCGGCCGGTGCCAGTGTGACTGTGGGACGAAAGTTGGCACATTTTCGCCGGTTTGAAACGATTCCAGCCGATAGTAGTGTGCTGAAGGAAGAGGGAATGCATCATTATTTCAGTCTTACTGCTTCGCAGGTGTACAATTTCCGGGTGTCGCAACCTTCAAAAGTAACCTACGCGGGGACGTTTACCATGTCCACCACCCTTGCACCGCTCACCATTACTCCCGAGCTACTCGAAGGCGATCCCCGGCAAATTAACCGGAATCTTAGCGCCAACAACAATTACAATGTGGCCGACATCTACCTGAATATTAACGAAACCGGGCACCTCCGGTTGAAGCAGGGCGATACGCGCCAGCTGGTCAGTATCAGGGCCTGGCAGGCGGTGGATAATATTATAAACAACTACTTTATTGAACCCGATTATCGTTATGAGGTGCTGAATGAAGCCGGTGAGCCAGCAACAGAAGTGGTTGTGGTTAGCAACGAAGGTTTGTTGACGGCCATAGGTGCCGGTACCGCAATTGTGAAGGTGAGTTACGATGCCATCAATATAAAAACGGCGGCAGGTGGTCCCTTCTTCGGAGCTCTTTGGCCCGAAAATACAGGAGTATTCGTGGTTACAGTTGGCAACAACGATGCAGACGTGGTTACCGGCATGAAGCTCAACGAAGCAGCCAATCAAGCCACCTTGTCGTCGCGGCTTGCCGGTGAGGCACCCGATGCCGAACTCGATGTGTTGTGTTATCCCGAAACCGAAGGTGCCTTCAATTACCGTTTTACCCCCGAAGCCGGAGCTGTAGTATCGCTGGCCAGACCCGTGGTAAGCGAACACACGGCCAGCTACTCCGGATTCGGTACCAATGGGGTGATTGCTCACGAAGATGGAAGTTACACTGTACAGCTGGTGAACGGACGAAATATTGTACGAATTGCCAAAGGCGAAGCAATTTCCTATCAGGTAGTTCGCGCTAAACCAGTGAGTTACAGCCTCACCAATACAAGCAATCCGGGCGCCGACCTGCATCCGGGCGATGCAGTTGCCATCCGGTTCACTAGTGTGTACCATCCTGCCCACAAACTAGCCGGGGTTTACAATATGTCGGCTCGCATAGCGTACAAAGCGAATGGCATTTCCCTTACCGGAGCAGCCAACCAGTACACCTTTGCATCGACCGAAAAAGCACAGACCATTACAGCCACTATACCCGCCGATTGGGATACTTCACAGCCCTTTATGCTCACTTCCGGAGCCATACTGGCCAGTGGATACGGCGATCCCTATGGCGGACACCGTAGTATTACCCTGGAAAGCGGCAAGGACGTGAATTTTTCAGCAGCCATGCGTACTGCCTTTTTCGGAGCATTGCCCGATGTGGTAATTCCTGTAAAACCAGCTCTTACCACCGCTGTCGATGGTATGCAAACCTCTCTTGTGCAGGTATATCCTAATCCGTTTGCCGATAAGGTGATAATTAATATTGGTGAATATCGGAACGAAGAATTGGTGGTTACAATTACGAATATGATGGGCCAACAGGTTCTGACTCGCACTATGGATGCCAGTTCTGTTCAGCTCAATACCCATAATCTGGCAAAGGGTATGTATTTAATCAGGATTTCTACCAACGCAAATAAAACTGTGTATTCACAGGTTGTAGTGAAATAAATAATTTTCAGACCTGTTAAGCAGCCACTTTTACCTTGAAGAGTGGCTGCTTTTGTTTTGAAAAGCAGATGCTTTTAGCTTGATATATCCAATTTCGACTCAGTCGAAATTGAATTTATCAAGCAAAACTAGTACATTTTAACCTGAATGTACTACTTCTTTCAACCCAAAGTACTACCTTTTCTCCTTGATTTTACTATCTTTGTTCTTCCTTTCTATTGTATTATTATTATTATTATTATTATTATTCGGATACGTATGAGAAGTTTGTTTCTTAATTTGCTGCTATTTACCTCTTTTGCAGCTTCTGCCCAACTCCTGCAGCCGGGCTTCGACAAGTCGGAATACCTCGAAACGCTGCGGGTAAACCAGCGGGTGTTTGTGAATACCGAAAAGTGGGATACAATTGCCGATGTGCCCGAACCTCAGCATTACAGGCTGGAATACCGCGCTCCGGAAGTGGCGCTCGACAATCGCTGGGATTTGTGGATGCATACCGAAAAACCACAGGCGATGATCGCCATCAGGGGGACGGTGCGTACCGAAGTGAGTTTTATGGCCAACCTCTATGCAGCTATGATTCCGGCATCGGGCCATATTCAGTTGGAAGACGACTGGATGTTTGAGTATAAACTGGCACAACATCCACGGGCTGCGGTGCAGGTAGGCTGGTTTATTGGTATGGCCTACATGTCGGGACCCATTATCGATAAAATCGATTCGTGTTATCAACGGGGTGTACGCGATTTTATCCTTACCGGTCATAGTCAGGGCGGAGCTATCTGCTTTATGCTTACCGCTTATCTCGAAAACCTGCGACTCGATGGTAAGTTGCCGGCCGATATCCGCTTTAAAAGCTATTGCAGTGCCGGACCAAAGCCGGGGAACCTTTATTTTGCCTACGATTACGAACACCTTACCCGGGGCGGTTGGGCGTTTAATGTAGTGAATCCGCTCGACTGGGTGCCCGATGTGCCGTTCTCCATTCAAACGGTTTACGATCTGACTCATGTTAATCCTTTTAAAGAGGTTGATAAAGTGCTGCGCAAACAAAAACTTCCGCAGCAAATAGCTTTTAAAATCGCGTATAATGAATTGAGTCGGCCTGCCAAACGGGCCCAGCGGAATTATGAACGTTTCCTGGGCGATATGGTAGAGCGGGTGGTGAAAAAACAGCTCCCGGGACTCGCAACTCCCGACTATGTTTCCACGAATTATTACGTTCGCACCGGACCCACAGTTGTATTGTATCCGGGTGCCGATTATTACCAAAAGTTCAACGAAAGCGATTCGACTACCAATGTCTGGTATCATCATGGTATTGATGCCTATCATTATCTGGCCGAAAAATACTGAAATTAGTTTTAAGATTCACAAAAACGTACGATCCTTTCAAATTTTAGTATTAAACGGTCATACCCTGGTGCGATTGGTTGAAATCTGTTATTTTTGTGACATCAGCAAGAATGGTTGATAAATTCGGGCCCCTGGCGCGTATGGTTGAAATCTGTTTTTTTATAGTAATCAAGGTGAAGCCACTTGATAATCAACTCAGCACCCGTATAGCAGCTTTAGAAATGCCCGATTATTCAACCTCCTGTGAGTTCAATAAAAACGTTTATAGTTAAATGAAGTTTCGTATGCAAAAAATCTGGTTTAGTGTTTTTTTTCTTGGCCTGTCGCTCTCGTTGATGGCCTCCGATCTCGTAGTGAAAAGTCCGGATGGAAGTGTTAAAGTCGCTCTCAGTTTAAGCGCGAAAGGCGAATTGGTGTATGATGTGATTTACAAAGAAAAGCAGTTGCTCGAACCATCACCCCTGGGCATGATTACCAATGTGAGCGATTTTAGCAAGAATCTTTCGTTTGTGGAAGTGAAAGAGCAACCGATACGTAAAAATTACCGGCAAAACAGAATCAAAAAATCGGAAGTAAATTACAAGGCCAATGAGTTGGTGGCGGTTTACCAAACTGCGAAAAAGGAGAAAATAAGCGTCGTGTTTCGGGTCACAAATACCGATGTGGCCTTTAAGTATCAACTTGCCCAAAACGGCGAAACGGCGCGCTGCATTGTCGAGAAAGAACTGAGCGGATTTAATTTCCCCGATTTTACAACTACTTTTCTTACCCCGCAGGCCACGCCTATGATTGGCTGGATGCGCACCAAACCCAGTTATGAGGAAGAGTATGTGGCCGATGAGGCGGTGGGTACTCCTTCGAAATATGGAGTGGGATATACCTTTCCGGGACTTTTTCGGGTAGGCGACCTGGGCTGGGTATTGGTATCGGAAACGGGTGTGGGTAGTTTATATGCCGGTGCTAAACTGAGCGAAGGCTCTAAAGACGGTTTATATACCATCGCCTTTCCGGAGCCCGGCGAAAACAATGGCATCGGTCTGGCCAGTCCGGCGATCAGTCTGCCCGGCGAAACGCCCTGGCGAACCCTCACCATCGGCGATAATCTGAAACCAATAGTGGAGACCACTGTAGCCTGGGATTTGGTTGAGCCTCTTTATAAACCTTCGAAAGAATACCAGATGGGACGGTCTACCTGGAGCTGGATTATGTGGCAGGATGGCAGTATCAATTATGACGATCAGGTGCGATTTGTCGACTTGTCGGCAGCCATGGGGTACGAATTGGTGCTGGTGGATAACTGGTGGGACAATAATATCGGTCGCGAACGAATCAAAGAACTGGTCGATTATGCTGCTGCTAAAAATGTAGGAGTGTGTTTGTGGTACAATTCCAACGGCTACTGGAGCGATGCACCCCAGACTCCGAAAAATAAGATGAACACCGCCATTGCCCGCAAAAAAGAAATGGCCTGGATGAAAAGCGTTGGTGTTAAGGGTATTAAAGTCGATTTCTTTGGAGGCGACAAGCAAATGACCATGCAACTGTACGAAGAAATACTATCGGATGCCAACGATTTTGGGTTAGTCGTGATTTTTCACGGATGTACCCTTCCGCGCGGCTGGGAGCGGATGTATCCCAATTTTGTAGGCAGCGAGGCTGTATTAGCTTCCGAAAACCTGATTTTTACGCAGCACGCCAACGATACAGAAGCCTTTAATGCGACGCTGCATCCTTTTATCCGCAACACGGTAGCTTCGATGGATTTCGGTCCGGTATTACTAAATAAGCGGCACAATCGTGCTAATAATGGCGGACATACCCGTAAAACCACCGATATCTTTCAGATTGCAACTGCTGTGCTTTTCCAGACCCCGGTTCAGAATTTCGCCCTTGCTCCCAATAACCTGACCGATGTAACTCCTTTTGTAATTGATTTTATGAAGGAAGTTCCTGCCGAATGGGACGATATTCAGTACATCGATGGCTATCCGGGCAAGTATGTGGTGCTGGCCCGTCGGAGCGGCGATACCTGGTATGTGGCCGCAATCAATGCTGAAAAGGAAGCTAAAACGCTGACCCTTAAATTGCCAATGCTGGCCGGGAAAAAGGTAAAGGTTTATTCGGATCATAAAAAAGACCGTTCGCCACAGTTGGAAGAGCTTACGGTGAAAAAGAACGGAGAACTGAAAGTGACAATCCAAAGTGAAGGTGGGGTAGTGGTTAACAATTAACAATTAATAATTAATAATTAACCATTATCTTCCATGCAACTTTTGCAGTTTTTGTGGCATCTGTGGGTTAATTTTGTAAAACCGTATTAAAAAATGAAAGAGTATGAAACGAGCATGTAAATACTTCACATCCAAAATTATGATAATATTTGCATGCGAGTTCCATACGACCGTTGAAAAAACAATTATTACCGTATGAAAATTAATCTTACAAGTGCCGCTGGTTGGTTGGTGGCTTTTCTATTTGTATCCTGTGGTGAAGACTATAATGGTGGAAATTATTACACCGGCGATTGGTACGAGGGTGGTGAAATGGCATCCTCCGAAAAGTACAAAGACTATGAAGAAAATCCGTTTGTAACGGTAGCCGAACAGCCGGTATCCACGTTTTCGATCGATGCCGATGGAGCTTCGTATGCTAATATGCGGCGGTTTTTGTACCTTGGGCAGACTCCTCCGAAAGCCTCGGTGCGCATCGAAGAGTACCTGAATTATTTCACTTACGATTATCCCGAACCAACAGCCGGCGAAAACGTAGCGCTGGTGTCGGAACTTACAACTTGTCCGTGGAAAAGCACTCACCATCTTATCAGACTGGGAATGAAGGGCAAAACGATTCCGCTGGCAGAGCTTCCCAATTCAAATTATGTGTTTTTGATTGATGTGTCGGGTTCGATGAGTTCGCCCGATAAATTGCAAGTGCTCAAATCGGGCTTCAAAACCATGGTCGATAACCTGCGTGCTCAGGATCGGATTGCCATTGTAACCTATGCCGGTGAGGCGGGGGTTCATTTAAAATCGACTGCAGGTTCGGAAAAGGCAAAAATTAAAGATGCAATTGATAAGTTAGGAGCGGGAGGTTCTACTGCCGGTGGAGCCGGGATTGAAGCTGCCTACAAAATTGCGGAAGATAATTTTGTCAAAGGGGGCAATAACCGGGTAATTCTGGGAACCGATGGCGACTTCAATGTAGGGATGACTTCGACCGAAGATCTGATTAAACTGATCGAAAAAAAGCGTGAAACCGGTATCTACCTTACTGTATTGGGAGTAGGAGAGGGGAACCTCAACGACCATATGATGGAGCAAATTGCCAACAAAGGGAATGGCAATTATGAGTACATCGACAATGCCAAACAGATACAGAAGGTATTTACGCACGAATTGCAGAAGTTCTATACGGTAGCCAAAGACTCGAAAATTCAGGTGAATTTCAATGCTTCGCGTGTGAAATCGTATCGGTTGATCGGGTATGAGAACCGCAGTCTAAACAAAGAAGATTTTGAAAACGACAGTACCGATGCCGGCGAAATTGGTTCAACCCAGACTATTACCGCTATCTATGAAGTGGAATTAGTAGCCGGAACTTCATCGGAAGCGTATGCCACCTTCGACTTTCGCTATAAAAAACCCGGAGAAGAAGTCAGCCGACTACTTACACACAGCATCGCTTCGTCCCCGGTAGCCATTGCATCCGCTTCTGAAAATACCCGCTTTGCCGCCTCGGTTGCCGCCTTCGGACTCCTGATGAAACAATCGGAATACAAAGGTACGGCCAGCAAACAACTGGTACTTGACCTGGGCAAAACGGCCACCGGATTTGATCCGAACGGGTATCGGAAAGAGTTTTTAGAATTGGTGACTAACTGGTAAACTTAGTGTGAATGTTGATCCTTTGCAGGGAACTGATTCGGCCCGGATTTTTCCTCCGTGTCTTTCAATTAGTTCCCTGATTAGAAAAATTAAACACACGCCTGATTACAGCAATGTATATTGAACCATAGATTTTGTGCCTGAGTAGTAAAATTGAGGGAGCGCAAACCAATATTGACGATGCTCTACTTGACAAAGAGGATATTCCACTTGACAAAATAGATGATTAGGATGAAGTCCGAAATGATATTCTACACAACAGTGCTATTAATTAACAATTAGAAAAAATAACATGAAATTTTTACGTTTAACGACTATGGGATTTTTATTGCTAATCCCTTTCTTAATTTTCCCTCAATCTGACAGTATTTCAAAATTTCCTATTGCCCAAACAACTATTATTGAACGTCCTCAGTTTGCAACTGCAAATACAGACGCATTTGAAATATCAAAATTGGAACTGAAGAATTCTGAAACTGTATTGTATTGCGATGGTTATGGCAAACCAAATGATATTATTTCCTTATCTTCAAAAGTTATCTGAAAGGCGAATCGGGTAAGGTTTATAAATTCATTCGTTCAGAAGGCTTCGAAATGGATAAAGAAATGCTTATACCTGCTTCGGGTACTGTTTCATTTAAGTTATACATGGAATCTTTAGATAAGAACGAGACTTTATTCGATTTTATGGAAAGTGAAAATTCTGAACATTTTCAAATTTTGGGTATAAAGACCTATAAAGCAAAATCAACTGCTCCAATACACTGTTTTATTAAAGGAGAAGTGATTGGTCGCCCTCAGAGTAACAGAATCAGATTACTTAGACAAGGAAATGATATTCCAACTTCGAGTATTTATATTCCTGTTCGGAATGGGTCAACAAAATACACCAAAAAGTATCTATCTTTGTGCGTAACTTAAGTGCAATTATATGAAGAAACTACTTTTTATTATTGGGTATTTTATATTATCGATGCCACTATTTGCAAATAATGATATTGATTCTTTGCTAAAGGTTTTGGATAGTTCTGTAGATAACTACCAAGTTTTTTCCAACCAGAAAGAAGAACAGCTCAACAAACTAAAGGAGTTGTTAAGATACACAAACAATGATGATCAACGTTATAAAATTTGTGGCCAACTTTACGATGACTACAAATCATATAAATCAGACTCAGCATTAACCTATGCACAAAAGAAATTGCAAATTGCTGAAAAAATGAACAACCGTTGGAATTTAACTGATGCCAAATTAAATTTAGCTTCAATTATGGGAACTAGCGGTATGTACAAAGAATCTATGGATATTCTGGAAACGATAAATATTCAGGATAATCCTGATTTAAAAGCTTATTATTTTCATGTCTATAGAACTGTTTACGGTTTCATGGCAGATTATACTGTCTCTACTCGGGAAAAAGAGCGGTATAATAAGTTAGTCTCTAATTTTAGGGATTCTTTACTTGTTGTTAATCCTCCTAATTCCGAAACTCACATAATGGTAAAAACAGATCAATTAATTGCAAACAAAAAATCGGATGAGGCCATCAAAATTTTATTATCTTATTATCCTACCATTAAAAATGACAAGCATACAAGAGCAATTATTGCATTTTGTATTTCGGTGACATACCAAAAGCAACATAACAGAGAAAATGAAAAGAAATGGTTAATAATATCTGCCATTAATGATATTCAATCAGCTACTAAGGATTATATCTCTTTAAGAAGTTTAGCTTTTTTATTATACGAAGAAGGAGACATAGATCGTGCATATAAATATATTAAAAGATCACTTGAAGATGCGTTGTTTTGTAATGCTCGTTTGAGAACTTATGAAATATCTCAGATGTTACCGATTATTGATCAAGCCTATCAACATCAATCTCAAGCCCGTCAACGTCAGTTAGTAATTTCGTTAATTAGTATTAGTTTGCTGTCTGTCTTTTTATTAATTGCAGTTCTATCTGTGTACCGTCAGATGCGAAAACTTTCAGTGGCCAGAAAAGATCTTAGTCAGGCAAACAAACTTCTAAATGATTTGAATAAAGAATTATCGGAAACGAATAAATTACTCAAACACAGCAATGAGACTCTTTCTGAAGCAAACCTAATCAAGGAAGAATATATTGGGCGTTATATGGATCAGTGTTCAGCGTACATCGACAAACTGGATGATTATCGACGCTTACTGAATAAAACAGCTACAGCTGGCAAAATTGATGATTTAATTCAAACGATAAAATCCAAACAATTTATCGAAGATGAATTGAAAGAGTTTTACACGAACTTTGACAGTACATTTCTTCAATTATTTCCAACATTTGTCGAAGAATTTAGTGCTTTACTTGTGGATAATGAAGAAATACAGCTTAAATCTGGAGAGTTATTAAATACAGAATTGAGAATTTTTGCTTTAATACGATTAGGGATTTCTGATAGTGTTAAAATATCACACTTTTTACGATATTCATTATCTACCATATATAACTATCGTACAAAATTAAGAAATAAGTCTGCTGTGCCTCGGGATGAATTTGAATCGTATGTAATGAAAATTGGCATGGAAAAATAAGTTGCTACGAAAGTAATGAGAGGGTTCAAGAGATTACAAAATCTGTTAAACCCTCTTTTTTTATTCTAATTTCACTACTTTTTTTGATGATTGATTTTACTTATATGACTAATAATATGAGTTTTAGATTGTGTACATTCTCGTTTTTACTACAATTTCATTCCATCAATATAACACAGAACTAAATCTACATATATTTGCAATGTTGAAAGGCGTATATTGTATAAAGTTTCAATGCATAATACACTTGAAATGATATTCGGACAAAACAATGAATTATTCAACCTTAAATTTAAAATAATGGTAAAACTCAACAAA
>CAZLHC010000028.1:0-48149 GCA_964559265.1 uncultured Paludibacter sp. | reverse complement strand
TCGGTTCGTGCCGCGTTGCCCCTGTATGTATAGGTGTCACGAAATGCAAAGCTGGCATCCGATCGGTTAGCGTCAATAAGGTCGGGGTTGTTTTGTATCCACACCTTCGACAAACCGCCATCAGCGACCGACTGAATTTCATACTCTATACCACATATATGGTTCCAAATTCCATTCCTGAGAACCTTTCCACGGTAGCACCCGAATTTAGTAGTTTGCACCACGGGAGTACCGGCATTGTCGAAATTAAACACCTTATCAAATGTGCCGGTAAGATGCCCCTTGCTTACAACGTCCGCCCGGCCCGAAAGCGTAACATGTGCCTCAAGCACTTTCAACACCGGGTTGGTGCCGTTGTATGCCGTCCAGTTAGCCAATGACCAGCCCGTGCCCAATGAGCCAAAAATCGATTTAAGGTTTTTTGTTTTATACTCAATGTACATCAGCGCCGCCTCTACAAGGTGGTCACGATAGTAGGTTCCTTTCCACTTATCGCCCTTGTTTTGTGCGTACAGCTCCATGTTGTAGCGCGAAATTGATGTACGCGGGTAGCCCAGCCCACCGGCTGTTGCAACTGATCCGGATCCGGCAAATCCGGCCGTTTCGTTACGGATACATCTCAGCTTGTTAACGCCGCTCTCAAGTGTCGCATTGTCTGCCGCGTCAACATAAGCTTTTATTTCTATAGCGCTGTCACCGTCGTAGGTAAATGGGCGGTTAGCAATAATCCAACGTTCCCAGGCTCCTGAGCTGCCAGCGCCATCAAGCACCGCCCACATAGGCGGGTTGTAAACCATCACGTCGCAGCCATCGCTGCCATCCAGTACCGATGCCGTGCCGTCTTCGTTGTAGTTAATGTCGGTTTGTTTAAGCGTTCCAGCGATTTCGCGGGCCGCATTAACCTTCACGATTTTACGAAGCGAGTGAATAGGAAGCATCAAATGATATCCCAGATTACCAATCGGTGTAAATTGTGGATCTGCACTATTCCTTAGACGCTCAACACCATATATAACAGCCCCGGCGTCTATCGGGGCCTTAACGAAAAAATCTTTCGTCTTCTCTATAAAGTTATCAATGCCAGTGCAAGCCACTAAACTACCGTCCTGATTTTTAAATTTCAAATTGGTAATTTCACCTGAGTAGAGTGTTTCCCCGTTTCCATTCTTAGTAATTATAACTTTTGTGCCTACAAATGATGCTCCGATAGTTCCCGGAGTTAATATGTGCTGTCCAAGCAGCAAAGCACCATTTTGGTCAAAATAAAATTTTGTCATCGCTGTAATTTTTAATGTTTATGAAAAATAAAATTTGTCTGTTTCGGTAACGTCTTTACTTCCAATCATCGGATTACTTGACGCTGTTTTCTTTTGCTCTGCTATTTGAGCTCTTTTAATTGCTAAATCTACTGCATTCCAGTAGGTTTCTGCCTGTTTAAGGAACTTGACAGAAATAAATTTCCGGACATCATGATCGGCCTGCGCACGATGGTTCTTACTCATCTCGTTGTCGATATCGCGCCTGACAGGAGTGGGTAATGCCGAATAAGCAAGTCGCTCACACGCTCTGCCCATGACTTCGTAACATACTGCACGGTAAATTACATCATTAATTATTGGTTCTTTTATTCTCGATAGCACACAGTCGGTCCACACTTCCCTAATAATCCAACCTGCTGAAAGAATGAAGTATTCACCTCCCGACATTTCAACTCCTACCCATTTGTTAAAATCAGCTAATCGAACCGGCAGGTTATCATAAGCTTTTTTCTGTTCGCTGTCTTTCCATTCTAAAAACACCTCCTTTTTTTTGTCAAGAAATGAAATCAGCATATTCATCCAGAAAAATGCAGTTGTAAGCAGATTATTATTTAGCTCATCAGTTTGGTATTTATAAGCCGTTGTTTCGGTATCGGTTTTTTTAGTTGTGATGCCATCGTTGCCAATATTCAGAATGATATAAATCATGTGTTCGTAAACTGCGAAATGCAACATTGCCCGCTGGAGATAATCAATAGCTGTCTTTTCATCAGGATTATTTGTTGCAGGATATGCATCTGCAAGACGATTGTATAATTCCTCGGATATTAATCCGGGCATGTTGGCAGCTACTTTAAATAAGCTACTTTCGATGTTATGATAATCGAGAGAGAGATTCATGCCTGATATCTTAGGTTTCATCTCACTGGCAAAATTGACTGTATTAAAAGGTAACTTTATCATTTTTGATCCTCCGTTATTTAAACTTTTGACTTTGGATCAGCTGTAGCCGTTTGTGCCGGCCGCTCCGATGGTGCTGTATCCTGTAACTTTGCAGGTATATCAATCCAGAACCCAAGTCTAATTCCTTCCTGGTATTTCTCAGGCCAATTTAGCCGAATGTAGTTGTTGATTGATTTTGTGGTCACATATTCATCCCAGGTAAGGGAGGCCACGTATATCAGGTAGTTGTAATATACGTCGCTTCCTGATTTGCTGATCACACCATCATTCTCCACATTCGTGATAGAAGATGCAATTCCTTTTCCGGCCAGAATGACCTGATCAGCTCTTTTGTCGAGACTTATCACCGACTCAAAATATTCTTTAAACTTTCCGGGAAATTCTTTGAATTCCCATCCATCCTCGCCCCACTTGGTTGATGCCCACATTTTGCCCTGATTTTTACCTTCGCCCGACATCAGTTCAGTGATTTTTCGAAGTTCAAAAGCAATAACCTGATCAACCATGGTTTCATAAAAGTGAATTACCTGTCCATCATCATCAACAAGCTTCACTCCTTTGTATTCGGTTTGAACAGGTGTTTCATCTGTTAGGTTTTGCTGAATGATGTTTTCGAGTACTTCACGCTGCTTCATGTACCAGTTGCCCGGAATCACAACATGAATATGTGCATTAAGAGCATTTTTAAGATACGAATTCAGGTAGCGTGGCGATAAGTTTGACGCACGGATCCACTCGAATAAGCCTTTAAACCAGTCGTTAAAGGCATACACCCATTTAGTAAATGTTTTGTCGGTATTGAATTCGATGGCAGTTGGATACTTAAAGGGTTCAAGTTTATCGAGCCTGTAATATACCTCTTTGTCATAACGTCCCGGATTCATCCAGTCGGCAACAATAACATACTTACAATCATCGTTTTTTATCCGTTTTCTAAGGTCAAATGATTTGCATGCTAACCTTGCTTCGTCGGATCCTACGTACGATAATGCAATTACCGGAAGATTATCCCCGAGTTTACGACCAACCCTACGAGCAGCTGAGAAATGGTATTTCGACACACAGGTATTCACATAATAGTAATCTGTGATAATGTTCTTCAAGTATTCCCAGGGATGATCAAGCCCGAAATTAACCCATTTTTCAAAAGCCTGCAATATTTCAGGATCCTCGACAGGCACACGAACACGGCGTTGTTTTTCGCCTTCGCCCTGAATAACTTCCTTGTATAATCTGGGGCCTTTTCCAAACAAAAATTTCACCTGTTTTTTAATCACTTCCGGAAGAAGCTTATTCTCAGATGTTACCGAAAAAACTTCCTGAGGGTACAAATTATGACCTTCGCCCCAAAGTGGCACTACAAAGTCATCCAGTCGCATGGTCATATTCTCAGTTATGTATCTCGAATAGATATTCTGATACTCGCGCTGCAATATGCTTTCACGTTCAGCAACTCCTTGTACTTCAAATGTAAGCACACCGCCCCTTGGAATAGTAGCGAATCCACGACCTGATTTTATTTCAATCTTCTGATCCATCGAACCAATTAATTTTTAGCAATTCATAATCTGGAGGAAAAGCGATGTATCTCATCAGTTTCTTAAAACACATTTTTGGTTCATCAGTGTCTAAATCTTCGTAAGGAAAATACAGATCACCATCTAATTGAAATGTGTCTTCGCGCAATGCTGGCCTAACGCGGCACTTATCTACTTTTACCATACCACGTGTTTTATTCGTAGTGAGATTACAAGTTAGGTGCAGCAGTGTAAAATAAGCACCCGCGACAAACCTTAGGTTCCTGGCTCTTCGAATTGCCTCTGTTCCCGATATCACTTTTTGCTTTTCCATGATACAAATAAAACCCAATTCGAATGATGTGTAAAGGACAAAAGATTAACTGGAATATGTACCACTGCCCTGTTGAGTAGTTATTCCAAGGTCAGTATCCGGTAATAATTTCGAGTATTCTCCCCATAGTAGATACATAACTGCAGATGACAATTGGGTAGAATTATATGCTTGTTGTTCGAATGGCAATCGTTCACTGGTTTTATCGAGGAAAATTTTTCCTTCATACCGCTTCAATGGAGAATGATTAATGGATGATACTGTAGCTTCACATTCATTCTGATCAATTAAAATGTTATCCCTTTTGCCATCATTTTTACTAAACAATAAATTCAAAAGCCTGTAATGCTGTGAATAGTAAATAGTACGTTGTTTCGGCGACATCAGGTGCACAGTCCATCCGAGGGCTGTAAGTTCTTTTTTTAGCAATTTCGCATCCGTATCGTTAATTCCCGGTTCTTTATAATCCGGATAGTATTTTTTCCACTCCGGATCCTTTTGATTCGCTGCACGGTCGTAATGAATGTAAACCACTTTTTTACCTGAGCTGAAATAATCATCAATTTTTTTAGCTAATTCTCCATGCTGATCAGGATGATAAATCCAAAAATCTTTCAGCAGTCGAAATTCCTTTTTAAGAATATTTCTCTGGGCAAACACCATCGACGAAAACGGACCGGCATCGTAACCGGCAATCAGTGGTTTATTTTTATCGTAGTATCTCAAATGCCGACACGATTCGTCTACTTTTTCACCAGCTGACATGCGGTCAATGTACCGGTAGTCATATCCATCATTGAACAAATGCTGCTTACCAAACCTGCCGAAAAACATGTCTTTTACCTTCAGCTTTCTTATCGCAAAAATGGAGGTGTAGAGAACGTCTTTATCCCGGGTCGATTTAATCTGATTTTCAATATAATCGACACCCAGGATTTTCAGGTTTGAGAAAGATGATGCCCTCATATATAGCACCTGATTTCGACGAAGGTCATTCAACCGCTGATTCCAGCGATCTATAAATCTTTCCAACTTCTTAATATTTTCGAAGTCGAGAGTTTTTCGAGCGATTTCAAGTTCATGTATCCGGCAATCAATTTCTAAAGCAATTTCGATGATACTGTCAATCATCTCCTGTTTCATTTCTTTTTCAATCTCCAAAAACCAGTCTTCATCGGTTTCAAAATTGGGAGTTGATGTAAATCCTGACCATCCCATGAAATATGGAGAATGGCCAAATTTTGAACGGTCGGCCCGGAGAGTTGGCATAAATCTCTCCAACATGAACTCTTTTTTTATCTTCAGAAGCTCATCAAATACTCCGTGACATGTACTAATACCTAACACAGATTCCGGACGATCGGCAGAAACGAACTTCACAACAGTACCCGTACAAAATGAGATAGTGTGCTTCCAGTCAAATATGGATGTAACACATTTAGCGAAGTGTTTTGGGGGCTCCTTGCCAATTTCAAAATAAATTCCACGCTCATAATTTTCAGTAAAATACTCGAGTATTCCGGGAAGAATGTTACTGAAAATGTCTCGATAGGTTGCAGCACCAAGGACCAGTAGCGAGCCTGGCATTGAATTCTGAATCCGGTCGATGCGTGATGCCATGATGTGTGTTGTTTTGCCGGATCCACGTCCAAGTTCACACACGATTACCTGTGGGTCTGCCAGCTTTACCTTGATTTGCAAAGCTGACATATAGGCTTTCTGAAATATCTCTTCAATCTCAGATTTCTTCATAATCAGCATCTTTGATATTCAGCTCACGGACAACCTCATCAACCTGTCGTTGTTTTTCCGAATCTGTTGCATCCTGCTTTGATATGATATTTAAAGCCTTTCGGTAGGCATTCAGAATTCCGGATCTCTTAACACCCATTCGCTCCAGTTCGATATCCGGTGAAACGATTTGAGGCTTGAATTTTATACGATCGGGATCAATCGCGTTGGCAGATGCCTTTATCCGGTATTCGCACGACCTGAGCAAGCAATTACGCGCTTCACGCAAATTATGAGCTACTAAATTAACTTCAAACAGCTTCATCAGCATATCGGCATAATACAATAGCCAGGCTTCTGATGTCACATTACAATCAGAGTTCAAATAATTCAGTGCATCGTAAATTCTACTTTTACAGGTGTGTATAGAAAGTTCCGGATAACTTTGTTGCAGCTTCTTAGCACATTCAGTAATAGAATGTGTGGTACGATGCAGGTTAGAAGCTTCATTGATTTGAAGAATATAATCAGCAAGAGCATTTGGTATTCCCAGTGCTTTTGCATCCCGGAACTCCAGGAATCGTTCAACTATCTCGGGAGATAGCTTTTGAAGGTGTTCAATCATAATCCATCTTTTTTAAAACAAAATAAGCCGGATTACTCCGGCTTACAAAGGACTGATTACTGATTTCTTACTCCAGATACTTGTTTATTTTATCGCGCAAAGTAACTAAATCTTTTCGTGAACCCAGCGGAACACGAACACCAAGTAACGTGTTTACAAATCCGGGAGCAAGCAGGTAAAACTCTTCTTTGCTCCGGCCGGATCCGGTGCTGACTTGTTTACGGGTGAGGTCTATTCTTTTCATTGTATTCTGTATTTTGCATTGTACATTTCAAAATGGAGGAAGTCTTCAGGATTAAACTTCGATGTTTGTTCTGAAGATTTGTATAACATCAAAGCTTCTGCCCACATTTGATCAACATCAACAGTGGTGACATACGCATTGTCAATGCTTTCGATTTCAATGCACCCAAAGCGCCGAAAACCGAAACTTCGTAGCAGAAAACCATTTTTATTGCCGCACGATGTAGCAATTGGAGCAGCAATCCTTTTATGTTTGATTGCAAATTCTTCGCCACGGCGCTTCGTAAGCAGCTCTGAGTTCGACATTGCCATTTTCCAGGAGTCTATCGACCAGATGTCTATCGATCCTTTATTGATTCCAGCCAACTCGTCGTGAATCACGAATGGATGACGGGTGTAGGCATCCTCAGGATTGAACCGAATATCTGATTTTCTTGCAAAAATTGAAAAATCAATCAGTTGGAGAGGAATAATAAACTGGCATAAATTTCCGATTTCAATTAATTCATCCTGACATACGAATGTAAGCATGACTTCATTTGGAATACTGTCAAACCACATCGCGATGGAAGATACCATCCACTTGCGGATGATATCGCTGGCTCGCTGAAGTGAGTAATATGTCGGGTTTTCCTCGTCAAATTCCCGGCACTTTAAAAAGCTGCATAATAGATCGATATGACTAACACCTGCATACTTTCCATGAAGGCTGTAAATATAATCATGGATAGGGTTGTAGGTGTACATACGATCAGGAGATTGAATGATCTTTGAAATAATAGATCGGGATGGTGAATAGCCAAACACCTCTTTGAAATGCATCTGAATATCTTTTATTGAAACCCGATCGGCACTTTCATCGCCATTTTTCAAACTTATCATTACTTTGGAATAATCAAACTCCGGTAGCTTGATCATGTAATTTGCTTTTAAAAAATCTGTAATTTCCGTAACACCTAACGATTTTTTCATACCTCACCCCCTTCCTTACCGGGAATAAAATTCGACAAATCGTCTTTGATCACCATCAGGGCATTCACGCATTCTTTCAGCTGTGGTATATCGTCATCATCGTCGTCTTTATCAACCCACACACGCATCAGGTAGTCCTGAATCTTGCTTATCCACCGCACGTAACATTCGGGCTGAGATTCGCCGGGCGACTGGTACCATGATTTCAGCATTGCTGCCATCTGAGGGGTAATTTCTATACCATTAATTTGTGTTTTCATCCCCTACCTCCTTTCAAATCTACTGTTACACTTACGTTTTCGGATACAAAGGTTACATGGTCCAGATTGGCACCTATAACTAAACCTTTCACGATTAAGCGGCTTTGCTGCCGGAGTTCCCTGCGCACCTGGTTAACTACCTGGTTGAATAGTGCAATTACTTGTGGAGATTCGCTTTCTTTGTAAAGCTCTACTGAACTGCCCCGGCGGGGACGGCGTACGTGTGGTAGTACGCGGATGAGTTTTGTTTTCATTGGAAGTTTCGCATTTTTGATTTTAGAGCACAAAAGAAGCGGTGCTCACTTTCCGCTGCGAAACTTCCAAAAGGCTGATACCGGTCTAACCGGCTCGGAAAGGGCACCGCCCTTAATATGTTATATCCCAATAAAAAAACCACGTACAGATCATGCAGTGGAGCTGGTTAACCCAGCCTTTATAAAAAGTTTCGCACTGCAAAGATGAAAAGAATATTTGAAACTGCAAAAATAAATCAGATATATTTTCAAAAAAATCCGGTATAATTTTCAGCGCCAACCAATCAAGCATGCAAATAACTTGTAAATCCATGTGTATCAGCGGCATGCAATCATATAACCCCTATTTCGATCACTTGTAATGCAAGCCATCTATCCAGCGGCTCGGGGTTAAGGCGGACACGCTCGAAAATCAAATATCATTTTTCAGAATTTTTTTTTGATTATCAGCCTTTTAGTTATCTAAAAAATATCAAACACCCCGAAATGGATATTTTTTTTACTAAATCCGTGAATTTTTAAGTAAAATTATGGTGATTTGGTGCAAAAAAAAAGCCCTCATTTCTGAGAGCTGATTTTTTTATTTGCTAATAACATCTTCCAATACTTTTTTTCTGACTTCTGCCCGGGATAAATTTTGTTCCCAGGATTTTTTTTCATCTTTAGTTTTATACTTTTTTTTGTTGATGTTGCTTTGGATACGGCGAATGTTTTGAGTTACGTTAGCTATTTCATTTATAAGTGCCCCGGGATTATTACGCTTCATTTCGTAAAGCTCCGACAACATGTCATCGTATTGTTTTCGTAGTATAGTTATTGGATGTTTATATACAAAAACTTTGTGTTCGTTAAATGCTTGTAATTCTGCATTAGCTTGCCGGTTACGATTGTCGAGTTCTACCATTTCGATTGATAGTTCCGGATTGTCATCAAGTATAAAATCAATCTCCTGCATGCGATGGTAAGTGTTTACGCGCTCGTCATACAGGAGAATGCACAGTTGGATGTCGGGATTGGTATTATCCGACCAGTTTATTTTTAGGAACTCTTCATGTTTGCTCCTTTTTTTTTAACTGTTCCCTTTTTCGTTTTGTCTGCCGGGTCGAGGTTACCTTCACCAGTTCCTTCACCAGTTCCATCGGGGTTGCCGGTGATGTCTGCCGGGTCGGGGTTACCTTCACCAGTTCCTGCGGGGTCGCCAGTGGTATCTGCCGGGTCGGGGTTACCTTCTCCAGTTCCTTCACCAGTTCCATCGGGGTTGCTGGTAATGTCTGCCGGGTCGGGGTTACCTTCACCAGTTCCATCGGGGTCGCCAGTGGTAGCTGCCGGGTCGGGGTTACCTTCACCAGTTCCTGCGGAGTCGCCAGTGGTGTTTGCCAGATCGATAGGTAGCCTATTTTTAAGAAGTTCTACGTCTGTCACTTTATCCAGTAACTCCATGAGTATCAACCCGTGGATTTTGGATTTATTGAAAGTGTTTAATCTTCTTAATTCAGCATGAAGAGGTGAGCCAGGGCATTTATCTCTGAACAACCGAAGATCGGCATCAAAGTGCTCCTGTTTTTTCTGTTTGACAATAAAGTCGTTTTTCTTAATAAAATCCATAATTAGATCATGTATTTATTAATACTACTCTGCTGGATCAGCTTCAACTTCAAGTGTGCCTTCGTAGAAGTAAAATGGCTCAGGACATTCTTCACCTTTAAGCTGAAGGGCTATACCGGCATTTCCGTTTTCCAACTTACCAATATTGGTATAAGTAAGTTGTAAACCATCAGAACATGGCGAACCACCAATGAATTTTTTGTTGTCGGAACAACGTACCCAGACGCATACCATTCTTTCGCCGGCATTGTCGTAAATGAACTGAAGTGTTTTTTTTGAAATCCCTTCGATTACCGGTGTGAGTGTTAAAACTCCATTCGATGGAGATTCACCAGGTGCAGCATTTGGATTAATTGATTTTACATCCGAATCCAAATAATTCCATTTTTTTCCGGCTTTCAAAACAGTGGTTGCAATAGTTGCATCGGCAGCTGCAGGCCAGTTTTCTACATCAACATCTTTGATGTTTGCAAGATACAGCCGAAACTGAGGAGATGTGGATTTTGAATCCTTATCTTGTTTTGCTACATTAAATAACATAGTACAATTTTTAATGATTAATAAAATATAGGGATGTGAATTTCACACCCCCATTTTTAAAGCTCGATATTAAGCTGTAACTTTTCTCGACAACTCAAGGAAGTTACCGGTTGGAGTTACAACTTTCTTTGATTTACCACCTACGGTGATAGTTTCTTCCTGCAGCTCTGCGTACAGTTTAATGTAATCGCCAACGGCTGCTGGTGTCCATGCAGCGCTGATGCCGGCAAACTTACCTGATTTTGCAATCGTGGTTTTGTTTGTCAGCGAACCGCAAATGATTTTGTACACACGCTCTACCGAAGCATTGGTAATGTCGGTGATAGCTGTTGCGCCGGTATTTGCACTTGTTTCAAATTCGTATGCGAGAGAACCGTCAACAGTTGTTTCATCCTCGTCAATAATTACAACAGGATAATTGGTAAATAACCACTGCATTTTTCTTCCGGATGCAGCCAAATCTGATTCGGATCCAAACTGAACGCCCGGGGCCAATACGCCTGAACCTTCTTTCCACCAGCTGGCTAAAATCAATTGTTCCAAATCCTGTTGGAAATACAGAGCATACATTTCGTTTGGCTTGTCTTCGTAGTTTTCTACGTTACCTGGTTTGGCGATCCACATTTTGTAATCAACCATCGACATGTTTGGTACCCAGATGATGCTTGCTGGTGACAGGTCGGCAATTGAGTCTTTCACTCCTGTAAAGTCGGTATCCTTACCATATTTTGAACGATAAGCCTTCAAATACCAGGGTTTATGCTTTTCGTTTGCATAAATCTGATATCCTTCGGTGTTCGGAAGAATCGCCAATATTTTTTCCCAGAAGGTTTCGGCATATTCGACCATGGTTGAACTGTCGTACAATTTCAGGTCTTTGAAAGGAAGCACCTTAAGTTCCTCTTCTACGCGCTGGATAGCACGAATGGCGCCATCGGCACCAAACATTGCTGGTTGTGGAAAGTCGCCCTGACGGGGAACTTTGACACCAACTACGCGACGACGTTGCTGTTCGTTGAAAAGCAATGTTCCGAAATGAACAATACACCATTCGAACATACCCCATTTCATTGGGTTTGAACCTTCACGGTTTTTGTAACCGATGTATTCTTTCTCCAGCTGCTTTGGATCGTCGAAGAAAAATTTGAACATCACATCGTCAACATGATAGATTTCTCCATCGAAGTTAACCGCACCTTTGAAGATGTGGCCAGATTTGTAACTTTGAGAAAGCTCTTCGAAGAATGCCGTTGGCGCGGTCATCTTGTTTTGAACGTTCGATACAATTGGGAAAATGCCGGCAACAGATTTAAGCGTACGCAAATAAGCAATGATGGTATCCATCCGGCGAACAACGTATTCGCCAAGTTTAGAATTCATCTTGCTGTAGTCGAGGTACGATTCACCCTTAATCATCTTGCTGTAATCCAGCAATCCGATTTGATTGGTATCGGCCAGTTCGGATGCACGCTCCTGAAAATCTTTCGCGTAGTTGTTGAATGCAGCTCTGAAATCGGTTGCATCATTGTCGCGATAGCTTTCCTTTCCTTTTCCGGTAGCAACCAAATCATTCCACCAGTTTCCACGTTTGAAATATTCTGATTCGATACCAAATAAATGAGTTTCAGTGTGTGCCGAATGGCCCATCACAACAGCCATCATGGCAGGAGTTACAGCGCTACCTGCACCAGCTATCACAGCAGATGGTCTTCCATCTTCAGGATTTCCAGCCAGTGTGCGGATTGTACGTGTCGCTGAGTTGAGAGCCTGAACCAACGAACCGGTAGCACCTTCGATGGTAGTTGGAGGAGTTTGGGGCGGTTCATCGCCAGTTACACCGGCAGCATCTTCCAAAGCACCTAAAATTTGCTGTTGAACTTCAGGTGAAATTGCGCCTTCCACCGGAGGTGGTGTCACTTCATCTTCCTGATTTTCCAAATCGACCTGAAAATCAACGCCATATTTTGTTTTATATTCGGCATTGAACTTTTTCCAGTCTTCGTTTGTCATTGCCTCGCGCTGTTCTTTGGTGGTGAAACCCAGAAGAGCGAAAATTGCAACGATTCTTTCTTTTACTGTCTTTCGCATTGTTTAAAAATTAAATGATTGATAATATTTCTTTTCGGTCTGCTACTATTTTTTCGATCTCTGAAACTACCTGTACAAATGGTTTGATTCCATCAATCAACCCAAGGTTTTGACCTTCATAAGCATAGTAGGTTTTCCCTGTGAGTGTGCCCGGGTCAATATTTGGTCGGTTTGCCTTTACCATATCCTGAAAATAAGTTGCCAGTTTCGATAGTTCTTCTTTCATTTTTTCCGGCTTACCTTCAATAGCTTCACGTTCAGGTAAATTTTTGTCTTTCGATTCATCAGGATAAACCTCAACAATTTTGTATGAAGCATTTTCGCGATTGGGTACCAGCATTCTGGCAAATACACCAATTCCACCAACACGGGCCATTTTATTAATCGCGTATATTTTGTCAAGGTAGGAAAATACAATATAACCACACGAGGCACACATACCATCAATAAATCCGTATGTAGGCTTTGTTTTTTCTGATAATACTTCCTGCAGGAGAAAAATTGAGTCGGTGGATCCTCCGGGAGTATCGCCTTTAATAATCACAGCCGATATTTTGTCGGATTGATATGCCATTCGTATAATTTCAGCCACATCATCCATGCCGAAACTCCACCAATATCCTCGCTTCATCATAATACCAGTTAGCGGTATAATGGCTATTGATCCATTTTGCCAGCTGTCGAATGGATTAATTATATTTCCATCATTATCTCTGTCGACAAATAATTCACCTTTGTTGGATACAATTGGAATTTCAATTATTTCAGGTTTGAAGGTGTCGTTCATAATTGAGTTAGAGATATGATTCAGAACCTCATATCCTGATGCGTGTATCATCAGATTTGAGGCTTGTATTTCTTGTAAAAATAGACGTCTAAGCATTTTGCACTAAAATTTACGCAATGATATTCCTTATTTATAATTCTATAAAGGACGAAAAAGCCCTGTTTTTTAAACAAGGCTTTGACGTAATGAGGTGATTTTGTGACAGAAAAATATAATTCATGCTTCGGATTTACATGAAAAAGTATAAGTATCAAATATCTTATTTGAGGATACCTCAACAATAACCGGGTAGTTTTGTGAACCTACGGTGAAGGTTTCTTTATCAGTTTTCATTCTCAATACTACCGGATAAGCTACGAACTTTCGAAGTAATGAATGTTCATCGTATTTTGTAATAGCAGTAATACTTTCGTTATTAACAGGCCCGGCTGCTGCCGATTTAATTTCACTTACATACACAGGTTTGCTGGTTACAGGTAATTTTTTAAACTCCGATCCAGGTTGAAGTATTATATCTTGACCAGGAAGAAATAGTTTGATTTCGTTAACGAATACAAACTCGAGCGAATTGCAAATTATTTTATTCATTCTATAATCATTTAATGTTTTGTATATTAGTAAGTTAACGATATTTGAGCATGTTTTGAGCGTGTTATGTGAAAATAAATGGGATTTTTTGTGCACAAAAGCGGAAAATTAATTATTGTTTTTCTGAAATGTGTAGCTTCTTTTTTCAGTTTTCAGCAATGAACGCTTCATTCTGTAAAAGCCTTTCCACAATGTATCATCTTCAATTGATGTAATAGCATACATTTTTTTGAACATGAAAATAGACTCACTGTAAGGAATACCCTTTCTTCGTTTGTTCTGCTTCATTGATTCATACAATTCCATGTAGAAAATATCTTCGATAGCTGCTCCTATCAAACGGCATGAACGTTCGCCAAGATAATTGTACGTTCGTGGATCTTTACCAAGCTCCTGGTTATCGCGACGCGTGAGAACGATTTCGAGATTACCGGAAATCAATGGCCCCGTGGATGGGCATACCTCGAGAAGATTCCAGATCATGTGATACACATCTAAGCGTATTGGAAATCTAACCGGCCTGTTGTGATCGCATCCTGAAAACTTTCCGTAGCAATACTCAGCTAAATGCTGCTTGATCCTGATTTTTGTGGTTATGCTCATATTTTTAGTTAAAAGTGGGGGTAATTAGTGCAAATATAGTTTTTAAATCTCTAATAATCAAATATTTATAACAAATTATTCAAAAAATCAAAAAAATATTTCAATGTGCATTTGTTCCTACTACATGCTACATGCTTATAAATTGCTGATATATAAATAATTACAGTGTTGTAGCATAAAGAAAATGTCAATTTGTAGCACCTTGTAGTACCTTGTAGTATGTGTTAAAATAATGCATAGGTACTACATGTAAATAGCTGTCTAACAATAATTTAAATGACTATGTAGTATGTAGTATGTAAACTCTCTCATATTATTTATTTATTGATTATGATTATATATTAAATCTTCTTCTTATTAATAAATTAATATTTAAATATAACTAACTATAGAATATTATTATACATACGCTTCACGTAGTAGCGCTGAAGAGGTATGAGTGATCCGTTTCTTGTTTTCCGGCACTCAAAGCCAAGCGATGTGAGAGCGATACCAAGGGTCCTTGGATTGATTGAGGTAAGGTGTTCTCCACGAATAAGTTTATTCTTCCGGAGGTCGTTAATAATTTCAGTTGGGTTCATCCATTCTCCATCATTATCTGTAGTGGGGCGGGCCAAATATAAATGCGCGTAGCGAATAGCATCTATCTCAATGGCATATCGGGCATTAAAGCTTTCGAATTCAGAAAAATCATCTCTGTCGAACTTCCAGGGAAATTCAGAAGACTCGTAGAGCATTACTGCCTCGGCCCACATCTGATCAACATTCACAGTCTTTATATACTCCTCCCAGTAAATATCAATCAGCTCGATGCATCCGAACCTTCGGTAACCATAACTCTCGTCGATAAATCCGCCCTTTTCCTGGCTTCTGTTCGAGGTAGCTAAGGGTACACCTATCCTTTTTCGTTTCATGGCAAATTCTTCGCCACGTCGGCGCGTGGAGAGCTCTGAGGTAGACATAACCATCTTCCATGTTTCGATGGTTCCTTTATTAATACCTACAAGCTCGTCGTGAATCACAAATGGATGGCGCGTGTAGACATCTTCCAGGTCGAACCGGGTTTCATTTTTAGAAGCTATTACCGAATAATCTTTTAACGAGTCCGGGATGATGAACTTACAGAGCGATGTTTTCCCAAATCCTTCGCCGGACTGAACAAATGTGAGCATTACTTCACACGGTATGTGATCAACCCACTGAGCGACCACTGAAACCATCCATTTTCGGATTATCCGGCCGGCACGCTCCTGAGAGTAGGTGGGGTTGCTTTCATCAAATTCGCGACACATTAAATGGTTGCACAGTAAATCGATGTGACTAATACCTGCATACTTTCCGCGCAAGCTGTCAATGTAGGTTTTAATAGGATCGAATGGTTTGATGTAATTTCGCGATCGTACAATCTTCCGGAGAATAGTTTCGGAAATTCGTGTTTCGCACTCTTCAACAAAGTGAAGATAGATATCGTCCATGGAGGGAGGATCCGTGTATCGGTTTTTATCCTTGCATTCGATTGTGAGCTTAGCGGGATCGTGTGCTGGTATGTTTATTATGTAATGCTCAGTTAGAAATTCTACAGCTTTTTGAATTACGCCTTTGCTGTCGAAAATATTTTTCTGTACTCCGGGGTCATCCTTCTTTATTGAAGTAGGAAGTTTTTTGTCTCTTTCCATTAATTGGTGGTATTAGCTGTTTTTTGAATTAAGTTCATACTCTTTCTGTTTTCGCTTCGATGAATACTCTTTGAAGGCGGTTAAAATAAGCTGTGCGTCGACGCTGCCGTAAAACTTCCCATACTCGCCTTCAAGTATTTTCTCTAAAATTAGCTTCAGGTCCGAAAGGTATAGATAATAGTATTTTGTGTAAATAATCATCGCGAGTTGAACCAGATTCTTGACCGGAAGGGGTTTGTTGATATTGCTTATGCTATTGAGGTAGTCGAGCCATTCATATACATACAATATCCCGCATTCGCTTTCGCCAAATACCTTGTGTTTGTATACACCGAAATAATCCTTAATTTCCCTGAGAGTAGTTCTTTTTTGCTCAATTGATTGTTCAATACTGATTACTTTGTAGTATTGAATTATTAATTTTTCCGGATGATAGAATTCTATGAAATCATCCCATGTTTTAATCGCTACTTGTGTCATTTGTTTAATTGATTTTAAATTTCATTTATGTTATTGCAAATAAAAACTTTGTAATTTGATTTCAATCACATTATATTCATTGACAGTTTTGTAGTACTCCTCGGATAATGGATTAATTGTTTCAATTTTCGCGAGTAACTTTTCCGCGCGTTCGTTGAGTTTTACGATCTGAGACTCTCGACGTTCGAAAAATGGGATCGGCTCACGCAAGTTCTGTTCAACTACTTCACATTTACTTTTATTCTCTGTGATATTGATATACCTTTTGAGCTCTCCTTGTTTGTACCGAAGCATCGCATTGGGTATTCGACGAATTATTTGTTTACTTGTGCGCCCGGGTAGTTCTAAAGTTCTGTGTTTATCATCATGTAACGCAATTATAATCCGGGCATCCTCCTCGTGTGACCAGGGCATATTGATATGTTTCTTTTCTTGTATCATAGGAATATAAATGATAAGGTGAATACTGTACACCAAAATGAAATTGCTGCAATCAGGAGATATAAGCAGCCGTTTGAATCTTCTTGTGATTTTCTTTTCATAATGTCTATTTTTAATGGTCGAACAATGTTTTTTGAATATCATAATTATACACAAGTACTTCGGTTCTGTACTGAGTTGCTTTTTTTCGTTTACCACGTCCTAAGTTAGTTACCTTCATATCAACCTCGATTTCTACATAATTCCAGTTGTTGTTTGTAATATACTGTGAAAGCAATTCACTGTGATAATTGGATAATATAAACTTCGCTTTTATAGATTCGAGAAGCTTTAGCAGTTCTTCAAGATTTTCAAAAGTGTAGCCTTTATAATGTGATTGAAAGCATCCCGGATATGGAGGATCAAGGTAGAAAAATGTTTCCGGAGAGTCTCTGTCTTGAATAACTCTAAGCGCATCTCTACAGGATATCTGCACATCATCTAACCTGTTTCGAAGATCTGATGTGAATTCGTTACGTTTTCCTTTTATGAATGTGCCGGCATGGCCTCCGGAGGTTCCGTTGCACCACTTCCACCCTCCATGCATTGAACCAGCAAAAGATCCGTTAGTAATGAGCCATACAGCCCATGCTTTTTCAATTTCTGTTGCTTCAGTTCTTTCGTTCCAAATGTCCTTAGCATGATAATACATTGCTTCTGAATGTAATGTGTTTTTGATTAAATTCTGTAATTCATCAAAATTATTCTGAACACATAAGTAGAAATTTATTAATGAGTTATCGTGATCATTTATTATCTCAATTCCACACTTTGGTTTCCTGAAAAAAACGGCACCGCCTCCAAAAAAAGGTTCAACGTAAATTTTGTGAGATGGCATCATTGCTATAATATTTGGGGCGATGCGCTGTTTTCCACCGTAATATGTGATAGGGGTTCTCATAAGGCTTGTTTCATTAAATTTATGTGAATGGTTTTGGCGATTGCTTCAGCTAAAACTTTTGCCTGATTACATTCCACAGCATTGCCAATGAATTTTTTCATTTCTGCTTTCGTTCCTTTGAGAATATAATGATCTCCAAATCCTTGAATACGAAGCAGCTCGTCAATCATAAGCATACGCATCATTACATCAATTATCCCGTGTTCGTTACAGATTGTTTTAAGACGCTTCATGATGTCACTGTCGGATTCGTTTATCCGAATACTGATTACTCCATGCTTAGTTTCAATTAAGTAAGGTGGCATCTTATCCATCCTGGCAATGAGTGTAAAGCATGGTTTATCAATCGATCCGCCTGTATTCTTAAACTGTGGATTCATTAAGTAAAATTGCTTTCTGTTAGCGGTAATTACCGGTGCAGGCCGGTTAATATCGCGCCCGGTGTTATTAAACTGGGTATCCATGAGCCATTGAGCGGATACCAGGTTAAGTTTCGGGATTGCGGTAAGTGTTCCGGCAGGTTGCTTAATGTCGCCCGGTTTACCCATACCGTATTGGTGATCCATAAATTTTGAAGTAACCAGGGCAAATCGATCCTTTGTCGTTACAGTTCCGGCAGGTTCTTCAACCGATGTACTATAACCATTTCCGTAATATGCAGTTAGAATCTGATGATGGTCAATTGTTGTAATTGCTCCAGACGGATTTTCGATGCTTTGATTTTTATTTTGCGGCCGCCCGGAAAATGCTTTCGAAATAAATTTTGATTTTACTATCGCAAAGCGATTATTAGTAGTAAGGACTCCACAAGGAGATTGTAAACTTAAATTACGATGTTCCGGACTTCCGCTGTTGTATCTGCTAACAAAAACATCTTCAGCTTTATTCACAACGAACCTTTCAATCCCGGCAATTATTCTTTCCAGAGTAGCATCAACAAGCGGTTTCTTACGATCGAAAATGCTATCACCTTCTATATCGAGATTCAAAACATCCTTAACCGCTTTCCATTTAAGCAAGCCATACAGGCCGTTTTTTGAGTGTGTTTGCACCGGAAAGGAAATATTGTCTGCTTGTTTTGCAAAAATTCCGAAGTACCGAATCCGAGATGTATATGCACCAAAATCAGCTGCATTTAGCTTCCTGTAGTCGTAAAGGTAGCCTAAGCTCGTTAGTGTGTCGCGCCATGAACGGTAATATACACCCTTTTCTTCTTTAACCGGTTTACCAAGTTCGTCAAGCGGGCCCCAGTCTATGAATTCCACTACGTTTTCAACACCAATGATATCCGGATTAATTGCCTTGACATATCTTTTAATATGTTCGGGCAGGCTTCTGCTGTCAGCATCACGCGGGAGTCCACCTTTTGCCTTACTGTGATGGGTACATTCGGCTGATGCCCAAAAAAGGATCTTAGCATTCGGATAGCGTTCGCGGTTCACATTTACAATAGGTAGCAATCGGTTGGCATCCAGCGTGGTGAAATCTTCAATAAAATGAATTGTGTCGGGATGATTTGCAGCATGACTTCTAATAGCAACCTCGTCGTGATTTATTCCGATGATTACCCGGCATATTTTATTCCCTTGTTCATCTTCAGCACGGTGAAATCCCTCTGTAATACCACCCGCACCGCAAAAGCTATCAATTACAATTAGCTTAACAGAATAGTCTTTAATCATATTTCGTTTGGAATATTTTTCAACAACATATTAGCGCTTATTGGTTCCTGTGGCACTATCTCTTCGCCGGTCAATTGTTTATCTGAAGGACAAACGATGTTACGATAGTTGTTAGCACACAGCAGTTCAAGTATTAACATGGCACGCTCTTCGTCTTTTCTCGAAAATCGGAATAGCTGTGTAAGCCTGGAATTTTCGACACGAGAACTGATTATCATATTATGACTTTCGGCCAGATAGTCTTTATAATACTTCCACATTGCTTTGAATCTTTCAGATTTAAAAGGATAATCAATTTCGATCGGATTTATCGGATCAATAAAAGAATCGAGCTCAGCAACGTTTCTCACTATTTGATCCCATTCTTTCTCAAGATGTTTTCTGATTTTTGCTGACTGCTTATTTGGTGGTAAATGGTCTAATGTTTTAGATATCAGATCACCATAAGAAGTCAGACTCTCGCATAATTTATTCCACTCTAGTTTCATCGTATTATTGATTTATAGTTCATACTTCTCTACAATATCCAATAAAACATCTTGAAGTTTAAGGGTACAATAGCCAAATTTTTTGTGCATAATCAATGCGCAACCACTTCCAACATGTTGTTCGTAATTTTCGATTTCAACAATTTTCGACGACTCAATCTCATCAAGCATTTTTGTTGCAAAATCGGCTGTCGAAAAGAGTGAAATTTTATCATTACACGAAGAATATGTAATTTGATTATTCTTGCTTAGTATTGTGACGGATGATTTTCGCACAATAATCTCAATATCAGTTCGCTTCATATTAGTTATTATTAGTGTCGCAGCTATTTATACTAATATTTCACTCTCCGGAATATTTAACTTATCAGAGATTACCCTTATGGCAACAAGTTTTGTGAATTCGCCATTTTCCTCATTTTCCCTGATATACCGCGAGATTGAAGCTTCACTCACATCTAACTTACGTGCTAATTCTCTTCTGATTTCAGTGCTTGTCTGCACTTTTTTCATGATTTCTGCTTTTACTTTCATTTTTGTATTAATTTTTGTTGATTAAATTTGCAGTGCAAATATAAATTTAATTTGTGATAATCGCAAATAAAAATTGAGATAATCGCAATTTATTTTTGATTTTCTCACAAATAATTGATTTATAATACTTTAAATTTGAAAGTATGAATATCGCAAAAAACATTAGTGAAATCCGAAAGGAAAAGGGGTTTAATCAGCAAGTTATCGCCGATGCGTTAGATGCTGATGTTTCAGTTGTTAGCAATATTGAAACAGGGAAACGTGAGCTAAAAGTGAGTGAACTTGAGAAAATCGCAAAGTCTCTTGAGGTTGACACACTTTTCTTAATGACATATCCTGATATTTATATTAAGAAAGAAAGGTCTGAACGTGAGCCTATTGAGGCAATATTGCAAATAAAGCTTCAATCTGATAAAAAAGAACAAGTATTAAAGCTTGTTTTTGGGGAGAATAATTTAGAAATTCTAAATAAATAACATGCTGAAAAAGGAACTTACTATTGAGATAACAAGTATTCAAGAACAACTATCTGAACTATCAGATATTATTAACCAGTATGATCATCAGGATAATGATATTGTTGATTTTTCAATTTTTGAAGATGGAGCATTAACTGATAAAGTTGAGATTTTAATACATACAATTGACAACCTCGTGAAAAATTCAGGCATTAAAGTTTACTATACAATTGATAGACATAAATAAACAGATATTTGGTAAAAGACATGAATCAACAAAAATAAAAAGCTCAAAATCTGCACATTACTTATTGCGTTTAGATTCCCTTCAGCCGCACAAAAAACTCCGGAAGATTCAGTTCTTCCGGAGTTTTTTCGTTAAATCGAGAAAATAAGGGATTAGAAAATCGGGAAAATAAGGGATTAAATTGAAAAAAAGGGAGTAACCTTTTTTCTCAGTTACTCCCATACGAAATTAAATACGTTTGGATTTCAGACTTTTCGCTTTACTTCGTTCCTCCTTTTCCTTCAGGCGGGCCTCCCGCAGCCGGGCTTTTTCTTCACGTTGAATCCGGCGTGCTTCTTTTTGCTCATCAATCAGTTTGCGCAAATAGTCAACATAGGGTTGAATATAACGCTGTTGCTTGGCAGGATGAAGGTCGTCCATCGTTACCATCATTCCGGTTTCGTATACCGATCCAAAATCATGGTCGATGGTATAACCGAAAATCTTCATGGTATCCGAAAGTCCTATGTAGGCATTAAAAAGAGGGGGTACGTTTTCGCCTACATTACGTACTGCTTTGTTGAGCAACTTATAATCGTCGGATGTAGTCTGGTCGGTAAAGATTCCGGGAGCCTTACGCAGCATTTCTTTACTTATAAAAACAGGCTTTTTGGGAGTTATAAGTCCATCCTGATCGGCAAAATGCTTGTTCAGGTAGGCATAGATTAATTCTCTGGCTTCGGTAGGGAAGCTGTTGTAGATCGTTACCTTGCCAATAAAATACTTAGCACCTTTTACCGAATGGATCAAAGCTCCCAGTCCGTCCCACAGGTTGTCGAGGGCAAACAGGCTTTTCATCCCCATTTTAGTGCTCTGGTAGTCGGGTTGAACGAACGCCCTGCCCAGTTCAATGGTATAAGGCATAAACTCATCAATAAACCGCTGACTGAAATTAAACAGGTGCGACATTACAAACTTGGGTTGGCCCATTGAGTCCAGCTCGACGTGAGTACCCTCGAGAAATCGGTATCCTCCGATAATTTGTTCATTATCAGGGTCCCATACAATAAGTTGCTTGTAGGGCTTGTCCATGAAATCGTACTTGTCGGTATCGATTTCTTCACCGGTACCACCACCTCCGGAACGAAACGACAATTCGCGTAACCGACCAATTTCGCGCATCACCTGCGGAGAATTATGGGCAGTAACGATATAAATCCGGTTCCCGGCCTTGTTGGTTGGTCGGAGAAACTTGCTTTCGGTGAGCTCATTAATGAGAAGATCGCGGTCGACCGCCTCAATCACATTCTTCATATTAAACATAAGTTTGATTAACCCCGTTGAAAATATTTGCAAAAGTAGTGTATTTTTCTAACTTCAATATCGAAACATTGAAAAATGACCTAAAAAAATCAGATTTTAACGCTTGCATGGTTACAAAAAGGAGACTTACTCCCCAAAGAGCAATGTACGTATTGACCTTAATAGGGCAGTGAGCAAAGTTTGAAATGCTCACCAATAAATTTTAAAAAAATGACCCAAATGTTTTTGTATCAGAATAAAAAGCAATATATTTGCAGTCCGAAAATTGAAAAGAAAAAATCAAATAAAATATTACTAACAAAAATAAAAAAGAGTAGAATCATGACAAAGGCAGACATTGTTAATGAAATTGCCAAGAACACAGGCATTGACAAAGCATCGGTGTTGGCAACGGTTGAGGCTTTTATGGAGACCATTAAGGAGTCTCTGGCCAATAACGAAAACGTATATCTGAGAGGATTTGGTAGTTTTGTTATCAAGGAAAGAGCTGAAAAGACCGCCCGTAACATTTCAAAGAACACCACTATTATCATTCCTGCGCATAAAATTCCGTCGTTCAAACCGGCCAAAACTTTTGTAAGCGTAGTTAAATAAGAACATCAAAAAATTTAAAAATTAATCACTATGCCAAGCGGTAAAAAAAGAAAACGTCATAAAATGGCGACGCACAAGCGGAAGAAAAGACTGAGAAAAAACAGACATAAAAAGAAATAAGGTCTGAGGTCTTCAACGACAAGTACTGAAAACAAACTTAAAGACGAATGATCAGACTTTAAGTTTGTTTTTTGTTTAAGCGTAAACAAAAAACAATTAAATTAAGAAAAAGTGAACAGCGAATTTGTAGTAGATGTACAAGCATCCGAGATTTCAATTGCGCTGCTGGAAAACAAACGATTGGTAGAGTATAACCAGGAAAGCCGCGAAGCTAATTTTGCGGTTGGAAATATCTACCTGGGCAAGGTTAAAAAACTGATGCCTGGTTTGAATGCAGCTTTTGTGGATGTTGGTTTCGAAAAAGACGCTTTTCTTCATTATCTTGATTTAGGTTCCAATTTCAATACCCTACAAAACTTTTCAACGCAGGTGCTGAGCGACCGTAAAAAGGCGCCCGCGATGCAAAAAGCGAAGCATTTTCCGGAGATCGACAAGAACGGAGCGATCGGCGATATTCTTAAACCAGGCCAGGAAATTCTGGTTCAGGTGGCTAAAGAGCCAATATCAACGAAAGGACCCCGATTGACAGCCGAAATATCGATTGCCGGGCGTTTTCTGGTTCTGATCCCGTTTGCCGACAAGGTGTCGGTATCGCAAAAGATCGGATCCGAAGAGGAACGTATCCGTTTAAAACAGCTTATTCAGAGTATAAAACCCAAAGGATTCGGGGTGATCGTACGAACAGTGGCTGAACAAAAACGGGTTGCCGAACTCGATAATGAACTGAAAATATTGGTGAAACGCTGGGAGGAAGCCTGCATTAAGTTGCAACACTCCAAAGGTGTATCGCTCATATTAGAAGAATTAGGTCGCACGGTGGGAATAATTAGAGATTTATTCAACGCCAATTTCAACAACATTCACGTCAACGACCCCGATATTTTCACAGAGGTGAAAGATTATGTGGAGTTGATAGCACCGGACAAAAAGGATATAGTGAAGCTTTACAAGGACGACACCCCGATTTTTGATCATTTCGGGATTACCAAGCAAGTAAAATCGGCTTTTGGTAAAACGGTATCTTTTAAAAGTGGAGCCTACCTGATTATTGAACACACCGAGGCATTGCACGTGATCGACGTAAATAGTGGAAACCGTTCCAAACTGGCTACCGGACAAGAAGGTAATGCCCTTGAGGTAAACCTGGCTGCTGCCGATGAAATAGCCCGTCAATTACGTCTGCGCGATATGGGAGGAATTATTGTTGTCGATTTTATCGATTTACATGATAATGAGAACAGGCAAAAGTTATACGACCGAATGCGTGAAGCAATGACGAACGATCGGGCTAAGCACAATATTCTTCCCCTGAGTAAATTCGGACTGATGCAAATGACCCGGCAACGGGTACGCCCGGCTACTGATATCAATATCGAGGAGAAATGTCCAACCTGCTTTGGTACCGGCCATATGCAGCCTTCCATTCTGTTTATCGATCAGCTGGAAGAAAAAATCGATTTTGTGGTTAATGTTTTAAAAATTAAAAAATTTAAACTCCATATTCATCCGTATATTGAAGCTTATATCTCTAAAGGCTTAGTATCGCAATTATGGAAGTGGCGAAGTAAATACGGCATTGGTTGCAAAATTGTAGCCTCGCAAATGCTGGGATTTCTTCAATTCAAGTTTTACGACGATAAGGGTAACGAAATAAACCTGAAACAAGAAACAGAAAAGGTTTCTGAAATCAATACTTAACTTAAAAAAGGGAGCCGCACTGGTTCCCTTTTTTTATGGGATTAAAATACCGAATGTGGTTCGGTGCGGTACTGTGATTTGCAAGGGAAAGCCGATAATTCCTGCCTTTGGCAGTGTACAATTTATCAAAAGATGTGGATTTTAACAGCTCCTGGTTGGTTGAATTAATTTGTCCCCCTAATTGCGCCAATTAATCCACACTTAAAATGACTTAAATTGTGTAACATTGCATTCCGAAAATGAAGTTTAAAATCCATGAAAAAAACAGTATTCTTTCTTATTGCCCTTATTGCGTCGTCGCTGGTATGGTCGCAGCTCCCCGCATTTCCGGGAGCCGAAGGCCATGGTCGTTATACCACTGGTGGAAGGGGTGGAATTGTTTATTTTGTGACCAATCTGAGCGATGTGAACACCGGTAATTCAACAACCCGCGAGGGTTCGCTTCGTTGGTGCCTCAATCAGAATGGTCCCCGTACCCTGGTTTTCCGTGTAGCAGGTACAATTTGGCTTACTTCTCCCTTATCCATTTCAAAAGGCGATGTTACTATAGCAGGCCAGTCGGCCCCGGGCGATGGTGTTGCTATTGCCGGTCAACCGGTTACTATCAGTGCCAATAATGTTATTATCCGATTTTTGCGTTTCCGCATGGGGCAGGAGAAGGTTACCAGTGCCGATGGAGCTGATGTAATGGGTAGCCGCAGGTACAAAAATATCATTATCGACCATTGTTCGTTCAGCTGGAGTACCGACGAGTGCGTGTCGCTCTACGAAGGTGAAAATATTACCCTTCAGTGGAGCATTATTGCCGAAAGTCTTCGATTGGCCAAACATTCGAAAGGACCGCATGGTTACGGTGGCATCTGGGGAGGTAAAAATGCCAGCTTTCATCACAACCTGATGGCGCACAACGATAGCCGTACTCCTCGTTTTGGACCGGGTTCCACTACTCAGGGACAAGAATACGTCGATATGCGTAATTGCGTTATCTACAACTGGGCGGGGGTAGGTTGCTATGGTGCTGAGGCAATGAATGTTAATATAGTCAATAATTATTATAAACCCGGTCCGGCAACTGCTTCGGGAACCAATCGGGCCCGTATTATTGCTATCGATAAAAAAACAGGCCTGCTCTCTTCCGATTCGTTTTATCCGATCAATAATAAATTTGGAAAATTCTTTATCGAAGGGAATATTGTGGACGCTTCTACCAGCTCTTCATCGTCGGATAAAACGATATGCAACAATGCTACCAACGATAACTGGACCTATGGCGTGAACAATCAGATAAATTCGTCGTATGGAATTACTGCTGCCGAAAAAGCTGCTTTGAAAGTTACCACTCCCTTCGATGCTGGTGAAGTAACCACTCATGTGGCACACATTGCCTACGAAAAAGTGCTTGAATATGCGGGTGCCAGCCTTCGACGCGATTCGCACGATGCGCGTATTGTAGACGAAACCCGTACCGGAACCGCTGCATTTAAAGGCCTTTCGCCGTATAACGGGAAAGGTACAGTGACTTATCCGGCCGGAACAGTAATTGGAAATGAAACGCTTACGACTACCACTACCATCAACTGGAAGAGCACTTCCTATCCCAAAAAAGGAATTATCGATTCGGAAACCGATATTCGTCCGGCTAATGCTCCGGCTGATTGGACTCCCTGGCCGGTGCTGGCCGAAGGTAATCCCGCTACCGACAGTAATGCTGATGGAATTCCCGATGGGTGGCTGGAAGCCAATTTCCCCGGAAAAACAGCTAATGATACCGATGGGGCAGGGTATACCTTACTCGAAGTGTATCTGAATTCATTAGTGAGTAGCCTGATTTCGTCACAAAACAGTGATGCAATAACGGTTTCGGTGGAGTTGCCTGAATTAACTTCCTCCCGGGTGATGGTTCGCCGCACAGCAGATGAATTGCTGCTCGATTCGGAACAGGTGATGCAACAGGTATCGGTACATGATATTACCGGGAGATTGCTCTTTACCGATTGGCCGCAGGCTTTGCAGTTTCCAATCAAACTTAACAGTTTCCCGAAAGGAACTTATTTGGTACAAGTGCTGTATGCCGAACAGATTCTTCCCTTTATGACCAAATTTATGAAACAATAAAACAATCAATTAAATATTAATATTATGAGACGTAGATTTTTACTCCTTGCGGTAGTTGTTGCCGCTTTTAGTTGGGCCGGTTTTGCTGCCGAAACAATTGTTAATACATCAGAAGAATTAAAAACAGCTGTAGATGCTGCTGCCGATGGCGATGTAATTATAATTGGACAGGCCGATACCGAATTGGCTCAAACGGCACTTACCATTACTAAAAAAATCACTATTAAAGCTTCGCCCGAATTAACCAAAAAACCTCAGGTGAAATTGGGAATCCTCCTGAAAAACGGTGGTTCTATTCACCTCGATGGACTTAAATTTTATTACGATGCCGATGGCTCGGGTACCAATACCGATAGTAAATACGGTATTCAGGCAGTTGCCGAAGTTGCTGCCATCGATTTTATCCGTATCACCAATTGCGAAGTTTCTAACCTGGGACGTGGCCTGATTCGTGCCGATAATACCACGAATATTGCGACTATAGGTGAAATTATTATCGATAATACCACTGTTAAAAGCGTAAGTTCTGTTAATTCCGGATATGCCACAATCGGTTTAAAAACGGCTAAAGTTTCGAAATTATACATTACCAATTCTACCTTTGCAGATGGTTTGGGAGGAGTGGTATATTCCGAAGAATCGGCAACTCCGCTTGATTTCAAGATGGATAAGGTTACCATTTTCAATAGCGACCTGAAAGGGAATAAAGATATTATCGGTTTAAGCAAAGCACCAGCGGGTTCTACTCTGGCCATCAGCAATTCGCTTATTTACTTCTCAAAAGAAGTGGCAGCAGCCGATACTATTGTAAAAGGAGCGATCAATCTGGCAAGTGCAGCAACCTTGTCGTTGACTAATTCTGTCGTTGTAAGCAATTTGTTTGCTTCAAAAATCAACCCGGTGATTCGTCCCGATGCCAGCTCGGCATCCTGGACCAGCTTCGAAAATATAGCTACAGTAACTGAAGTAAGTATGAATGCTGACTTTACGATTACGATGGTTCCGGCCCGTCTGGCTACTGTTGGCGATCCCCGTGGACATGCAGGATTTACCGGAGTAAAAACACCTTCGTTATCGCTCCATGTATATCCCAATCCGGCTACCGATCGCGTTCAGTTTGATCGTAGCTTTGCTTCGGTTGAAGTGCTTAACCTGATGGGACAACGAGTAGCTAAGGCAACTAATTCCAACTTCATCACCGTAGACGAACTGAACCAGGGACAGTATATTATACGTGCTACCGATGCTCAGGGAAATCAGTATGTACAGAAAATAAGCAAGAACTAATAAAAAACATCGGTAATTCTTCTCTTCCAAAAAAGGGAAGAAGTCCGATGTTCCAATTCTGAAAATTTTAAAAAGCGTATATGGAAAGAATCGTAAAGTTTTTAGGAATCGTACTGCTGTTGTTGGCAGCAACGGTTCAAATCGTGGCGCAACAACGCACTGTTAGCGGTGTTGTTTCCGATACCAGCGGCGAAGTGGTAATCGGGGCGTCGGTGGTTGTGAAAGGTGGTGCGCAGGGAACTATTACCGACATTACTGGTAAATATACCCTATCGGTTCCCACTTCGGCCCGCACCTTACAGGTTACCTACGTAGGTATGAAACCCAAAGAGGTTCAGATTTCGGGTTCGGTGGTAAACGTAACACTCGAGGAAGATACTAAGGTATTGGAAGATGTGGTGGTTATTGGATATGGAACGGTTCGCAAGGCCGATCTTACGGGTGCCGTTTCGTCGGTTAGCGAAAAGGCCTTAAAGGATATTCCGGTAACTTCAACAGCACAGGCACTTACCGGGCGATTGGCCGGGGTAACGGTAACTTCAACCGAAGGTTCGCCCGATGCCGAAATAATGATTCGGGTACGTGGAGGTGGTTCTATTACCCAGGATAACTCGCCACTGTATGTCGTGGATGGTTTTATTGTGAATAGTATTTCGGATATTGCCCCAACTGACATTGCCTCGATCGACGTGTTGAAAGATGCTGCTTCGACAGCTATTTATGGAGCACAGGGAGCCAACGGTGTAATTGTGGTTACTACTAAGAGTGGGCGTGAAGGTAAAGTATCGTTGAGCCTCAATAGCTACGTAGGTATGAAACGTACTTCCAATATTATTGATGTTTTGTCGCCTTACGAATACGTATATTATCAATATGAACTCGATCAGGGAAATGCATTTCAGAATTACTACGGACGTTTTCAGGATTTAGATATTTACAAGTCGGATGCAGGTACCAACTGGCAAAACGAGGTATTTAATAATACCGGAATTCAGCAATATTACAACCTGAGTCTGATGGGCGGTAGTAAAGATACCAAGTATAGCCTGAGTCTGACCCAAACCGACGAAGATTATACGATGATCAATTCGGCATTCCGTCGTACCAACGCTAACTTTAAAATTAGTACAAAACTGAACAAGAGTTTCGATTTCGTGTTCAGTACCCGTTTGTCGAATTCTATTATCGACGGACCAAGCGTGTCGTCGGGATCGGGAGCCACCACCAAGCTGCGAAATGTGGTGAAGTATGCGCCTACCCGCGGATTGCGTGGTTTCGACCAGTCGCTCGACGACGACGATAACCTGAACTCACCCGAAGCAGCCAGTTTGTTACTCGATCCGGTGTTGTCGATTCAGAATGAGTACCGCGCTCAGAACAAATTCAGCAATGTGTACAACGGTGCCATCAACTGGAATGTAGTTAAGGGGCTCCGTATTTCGAGCAATGTGAATTACAACTTTATTATGAACCGCGACGATCAGGTTTGGACACAGGGAACAGGAACATCGCGCGACAACGGAGGACAGCCGGTAGCTCAAAAGATGAACGATATTGGGAAGTCGTGGAGTGTTTCCAATACCCTGAATTACGATTTCAAAATTGATAAAGGCCGTTTCAATGTATTGCTTGGTCAGGAAGTTACTAACAATCAAACCGACAGAACAACTGCTTTATCGAAATTTTTTCCGGTGGATAAAACGGTGAATGAAGTACTTGCAGCCATGTCGAATGGTACTCCGCTGCCAACTTATACTTCGGTGGGTGAACCGGTTCGGTTGAGTTCGTTCTTTGGACGATTGAATATGTCGTTTGCCGATAAATACCTACTTACCTTAACTGCTCGTGAAGACGGAGCCAGTGTATTCTCTCCCAAAAACAAATGGGGATTTTTTCCAGGAGCAGCTTTTGCATGGCGTGCTTCTGAAGAATCGTTCCTGGCCGATCAGAAAGATTGGTTATCGAACCTTAAATTCCGGTTGAGTTACGGTGAGGTAGGTAACAGCAGGGTTGGGACGTATTGGCGCCAGGATTACGAATATGTAAACCTAACCAACACGAAGACCTATTATCCGAACGAAAATATTGAAAATGCGATAGTTCCCAGTCAGACTTTACGCAACCTGGATCTTACCTGGGAAACCACTATCACCCAAAACCTGGGACTCGATTTCGGATTGTTCAACAATCGCTTGTCGGGTACAGTGGAAATGTACTGGAACAAAACCAAGGACCTGATTGTAGCGGTACCCCTGCCAACTGCTTCGGGATATACTCAACAGTTCCAGAATGTAGGTCAGACCTCCAACCGGGGTGTGGAAATCGCCCTGAATGCTTATATCGTTGAGAAAAAGGATTTTACCTTGTCGGCTAATTTCAATATCTCGTTCAACAAGAACAATATCGATAAATTCTCGAATGGTGAAAATAACTTTAAGTTGTACGGTTCGGGATGGAACGGAAGTGCCGAACCCAGCTACGATTACCTGGTACAGGAAGGTGGCCCGGTAGGTCAGATGTATGGATACATGACCGAAGGAATGTATTCGTTCGACGATTTTACCTGGAATGCTGCTACCAAAGCCTGGGATTTAAACGCAGGAGTACCGAGCGATGCTTCACTTATCAGTATGGGTAAATATTTCGGCCCCGGTGCTTTAAAATTAAAAGATATTTCGGGTCCCGATGGGGTTAAAGATGGCAAAATCACCGAAGACGACCGCACTGTTATTGGAAATGCAAATCCCATACATACAGGAGGTTTTGGTTTGAATTCCACTTTTAAAGGCTTCGACTTTTCGGCCTTTTTCAACTGGTCGTTTGGAAACGATATTTACAATGCCAACAAAATCGACAATACTTCGTATTTGCTCACCCGTCGTTACCAGAACCTGAGCAGCGAAATGAGTCTCGACAAACGATTCACTACCATTGACCCGGCTACCGGCTACAATGTGTATCACGGCACCTATGGCGATCCGGCCCGGTTGGCAGAGCTCAATCAGAATGCCTCTATCTGGCATCCGATTATGACTACCACCGTGTTTCATTCCTGGGCGGTTGAAGATGGATCATTCCTACGTCTGAATAATCTTACAGTTGGATATTCGCTGCCCCAAAATCTGGCAAAGAAACTTCACATGGAGAATTTCCGCGTGTATGCTACCGGATATAATCTTTTTGTGTTGACTAATTACAGCGGACCCGATCCGGAAGTAAGTACCCGTCGCAGTACCCCGCTTACCCCGGGTGTCGATTATTCAGCCTATCCCAAAGCCCGTTCGTTTGTGGCTGGTATTAATGTAACTTTCTAATTTGTAAGTGAGATGAAAAAAATTCAATCAATAGCTTTACTTGTACTAAGCATCTTCTTCGTGTCGTGCGAAGAATTTCTCGACACGTATTCCCCCTCGAAGTACGATAATATTACCGTTTACCGTTCGGTATCGAATGCCGAAGATGTGCTGATGGGGGTGTATGCCATGTCGGCCGATGCTAATATGTATGCACAGCGCGTTTCGTTGAACTGGTCGACAAATTCGGATATTGAGTTTGCCGGTGCCGACGAAAATAGTTACAATCAAACAACCAACCGTGGAGTATCAAACTATTATGCTACTTCGGGCAACAGTGTGATTACCTGGAACAACATCTATCGAATGATAGAGCGGGCGAATCTTTTAATAGAAGGAATCAATCAGAGTCCGGTATTTGAAGATGCCGAAACCAGCCCCCGCATGAAAATGGTGTTGGGTGAGGCGCTTACACTTCGTGCGATGGCTTACTACGAACTGGTAAAACACTGGGGCGACGTGCCTTTCAAAACCGAACCCACTTTACCCGATTTAAGTAATGTGTACCTCGGCAAAACCGATCGCGATACTATTTATGATCATATTATTGCCGATTTGCTGGAAGCTGAAAATTATGTTCCATGGATTGGCGAACAAGGCTATACCGTTGAACGTATCACCAAAGGTTTCATTAAAGGAATGATTGCCCGCATTAGTTTGTCGGCCGGAGGGTATTCGCTCCGCGATAAACCGGGTTATCCAATGGAGCGCCGCAGCGATTGGCAAAAGTTCTATCAATTGGCACATACCAAAACCAGCGAAATTATGGCCAAAGGTGTTCATCAGTTGAATCCTTCGTACCTGAATGTGTGGAAAAACCTCAACAGCCTGAAATTTGAAACTTCGTATAACGAGAATATGTACGAAGTAGCTTTAGGATTGGGGCAGAATGGCGAAATGGGATACAGTATTGGCGTTCGTTTTTACGCGAATCCAAAATACGGATATGGTAATAATGCCAATGTGGTAAATACCAGCGTATTTTACTTCTATTCGTTCGACCGGCAGGATGTTCGCCGCGACGTTACAGTAGCCAAAGCCATGTATAGCAATTCGGCAGGTGAAACGAAGGAAGTATTTCAGGCGAATCCCTTGTCGTACAATATCGGTAAGTGGGATCAGCGTTGGATGAGTCAGGCCTGGCTGGCACTCAACCTGGCTGCCAATGGTAAAATCGGGTATGGAATTAACTGGGCAGTGATGCGTTATTCGGATGTGTTGCTTATGTTTGCTGAAACCGAAAACGAGCTCAACGGTCCTACTGCTGAAGCTAAAGAAGCGTTGCGCAAGGTTCGTCAGCGTGCCTTTGCTCCGGCCGATTATCCGGTGAAAGTGGAGAATTACCTGGCAGGGTTGAGTTCAAAAGAGACATTTTTTGAGGCAATCATGAACGAACGTGCATGGGAGTTCGGAGGTGAGGCCGTTCGTAAGTTCGATTTAATTCGCTGGAACCTGCTTCAGGATAAAATTGAAGAACAACGTCAGCTGTTTTCGGCTATGCTGAACGGCGAAGAAGTAAGTATTTTTGGAAATACCTATAGCTCATTACCACTTTCTATTTATTATAAGTACCAGGCCGATAACGAGAATATCGATTGGGCCGATATCAATTTCTTCGAAGATCGTCCCGCCCTGGATGCATTGACTACTGATGAACTGAAAGCGCTGGGCTATACTAAAGTTGCCTGGTTGTATGGTGCTTCGGAAAGTAATAAAACAAACTGGAATACCCGTGTTGAACTGTTTGGTTCAGGTCTCGAAAAGTCGTATAATGGTGTTTGCGACAATCGTTACCTCTATCCGATTCATTCGGTGGCTGTTTCCGACTCACAGGGCAAACTTTCCAATTCCTATGGTTATAACTAATTAATTGAGCAAAAAATGATGAAAAGATTTAAAATACTACCAGCTGTACTGATGGTGATTCTTATGTCGACCTTCAGTGCGTGCGAGGAATTCGGATTCCCGGTGGACGAGAGCTTTAAGCGACTCTTTTCGCCGGTGACCTTTGCCTCCGAAAATATTACAGCAACCAGTGCCGATCTGACGCTTTCAAAAGTGCCCGGTGCCGATACCTATGTAATTGAATTCAGCGAAGATAGTCTTCAGTTTACTACGATTGTTCGCACTGTAACCCTGAAGGCCGATACCCTGAGTTATGTTTCAGGATCGACTTCGGTATACCTGGTTAGGATAAGTGACTTAAAAGGTGCAACGCGCTATTCGGCCCGATTAAAAGCGCTGTCGTCTACCAACGAAATTCCGGAGTCGAAATGGGATTTGATTACCTTTGCCACCCGTAGTGAGCAAATTTTCAAAAATGTACTATCGTCGGAGAAGACCGATATGTCGGTTATTCTGCGGTGGGATGCCAGCGGTGCAGGTGTTACGCATATTATGATGACCAATACGATTGACAATACCACCAAACGTGAAGATCTGACGGCTGCCGATAAAGCAGCATCGATGAAACTGATCGAAGGGCTTAATGGATCAACTACCTACACTGCCGATATCTACAACAACGATAACAAGCGGGGCTCCATCACCTTCCGTACCAACGAATCGGTACCCTCCGAAGGGAAAGTAATCCGCCTTACCGGTACCGAAAATCTGAACGAACTGTTGGCTGCCGAATCGGGCGATATTACGCTGGTTATGCCTGCTGGTTCGTTGTTTGAAGCTTCGTGGCTCGACCCCAATACCGGAAGCACATCGAATACTTTACCCATGAGCGACAATATTACCAAGCTTACTTTCTGGGGAGTGGAGGGCGATGTGAAAGCTAAACTGCATGCTACTTCCATTAAGCTGGGTGCCGGTATCACCGAACTTCGATTTAAAAACATTGAATATTATGGCAAAGCAAGCACCGCCGACTATGTGTTGAATGAAAATACAACCCGTGCCATTACGCATATCAGTTTTGAAGATTGCGAAGTGCACACAGTTCGCGGGGTGGTACGTATGCAAAACGATGCCAATATGACTACACTTGAAAAAGTACTAATTAAAAATTGTATAATGCATGATATTGGAAATTATAGTATAACTAATACCGGTGCAGCCAACACAAAACTGATGGATTTGGAAATCAGCGAAAGTACTTTCTATAATATTACCGATCCGATGTGTAATATGAAATCCATAGCCACCAGTGTGGTCGTTGATCAATGTACGTTCTTCAACGCCTTTGGAAACGGACGTTATTTCCTTCAGTTTAATGCCAGTTTTGTTCCTGAAAAACTGCAGGTTAGCAACTGTATCTTCGGACAAATGAACGCTACGGTATTCGACGGAACACAAACCATGCGGGCAACGAATCCAAAGATCACCACTCCGTTTGTCGAAAATTCCTATCATACAACCAGCGACTTCTTTATTCATACCGGGTATCCAATGACTGGAATTATTGAATATACCGGAACTGCAGCCGATTTGTTTGTCGATCCGGCAGCCCGGAATTTCCGGATTAAAGATGTAACTTTTGGAGGTCTGACCACCGCAGGGGATCCTCGTTGGAGATACTAATTTTTCTTCACCCCTTATCATATAAAGGATAAGGGGTGAAGATTTTATCCACTTTTTCGAATATCAGGTATATTTTAATCACTCCTGTTCGAAAAATAAATCTTTTAAAACTCATTATTCTATGAAGTTGATTAATAAGCTGTTGGTCGTCGCATTGATGATCAGCCTCTCCGTTCTGCATTTAAATGCCAGCGATTATGCCTACGAATATCTCTACAAGGATTTAGCATTTGAAATGCCCAGGGTATTGGTTCCCGAATTTCCTGATCGAAGTATCAGCCTGGTTGATGCAGGAGGATTGGGCGATGGGTATACCCTAAACACAAAGGCATTTGAGAAGGCCATTTCGACCCTTGCAGCTAAGGGGGGAGGGACTGTTGTTGTGCCATTTGGTGTATGGCTCACAGGACCCATTGTGTTACAATCGAATATCCGGCTTCATCTCGAAGAAGGCTCCCTAATTTTGTTTACTCCCGATAAAGATGCCTATCCGCTGATAGAAACCAGTTTTGAGGGATTAACAACCATGCGTTGCCAGTCGCCCATTTCCGGTAAAAATCTGACCAATATAGCCATTACCGGTAAAGGAGCCATCAACGGCTCGGGTGATGCCTGGCGTCCGGTAAAACGAAGTAAAGTTACCGATTCGCACTGGAAACGATTACTGGCTTCGGGAGGTGTGATGAAAAACAAAGATTACTGGTTTCCATCGGCCGGCGCTTTGAAGGGCGATCAGTTGAGCGAATCGAACCTGAATGTACCCCGTAAGCCAATGACACAGGCCGATTGGATGGAAATCCGTGATTTTCTGCGTCCTGTGATGGTAAGCCTTCAGGAATGTAAAAATGTATTCCTGCAAGGTGTATTATTTGAAAATTCGCCAAGCTGGAATATTCACCCACTGATGTGTGAAAATGTAATTATTGATGGAGTGTTTGTGCGCAATCCGTCGTATTCGCAAAATGGCGATGGTATCGACCTTGAATCCTGTAAAAATGCCCTGATTGTAAATTCGGTGCTCGACGTGGGCGACGATGCCATTTGTATAAAATCGGGAAAAGATGAGGAAGGTCGTCGCCGCGGACGCCCCACCGAAAATGTGTTGGTCGACAATTGCCGTGTGTTTAAAGGCCATGGCGGTTTTGTGGTAGGAAGCGAAATGTCGGGAGGAGTAAAAAATATCTCGGTAACCAACTGTTCGTTCATCGGTACCAACATCGGCTTGCGTTTTAAAAGTACACGTGGCCGGGGTGGGGTGGTCGAAAATATTTACGTTCGAAATGTAAGTATGTACAATATCGTGAACGAGGCCTTTCTCTTCGACTTGTATTATATGGGAGGATCAAAAAGCGAGTCAACCCCTGCGGTAGACGAAACAACACCGGTGTTCCGTAATATTTTTGTGAAAGATATTGTAGCCAATCAGGCCAGCAGAGCAATGTTCTTCAACGGACTTCCCGAAATGAACATCTCCAATATTGTGGTTGAAAACAGCAGCTTTACAACTCAACAGGGTGCTGTGCTTTCGGAGTCGGATGGGGTTAGGTTCACCAATGTACGGATTAACCCTACGGAAGGACCAGCAGTGAAGCTAAACAACGTGAAGAATTTTAAGTCGAAAGGACTTAGTTATCCCGAAACATTACAACAAGCCTTCGAAGTAACAGGCGATAAAAATAAAAACATCCAGCTTCCGGATGCCAAAAAGAGCAAGTAAAAAATCACAACAATTTCCTTAAATTTAAATGAGTATGAGATCGAAATTATTTTTAATTATGGTTGGATGCCTGATGCTGGCGTCGCAGGTATTTGCGGCGCAGCATTATGTAACAACTTTGGCCGAGCTGAATACAGCCCTGACCAGTTATACTGCCGGCGATGAAATTATTGTTGCTGAAGGTGTTTATGGTATTAACGGTACAAAAACTATTACGAAAAGTCTTACTATAAAGGCCGATCCGCTGGCAGCCACGAAGCCGGTGTTGTCGCAGGTAATGTTTTCGATGAATACTTCCGACGTTAGTCTTACGCTGGAAGGGCTCGAAATGTACTGGGATCTGGAAGATGCCGCTACACCCACAGCTTCGCGTTATTTCTTATCGTTAACATCGGCTGTGTGTACTTTTCCATCGATTACTTTCAGGAATTGTGAAATACATGGATACGGTCGTAGTTTGATTCGCGCCGATAATGGGACAAATGTGGCTACCATTACTACCCTAACGGTAGAAAACTGCCTCATCCACGATATGGGACGCGAAAGCAATGGTTACAGTATCTTTGCATTGAAAACGGCTAAAATAACCAACGCACTATTTAAGAATACAACAATTTATAATTCGAAAAACGGATTCTGGTATTCGGAAGTAACCACTGCTCCTATAGCACTCACCCTTGAAAATTCGAGCATTTTAAAAACAACTGCTGCAGGAAGTAAATTAAGTATCAATACCAATGCTAACCCGGGTTCGGAATATACCTTCAGGAATTCGATTATTTCGGATTCGTACGATGCTACTACCGCCAATATGCTACTGAAGTTAAACAGCAATGGTACAACTATTCTGGCACACGTTGATAATTCGATTTTGGGAAATCATTTTCCGGCTACTAAAATTACCGGTTCGCTCACTACTAATACCGAAGTGGCTGTTTCGGCTCTTTCATTCGATTTTGCCAGTTTAACTCTTCAGACTACCCCCAATACGATCACCGGAATTGGCGATCCGCGCTGGAACCTTAATCCTGTGATTGCTGCACCCAAAATGCTTACCACGCAAACAAGTCCCGAAGGTGCAGGAGTGGTGACGGTTGCTCCCACCAAATCGCAATATGCCGATGGTGAGTTGGTTAAGTTGTCGCAGGTTCGAAATTTTGGTTATTCATTCAAACACTGGCAAAATGCTGCCGGTACTGTGTTGTCGACTCAATCTGACTATGAATTCAACATCACAGAAGATACTCAGATTACTGCGGTTTACGAAACTATTCAAACCTATGCACTTACCATTGCTAAAACAGGAAGTCAATGGGGCGAAGTAGCCTTAAATCCGGCACCGGTAGATGGAAAGTACGAAACAGGAACAGTTGTTACCCTGTCGGTTGTACCAAATGCTGTTACTACTTTCATCAAGTGGGATGACGAAACTACTACTTCTACCCGTCAGTTAACGATGGATGCTGCTAAGTCGGTTACGGCCAGTTTTGATCAGATTCCGTTTATTGTTGGATGGAATTTTAAAGTGGCTGAACCCCGCTCGAACCGGACCGGAGATTTCTATTCGTCGACCGGCAATATGGGAATGATAGCGATGTACGAACCTGCAGGTACGAATGTAAACTGGCTGGCTAATGCCGGTAGTTTTACACCTTCCTATCCCTGTGTGCGCATCTGGACTGCTGGAGCCAGTTTCCAATCGACCCGCCGTTATTTCCAGGCACAGTTCTCCACTGTTGGCTGGACCAATGTGCAGGTTAAATCGATGATGAGTGGCAATTACCAGTGTTTTTCGGTGCAGAAGCTACAGTATTCGCTGGATGGAACCAATTTTACCGACCTGGGAAGTGTGGATATTACTTCGGTGTATAATTCGGGTTGGAAAGACCTGAATGTAACCTTGCCTGCTGCTGCAGAGGGACAGGAAAAGGTATATATTCGCTGGATAGCCGATGCTACCAGTGCCGTGTTGGGCAACAGTGGCGATAATGATGGAACTGCTTTAACGAATGTGTTTGTATATGCCGATGAGGTAGCCGTGAACGATACCGAAGCTCCAACCCTGGTTAGTTCGGTGCCGGCTGCCAATGCAACCAATGCTTCAGCACAGGGAACCATTACGCTCACCTTCAACGAAAGGGTAAAAGCCGGTATCGGCGATATCACCCTGGGTTCGAAAGTGACAACCCCGGTATTTGGTTCCACTTCAGTAAGTATTGCATATTCTAAACTAGAGTATAATACCGATTATACCCTTACTGTGCCTGCAGGTGCTCTTACCGACATGTCGGGTAATGCTTTTGCCGGAATGGTGCTTAATTTCCGCACCATGAACCGCCCACAGCCTGCGGCTAAAGTTTTCGATTTTGTGGTAGCTGCCGATGGTAGTGGCAACGGAACGACGCTTCAGTCGGCCTTCGATGCTGTACCGGTGAATAATGCAACTCCATTCCTTATCTTCATTAAAAACGGAATTTACAATGAAAATCCGACACTTCCGGCCACAAAGCCATTTGTGCACATTATCGGACAAAGCCGCGACGGAGTGATTATTAGTGGAAATCGTTACAGTGGTTTGGTTTCAGGAGGCATTACGTATAGCACCAGTACCTGTCAGACCCTCGAACTGATGGCCGGAAATGTATATTGTGAAAACTTTACGGTACGTAATACCGCAGGAGTTTCGGCCGGACAAGCTGTTGCATTGAAAGCGTATGGCGATAAAGTAACTTTCAACAACATTAAGCTGTTGGGATATCAGGATACCCACCTTACGGGTACCGGTCGTCAACTGTATACTAAAAGTGCAATACATGGCACCGTCGACTTTATTTTCGGAGGAGGCGATGTGTTCTTCGATGAGTGCTTATTATTCTGTGAAGGTCGAACCGGTGGTGATGTGATTACTGCTCCGAGTACCGGTACTTCACTGCAGTGGGGTTATGTGTTTAACAATTGTACCATCGATGGCGACGCAGCGACGCAGAATAACCAGTACTTGCTGGGACGTCCGTGGCAAAACGGTCCGCGTTCGGTGTATATCAACACCACGATGAATATACTTCCAGCCGCTGGTGGTTGGACGAATATGGCTGTGGCTCCGGCTTTGTTTGCGGAATACAACAGCCGCACCGCTTCTGGCGATCCGGTGGATATGAGCAACCGTAAGAGCACGTTTACCACTGATGCTTCGAATGGAAGTATAACTACCACCGGCCATCAGACGGTGCTTAGTGCAGCCGAAGCAGTATCGTATACCCTCGAAAATGTATTGAAAGGTACCGATAACTGGGATCCGCTACCATTGCTCGAAAAAACCGATGCTCCGGCTAATGTAACCGTTGGAGCAACCGGTGTAATCAACTGGGAGGTGGTGCCTTATGCAATTTCGTATGTGGTGATGAAAAATAACGTGGTGGCAGGATTTACAACAACTGCTACTTTTACCGATGCTGCCTATAGTGCTGAAGCTGAATATTCAGTTGTGGCTGTTGCCGAATCTGGTGCTTTGAGTGCTGCAACAAAGGCGGGTAGCGATGTGGGAACTTCAACACAATCAACCCGATGGAATGCAAAAGCAACACTTGTAAACAATCAGTTAACTATACAGCAGGTTCAACCCGGTACCCTGGTTTCGGTTTATGCGTTCAACGGTATGTTGATTGCACAGGCCCGCGCTGTCGGCGAAACGGTAAGCTTGCCGGTACAGGGTTCGTGTATTGTTCGTCTTACAACAGCAGGTAAAACTTCAGTACTGAAAGTGCTGAAATAATCCGATAATCAATCAATTGTCTGAAACTGCTTACTTAAGTAGTTTCAGACAATTTTTTTATCTTTACGTATAATTTTTTTAAAGGTATGAAACGAGCATGTGACTAACTGGTGATGTTAGTTTGTCAAGTGAGTTTCATACGATCATAGAATAAACATTGATATCTGTATGAAGTTTAAAATCTTTTCTTTTTTGACGCTAACACTGCTGTTGGTGGCTGCGAGCCAGCGACCGGTGAGGGTGTTTATGGCCGGCGATTCGACCATGGCCGACAAAGTGTACAACAAAAACGTGCTGGATTCGCTTACCGGTGAACTTTCGCCCGAAGTTTTCATGGAACGGGGTTGGGGACAATTGCTTCCCGAATTTTTTACCGACGATGTAGTCGTACGTAATTTTGCGAAAAATGGTCGGAGCACAAAGACTTTTATCAGCGAAGGGTGGTGGTCGAAAATTATGAACGAGGTGCAGCCCGGCGATTTTGTGGTGATACAATTCGGACATAACGATGGTGCGATCGACAAGAAAGAACGCTATACCAGTCCGGATGAATACCGCACTAACCTGATTCGTTTTGTTGATGAAGTGCGGGCCAAAAAGGCTACACCAATACTTTGTACACCGGTTATGCGCCGTAAGTTCGATAAAGAAGGAAAGCTGGTGGACACACACGGAGTTTATCCGGGAATAGTAAAGGAAGTGGCAAAACAGAAAAAAGTGGATCTGGTAGATATGCAGGCTTCCACTGCCGAATGGCTTACGAAAGCAGGCGTTGCAAGCTCCCGGCAATATTTCCATAAGTTTGCTCCGGGTGTCAGTCGATTGTATCCGCAGGGGCTCGACGATAATACCCATTTCGTGGAAAAAGGGGCCCGTGCCGTTGCCGGCATGTTCGCCGATGCACTGAAAGGTGCGATGAAGCAGGAGTTGAAAAACTACCTGAAATCGACGCAGACTCCTTATGTTTCAAAAGTCTGGGTGTCGGATATGGGAAATGGAAAGTATAAAAATCCGGTTTTGTATGCCGATTATTCCGATCCGGATGTATGCCGCGTAGGGAACGATTTTTATATGGTTGCCTCGTCATTTGCCAATACTCCCGGGCTTCCGCTCCTTCATTCCAACGATATGGTGAACTGGACGCTGATTGGTCATGCTCTTACGCAGCTTACTCCCCGCGAGCGTTTTGCCACCACGCAGCATGGGAATGGTGTTTGGGCCCCGAGCATCCGGTATCACAACAACGAATTTTATATTTATTATGGCGATCCCGATGCCGGTGTGTACATGACCAAAGCAAAGGATCCGAAAGGACCGTGGTCGCCGCTGGTATTGGTAAAAGAAGGGAAGGGGCTGATCGATGCTTGTCCGCTGTGGGACGAAGATGGCCGTGCGTATGTGGTTCATGGTTTTGCCGGAAGTCGTGCCGGTATGAAAAGCGTGTTGGCCATTTTTGAGATGACACCTGATGGAAAACAGGCTATCTCTGAAAGCCGCCTGGTTTTTGATGGTCATCCGCATCACCCTACTATTGAGGGTCCGAAGTTTTACAAACGCAATGGTTACTACTATATTTTTGCGCCGGGTGGGGGAGTAAAGCCCGGATGGCAGGTGACTCTTCGTTCGAAATCGCTATATGGCCCCTATGAGGAAAAAATTGTACTGGCTCAGGGAGATTCCCCTGTCAATGGTCCGCACCAGGGTGCCTGGGTCGACACTCCGGATGGAAAAGAGGATTGGTTCTTTCATTTTCAGGATTTGTATGGTTATGGCCGGGTGGTGCACCTGCAACCCATGCGCTGGATCAACGACTGGCCGGTGATGGGCGAGGATAAGGATGGTGATGGTTGTGGTACTCCGGTACTAAGCTGGAAGAAGCCGAATGTTGGCGCTACTTATCCCATAGCTACTCCGGTTGAAAGCGACGAGTTTGATAAACGTATGCTTGGTCTGCAATGGCAGTGGCAGGCCAATCATTCGCCGCTTTGGTATTATCCCGCCGGCGAAAAAGGCTACCTGCGTTTATTTGCGATGGAAAAAACCGGGGAAGCGAAAAACCTCTACGATGCTCCGCATTTATTGTTACAGAAATTACCGGCTCCCGATTTTAAAGCGACTACTAAACTGACTTTTCACCCGTTTAAAACCGATGAGCGTGCCGGATTGGTGATCATGGGCCAGGATTATGCTACTATTTCAATTGTTCAAACTGCTAAAGGTTTAGTACTTCGTCAGACTGAATGCCGGAATGCTGAAAAAGGACAGGCTGAAGTGGTGGTAGCAGAGCAGGCCATCACCGATTCTACGGTTTATTTCAGGGTGGAAGTAAAACAGGACTGGAGAGAGGGTTCGGGCGAAGTGAAACGGATTCCGCTAACACTGTGTAATTTCAGTTATAGCCCGGATGGAAAGAAGTTTCAGCCGTTTGGCAAGCAGTTTTCGGCCCGCGAAGGCAAATGGATCGGAACCAAGGTGGGGATTTTCTGTGAACGACCGAAACCACTCAACGATTCGGGCTATGCCGATGTTGACTGGTTCCGGATCGAAAAATAACTCATCGGCGAATAATCAGTCGCCTGGTAGAAGTGCCCAATTGAATTAAATACACTCCCGTCGCTAAGCGGGAAATATCGATTCTACCGGATTCGTGCAGTTCCGACGCCCATACACAATGCCCCACCAGCGTGTAGATGCGTACCTGCAGGGATCCGGTTGTGTTTTTATCGATATGGAGATAATCCCTTGCCGGGTTTGGATAAAAACCAATCTCAGGTTTTAGAACAGAATTTCCTGTCACGACTGCTTGTTTTTCGACTAACTCCCAATTGTAACCAAAATGGTTGTCCAGGTTCAGGTTTTTCAGTTTTAATGCCATCGAAGGAGCATTCCGGTAGGGAGGCCAGGGTTCCACGGTAAGGTATTGCACCTGATCAACAATAATTCCCGAAGGGGTTGTGAAAGTAAGTTTCTCGCCGCTGTTGTTAAGTCGTCCCGATGTGTAACCAATCAATCGCTGATGGGTTTGGTTATCCCAGAATGGATCTTCCGGAAGATTGGTAAGGGTAAGACGCTCGCCGGGAGCCAATAGAGTGGGCGTTGGTAACGTAACTTCTATTCCCTCGGTAAAGGTATAGCCCGACACATCCACTTCTTTATCTCCCGGATTTTCGATGAAAATAAATTCAGCATCCTGTGCATCGGCATCTCCCATGTATAATGCCGATATTACAGGCATTCCCGGCAAGTCGAACATCGGTATATAGGTGGCTCCTGCAATTTGTTTCCCCTCAACCAATAAAGGCGAATTTGATTTTATTTTGAAATTCAGCGTGTTGGGCGATTCAAACAAAGGATCGCCTTTGAAATTTAGTAACGAATCGGGTAATAATTCTGAATCGGCAAATGAGGCTTCAAATTTTAATCGCGATTTGTCGTCGAGTTCAAAGAATTTATCGTTGGCATTACTAAGTACCGACCGTGTGATTACTATATTTCCTCCGGCACTTCCGATGTTTTTTTCATAGGCTGCTATGGGTGTATTGGTACCATAAAACGTTAGCTGGTCGCCCCACACCTGGGTCGAGTCTTTGGCGGCAATTCCCAGGTTACAATTCACAAAATAGGCATTGGTAATGTTTACCGACGATTGTTGTCCAACCGAAATTCCTTTATCGGTAATGTTATAAATAAAAATACTGTCGATGCGGATATGCTTTGCTTGTTCTCCTATATCGATGGCATCGGAATTAAAACCCTGAAAATCGTGAAATAAACTATTTCTGATAACTCCTCCCTCTACGTCATCATAATCGATAGCATCGGTATCGGGCATGGTATTGCCCCTGAAGATGCAATTGGCAATATACCCTTTTCCATACTTTACATTGATAAGATCGCCGGTGACTTTAGAGTGTAGAAGGCTGTTGAGCAGAGTTACGTCGCTATACTTAGCCAGTATTGGATTGTGGTGTACATCGGTGATATCTAAATAATTGAATCGGGCTTTGGAGTAAAACAGGCTGATAGCCGCATTTTCGGTGGTAGGATTGGTGCCCCGGCTGGCATTTTTCAGTGTCACATGTTCGAGTACCAGGGTATCGGTTGCATTGCGGGCCACGAGTGCACCCCACGATTGTTGTGCAGCAACAATCGTGATGGGCTGCTTGGCAGTTCCTCTCAACTGTAATGCTCCTTCGATACTAATGCTGGCGTTTTCGGCCATTCGGATTTCCACTCCCGGAGCTGACGTTAATCGTCCGGTTTTAGTAATAAGTACATTTCCCCTCGAATAGTAAGGCGAACAATCGGCCGATAAAATCAGCTCATCGCTAATGGTGTCGGGAAGCATGCATAATCCCTGATCTTCGCTGATGGCCAGAACTGACCGAGCCTGACTCATTGGCAGTTCTACCCTATTCGCTGTTGAAAGAAAATCGTTGGGGATTCGTCCGGCACGTAATTCCAGGTTAAAGCTGATGTCGCTGCTGTTGGCTGCATTTTGGTGAATTTCTACCGCAATGGTATTGTCGCCCTCCTTAAAATAATCGGAAGGGATGTTCAGGTGCTGATAAATGGTAGCATTGGGTACACTGGCAGCGGCAAGGGTTGAGTAGCCCACCTCACCGGCCGGTAGGTTAATGCGACCTGCTTCGCGTCCGTTGATGTAAATCAGCGCACCATCGTCCATTTTTATCGAAAGGCGATATAAATCGAGTTGCGAAACCTTCGATAATTGAATTTTCTTCCGAAAATAGGTGGTGATGTATTTATTGCTGCTACTGCTGCCATAGCTTACTCTGGTAGCTTCGTCACCATCTCCATAGCCCAATTCGGCCGCACCTTCCAACCAGGCTGAATCGTCGAAAGCCGTGTTTTTCCATTCGCCGGATAAACCATTTCCTCTGTCGAAGTATTTCCAGATGTCGCCTTTAGGGATAAGCAGGGTGTCTGTTAAGACTTTCCACCCTTTGAATGAAGCCCCGATGGCAGGCATAGCCGATAGTTGCAGGGTAGCATTCGCAGGATAGTCGCCGGTAACTGAAGCCTGGGGGATTCGTAATCCGTTGATTGTTGCGGTAGCACTGCCAGCTGGTCGCACCCCGATCGATAAAGGAAGTGATGAGTTGGTGCCATAGTTCTGTAAATTGTCGAGAACCACTGCCGGCCGCTGAAAGGCAAAGGTTTTCATTTGTGCCATACTACGCTCCCAATACACTACAGAAGGAATCGGATCGCCATACGACGATGAGGTTCCGGCCCATCGTTGGATATGCCGCGGTAGTTCGTCGCGAATCCGATCGGCATAGCTGTCGATAAATGCCGACATGCGCTGTGGATTGAAAGTGGTCATCAGGTGATCGGCCACTTTTAACCCGAAATCGCGGGCAAAGGTGCTGTTTTTCATCAGGGCAGGGAAGGGGTATACTGTTTTGCCCAGAAAAAGGCTCATCAGGTTGGCGTCGGGATCGAACATACAGCGATCCAAATCTACAGGAATCCATTTCCATTTTCCGAAATCAAGTGGTTTCCAGGCCATCACATTGTGTCCGATGGAACTGTTACCGCCGTATAATTCGGTGGCCATGTAATCCATAAAAAGTGGAATGTCCATATGCTCTGCCACTATTTCATAGTTTTGCGGAATAGTCAGATCGTTGGAATATATCGATTTAAACTGGTTGTAGGCCGTGAGTGAGCCTTCTTCAATCGTTTTCTCATTTTCAATCATGTCGATATTGGTACCTTCTTCCAGTTGCTCGTTGACAATGAAATCGGCATCTACCTTCGACCGGATATTGTGAATGCCCATGTACCGTCCGTTGATATATACCACACAGGGTCGGTATCCCTGTGCATCCAGTCCGGTATTATACAAGGTCGCATTTTGCAACATTCCGTCGCGAAACAAGGTTTTCGACCAATCGTTACCCGAAGCCCGCAAGGCAAACGAGTCGTATTTTGTAGCTTTCTTGTCGAAAAAAAGAGGATAATCCAGGCTGCCGGCTCCGTAGCGTTTCCTGAAATAGATTCCTAGCATTTTTTGTGGTAATTGCCATGAATATAACCCATTTACTTTGGTACCCGCCGGCAGATTAAAACCAGCTCGATCGCTGCCATCGTTTTCAAACAGCTCAATATTAACCGGTATTTCCCATTCAGGTTTAAAATTCTGAACATAAATGCCGATGGCAGGATCCCAAAAGTTGGTAGGTTAGGAAACCAGCGAAACTACGGGTAGTTGTCCGATTTCTCCACGATTGTCGATAAAATAACTGTGCGTACTGATTTTTCCGGGTTTTGTTTCGGAATCTTTCAGAATTCGTGCACGAAGAATGGTAGTCGAATCGAGGGAGATGGGGCCCGTGTAAAGCATAGAATTTATGGATGGTTCCGATCCATCTGTGGTGTAGCGGACTTCACCTTCAAACAAATTTCTAATTTCTACCTGAACCGACGATTTGAATATTCCTCCAAGTGGGAAAAAATAGGGCTCATTTTGTACTAAGCCCTTATAATTAACACCAATATTGCTGCTTCCCGGAGTAGCTTCCGAAAAAAATACCCAATCGGGACATCCATCACATACTCTTCCCATCGAAATATTCGATTCCTGTGCACCATAACTGATGGAGTCAACTACTGAGCCATCCGCATCCATCAACGCAAGTTGTTCGCCTTCGGCTGCAAGCTTAAAGCTGGTATGAAGTCCGGTTTCCATGCCATCGCACCAAATCAACAAATAGCTTTCGGGCTCAATAATAAAGTCACTGGTAAATTTCCATTTCAAAGGATCTCCGAAATTATCGGTAATCGAATAACCATTTAAATTTACCGGAGTATCGCCGGAGTTAAAAAGCTCAATCCAGTCGGCCGAGTTGCCAAAGTCGGGATCAATAATATTCCCTGAGTTAGAAGCCGAAAATTCGTTGATGCGTAGCTGCGCATGTGCAGTACCGCAGCATGCGAAAAAAAGGATCCACGTAAATAAAAAGTGTTTCAATGTTGTGTCTCTTATAATAATAAAAATAACAGGCAGCAAAAATAGTCGTTTTTTTCGAACTTTTGACCTGTTATATTCGTTTGCCGAAAAAACTTGAAAAGTTAATTTGCTGATAGTAAAGAGCATCAATAAAAAGATATAAAAAACTTTTCTTGAGCCCTTGCAGATTCTAAAAAAGGCTGTATATTTGCACTCCGTTTGAAGAGCGCTTCTAACTATTTGCGAAAATAGCTCAGTTGCCAAAGAGTAGACACAACATGCTCTACCAACTGAGGTACGAAGCAGAATCAAACTATTTGCGAAAATAGCTCAGTTGCCAAAGAGTAGACACAACATGCTCTACCA
>CAZLHC010000027.1:14132-48527 GCA_964559265.1 uncultured Paludibacter sp. | reverse complement strand
ATATGAAACACAATACATTTGTTATATTACGTAATCGATTACTCTGTTTAAAGCTGATGATTTCTGTTAAACTTTGAATTACTAAATATATACTACTTAAAAAGAGCAAAACAAATAAAAGCAATTCTCCTGTATCCTCAAAAGAAAAAAATGAAGGTTTTGCTATAATATAATATGATAATATCACGTAAACAAATGAAAATATTAATCCTCTTTTTTCCATCCGTGTAAATTGTATTAGCCCGTAATTACCGAGCATTTTAATTGTTTTTTTCTGCATTTTTAAAACGCAGTCTATAGCTTAATTATTTCATACGGTAATTATTTGTTTTTCAGTGGTCGTATGGAACTCGCATGCAAGCATTACCATAACCTTGGATGAGCAGTATTTACATGCTCGTTTCATATCGACTTTTCACTTTCACATTGTACAACTTTGGGTGATCAGCCCTTAGTTGATATTGCTTTTAAATTTATTTCTCCCAATTAATCGTTACATGCGGTACATACTTCTGAGTAATTATTTTAAATTATATAAACCAATAAATACACATAATACAATGAAAAAAATTGTAAGTATGATTTGAATACGTCTGCGATCTGACTTTTCTGTCATAGAAAATAACAACCCTGCTATAATCAAGAAAACATAAAAACTTAGGGATATTTGAGAGTCTAAGTCAAGAGGTCTTGTTTTATACAGAAAACCAAATACCCCAATTATGGACAATATAGCATATTGCTTATATAAATCTTTCTTCTTTTCCATATGAATAACCTGATAGTGAATATATTTCATTATTTACATCCTACATTATGATTGAATCTACGATTGAACTTACATCTCTGTGAGCAGAACGGAGATGGGTTTCAGGGTAAAACTCAGCGTGTGTCAGTTAGTTTGTTTCCTACCTATTGAAAAATATAGAATTGGTCCAATTATGGGTATCAAAAAGATCACTAAAAACCATATCAATTTATCTGTTGCCGTCTCAAAGCTGTTTTTTAAGACGTCAATAGCCGCTATTAGAAACAAAATCAACGTACAAAGGAAAATAAAAAGTGATAGTATGGGCAAATAAAAAGGCCATTCTGAATCAGATCCTGATACTGTCGATATACTGTAACCCGGGTGAATATTCTGACTGTCCAATGTGTTCCTCAATTTATTGAATGAGGTATCAAATGATTCTGCCGATTCTATAGGCAAAATATACGTTTTATTGTTTTCGTGAAATGGTTTTATGCGTATTTTTGCTTCTTTATCATTTGAAAATACACCACCGGACCAATCATCGGAAGAAACAGCAAGACCACTAACCATACCAGTTTGCTGTTAGTTGCAATACGAGACTTCCTAAGGTCGTATACAGCCCATACCCATAGTACTATTGAAAGTACCAGTAATACAATTAGTGAAACTGTTAAAACATCCATACTTCTTTTGTTTTAATTTTCTTCTTCGTTGGAAAAAATTGTATACCCTTTTTCTATAGAGCCATTTTTAAACTTTTCATCCAGATTCTGAATCCCGAGAGAATCTATCGCCCTGTTGGTATCGTTAAAATTCTTTTTGTAAATGATGTAATAGTACTTCGATAATCCTGCATTTTCAAAGTCTTCGGGCTCAGCAAGAAGTACAAATTGATTGTCCTCAACTGTTAAGTGTTCCTCTAATAATTTAGTCAACTTCCTCTTAGTTGCTAATTGGCTTGCTGTAAGCGTGCTATCGGGGAATCCGGAAATGGATACTAACTCTGTGAGTGTATCCGCCGGAATCGCAGCATATAATTCGTCAATGTTGGTTTTCACATTGTCGTTGCTAGTACAAGCAATGAGGAAGACAAAACAAAATAAAATAAATAGGTTTTTCATGGAATTAATTTTATGAAGTTACTGATTTTGTGTAAACACATTTTTTAGACAACACTGAATCTGGCCCTAAAAATAATCATTTTTTTTGATAATCATAGCCCATTTAAGAATAATACTCTCATTCTTTAGACACCTTTTCATTGAATCAAAGTTGTCTAAAGAACGGGAGAGGTATTAACATTTCAACATCATTCGTGTTTAAGCTTATTGATTCTATTGAATCATGTCTTAATAAGCGTTCGAATTCTGTTTGTGTAATCTTTTTGTCACTTAAACTGCATGATGCAAGCGCTAATGCAATTGTAAAAAAAACAAGTAGTCGGTTCATACTTTATTGATAGTAATGGTTATATAATAATTTGTTATTTTTGCACCCAAAGTTACAACTTGCTTCGTCATCTTCCAAAAAAAACCACGGTACACAGACCAATTTACAACATACGCAAAAACCTAATTTTCAACATGATAAACTTCAAGGTTCAACTTTTTACGGTACAGGCATTTTTTAAATCCCCAAAAGTGCCTTTTTTTGCTAATGCCCTTTCAAATCGGGCATGTAATTTTAAAAAGTTGCCTCTAAGTAGCTGGCATTACCTCGCCACCTTACTGTGTTGCCTGATTTGCTCTTCGTGTGGACCGCGATATACCAGGCATCCCATTATTTTAGAAGCCGAACATATGCTCTGTAACAATCCCGATAGCGCATTCAATCTGCTGGTTACAATCGAGCATCCGGAACAACTATCAATGCCTGATTACGCTGCATGGTGTTTACACTATACACATGCATTGTATAAATGCTACAGTGATATTCAATCCGACAGCCTGATAAGAGTTGCGTTGAATTACTACAACGGAAGCAAACTTACAACTTACAGCGGAACAGCCTATTATTTATCGGGCTGTGTGTCGGAATTGCTCAATGATACAAAAAAAGCAATGGAATACTACAAACATGCCGTAAACCTGCTGCAGGAAACCGACGAATACAATACACTTGGCCTGGCTGTAATCAATACCGGCTATATTTACAAGCAAAACGAACTGTACACTGAAGCTTCTAAGCAATTCAAAAAATCATTAGAGATATTTCTTAAATCCGGTGATCGCAGAAATCAGATTTCAGCCTGTTTTGAACTATCGAATATGTTATTACAGCTAAATGCTCCACTTGACAGTATTCTGTATTATTCCAATAAGGCACTTGATTTATCGCGTCAAACAAATAACACCGCGTTAATCCATCGAATACTATCGCGACAAGGGGAAATATTATCTTACAGCGATAGTAGATCAGCGATAAACTACCTGTTGCCCGGGTATACTCATTCATCCAATCTCCGCGAAAGGAACGCTTCGTTTCTGGCATACAACTACTCACAACTGGGATCTGTCGATTCGGCGCTGTTCTACTTAAAAGCTTCTGCAAATGAACCTATCGACCAGGAAAGTTCAATTTTAAGGAATTTAGCACATGCACTCGTATACAGCAAGTTGAACGAATACGACAAAGCATACCGGTATATAAAACAAGCTTATTTTGACCAGGATACAGTTTTCAGAGCCAAATTGCAAAGTCAACTTTATGAAATCGATAAACAATTCGACTTTGCTGAAAAAGAAAAAGAAAATGCTCAACTAAAACTTTCGATCCGGAACAAAATAATAGCTATTTCGTTGCTCACCATTGGCACTCTGAGTATGTTACTTGTATTACTTCTGGCGGTGATGCGTCACCGGAAAAAACAACATGCATTGCGTATTCACCAACAGCAGCTGGAATTTGAAATAAAAAACAAAGAACTGGAATTAACTCAAAAAAAACAATTACTCCTGCATAAGCTGAAGCAACGTATTGAACTAACCATTAGTTTCAATCAACAGATCGGTACCAACAACCACAAGTCAGCCAACACCGATATACACCATCGGTTTATCAGTCAACTTATACTTAGCGAGTCGGACTGGGCCTATTATATCAACGAAATCGACACCTTGTTCAACAATAAGCTTTCACAGCTAAAAATACAGTATCCCGACCTGACAACTACGGATATGATACTTATTGCACTGAGTTGCCTTGGATTCGATATACCCGACACCTGTCAATTACTCAACATCAACAAAAACACCATGTACACCCGTCGCAAGCGGATAAAAAAGCGGTTGGGAATTGATCCGGAAACCGGGTTGGCAGAGTGGGTAGAACTTTTTATGACTGCAACTTACAAGCAGAATTCCCTGTAATTACAACCGGAAATTTCATCGGCTGAATTCGTGAACAAAAAAAGAGAGAAACCCACACTATGCAGATTTCTCTCTTTTTGTTCCGATGGGGAGGGTAGCTTACACGCGACGCTCCTGGATTCTGGCTTTCTTACCGGTAAGTTTCCGGAGGTAGTACAGCTTAGCGCGACGTACCTTACCGTATTTGTTCACGGTAATTTTTTCGATAAACGGCGAATCGAGCGGAAAAATACGTTCCACACCGATGTTACCCGACATTTTACGAACGGTGAAACGTTTGTTACCAGTATGACCGGCAATGCGGATTACATCACCACGGTACTCCTGGATACGCTCCTTGTTACCTTCTTTAATACGATAAGCAACAGTCACCGTGTCACCAGCCTTGAATGCAGGGTGGTTGTTTTCAACCAGAAAAGCCTGTTCGGCTACTTTAATTAAGTCCATTGTATTCACAATTTTGTGTTGATCGCAATCGCGCAATATTCACAGTTCTCACTTAGCTGTCAGAGATTGGGCGAAAAACGGGTTGCAAAGGTAGTACATTTTCAGGATTTTGCAAAACCGGGTAAGAAAAAAAAGCATTGAACTGTAATAAATTCTATGTAGCAACATCCAACCACATGAGTTGAATCCCATTTAAGCGTACAGATAACTTTCCTCTTTCACCCCCCTCCCGCCTTCATTCGTCGGGTTTTTATCTTCACTCACCGATTTTTGCTTGCGCCGTGTGCTGATAGTCATTACTTTTGCACCATCACAATTTAATTTTTTCAGCATGGAAACTTCCAATCAATTTTCATCTTCTCCCCGCCGTCGTTCGGGTTTATTTTTCGGACTGGGACTTATTGCCGTAGGCGCAATATTATTAGCCATCAATTTCGGGAGTCTGCCTCCGGGCACTAAAAGCATCGTTTTTTCCTGGCAAATGCTACTCATTGTTATCGGATTTTTCAACCTTCGCCAGCGCCATCAGATTCCCTGGGGAATCACGCTCATTTCGGTAGGAACTTTTTTCATGATTCCTAAACTGGCACGGGTATTTCCGATTTATTTCCCGGGAGTCGAAAACTTCACCTCTACCTACTGGCCGCTGTTGCTGATTTTTGCCGGTGTCATCTTCCTTGTTTTCCGCTATTTCTTCTCCGATTATTTCGATGCCGGTCATTGGAAACACAAGATTCATCAACCCGGAAAGCACAGCACTTCGAACATCTACGGAAGTTTTGAAAAAAACAGCATATTTGGCAGTGGCGAACATATTATTCTGGATGAAGAATTTAAAGGCGGCGAAATCAATTCTATTTTCGGAGGGATGACGCTCGACCTGCGCCGTACCAAATTGCCCGTGGGCGACAGCTACCTCGAAGTAAATGCCGTATTCGGTGGTGTAACACTCTATATTCCGGGCGATTGGGCGGTAATTAGCCAGATGGATGCCGTTTTTGGTGGCTTTGAAGATCGCAGGCGGATTATTGAGCCGGTTGACAATACCCGGCGATTGATAATAAAAGGAGCCTGTGTATTTGGTGGAGGAGAAATTATAGGATAAAAAGAATATTTTTCACCCATGCAACTTACCATCAGGCAACTTTTGCTACCGGCTTCGGCACTCACAGGGTTTGCGCTCCTGCAAACCCTGGCGCTGCTGCCGGTTGTCGACATCCACTTTTGGCAGTTATTGCCCGACTCGCTCCTCCATTCGCTCGGGTGCGGACTACTGGCCATCCCGCTTCTCAATGTGGTTCGTTACAGTCGCCTTGAGGCAGTATCGTCCACCTTACGCTTTGTAAACTACACCATGTATGTGGTCGTTGCTACGGTAGTGGCTGCAGGAAGTGCCCATCTTGCCGAATTAGTATTTTTAGGTGCCGACTCAGCAACACCTTACCGGGTACTGCTTCCGCTCAGGGCCCTGCTCAACGCCTGCATCTTTACCGGAATTTTGGTATGTGTGAAGAAAACGGATAGGGAACCAGAAGTAAACGAAATCGCCCCGGAATCCGAAGACCTTTTTATTGACCGGGATATACAAAACCCGGTTACCCCGGATCAATTAATTGAAAATCCAATGGATGTTAGCCGGAAAAACAGCATTCAAAGCGATCCGGCAGAGCAATGCACTCCCATATCCGGGGAGCAGGCAGAGAAAAGCACTCCCATACCCGGAGAGCCAGCAAACGCAACGCTTACCGCCATCTCCTACACCACCCGCATCGCCCTTCGCTCGGGCACCAAAATCCATGTAGTCCCCATCGACGAAGTGCTTTACCTCCAGGCCGATGGCGATTATGTACAGGTGGTAACCCCGGAGGGCCGTTTCCTGAAAGAGCAAACCCTGAAATCGTTTGCCGAACAACTCCCCCCCGAACGCTTTGCCCGGGTTCACCGCTCTGTATTAGTGAATGTAGAAGCCATTTCGCGCATCGAGCGTTACGAAAAAAACACCCAGCAGCTCCGACTCAAAAACGGCGATACGGTGAAGGTGAGCCAGCAGGGGTATAAGCTATTGAGGCAGCAATTAGGGTTGTAAAATCAGCGACACATCATCTACCTGGCACGATGCTCCGGCCCGTCCGTCGGCGTAAAACCCGATTTCCACCTTCCCATTGCGCACGGCTATCTTGTTCAATTCAACGGTTGTCCAACCCGAAGCACCGGGAGCCAACCGTGTCATCAACTTTCGGCCGCCGCTTTCGGCATACAGGTATAAGTCGTTGAAACCGGTGGTGTACTTAATTTTAGCTTTCAGAGTGTACCGCCCATCGGGTAATTTCACAAAGGGGGTCGATTCGATTTGCTGAAACACGCGGCGCGTAAAGTCGATGGTATCGGCAATATTCAGGCTCTTTTCGCCCACTACTACCTTGCGATCGTCGGCAGTATTAAAATAATTAAGCACCGGCGAATTTTTCGCTCCAATCACAATATCGTTGCCCTTATACACCTTCGAGTACCAGCCCTTCAACTGCTCCTGCAAGGGTTTTACCGGCGATGGAATGTACTTGCGGTCGGCTTCAAAACTCGCATTTCGTACGTAATTATTTCCGGGTGCTACTTTCCATTCGCCCGTTTCGGCATTCAGACTCCACGAATCGAGCGAATTAAAATAAGGCGTTTCGCCCGTAAACGACAACGGAAACCATTGGTTATATCCCAGTCCGTTGCCGGCAAAATTGGCCCAGCGGTCGCCGCAATACAGCACCGTTTCCTGTTTGCTTCCCTTTACCGAAATAAAAAAACCGGTTTGCGTGATGTGCGCGTAATCGTCCATACTGCCCGGCATAATCAACATGTCATTCTCCGGACGATACGGTCCGCGAATATCATCGGCCACCAGGTAATAGGCATACGACGAATCCCAACCATAAAGGTTAGAAGCAAACATATAATATTTGCCCTGGTATTTCACCATGCAATTACCCTCGCGCCCTTCGCCCTTGAAGATTTCGGTACAATCGAGCAAATCAACTTTGCCATCGACCACCCCGATTTCAGAAATATAAATGCGATTGCGACCGCGACCATACGAATACACGAGGTACGATTTCCCGCTATCCTCATCGGTAAACACCGTCTGGTCGCCGGTATTGGTGGTGCCTATTATGGGTTCCATATTTTTGCGGTGATGCCACTTAAACGGCCCGGCAGGCGAATCGGACACCAAAAACAACAATTGCTCATTGTGCTGAATCATCATGGCATACTGATTCAGTTCCTTTATAAAAGCCACGCCCATGCGCCCCACCCAGCCGGTGCGACTGTAATTGCGGTCGAACTCATCGCGCTGCAACACCGGCCCTACCGATTTCCAATTCACCAGGTCGGTAGAAGTATAGCAAGTTACGGACACAAAATGATCACGGGGCTGCGTTACCGACGGATCAGCGCGGTACAATTCAGCTTCTTTATAATGCACACCATACCAGTAATACACTGGTTTACCCGTTGTGGGATCGGCAAAACGAAACACACCACCCCCCTGACTGTAAATGGGTTGACCATCCACCGTATTCCAGAAAGTATTATTACGAATGGTAAACATTCCGGCAGCAACCGAAAGTGAGGAGAGAAAAAAAAGTAAACTGATACTGAAGCGAATCATACAACTAAACTAATTAAGTAAATTGAAAGTTAACCCACGCGAACGCTCCCCTGTAAAGATTAACATGCGAAAGTGGTTCGGCCGACCCTACATCAGGCCGCAAGATACTTAATTAATTACAAATTTCAGAAAACCAGAAAGTGTTTTTTTTATTTTTTTACCGAAGCTGTATCCTTACGGAGCACATCGCCAATCCCCAACAGCAACCACTCAGGATTTAAATCGGGAAAGGAGTTGCATATTTTCTGGCAATTATCCGACGATATTGCACCCGTTTTATCGAGAAAACCATTCGAAAGCCCGGTCAATTGATAAAACCTATACCTGGTAATTTTCTTTAAGCTGATAAAATGCAGCACGCGTTCACGAATAGTCATAATATTTACACAAAACTAGTAGAACATTGTCTAATATGAGACATCTGCAAAGGTAATAAAAATTTCGAGAGTTGAAATAACAACACAAAATTTAAATTAAATTTGAAAGCCCGGCAAGAGAGCTACTTTGTGGTTTCAGGCACATCCCGCCTGAAAGGTGATGCAAAAATATTAAAAATGCATCCTGTTTCACCAAATTTACTGTAATTTTCGTATCTTTGCGCCCTCAAAAAAAGATTGTGTTACATGCAGAAAATCAGAAACATCGCTATTATTGCGCACGTTGACCACGGAAAAACTACGCTGGTGGACAAAATGCTACTGGCCGGGAACCTGTTCCGTGAAAACGAAAACGCCGGCGAACTTATTATGGACAACAACGACCTGGAGCGCGAACGCGGTATAACCATCCTGGCCAAAAACGTGTCCATCGACTATAAAGGATACAAAATTAATATTATCGACACTCCGGGCCACGCCGACTTTGGTGGTGAAGTGGAACGCGTACTCAACATGGCCGATGGTGTTCTGCTGCTGGTGGATGCGTTCGAAGGGCCGATGCCTCAAACCCGTTTTGTACTCCAAAAAGCGTTGCAAATTGGCCTGAAACCTATTGTTGTTATCAACAAGGTCGACAAGCCCAACTGTCGTCCCGACGAAGTGCACGAAATGGTATTCGACCTCATGTACAATCTCGATGCTACCGAGGACCAGCTTAATTTTCACACCGTATACGGTTCGGCCAAGAACAACTGGATGGGCAACGACTGGAGCCAGCCTACCAATTCGATTGCTACGCTACTCGATGCCATTATCGAACATATACCGGAGCCTGAAGTGCTCGAAGGTACCCCCCAATTGCTGATCACCTCGCTCGATTATTCCAATTATGTAGGTCGTATCGCCGTTGGTCGTGTACACCGCGGAACTGTTCGCGAAAATATGGATGTTGCCCTGGTGAAGCGCGATGGATCGGTTGTAAAATCACGTATCAAGGAATTGCATACTTTTACCGGACTCGGACGCACCAAAACCAACCAGGTTAGCTCAGGAGATATTTGTGCACTGGTAGGTATCGAAGGATTTGAAATCGGCGATTCGGTGTGCGATTTGCAAAATCCGGAACCCCTCAAACCCATTGCCATCGACGAGCCCACTATGAGCATGGTGTTCACTATCAACGATTCACCTTTCTTTGGGAAAGAAGGAAAATTTGTTACTTCGCGTCACATCCACGACCGGTTGGTAAAAGAACTCGACAAAAATCTGGCGTTGCGTGTGGAGAAAAACCTGAATGCCGATGTATGGAATGTATACGGACGTGGTGTTCTTCACCTTTCGGTACTCATCGAAACCATGCGTCGCGAGGGGTACGAATTGCAGGTGGGTCAGCCACAGGTAATCTTTAAAGAAATTGACGGAAAGAGATGCGAACCCATTGAGCAGCTGAGCATCAATCTACCGGAAGAAAGCTCGGGAAAAATCATCGAGATGGTAGCCATGCGCAAAGGCGAAATGCTAAGCATGGAAATAAAAAACGATCGCGTACAGCTCGAATTCATGATTCCTTCTCGGGGAATTATCGGACTGCGTACCAACGCCTTAACAGCCTCGGCTGGAGAAGCGATTATGTCGCACCGTTTCGTGGAATATCAACCTTACAAAGGAAATATTGAGAAACGAATCAACGGTTCGATTATCGCCATGGAAAGCGGAACGGCCTATGCCTATGCGATTGATAAATTGCAGGATCGGGGTCGCTTTTTTGTATTCCCCCAGGATGAGGTTTATGCCGGACAGGTAGTAGGCGAAAGTGCCAAAGAAGGCGATATGATTGTAAACGTCACCAAATCGAAAAAGCTTACCAACATGCGTGCATCGGGAGCCGACGATAAAGCGCGCCTTATTCCTCCTATTGTTTTCAGTCTCGAAGAAGCTCTGGAATACATCAAAGAAGATGAATACGTCGAAATTACACCCAAGAGTATTCGACTGCGCAAGATTCTGTTGGACGAAAACGACAGAAAAAGATCGTCGAAGAAATAATTAGTAAAAAAATTTGTATCTTTGCGGACTTTTTACTAAAAGTTAGATAACTATCAGATAATTAAATATGAACATTGTCAGAAAAGACCACGACAGCGTCAATGCCAGCATCACCATCAGCATTGAAAAAGCCGACTACAGCGAAAAAGTAGAAAAAACCCTGCGCGACTATCGCAAGAAAGCCAACATCCCCGGTTTCCGTCCGGGCATGGTACCTATGGGATTGTTGAAAAAAATGTACGGCAAATCGATACTTGCCGACGAAATCAACAAAATGCTTTCCGATGAACTGTATAAGTACATACGCGAAAACAATATTAACATCCTGGGCGAACCTCTGCCCAACGAAGAAGAGCAGAAGGAAATTAACTTCGACACTCAGGAAAATTTTGAATTCTCGTTCGATTTAGGTCTGGCTCCCGAATTTGAAGTGGAACTGAACAAAAAAGACAAAGTTAAATTTTATCACATCGCCGCCAGCGACGAAATGGTGAACAACCAGGTAAAATCGTACACCGGTCGCTATGGCAAATACGTTCAGGAAGAAACCGTGGAAGAAAAAGACATGGTGAAAGGTCTGATTGTAGAGCTTGAAGGCGGACAGGTAAAAGAAGATGGAATTCAGGTAAGCGATGCGGTACTTACGCCGGCTTACATGAAGGATGAAGCTTCGAAAAACAGCTTTGTAGGCGCGAAAGTGGGCGATCAGGTTACTTTCAACCCGAAAACAGCTTTCGAAAACGAAGCCGAAATTGCTTCGCTGCTGAAAGTTAAAAAAGAAGAGCTAGCCGATTTGGCATCCGACTTCCTGTTTACCATTGAAAGCAACACCCGTTACCACGAGGCAGAAGTGAATCAGGAACTTTTCGACAAGGTGTACGGCGATGGAGTTGTAAGTTCGGAAGAAGAATTTATGGCCAAAATCAAAGCAACAATCGAAGATCAGCTTCAGCAGGACAGCAATTATAAATTCGGAATAGATGCCCGCGAAGCATTGATTAAGAAATACAACGACCTTGTATTCCCCGATGCCTTCCTGAAACGCTGGTTGGTATTGACCAATAAAGAACTCACGGCCGATAAAGTTGAAGAAGATTATCCGAAGATGATAGCCGACCTGAAATGGCAGCTTATCAAAGATAAAATTGCCCGTGCCAACAGCATTCAGGTTGAAAATGAAGATGTTCAGGCCTATGGTCGCCAGGTAGCCCGTGCACAGTTTGCACAATACGGCATGACTGGTCTCGACGATGCCATTCTCGACAATTATGCAAAAGACATGTTCAAAAACGAAGAGCAATTGCGTAACATTATCGACCGTGTTGCTGAAAACAAAGTAGTTGACGTTATAAAGAACACCGTAAAACTCGATACGAAAGAAGTTTCGATTGAAGAATTCAACAAAATGTTTGAATAAGAATTAATTTAGCACAAAAGGCACAAAAGTTTAGTTGCGGTAGGTCGATAATCAGTTTATTTGATTAATTTTACGCCTCCAAAAATTAAACCTTTTGTGCCTTTTGTGCATATAAAAACAAATGATTATCGTATGAAACAGAACGAATTTCAACACTTTGCTACCAAGCATGTAGGATTGAGCAGTTTAGGTCTGGAAAATTACATGAAGATTACCAGTAGCTATATTTCTCCATCGATTCTGGAAGAGCGTCAGCTGAACGTGACACAGATGGATGTATTCTCCCGGTTGATGATGGACCGTATTATATTTCTGGGTACTCAGATCGACGAATATACCGCCAATGTAATTCAGGCCCAGCTACTTTTCCTTGATTCATCGGATCCGGGAAAGGATATTTCAATTTACCTGAACTCACCGGGTGGTTCGGTGTATGCCGGATTGGGCATTTACGACACTATGCAGTTTATTGGTTCCGATGTAGGTACCATATGCACCGGCATGGCAGCTTCAATGGCCGCCGTACTATTGGTGGCAGGAGCCAAAGGTAAACGTTCGGCTCTCCGTCACTCACGGGTAATGATACACCAGCCCATGGGCGGAGCTCAGGGACAGGCTTCGGATATCGAAATCACCGCGCGTGAAATCCAAAAACTGAAAAAAGAATTATATACGATTATTGCCGATCATTCGGGCAATCCGTTCGACCGTATCGAGAAAGATTCGGACCGCGATTATTGGATGACCTCGAACGAAGCCCTTGAGTATGGCATGATCGATCGTATTCTTATCAACGACAAGAAAAAATAAGGAATGGCGAAACAACTCCGACTGTGCTCTTTTTGTGGCCGTCCTGAATCCCAGGTCGATTTTATGATTATGGGCCAAAACAACGTACAAATCTGCAACGAATGTGCGATACAGGCCTCCGAAATTGTAAAAGAAAATGCGCTTAGCAAATCGAAGCTTCCCAATATTCGTCGCGACGAAGTTCCCAAGCCCGTGGAAATCAAGGAGTACCTTGATCAGTACATAATCGGGCAGGATGAAGCCAAGAAATTCCTTTCGGTAGCCGTATACAATCACTACAAACGATTGATGCAGGAAAACACCAACGACGATGTAGAGATTGAAAAATCGAACATCATTATGGTGGGATCTACCGGAACAGGGAAAACCCTTCTGGCCCGCACCATCGCCCGTAAGTTGCATGTACCTTTCACCATTGTCGACGCTACGGTACTTACCGAAGCCGGCTACGTGGGCGAGGACATTGAAAGTATTCTCACCCGCCTGTTGCAGGTGGCCGATTACGATGTAAAAGCGGCTGAGCGGGGAATTGTATTTATCGACGAAATAGATAAGATCGCCCGAAAGAGCGACAACCCGAGCATTACCCGCGACGTGAGTGGTGAGGGGGTGCAGCAGGGATTACTTAAACTACTCGAAGGCTCGGTAGTGAACGTTCCACCCCAGGGAGGACGCAAGCATCCCGAACAAAAAATGATACCTGTCAATACGCAGAATATCCTCTTTATTTGCGGAGGCGCCTTCGATGGCATCGAGAAAAAAATAGCTGCCCGGCTCAACACCAAGGTAGTGGGATACGGAGCCACCCTGGAAAAAGAACATATCGACAAACATAACCTGTTGCAATACATTGCACCGCAGGATTTAAAGTCGTTTGGTCTGATTCCTGAAATTATCGGACGACTACCCATCCTCACCTACCTCGAGCCACTCGATCGCGAAGCGTTGCGAAAAATTCTTACCGAGCCGAAAAACTCCATTGTAAAACAATACCTGAAGTTGTTTAAGATGGACGACATCGAATTGGTTTTTGCTCCGGAAGTATTGGATTATATTGTCGACAAGGCAATCGAATTTAAACTGGGAGCACGGGGATTACGATCGATAACCGAAACCATTATTATGGATAAAATGTACGAAATGCCCTCGCAAAAGGAATCAAAACTCCTTGTTGAGCTTTCGTATGCCATTGGTAAAGTAGAAAAAGCCAACGTGAACAGGTTAAAAATTGCCTGAACCAAATCACCGTATAATCGGGTGAGAGGCTGATTATAAACAGAAATGATCAGGACAAATGTTGTTTTTTTACATTTGTCCCGATTTTTTTCCGAAAAAGACTTGTATATTTGAAATCTGTTTATAATTTTGCTTAGTCAAACATTCATCTATGACAACTCATTCAGAATTAACGGCACAACTGAAAAAAAACTTCGGATTCGACAACTTTAAGGGAAACCAGGAGGCGATTATCCAGAATGTGCTCAATAACAAGGATACATTTGTGTTAATGCCTACCGGGGGAGGTAAGTCGCTGTGCTATCAGCTACCTTCGTTGATTATGGAGGGCACTGCCATTGTCATCTCGCCGCTAATTGCGCTGATGAAAAATCAGGTGGATGCCATGCGAAATTTCAGCGAAGAAGACGGGATAGCCCACTTTATCAACTCCTCGCTTACCAGGCAGGCGATTGATGCAGTGAAAGCCGACATCGTATCGGGCAAAACCAAGCTGCTCTATGTGGCTCCCGAATCGCTTACCAAGGAAGAAAATATCGAATTCCTGAAGCAAATAAAAATTTCGTTTTACGCGGTGGATGAAGCCCACTGTATTTCGGAATGGGGACATGATTTCCGCCCGGAGTACCGTCGGATACGACCCATCATCAACGATATAGGCACTGCGCCGCTGATAGCGCTCACGGCAACTGCCACCCCAAAAGTTCAGCATGATATTCAGAAAAACCTGGGTATGTTGGGAGCTACGGTGTATAAATCGTCGTTCAACCGCGAAAATCTCTACTACGAGGTTCGCAACAAATCCAACTCAGTTGATAAGGATATCATTAAATTTATACGGGCTCAGAATGGCAAATCGGGTATTATTTACTGCCTGAGTCGTAAAAAGGTGGAAGAGCTTGCCGAAACCCTGAAGGTGAACGGCATATCGGTATTGCCTTATCATGCCGGGATGGACTCGGCCGTAAGGTCGCAAAATCAGGACATGTTCCTGATGGAAAAGGTACAAATCATCGTGGCAACCATCGCTTTTGGAATGGGGATTGATAAACCCGACGTTCGGTTTGTTATCCATTACGATATGCCCAAAAGCCTGGAAGGATATTACCAGGAAACCGGCCGCGGTGGTCGCGATGGTGGCGAAGGTCAGTGTATTGCCTACTATGCCTACAAGGACCTCGATAAGCTGCGTAAGTTCATGCAGGGAAAACCCGTGGCAGAACAGGAAATCGGGAATCAGTTATTGTTAGAGACACAGGCTTATGCCGAATCGTCGGTATGCCGCAGAAAATTATTATTACATTATTTTGGAGAAGAGTATAAACAAGACAATTGTGGGAGTTGCGATAACTGTATGAAACCAAAAAAGACAATGGAAGGTCAGGAGTTACTGGTTGTGATACTGGAAACTATCCTGGCAGTGCGTGAGAAATTTAAAGCCGAACATATCGTGGATATATTGAAGGGACACGAGACCTCTGATATCACTTCTTATCAGCACGACGAGCTCGATAGCTTTGGTTCGGCACCCGAGGAAGAAGAAAAATTCCTTCAGGCCATCATCCGCCAGGCGATGATAGCTGGTTATATATCGAAAGATATCGAAAATTATGGGTTACTAAGGCTTACTGCTGCGGGTAAAGCCTATCTTAAAAAACCGACTCCCTTCCCGGTAGTCAAAGACAACGACTTCGAGGATGACGATGACGAATCGGCCGTAAAATCGGGTGGGGGTACTTGTGCTGCCGACGATGTGCTGTTTTCAATTCTGAAGGATCTTCGTAAAAAATTATCGAAGAAACTGGAAGTTCCTCCTTTTGTGATTTTTCAGGATCCATCGCTTGAAGCGATGGCTACTACCTACCCCATCACCATGGATGAGCTTCAAAACATACCGGGTGTTGGCGCCGGAAAGGCCAAACGCTATGGCGAAGAATTCCTGAAGGTGATCAAGGAGCACGTGAAGGAAAACGAAATTATTCGTCCCGAAGATTTGCGGGTGCGCACGGTAGCTAAAAAATCGCAGTTGAAAGTATCCATTATTCAGGCCATCGACCGCAAGATAGCACTCGACGATATTGCCGATTCGAAAGGATTGGATATGGGCGAATTGCTCGACGAAATTGAAGCCATCGTGTATTCGGGCACAAAAATAAACATCGACTATTTCTTGCAGGAAATTATGGAGCCCGATCATGTGGATGAGATTTTCGATTATTTCCGGACAGCCGAATCGGATAAAATAGAGCCGGCACTTCGCGAACTGGGTGAAGACGACTTCAGTGAAATTGAAGTGCGATTGGTGCGGGTTAAATTTTTGTCGGAAATTGGAAATTAGCCCATACGACATGCATTAGAAAAAAACAATACTTAGAAAGCGGTTGCGATGACGGATTAACCTTCCTCATCCAACCGCTTTTTACTAAAAAAAATCACACATCCATGCGACAAGCTGAATTGCCGGTAATCACTAAAAATCGGCACTGTAAGTCACATGTGACCTTAAAAAAAATAATACTGTATGAGAAAACTGTTTGGAACCGTCGTTCTTTTGATGACAGTTGTTGCCGGTAGTTTAGCGCAACAAAACCCGGGTAAAGAAACCATGGCGCAGCGATTTGCGCAAATATGGTATCACAGTCCGCAAGAAAAAGTATACCTGCATACCGACAAACATTTTTACAGTGCCGGCGAGACCATCTGGCTTAAATCGTATCTGGTAAATGCCGCCACTCACCAACCATCCACCAAAAGCCAGTATGTGTATGTAGAATTACTCGATTCGGCAATGCGGATGAAGCAGCGCGTAAAACTACGGCGCGATGGTGCTGGTGCTTTTGGAATGATTCGGCTGGCTGCCGATTATCCCGCCGGCGAATATACCCTGCGTGCCTACACTTCGTGGATGGAAAATGCCGGAAAGGAATTTTTCTACCACAAACGAATTAGTCTGGGAAATCTTATTGATACCAGACCGGCTGTTGCAAAAGCAATTTCAAAAACGCAAGAGCCCAACGAGAATCCCGACGACTATGAAATTCAGTTTTTCCCCGAAAGTGGTACCTTATTAGCCGGCAACATCCAAACGGTAGGATTTAAGGCTGTGGGCGTCGATGGATTGGCCGAAAACGTCAGTGGTACAATCTATAATCAGAACGATGAAGAGCTGAGTTCCTTTGTGTCGACACACCGGGGGATGGGAAAAGTAGTGTTGATGGTACATCCCGAAGATAAATTGTATGCCCGTGTAAGAAATGACAAGAATATTGAAAAACAAATTGACTTGCCAACGATTGAAAGTGCCGGGATTCAACTCAACTTAACCTACAACCGAAACCGCATCAACTTTGCCATTCGCAATCAGACTCCCCTGCCCATCGACTCATTGCGCCTTCTGATACACGTTAGAGGAGAAGTAATTCTGCATGCTTCGCTGAGCAAATACGAGGGGCAGCTCCCCGAAAGTTTTATCCCTGCAGGAGTAGCCAGTTTTTCGATCATCGACGCTTCGAACCGTGTATGGTGCGAACGCCTGTTGTTTTCGCGAAATTTTGTAGAGCCACAAATAAGTATGACCAGCAACAAACCTTTCTACCTGAGACGCGAGCCGGTCGAATTAAGCTTTTTAATTCAAAAATCCGATTCGACTCCCCTGCCTGGTAGTTTTTCGGTAAGCGTAACCGATGTATTTCACGTGCAGCGCGACACCCTTAACGACGATCTGCGTAGCTACCTGCTGCTAAGTTCCGACCTGCGGGGGTATATTGAGTCGCCTCAGGAGTACTTCAGCGACAACGGCATGCAAACGCGTGAAAAAACCGATCTGCTGATGCTCACCCAGGGATGGCGCCGGTTTAACACCGCCGACATAGCACTCAAAAAATTTCCGGAAAATAAGTACTTTATGGAGATAGGTCAGGCCGTATCGGGTAAGGTGTATAATTTATTTAAAAAACCGGTGAAAGGCAACACTGTAATTCTTCTCAACGGCTACAAAAGTAAAATCCGGTTTGCAACCACCGATAGCCTGGGCCAGTATTATTTTGATGGCATCGAATACCCCGACAGTACGAATATAATCGTTAAGGCTATGTCGAAATCAAAAATTGTGGACGTGGAAGTAGTTCCTGATGCCGAACACTTTCCGGGCATCCCCACTCATTTGCCCGATTTACTTTTCGGACATAAGCCGATAAGCGACGAATACCTTCAAACCAGTCGCGAAAAATATTACACCGATGGCGGTATGATGGTAATCGATTTAAGTGAAGTTACCGTGAGCGCCGATAAAAAAACCGCTTCGTCGGAATACTACTACTCGTCGATGGCCGACAAACGACTCACTGCTAAACAATTGGAAGATCAGCAGGGAATGAGGGTGCTCGACATTCTGAGCATGTTGCCCGGCGTGGAAGTTAACGGCCAGGATGTATCGATACGCGGAAGCGGAAAACCCCTGTTTATTATCAACGGAATTGAAACCGAATTTGCTGAGGATATTGCCTACCTGAACGTTACCGATATTGAAGAAATTATGTTGTTCAGGGGACCTTCGGCTTCTATTTTTGGTTCCAAAGGAGGAAACGGGGCCATTGCCTTTACCCTAAAACAAGGCTACGAAGCGCAAAGTAAAACCTCATCGAGCATGGCTGCCAGCATGCCACTGGGCTTCCAGATTGCCGATGAGTTTTATATACCCCGCTACGATGTGGATAGTATCCTCAAAAATCCGAAACGCGATTTGCGCACCACTGTGTACTGGAACCCGGAGGTACAGCCCGATTCAACCGGAAGAGTGACCCTGAAATTTTTCACGGCCGACAATCCGAACGATTACCGGGTCGACCTGCAGGGACTGGGGCATAACGGAACCATTTGTCGATACAAAGGACTAATTAAACGAAAATAAGAACCGAATTAATTCAGAATACGCTCCTGCTTACGAATTGACTTTTGTTGGTTGGTAGTAGTCGACGGTTTCTCTTTTGAAACAACCGGTGTCGTTTTTTTCATCGGCACACTATCGAGCTTACTGCGCAAACTATCCTGTAAATAGGGGATATACTGTCGTTTTAGCGAAATACTGTCGATAGTTACCCTGAACTGACCTTTGTTCGACTTTGAACCCAGCAGAACACCCGAGAGCGAATCAATCGGAAGATTACGGGAAGCAACCAGCCGGAAATGGTAGCGCCGGAGGATACTGTCGTTTTTAAGAGGAGTATACAAGCTGTCGACCGAACCGTCGGCATAGTGAACCCTGAGTGCAGCATATACCCCTTCGCTCGAATCGCGGGGTTCGCGCCGCATCCTGAATCGCAAGTGATAGCTATCGCGGGTCATCAATCCGGAGGCTGTAACAGCAAACGATAGGTTGGTGCGGGCCGAATCGGGAGTAAACCGATAGGTGGAAGCCAGCGCCGGCAGATCCACCCATTCGGGTTTAAATAAGATAGAATCGGGAAGAAGTTTCTCAAATTTTCCGGCCTGCACGTCTTTTTCCACTTCTTCAAGGTTGCGGGTAACAGAGGCATAAATACGCTCAAACCGTTTGGGTTGTTTGGTATAATACACCAGCGACGAATCGAAATCGGCTTTGGTAATACCATGTTTTTCGAACAAAGCATTATAGTAGTACACTTCAACCCGCTCATCGCCCGATGTAGCCGTATTTTGCAACAGCACCCCTTCGAGCAGGTGTAGATCGGTGAGGAAGCTACGCATTTCGCGTTGGCTCATCACCCCATCAGGCCTGCCGGAGCACGAAGCCATCACCAGCAGCAGGCAGATAAACCACCAATTACGCATTTTCTTTTGCTTTTATCTTCGACTTATCCGATTCGAGGTGTTCATTCAGGTCTTTTCGAAAGAAAATCAGAATGATAGCCGCAGCCACACTAATGGCCGAATCGGCAACATTAAACACAGGGCTGAAAAATATGGTTTCGCCGGCATCGTTTACAATTAATGGAAAATAAAGCATATCCACTACTTTGCCATAAAACAAGGGAGCATATCCTCCTCCATCGGGCAAAAAGGATGCAACCTGCCCGTAGCTGTCGTTAAAAATCACCCCGTAGAAAACCGAGTCGAAGATATTACCCGCAGCCCCTGCCAGGAGCAACGACACCGACAACACGAAGCCAGTACGAGCCTGTTTTTTAATAAGATAGTAAATAAAATAACTCAACCCGGCAACAGCTACGATCCTGAACAGCGTCAGAAACAATTTGCCAATAATTTCCATTCCGAAAGCCATCCCGTTGTTTTCGATAAAATAAATCTGGAACCAACTGAAGACTTCCACCGACTCGCCCAGCCTAAAATTGAGCTTAATGTAGAATTTACTCACCTGATCGACGAGTAACACTATGAAAATGAGCAGTAACGATTTTTTGGTAAGCGACATAAAAATGCTATTAAACAACAAAACGGCAAAAGATCAGTGAAGCGACCCTTTTGCCGGTTTGCAATGTGTACATACGAAATTATTTCTGTTGCGATTTTGCTTCGATACTCAAAGTAGCGTGGGGTACAGCGCGCAGACGCTCTTTCGGAATCAACTTACCCGTTTCGCGACAAATGCCATAGGTTTTATTTTCGATTCGTACCAACGCAGCCTGAAGGTGTTGTATAAACTTCATCTGGCGTTGGGCCAACCGGCCCGATTCCTCTTTGGTAAGCGTAGCGGCTCCTTCTTCAAGCACTTTAAAAGTGGGCGAAGTATCCATTACATCGTTGCCGTCGAGATTGGTGAGTCCGTTGCGAAGCATCTCGTAATCTTTCTGAGCCTTATCGAGTTTTTCAAGAATAATCTGACGGAATTCTTCCAGCTCAGTATCCGAATATCTTATTTTTTCGTCCATATTCTAAGTAGTGATTAGTGATTAGTGATTAGTGGTTAGTAGTCCACGTGAAATTTGCTGCGAATATACGATTTTTGTTTTAGTTGGACAATAGCATCAAAAAACAGCTTTTGCCACCCGTTTGACGCTCTGGGTTGCCATCAAGGTATAAAAGTGAATACTCGGGCAGCCATGAGCAATCAAATCTTTTACCTGAGCAGTACACCATTCGATTCCTGCCTCTACCGCCTGTTGGTCGGAGCTACACTTGCGAAGTTCGGTAGCGAAATCCTCGGGAATGTCGGTATGGAAAATTTTAGGAAGTGCCGTCAGTTGATTCATAAGTGTAATGGGCTTAATTCCGGGAATTACAGGAACCTGTACTCCTGCCGCCCGCAATTTACCCACAAAATCGTAATATTTTTGGTTATCGAAAAACATTTGGGTCACCAGGTATTCAGCACCGGCATTTACCTTCTGAATAGCGTACTGAATATCGGAATCGAGGTTGGGAGCTTCTTCATGTTTTTCGGGATAACAAGCCATTCCATACGAAAATGGTTGGATTGTTGAACGCATTTTTGACCCGTCCAAAAACTCTCCTTTGTTGAATTGATTCACTTGTGCCTGGAGTTCAGTGGCATTACTGTGCCCGGTTGGAACAAAGGCCTTATCGTGTCGTGCTTTATCGCCACGGAGCAGCAATAAATCGGTAATTCCCAGGAATTGAAGATCAATAAGAACGTATTCGGTTTCTTCGGGAGTAAAACCGCTGCACAAAATATGCGGAACTACGGGAATATGGTATTTATTCTGAATGGCAGCCGCTACTGCAACGGTTCCCGGCCGATGACGTTCGGCTACCCGTTCAAACAAACCATCCGGCAACTCTTTGTAAACTAACTCACTCCGATGGGTTGTAATATTGATGTATTTCGGATCAAATTCCCGCAAGGTGTCGATGGTGCGGTACACCGATTCGATACCATTGCCCTTTAACGGGGGAAGTAATTCGAACGAAAAAGCAGTTTTGCCGGCAGTGGTGATTCTCTTGACAATACTCATGAAACTAATATTTTCTGTAAAACGAATTAAAGTGTGCAAAAGTACAAATAATATTCGAGAATAGGCACCTCTAAACTGTTGCCCGGTTGGGATTTTTGTGCTATATTTGTATGTTTTTTTGTAAAGCACTAAAGTCGTTAAAAACTAACAAGTTACCATAGAAATGAATATAGAAGAAAAAAATATGGCCAGCGCTTCCTACGGTGCGAGCAGTATTCAGGTTTTAGAAGGTCTGGAGGCCGTTCGTAAACGCCCCGCCATGTATATTGGCGATATAGGCATTAAAGGATTGCACCACCTGGTGTACGAAGTAGTAGATAATTCCATCGACGAAGCCCTTGCCGGACATTGCGACACCATACAGGTTACCATCAACGAGGACAACTCGATAACCGTTGTGGACAACGGACGTGGTATTCCGGTAGACATGCACGATAAAGAAGGAAAATCGGCCCTCGAAGTGGTTATGACGGTATTGCATGCCGGAGGTAAATTCGATAAAGGCTCGTACAAAGTTTCCGGTGGTCTGCACGGCGTGGGGGTTTCCTGCGTAAACGCACTATCGACCCTGCTTCATGTTGAAGTTTCGCGCAATGGTAAGTTGTATATGCAGGAATACGAATGTGGCGTTCCTAAATTCAGTGTTCGTGAAATAGGTACTTCCGAAACTACCGGAACGCTGGTAACTTTCAAACCCGACGAATCAATTTTCATTGAAACAGTATATCGCACCGAGATTCTTTCGAACCGCCTGCGGGAACTGGCCTACCTGAACGCCGGCATTACACTTACACTTACCGATCGCCGGGCACTGGATGAAAACGGAAATCCGAAGTCGGAAACTTTTTTCTCGCAGGAAGGGCTTAAGGAATTTGTTGAATACATCGACGAAGCCCGCGAAAAGCTGATCGACAATGTGATCCATATTACAACCGAGAAAAACGGCACTCCGGTAGAAATTGCGATGACCTACAACACTTCATACAATGAGAACATCCATTCGTATGTAAACAATATCAATACGATTGAAGGAGGTACCCACCTTGCAGGATTCCGTCGCGGATTGACCCGTACCCTGAAGAAATATGCCGAAGACAGCAAAATGCTGGATAAGGTTAAAATTGAAATCAGTGGTGATGACTTCCGGGAAGGTCTGACGGCTGTCATTTCGATTAAGGTTCAGGAACCGCAATTTGAAGGTCAAACCAAAACCAAACTCGGCAACAACGAAGTGATGGGTTCGGTGGACATGGCTGTGAGTGAGGCGCTTGGAAACTACCTGGAAGAGAATCCGAAAGCGGCAAAAATCATTGTTGAGAAGGTAATTCTCGCGGCCACTGCCCGTGCAGCTGCCCGCAAAGCCCGCGAAATGGTGCAACGCAAATCGCCACTTTCGGGTGGTGGGTTACCCGGCAAACTGGCCGACTGTGCCGATAAAGACCCTGCAAAATGCGAACTTTTCTTAGTCGAAGGGGACTCGGCAGGTGGTACCGCCAAACAGGGCCGCAGCCGTCAGTTCCAGGCTATTCTCCCATTGCGTGGTAAAATTCTGAACGTTGAAAAAGCTATGCCTCACAAGGTGCTCGAAAGCGAAGAAATTCGCAACATCTACACGGCACTGGGAGTTTCGATAGGCACCGAAGAAGATAGTAAGGCGCTCAACATGACTAAAATACGTTATCATAAAGTGATAATTATGACCGATGCCGACGTCGATGGAAGTCACATTGCCACGCTTATTATGACTTTCTTCTTCCGGCACATGAAAGAGCTCATCGAACAGGGCTACCTGTATATTGCCACGCCTCCGCTATACCTGGTAAAGAAAGGAAAACTGGAAGAATATTGCTGGAACGACACGCAACGCCAGGCCTTTATCGACAAATACAGTGGAGGAAATGAAGGCGCTGTACATACGCAACGCTATAAAGGTTTGGGAGAGATGAACGAAAACCAGCTCTGGGACACGACAATGAATCCTGAACACCGTACGCTTCGCCAGGTTACGATCGAGAATGCTGCCGCTGCCGACCACGTATTTTCAATGCTGATGGGCGACGATGTGGCACCCCGCCGTCAGTTTATCGAAGAGAATGCCACCTACGCTAAAATCGACGCTTAAACAATCGAAATGAATCTCTTCTGGAAACGCATACTGGGTGTACTCCGGCCTACTTCGGCAGTCGAAAAGTCGGAGTACGAGCTTCTTACCAGCGCCGCCCGGTACGAGGCCGTCAGAAACTCCCCGGCCATTGCGTCGTTTCGCCAGTTGTTTCTGGAAGTGAAACTTTCGTCGCCCTCGACCCGTAAAGCCAAACAGCAGAAATTAAAAGAGCTGAGCAAGCATCCCGACGTGAAATTGTACCTTCATACTATCGGAGGTAAACTTTACGGTCATCGCGATGTGCACCTCAGCTTCAACGACGATTTTTACCGGGAAGACGGGAAGCCTGATCCGTGGAAGCCAGGATTCTTTTTTAAAAACGAAAAACTGAAACGCCATTACTCGTTTCACAACGAACAGCAGGCTTACCACTCGGGCAACAATACCACTGCGCACAATGGCACTCTGCAAATCCGTACCCGTAGGGAAGCGCTGAAAACACTGGCCTGGCATCCCAAAAACGGATTTGTTGAAAAAAATTATTTCTACACTTCCGACATTATTCAAAATGCATCGGGATTCCGACAAACCGGTGGAATTTTTAAAGCAAAAATCCGGTGTACCGGTAAAATTCACCATGCCTTCTGGCTGGGTACCGATCAACAACAGCCCCATATCAACATCTTTCATTTCAATGGGAAAGAAATTCAGATGGGCTTTGTTCACCGCAACGCCGGCGATGGAGTAACGCTGTCGGGGATCAACCCGTCCGACTATTTTATCTACAGCCTGGAATGGACCCGAAACGAACTCATCTGGTCGGTCAACAATGTTGTGGTGCTCCGCTCGTCGGTCAATGTACCGTGGGAACCTATGTTTGTGGTATTTAATTCATTTATCCCCGTACACGAAGAAGGCGACGAAGGACTACTGGAAGTCGACTGGATTCGTGTTTATCAATTTAACTCATGACCAACGAAATTACAATCAACTCACAGTGTGTCGCCGGCGGAAACCGGCGATTCATGCTCATAGCAGGCCCGTGCGCCATCGAATCGGAAGAAATGACGATGCAGGTGGCATCGTACCTCCGGCAGGTTTGCAAAGAACTCGATATTCATTTTGCGTTTAAATCGTCGTTCGACAAGGCCAACCGTACTTCTTCGCTGGCCCCCCGGGGGGTAGGGCTTGAAAAAGGATTACAGATTCTGAAACGGGTAAAAGAGGAATTGGGTTTACCGGTGGTGACCGATGTTCACGAGAGCTGGCAATGCGAGCTGGTAGCCGAAGTAGCTGATATCGTTCAAATTCCGGCTTTCTTATCGCGTCAAACCGATTTACTGGTAGCCGCCGCACGTACCGGAAAAGTGGTGCATGTAAAAAAAGGACAGTTTATGGCGCCCTGGGACATGAAAAATGTTATCCGAAAACTGGAAGAAACAGGAAACCACCGGATTATGATTGGCGAACGGGGATCCAGCTTTGGTTACAACAACCTGGTGGTGGATATGACCGGATTGGTGGAAATGCGGAGCTATGGTTACCCCGTAGTTTTTGATGCAACCCATTCGGTACAGAAACCAGGCGGGCAGGGAACTTCGACCGGAGGAAACCGCGAACTGGTACCTTACCTCATGCGGGCTGCATTGGCGGTAGGCGTTGATGTTATTTTTGCCGAAGTACATCCCGATCCCGACCATGCTTTCTCGGATGGGCCTAATCAAATAAGGCTTGATAAAATAAAGGAGATTTTACAACAGGCGGTGCTGGTAGACGATTTGACGAAAGGATTTTTGAAAAATTCCGGGAATGAGAACAGGGATAGCAATACTACATCACTGAAAGCCGATGGCGATTCGGCAGGTAACACCACTATCCCTCCGATCGGGCAGTTCAAACGCCCCAAAAAAGACATTCGCTTATTTCTTACCGATGTTGATGGGGTGCAGACCGATGCCGGGATGTATTATTTCAACTCGCGCGACGAGGCCAAGCGATTTAACGCACACGATGGCATGGGACTTCAGCTACTCCGCCGGTCGGGAATGAAAACCGGATTTATTACCTCCGAAGAAACCCTGTTGGTAGAAAACCGGTTTAAAAAATTAAAACTCGACTACCTGGTTCAAGGTAAACGCGATGGCGGAAAACTGGCTTCAGCATTGGAAATTTGCGAAAAAGAAGGAATAACCATCGAGCAGGTAGCCTATATAGGCGATGATGTAAACTGTCTCGACCTGCTCGAAAAAGTGGGTTGGGCTGCTTGTCCGCGAGATGCCGTTAAGGCTGTTAAAGCAGTCGCCGGCATCACCATCTTATCAAAAAAGGGCGGCGAAGGCTGTGTTAGGGAGTTTATCGATTTATTGATGGAGCAATGAGTTACGCACAACGGGCAAAAGAGATTTTTCAGCAACAAGTACAGGAGTTGCAGAAAGTAGAGCAATATTTAGGAGACGATTTTGATCGGGCAATCGACATGATTTATGCTTGTCCGGGTAAAACGGTGATCATGGGAATAGGTAAAACCGGAACTATCGGTCATAAAATTGCCTCTTCGATGGCCTCCACCGGCACAACGGCCATTTTTATAAATGCAGCAGAAGCGATGCACGGCGATTTGGGGATGATTAATCCGGGCGATGTGGTTGTACTTATTTCCAACAGTGGAAGTTCTCAGGAAATTCTGAATGTGATTGCGCCTGTAAAACGCATAGGCTGTCCGATAATTGCCCTGACCGGAAATTTAAAATCACCCCTGGCCAACGAAGCCTCGGTAGTACTTAATGTACATGTGGATGGCGAAGCCTGTCCGCTGGGCCTCGCTCCCACTACCTCGACCACAGCCACCCTGGTGATGGGCGATGCGCTTACCATCTGCCTGATGGAAAAACGAAACTTCAAAGCCGAAAATTACGCCCTGTATCATCCGGGAGGAGCGCTGGGCCGCAAATTACTGGTGCGGGTTCAGGACAAAATGACCACTGAAGTTCCCCGGGTCGACGAAAACACCTCATTTAAAGACATCATCTACGAAGTGAGCAACAAACGCCTGGGAATGACCCTGGTAGTTAATGCTTCAGGTATCACCACCGGCATCATTACCGACGGTGATATCCGTAGAGCCGTTCAGCGCTTTGAGGATTTAAAAAACCTGACAGCTACTGAATTTATGACACGAAACTTTAAAACGATAGCGCCCCACCAGTTACTTACCGAAGCTCTCGACCTGATGGATGCGAGCAACATCACCACGCTGCCGGTGGTAAGCGAGGGTGAGGTAAGAGGGATAATCTCCATCCATCATATAATCGACTTTAAGTAAGATTCCGGATTGCATGAACAACAAACTTGTTGCTTACACCCTGGTAAGTTATGCCAATATTGGTTGCTTGCCCGAATGTGTGTTGGTGGATACCGATGCAAACGGTACGCTTGGTTCGCGATCGGTAAAACTGAAAAAGGAAACCGCGCTTCAACAGGCGGAATGGATGGATGAAACCGATAAAAAACTGGCTGAAATCTGTTTTTTACTGGAACCCGAAAATATAGCTCAAAAAACCAATACTCCCGGGTGGGCGACCATTGAGTGGCTGATGGCTTCGAAAGCACATTCGCTCAACGAGAACGCTCTGTTTCTGCGTAAATACATCGTGGAGTACATCCAAAAGCAAACCCATCGTTTTTTTAATCTTCTGGGTTCCAAACCACTTTACTTTCCGGTTGGGAAATTTCCATTTATGTGGACGCGAATTCACCGGATTGAAGATGTTCCCGAGCTGTGGTACTGTTTCGACAACCAACCCGACAAGATTGCTTATTCGCTCGACATACAACTGAATGGCAAGTCGCTTAATATTCGCAAAGGAATACTGATTACACAAATCCCGGCCCGCCTTCTTGTTAGCGATAGGCTCTACGAATTCGACCCGGGAGTGGAGGGTATGAAGCTCGTGCCGTTTTTATCCAAATCTACAGTAACTGTTTTACAAAGCAACGCTCCCGATTACATCGAAAAGGTGATAATGCCACTCACTACCACCAACCGTGTGGTGGCTAACGGGTTCGAAATTCAGCAGATATCGGGCATGAGCAATGCTGTACTTCGTATTCGGGAAAACAAAGCAGCCAAACAGCTGTCGTTGTTTGATGCTGCCAGTGGCACCATCAACAGCGGCGAAGTGATACTCGAATTACTGTTTGAATACGAAAGTTTTAAGTTTTGGGCAGGACAGGGTGGAAAAACAACCCGTCTGGAGATGAACGACGAAAGCTTTACCATTACCCGGGTGGAGCGCGACAAGTCGCTGGAGAAAGAGTTGATTAGCGTGTTGAGTCAAATCGGTATCGATTTGGACGGTAAAATCAAAAAAATGTCGTATGCCGATGGTATTGATTTGATCAATAAACACCTCAAAACCATCGAAAGTGCGGGTATTGAAGTGCGGTTCGACACCGCCGGACAATCGAATTGTTTTTTCATTGGTGAACAGGAAATTTCGGTAGTAATTGAAGAAGAGCGTGATTGGTTCGACATCAAAGGAAGAGTCCTGTTTGGCAACTACGAAATCCCGTTTGTAGTTATATTAAATCACATACGACGCAATCAACCTCAACTGCGATTACCGGGTGGCGAATATGCAATAATTCCTCAGGCTTGGTTCGACGAATATCGCTCGTTGGCTGAATTTGCCCGAACCGAAAACGGTCAGGTAATCCTGAAGAAACACCATGTGATGGTAACGGGTTCGTTTTACCAGGGAGGGCGTTTAAAACTGGCCGACAAGCAGGGTTTACGTGCGTTGATGGAAGGAAAGCCCGTAGACGATTTCGATCTCCCGACAGGCTTCAACGGACAACTCCGGCATTATCAGAAAGAAGGTTATAACTGGTTGCGCCAGTTGAATGTGCTCAACCTGGGCGGATGCCTGGCCGACGACATGGGGCTCGGCAAAACGGTTCAAACTCTCTGCCTGCTGCAATGGGCTAAGGAACAGGGGCAGGGCACATCGTTGCTCGTGGTGCCCACTACTTTACTCTACAATTGGAGAAACGAAGCTTCGCAATTTTGCAACGACTTCGTTATTTACACGCATACCGGTTCTGATCGTACGGTAGACCCCGACTCGTTTCGGGGGGCCGATCTGATTCTTACCTCCTATGCCATTTTACGTCGCGATGTAGAAATGTTGAGTAAGCTCGATTTGAACTATCTGATTCTGGATGAAGCACAAGCAATTAAAAATCCTCATTCGCTTACGGCAACTGCCTGTTTTACTATTCAGGCGCGGCATCATCTTACATTAACCGGTACACCGGTCGAAAATTCGTTAAGTGATTTGTGGACGCAAATGCACTTTGTAAACCGCAATATTCTGGGGAGTCTGCCCCGATTTATGAAAGAAAGCCGGAACGATGAAAAACTGGCTTTGTACCGCCGTTTGATTCGCCCGTTTTTGTTGCGCCGTCATAAAAGCGAGGTTCTTCACGATCTTCCCGAGAAATCGATAATTGTTCAGTATTGCGAAATGGACGAATCGCAGCAGGAATTCTACCGGCAGACCCGTAATAAGTTCCGCGATAAGATTCTGGATCAGAAAGGCGGTCAGCAAAACGCTATTGCCTTGCTGGAAGGGTTGATGCGACTTCGTCAGGCAGCCAATCATCCGCTTATGGTGGATAAAACCTACCCGGGGAGCTCCGGTAAGTTTGAACTGGTATGCGAGATGCTGGACGACATTCAGCGTCAGGGCAGCAAAGCACTTATTTTCAGCAGCTTTACCGAACATTTGAAGTTGTTTCGTCAGCAGCTCGACGAGCAAAAACTAAACTACTGCTACATCGATGGTTCGACCAAAGACAGGCAGGAGCAAGTCGATATTTTTCAGAACAACGACGATTATCCGTTCTTTTTATTGTCGCTCAAAGCCGGAGGTACCGGACTTAATCTTACCAGGGCCAGTTATGTTTTGTTGCTCGATCCATGGTGGAACCCGGCTGCCGAAGCACAGGCATTCGACCGTGCTCACCGCATTGGACAGACCAACAAAGTATTCGTCTATAAATTTATTACCCGTGCAACGGTGGAAGAAAAAATTCTGAAATTGCAGGAAGAGAAAAAGGCGCTGTTTCAGACTATGATTGAAGATAATCAGGATGCCGCTTTAAAAATAAATGTTGATGAATTGATGCAGATGTTGTAAAACAGTTACAAAAAAAACCGGTAAAGGATGTTGTATCCTTCACCGGCATATAAACTTTTTATACCTGCAAACCGTCGAGCAAATTTACATAGATTGCAATAGCCTCCTCGATTTCGGGTACCCGGATGTATTCGTTAGCCGTGTGCGACCGCTTGGATTTACCCGGGCCCATTTTTACACTCGGGAACGGCATCAGCGCCTGATCCGACAAGGTTGGCGACCCATAAAGTGTTCGTCCCATGGCCTTCGCCTGTTGTACTACCGGATGGGTAAGTGGTGTGGCTGTTGAACTTAGCCGGGTGGAACGTGGCGTTACCCGACAATCGACAAATCCCTGTATCAGGTCGAGCAACTCCTGGTTGGAATACATTTCGTTGGAACGAACGTCGACAACAAAACTGCATTTATCGGGTATCACGTTGTGTTGTGTGCCTGCATTGATCTGGGTTACCGTCATCTTTACAGGACCCAGAAATTCGGTTTGCAGCGGGAATTCATACTTCCGAAACCAATCGATGGCATCCATTGCTTTATAGAGCGCATTGTCGCCCGTCCCGTGTGCAGCATGCCCCGATTTGCCGACTGAAATGCAATCGAGCACCATTAATCCTTTTTCGGCCACTGCCATATGCATTTCGGTTGGTTCGCCAACAATCGCAAAATCAACTTTAGGCATTTCTTTCAGTAAACTTTCAATCCCGTTGGCACCCGAAATTTCTTCTTCGGCCGAAGCCGCAAATATCAGATTATACGATTGCTGACGGGCCGAAAGAATAAAAAACACCTGAAGCAGGCTCACCAACGAAGCTCCGGCATCGTTGCTCCCAAGTCCGTACAACTTATTCCCTTCGGGAGTTGGACGAAACGGATCGTGGGTCCAACCCTGCACCGGCTTTACCGTATCGAGGTGCGAATTCAACAACAAGGTGGGTCGCGAACTATCGAAACCCGGCCCCATCAACCATACGTTATTCCCCAGACGATTAGCGGTGTAACCCTGCAATTCGATATACCGTTGCAACCAATCGGCCACTTTGCCTTCTTCCCTGCTGAACGAAGGAATACAAATCATGTTTTTCAGAAGCACCAGGGCTTCTTTTGCATACTCAGTTATTTCCATCTGATCTTTTATTTCATCCACTTCTGCGACTTCATCCAACTCTCCAATAACAATGGCCAGCGGTCGGCCTCCGGATTCATCGGATGCATCCCAAAACCATGACCTCCCTTTTCAAATTCATGCAGCTCCACTTCTACCTTGTTTCGTTTAAGCGCCTCTGCAAACATCCGACTATTCTCAACCGGCACGGCCTTATCGTCGCGGGCATGAAACAGAAAGGTCGGAGGTGTTTTACGAGTCACCCGATCTTCATTCGAAAAACGTTGTACCAATGTGGTATCCGGATGGCTACCCAACAATAATCTGCGCGAACCGGCATGAGTAATACCCACCTTCATCGAAATTACCGGATAGCCCAGGATCAAAAAATCAGGACGATTACGAGCCGATGTATATTGTGTTCCTGCCGTGGAGGCCAAATGTCCACCCGCCGAAAATCCCATTAGACCTATCCGCTTCTTATTCAGCCCCAGCTCTTTCGACTGCTTGCGCACCATTTCTACTGCTGTAAGAGCATCTTTTACAGGAAGCTCGAAATGACGGTTGGGCATCCGGTAATACAATACAAATGCCGAAACTCCTTTCGAAGTAAACCACTTTGCAATTTCTTCGCCTTCCTTTATAACCGACACACCACTGTATCCACCGCCCGGACAAATAACCACCGCCGTACCTGTAGGATTAGAAACCGCCGGATAATAATACATCCGTGGATTCGATATATTGATCACAAAATCGGCCCGTTGATGCGCTTCGGCAGCCTCAATCTGATTCGACTCTGCTGCTCCGTCAGGGTATAAAGCATATTCTTCCTGGGCCGTCAGCACCAATGCATTCATCACCATACCTGCTAATATTAACTTTTTCATGTGTAAATAATTGTTTTTTAAAGGTCACATGGAACTCGCATGCCAGATTTTCATCAAATTTGGAGATTGCCTGCAATCATGCTCGTTTCATAAATGTATATTTGATTAACTATTTCTCTCCAAATAAACCTTCAGCTGCTCCGATACTTCCTGCAATACTTCTACCACCTCGTCAATTAACGCATAAATTTTGCCGGGCTCCGGCTGCTCCGGATCAGCTTTTTCGAGTATCCTTATTTTATCGTAAATCCTCACAATCGTCAGGTTATCGATACCCGGTTTTAACTTATGCGCTAATTTGCGAATCCCTGTAAAATCGCTGCTGGCCTTCAACTCCTCAAATTGAGATACACTATCGGAAACTACATTGATAAAAATCCGCATCATTGTGTGCATAAATCCATCATCGTTTTTGCAAATCTCACGTAAATGTACAATATCGTACAACGGCAGTTCGGGCGGTACCACCGGCATAACCGGCAAATCGGGGATGTACTGGTTGAGCTTTTGAAAAAACTCCTTTTCCAAATAGGGCTTCACGATATAATCGTTCATCCCGGTTTCCAAATAATTGTCGACATTGTGCTTGAAAGCATTTGCAGTAAGTGCAATAATCGGGGTGCTTAGCCTGAGTTCATTCCGAATGATGCGGGTTGCTTCCAGGCCATCCATTACCGGCATCTGAATATCCATAAAGATCAGATCGAACGACTCATTTTTAAGCAGTTCGATAGCTTGTTCGCCATTTTCGGCTTCGCCGATGGTGCAATTCAAGGCCTGCAAACTCAAAAAGACCACATAACGATTCATTTCATTGTCTTCTACCACCAAAATTCGTCGTCCCGTCAAATCAGGAGCATTGGTCGATGGGAGGGTCTGTGAGGGTAGCAACTCCGGACTCGCCTGCTGCAACATCAGTGTGAAATGAATAGTCGTCCCCTTGCCTTTTACACTCTGAACCTCTACTTTACCGCCCATTAACTCCACAAAATGCTTCACAATGTTCATTCCCAGGCCGGTTCCCTGGAATTTTCTACGACTATCGTTTTGCTCCTGCGTAAACTTTACAAATAGTTTTCCGATAAATTCAGAACTGATTCCTACGCCGGTATCTATCACCTCCACATGAACTTCACGTATAGCATTCTGACGCGTACCCGGCCAAATTTTCACCTGAACTGAACCTTTTTCTGTAAACTTTATTGCATTATCCATCAGATTAATCAACACCTGACGAATACGTGCCTCATCGCCTAAAAATACGGTATTCATTTCACGATCAATCGAAACGATCAGGTCCAGTTGTTTATCGTGTGCAGGAAGCGTCATTATTCCTTCTGCATCTTTCAACAGCATCTTAAAATCAAAAACGCTATTTTCGAGCACAAATTCACCCGCCTCTATCTTCGATAGATCAAGAATGTTGTTAAGTATCGAAAGTAAATGCATCGAAGCACTTTTTGCGTTGGAAAGTAAGGCTTGATGAGTTGCCGGGAGACCTAGCTTGAGAAGTTCCCTTACCATACCATTTATCACATTCAGTGGTGTCCGTATTTCATGACTCATGGTGGCCAGAAAAATCTCTTTCGTTTTCGAGGCTTCTTCGGCTTCATTTTTTGCCCTGATCAGTGCCTCCGACTGTCGCTTTCGTTCGGTAATATTTACCAGCATTTGCGAAAAAACCACCAACAAATCGCGCTCCTTTTCGCTGTAGGAGTGAAAATTGCGTACCGAATCGAAGCCCACAAACCCTACCAGTTCATTGTTAAGTTTCATAGGGAGGGTAATCAGACTTTTTACCCCCTGAGGCTCAAGGAGCCCGCGCACGCTGTAGGGCCCGTTGTTGGGAAGCAGGTAGATGTCAGGCATATAAAACGCTTCCCCTTTACGATGCAACGACATCCAATTGGGTATAAAATCGAGTGGCACTTCCTGCAGGTTATCAATCTCGGCACTAATTCCCTCCCGACACCACTCAAAGGTATTGTTACACACATTCTTAACAAAATCGTAGTCGAAAATATAAGCCCGGTCGGCGTTTACAAATTCAGCCATTTCGCGAAGCGATTCCTGCACAAT
>CAZLHC010000027.1:0-14032 GCA_964559265.1 uncultured Paludibacter sp. | reverse complement strand
AAAAAATCGTCGAGGGTATTGAAAAATGCTTCGTAGTTTTTACGAAGCTGAATGCATTTTGCAGCTTCCGGCGGATCCAGGTGAATATACATAACTATTTATTCAGATCGATGATTCCCGTTTTCAACATATTATAGATGGTTGATTTCCCGATATCCAGCTTTTTGGCCACGAGTAATACATCCTGGTCGTACTTTTTAAGATAATCGGTAATAATCTCGGCGGTGAATTCCTTAAGAGTTTTATCGCGATTCGAAAACTGCGTATATTTGCTTACTTCGTGAAACACAATATTTTCGGGTTGTATCATGCTGTCGGAACACATGGCACAGGCCGTGTCGATAGTGCTTTTCAATTCACGAAGGTTACCGGGGTAATGATAGTTTAGTAATTTATCCTCGGCTTCGGACGAAATAAATATTTTCTTCTTTTTATTGGTATTACTATAATCGCGGATAAACTGCTTTACATAGGTAAGAATATCTTTCCCCCGCTCCCGCAAGGGTGGAACTTCAATCGACATTCCGTGCATTACAAAATACAGTTCTTCGCGGAACCGGCCATCCCTTATTTCATCTACAATATTTACCGACACCGCCCCCATCAGTCGGAACTCTACCGGGCGCAACTCCGAAGATCCCAAGCGGGTAAAACTTCCCGTTTGTAACACCTGCAGCAATTTACCCTGCATAGCAGTATCGAGCAGATGTACGTCATCAACAAGTAATGTACCGCCTGCAGCTTCTTCAAACTTACCGGGCTTGCTGTAGTAAGCACCCTGAAATGCTCCCTTTTCGTACCCAAAAAGCTCCCGTTCGAGTTGCTCGTGGTTAAACAACGAAACATTGACCTCCACGATTGGTTTCATTTTCCGATCGCTGTTGTAGTGAATGGTGCGGGCAACTTCTCCTTTACCAACTCCCGATTCGCCGACCAGAATTAAATTGGAATTGGTATCTGCAGCTTTTTCAATCAACCCTACCAGTTTACGAACTGCAAAACTTTTACCGGGTATTGCTTTTTCAATATCGTAGCTCAATTGCAATTTCTGCGTCAACTCCAGAATCTGTTTCTTAAGATGCAAATTCTCACGAATATTTAAAATGGAGCGCAGCAACAACTCGCGGGTATGATCATCTTTTGGAAAATAGTCACGCGCTCCTTGTTTCAACAATTTCACTGCTACCGAAATATCGTCCTGACCACTAATAATAATTACCGGCAAATCGGGAAGTCGCAGTAAAAGCTCTTCAAGCAAACGGTCACCGTCCATATCGGGCAAACCATAATCGACACATACCACATCCGGTTTTTGGGTTAATTCCTGCAGACAATCGCGCGCGTTGGTGAACAAACTTACATCCATTGAAGGCTGTTGTTCAAGATGATGCTTCAGTATTTCTCCGTACCATGGATCATCTTCGACAATAAACACATTAATTCTCTCCATATACTGTTCTGATGGTTATTCGTTAAGCAAAATAGTTGTTCCTTTGGTTGAACCCACAAAATCGGCCCGTGTTATCACTACCTTCGTCACTCCGGCAGTTAACGCTGCAAATGCATTTTCTAATTTGGGAATCATTCCTCCCCCGATAATTCCCCGATCAACGTATTCTTTAAAAAGCTCCGGGGTAATCGTTTCAATCACACTGTCATCGTCGCTTTCGTTGCTCAACACACCTTTTTTTTCGAAACAATACTGAAGTGTTACGTCAAAATAAGCTGCCAACGCTTTAGCTGCCTCTGCCGCGATGGTATCGGCATTGGTGTTGAGCAACATCCCATTCCCGTTGTGGGTGAGTGGTGCCAATACCGGCACAACGTCACGTGCTATCAGATCGGCTAGAATACCGGCATTCACCTGCTTCACATCGCCTACAAAGCCATAATCGACCGCTCCAACCGGGCGTTTTTCCGATACCATATAGTTCAAATCGGCACCGGTGAGCCCCATCGCATTAAGCCCCAATGCCTGCAGACCAGCAACAATTTTTTTATTTACCAGGCCACCATACACCATGGTCACCACTTCCAGCATTGCTTCATCGGTAATCCGCCGACCATCCACCATCGTGCTTTCGATACCCAACCGTGCTGCGATAGCTGTAGCCGAACGACCGCCGCCATGTACCAGCAGTTTATGTCCTTCAATTTTTAAAAAATCGGTGAGCAATTGCTTTAAAGTAGCTGGCTCCTCCACAATTTTGCCGCCTACTTTTACCAGTGTAAGTTTTTGTTTCATGTGTAAATAATTGTTTTTTAAAGGTCACATGGAACTCGCATGTCAGATTTTCATTCACTTTGGTGATTGCCTTCAATCATGCTCGTTTCATTTAAAAGTGTATCATAGTGTGTACGTCAACCCCGGCAGGCAGATTTTCGCGTCCTTTCAGAAAATCGAGTTCGATAAGGAAACTTACCAGCACTTCCGATGGTTTGAATTTGGCAATCAGCTGAAGGGCTGCACCTGCACTGCCCCCGGTGGCCAACAGGTCGTCGTGGAGCAATACCACATCCTCTTCGCCAATGGCATCTTTGTGAATTTCGAGCGCATCGGCTCCATATTCCAGCGAATATTCAACCCTGAATGTTTCAGCAGGAAGTTTCCCCGGTTTACGCAACAACACAAAACCCGCTCCCAGCTTGTAAGCCAATATGCTTCCGAGCACAAAACCCCGACTTTCGACACCCACCACCTTGGTAATGCCTTTGTCTTTGTAATAATAATACAGTTCGTCGGCAATATACCGGAGCACTTCCGGGTCTTTCATTGCCGTTGTAATATCTTTAAACTGAATACCCGGCTTCGGAAAATCGGGTACGTTGCGGATCGAAGCGATCACCTGTTCTAAATTCATTTCTTATTCTGATTATTGATGGGAATTATTAATATAAAGCATTTTTTAGTGCGCCGACTCCAGCAATCGTTTAATAACAACCTGTGCCGAAATTTCGCGGTTGGCGGCCTCCTGAATCACAATGGAGCGCGGACTCTCAATTACCTCGTCGGTAACTATCATATTGCGACGCACCGGCAGGCAATGCATGAAACGGGCATCGTTGGTAACTGCCATTTGGCGTTCGCTCACCGTCCAACTCCGGTCGGTGCTCAAAATTTTTCCATAATCAGGATCCTGATAGGCAGCCCAGTTTTTAGCATAAATAAAATCGGCTCCTTCAAATGCTTTCATTTGATTGTATTCCACACGGGCACCCCGCACAAATTGCTCCGAAAGTTCGTAGCCTTCCGGATGCGTTATCACAAACTCAACATCGGCTTCGTTCATGAAATCGGCAAACGAATTGGGCACCGCCTGCGGAAGCGCACGTGGATGGGGCGCCCAGGTGAGTACCACCTTCGGACGTTCCTTCGTTTTATACTCCTCAATGGTTATCAGGTCGGCAAAGGCCTGCAGGGGATGACCAGTGGCTGCTTCCATGCTGAATACCGGTTTACCGGAATATTGTATAAACTGATTCAAAATGGTTTCGCTATAATCGAATGCTTTATCCTCAAACTGGGCAAAAGCGCGTACACCGATCACATCGCAATAGGCACCCATTACCGGAATGGCTTCCAGAATATGCTCCGGTTTGTCACCATCCATTATAACCCCACGCTCTGTCTCCAGTTTCCAGGCTCCCTGGTTAATATCAAGTACCATTGTGTTCATCCCCAGGTTCATTCCTGCTTTTTGGGTACTCAGCCGGGTACGCAGACTCGAATTAAAAAATACCATTAACAGGGTTTTATCGGTACCAAGTGACTTGTAACTAAAACGGTTGGCTTTCACTTCAAGGGCTTCTTTCACCGCTGCCTTCAGATCGCCCAGATCTTTTACATTTGTATATGTTTTCATCCTTAAAAAAATTTATCGGGGTTGCATCACTATAAGCGGAATCAGCATTTCTTCCAGCGAGATGCCGCCATGCTGAAATGTATTCCGGTAATAACTAACGTAATGATTGTAATTGTTGGGGTAGGCGAAAAAATCGTCGTTGCCGGCAAAAATGTAAGTAGAACTCACGTTCGGACTGGGCAATCCCACCCGTTTGGGATCGGTAATTTCAAAAACTTCTTTTTTATTGTAACTAAGGTTTTTACCTACCTTGTAGCGCAGGTTCACCGTAGTGTTTTTATCGCCAATTACTTTTACCGGATTTTTCACCTGGATGGTACCATGGTCGGTAGTAAGAATAACCTTGTACCCACGGCGGGCTATGGCTTTCAGCAGTTCAAGGGTTCCTGAATGGCGAAACCACGACAGGGTAAGCGACCGATAGGCCTGCTCGTCGTTGGCCAGCTCGCGCATCATTTTCGATTCGGTACGGGCATGCGACATCATATCGATAAAATTTAGTACGCATACGTTCAGCTGATTTCCTTCCAGCTGCGGCAGACGCTCGATGAGCTTCTCGCAATACGACGATTCGTTGACCTTGTGGTACGAAAAAGAGTAGTTTTTGCGGAACCGGCTCAGTTGCGTTTGAATCAACTCTTTCTCATTCAGGTTCTTGCCTTCTTCTTCCTCTTCCTCGACCCACAAATCGGGGAACATCTGCTGAATTTGTGCCGGCATCAATCCCGAAAAAATAGCATTCCGGGCATATTGAGTGGCGGTAGGCAAAATGGTAGCATATAAATTTTCTTCCGTAAAAGTGTAAAACTCCGAAAGCATTTCACGTATAATTTTCCACTGATCGAACCTGAAATTATCAATAAGCACAAAAAAAACTTTTTCGCCCTGATCGAGCAAAGGAAACACCTTGTTTTTAAATAAATCGGGGCTCATTAGCGGGCGCTTCTCCGGATTACGAAACCAATCTTCGTAATTTCGTTTTATAAACTTTGTAAAGGTATGATTGGCTTCGGTCTTCTGCATCCGCAGCATTTCATCCATCCCACTATCGGTTTCGGCTAGTTCAAGTTCCCAGTAAATAAGTTTTTTATATACTTCTACCCAATCGTCGTACGTGAGCGAATCGTTTATTTGCATTCCAATCCGACCAAATTCGGAACGATAGGTGCTGGTGGTATGTTCGGTAACAATTTCTTTTTTATGGATATTTTTTTTGAGCGACATCAGAATCTGGCTGGGATTTACCGGCTTGGTAAGATAATCGGCAATCTTGCTCCCAATAGCCATATTCATAATGTTCTCTTCTTCGCTTTTGGTGATCATCACCATGGGAACGTCAGGATCAATTTCCTTTAATAGGGCCAGGGTCTCTAACCCGCTCAGCCCGGGCATATTCTCATCTAAAAATATGATGTCGAAGCTTTCTTTCTTACACAGATCGATGGCATCTTTTCCGTTGGTAGCGGTTACCACTTCGTAACCCTTTTCTTCCAGAAAAAGAACATACACATTCAGCAAGTCAATTTCGTCGTCGGCCCAAAGAATTCTGTCTTTACTCATATTTTATTGTTTTGTAGTCAGTTGTTCCGGATTTTCATCCAGATATTTTCGATATTCGTCGACCGGCTTACCCGAGCGGAGTAAACCATAATTATACTGCGATACAATGAGTGGAGTGGTTTTCAATTGAATTAATTGGGTCGCAACCGCTTCATCGTCGCGTATCGACTGCAGGTACCATTCGGCTTCGGCATAGTCCTCGAAATCGTATACCGAAACTCCATTCGTTCTGCCTTCAACCGATGCTATTGTAATTTCAAAATCCTTTATAAGAAATTTCGAGAAATTAAATACTGCCAGGTGAAATTGCAGCGGGAATAAATCTTCCTGCGAAGTTTCGGAAAGAAGCAACAAACGGTGCGGCCCTTTACGATCGGGCGAAAATGCAAGTCTAACACTATCGTTGTCCACCACCGGCGATAATTCGGCTTCGCGCCGTGCCAGTATCGAACCCGACGTACTACCTTGCTGCGCTTCGCGACCCTGCCGGAGCAGAGCCAGCATGTCCTTACTCATCGCACTAACTTCACTCTGAGGAAACTCGTCGAGTAATGCGTTCAATTCAGTTTCAAACCGATCGCGATTTCCTTGTTTTGCTATACTCAGGGCCTTTAGATATAAAAACTTAGGCATCAGTGTACTCATTGGAAAACGGCTTCGCACCGTATCGGTAAGTGCAATCACCTGATCGAATTGACTGGCTACAAATTGCTTGTAGGTAAGTTCGTACAGCGAATCCTGTTGTTCGAACATCTGCTGCCGTTTGACAATAAAGTCGGGGTCGGACAACAACTGAGCATAGCGCGTTGCCGGATAGCCCTCCATAAGCCTGATTCGCACTTCTTCAGCCATCGACAACTGCTGAAGCTTCTGATAAATGAGGTAGTTATTAAATAAGGCATCCGAAGCCAGCTCTTTTTTACCAAAGCGACTTACATATGCCCCGAAAGTTTCGATGGCCAGCGGATAGTCTTCCAGTTTATCCTTGTAGATAGTGCCCATATTGAACAATGCATCGGCCCATAGCTCATTCGACTTTTCGATTTGAGCTTCCGTTACAGGTATTTGCTTCAGGTAATATTCCGGATTTTTGGCGTTGGCCGAAACTGTATCATTTTTTTCCACCGGAGTCACATTCAACTGACCTTCGGTAGAATCGGCCAACTGAGCGATGCCTTCGTTACTCACCGTTTCCTGATTGTCGGCAAACAATGCAGCCGATTTATTGCTCCTGCGCCAATTGTCTTCCAGCTTGCGTTTGCCCCAACGTCGCTGAAATTCCTGCTGACCGGTTCGCAACGCCTGTGTATTGTAAAAATACCATGCATTAGCCTGATTGGCAGCTCCCATTTGCGGCATATTCGCAATTGGATCCATGCGGGGCTCCTGATCGGCCTCCTTCGCTAACCGGGCTTCCTCCCGCTCTTTTGCCAGCTTCTCCTCCCGTTCCTGCCAGGCCAGATAGCCCTTAATGGTTTCGAGCCGCAGCTCAGGCGACATTGCCGAAAGGCGCTGCAAACTATCCTGAAGCACCACCATTTCATATTCAACCACCAATTCCGAAAGTAATTCAGCTCTTTTGGATATGCGTGCATATTCGTCATGCTCCGGTGTAATCAGTTTCGATGCCTCGTCGTAGGCCGGTTGAGCCTTCACGTAGTTTTTCTGAACATACAACACATCGGCCATTCGAATCAGGGCGGTAGCTTTATCCACTCCGTTGCGGGTACTTTCCTCTATTGCTTTTCCAAAATTGCTCAACGCCTGCACGGTATCGCGATCGTGGAGATACGATAACCCGATGGTATAATACAACTGATCGAGATATTCTTTGTTGTTGTTGCTTTTTATCATTTTCAGAAGCTGACTACGCACTTCGGTGGTTTTCTGGACAAATAAACCGGCACGATTGATACGGGCATTCAGATCCATTTCGTAAGGAGGATTGGTTTCCAACAACGACGAATAAGCTGCAAAAGCCCCCTTTGAATCGCCGTTAAGCTGAAGTAGCTGGGCGTTCAAAAAAGTGAAACGTTGTATCATTTTTTTATCCGATTCCCACTTCATGGCAAGTTCCAAAAAAACCAGGGCTTCTTTGTACTGCTTTTGCTTTAGTAGTAAATCGGCTTTAACGGCTGCAAACAAGCCCGTATTTTCGCCCCGTATTTCGTTCGGGTTTAGTTTACGAAGCATTTCCTCGGCTTCGTAAATCCAACCCATCTCGGCATAGGCCCGCACCACCCACAACTGACAGGTAGTGTGCAAGTCAGGCTCGTTGGGAAAATGCCGGACAATATAATTGAACGTTCCCACCGAACCTAAAAAATCGGCCTTGTGAAACTCGGCTTTGGCCAGCAACAGCCAAACTTCTTTCATAAACGGGTTATACTCTTCCTGCTGAAGAAATGCACGATAAGCCGGATCGGAACGTTTTTTCGGATTAGCTTTGGGTTTTTCCTTTATCGACCGGGTTTTGATGGCCTTACGGGATTTTTCGATGGCGCGGGTCATGTGCGAAACACCTGCCGCTGCATTGTCGGGAATACTGATGGGATACATCGGAATTACCTTGCTGTAATCGTCTTTACCGGCCTGAAGCAGAGCCTGTAACCCATCGTCGTAACTCTTCTTTCCGTTGAAATAAACATTGAACCGTGTGTTGAGCGACTGCACGGCACGCTCGCGCCAGGTATTCTTACTGGAGGAACATGAAGTAACCAGCAATACCGGCAAAAGAAGGAGCAGGGGTAATAGCCTGCGATGTAATCGTTCCTGGGTCACTTTTCAAATTTTAACTCACAAAGTTAAACAAAATCGGATAGTATTGTGTAATTTTGCAGCGATTTTTAAAACTATTAATGTATAACTATGTGGGTATTGGTTTTATTGTTCGCACTGGGAACTTTGCTTATACTTGTTCTCACCTGGATGAAACGGAAAAAAGAAACCACCGAGGTTGAAATCAACTTTGAGATGGATGAAGAATGTTGTGGCGCTCATGAGGTATGCGACAAAGATTCGTTGCTTAACGCTGATGCGGTGATCGTTTACTACGACGATGAAGAACTCGACGCTTTACGTGGTGTAAATCCCGGGACCTTCACTCCGGCACAGGAAAAACAAATGGCCGATATATTTTACACCTTGCGTGAAAGCGACGTAGCCGGATGGCTCCGGAGCCTCCAGCTCCGGGGAATTGAGTTGCCTGCCGGGCTAAAAGAAGAAGCTTTGTTGATCGTACGCGAACGACGGGCTTAAACTGCTGCTATTCATTTTTATTCCGGAAATGTATTATTTCCGGCTATTGATTTCGTATTCATCCTCCGGTATCGTCACCGAAAACTGTTTTTTCACCACCAGCATCATTACCACACACACCACGATACTTATGTATCCTGCTATCGCTGTTGTAGCACTTCCGAAATTCTCCAGATCCAGCGATACCCACCCTCTCTGCTCCATAAAATAAAAGCTCACTACCGTTGCGTTATTTACAAAATGGGCAATTACCGGATACCACAGCGAGCCACTCCACAGCATGATATATCCCATAATGGCACCCAGAAGCATACGTGGAACAAATCCGTAAAACTGAAAATGGAAGAAACTGAATAGTATTGCTGTTAGCCAAACGGCCAGGTGTTTAGCTTTTGTCGATTGTAGTAATTGCTGTACGGTTGCCCTGAAAAACAATTCCTCGCCCAGCGCAGGAATGATGGCTACCAGGCCAATAGTAAATATCAGAGCCAACCAGTTTTCCATAACCAACAAGCGCTCTGTCATCACTTCTGCTTCATTTTCCATTGCCCGCAGGGCTGATTCTAGTCCGGCCAGCGATGAAGGCAACTGAATACCGTCGTTCCACTCGCCAATTAAATTGATGGCCGGGATAGCCGACCACATGGTTAACACTACCAGAAAGCCTTTTCGCCACGATGGAGCTATGGTAAGTTTCAACCAGGATGCAGGCCGACGGCTCCACACCGAAGCTAAAACCAGGGGCGGTACAAAAAAAATCCCAATCGATTGCATCAATTGTGCAATTTTAAGCGAACGCAGGCTTTCGAGGTCACCTCCAACGACTAAAACCGTAAGCAGCGAAAACAACAGTAACGAGATAAGAGTAAGGCCGGTAAGCTGTACCAAACGGAAAACAGGACCAGAATCGGAAACAGGGGTATTCATGCGGATCATTATTAATTAAAAATCTTTTTTATCAACGGGTTAGCAGCTGCTTTAGTATAGAATGCTACTTAAGAAATGCGTCGGCGCTATCAATTTCCTGAAGTTAGCAGCTGCTTTAGTATTGAATGCTACTCCATAAAAAAACTTCTGCCAGCCGCCCGGGTTAACAGAAGTTTGTCAGGTTACGAAACTGCAAAAATTACTCTTTGGGACGGGCTTCTTTTACAACCATGGTACGACCATCGAGTTCTGCACCATTCAGTTCTTCAATTGCCTTTTTACCGCCTGCATCGTCCATTTCGATAAAAGCAAAACCTTTTGATTTGTTGGTTTCACGGTCTTTAATGATTTTACAAGATTGAACCTGGCCATATTCGGCCATGACCTCCTGAAGGTCGTTTTCACGGACTCTGTAACTTAAGTTACCTACATAAATGTTCATAAAAAAATAAAAATAAAAAATGAATGAATTGGCTTTGTGAGAATCGGTAAACTATCGGGTAGGTTGCTACCATTCAGCCGTTAAAGGGAAAAAGGATTGTCAACCTTGTGATCAATTTACTGCATTCTTCATCGCAAAGAAAAACAAATATTTTTAATTGAACAACGAACTCTAAAAATTAATTTAATTGTAATATTTACATTTATTATCCGCGTACTTGTCCGTCTCCTTTGATTATCCACTTATACGAACAGAGTTCATCGAGTGCCATCGGCCCGCGGGCGTGTAGCTTCTGGGTGCTGATTCCTATTTCGGCGCCCAGGCCAAACTGTGCTCCATCGGTAAAAGCGGTCGAAACATTGGTGTACACACAGGCAGCATCCACCATCGTATCGAAATAGCGAATAGCCTCTTCGTTTTCGCTGATGATGCATTCGCTGTGCTTTGAACTGTTGACCGAAATATGTTCAACGGCTTCTTCCTTCGACAGAACGGTTTTGACAGCCATCTTATAATCCAGGAACTCAGTCCCGAAACTTTCGTCGGTGGCCGGCTGAAGCAGTTCGGCCGGATAGCCCCCTGCTAAAAAGGGATAGGATTGTTCGTCGGCATAAATCAGAACATTACGCGATGCAAGCGGGGCACAGAGGCCTGCCAGATCGTCGAGTCGCGCAGCATGAATTACCAGACAATCGAGTGAATTACAAACACTAACTCTGCGCGTTTTTGCGTTGAACACAATTTGCTTTCCTTTTTCCAGATCGCCATCGGCATCAAAATAGGTATGACAAATGCCGGCACCGGTTTCGATAACGGGAATACGGGCGTTCTGACGTACAAAATCGATCAGGCCTTTGCCTCCCCGGGGGATAATCATATCGACATAGCCAACTGCATTCAGAAGTTCTGCAGTGGCTTCGCGACCGGCTGGCAACAGAGTCACACAGTCGGGATGGAGTCCGTGCCGAACCAGCACTTCCTTAATCACTTTTACAATAGCTGTATTCGAATGTAGGGCATCGGTACCCCCTTTCAGCACACAGGCATTTCCCGATTTAAGACATAGCGAAAACACATCGAAACTTACATTAGGGCGGGCTTCGTAGATAATCCCAATCACTCCAAACGGCACACTCACCCGGGTTATTGTCATCCCGTTGGGACGCTGTAATTCCTGTTGAATCCTGCCCAGTGGCGAAGGCAGTTGGGCTACGTTGCGTATATCGGCAGCAATACCGGCAATACGTTCGGCGGTAAGCATCAACCTATCGTACATCGGATTAGAGTTCTCCATTGCTTTCAAATCCAATGCGTTAGCCTCTAAAATGGAGTCGGTGGAAGCAATTGCCGACCCGGCTAACTCATTTAATACGCTGTTGATAGTTTCTGCATTTGTTAGATTTAACGAACGCGACGCTGCCAGGGCTTTTTCTTTCCAATTCATATTATTCCAAATAAAGGTAATCGCAGTGAACCAAAGGTTTAACGTTCTTTTTACCCATCTGTTCACGGGCTTTTTCACTGTCGTATTGCACTTTGCCTACGCCCAGAAAAGCTCCATCTTCCGATTTAATTTTAATTATATCATCCTTTTCGAATTCTCCTTCAATAGCCGTCACTCCCACCAACAACAAACTTACAGCCTGATCGCCTGTAAGCGCTTTCGCTGCGTTGGCATTGATTATTACCTCGCCTTTTGCAAATCCCGAACTATGTGCAATCCATTTTTTCACCGACGAAACCGACTCATTTGCGGCCCTGAATCGCGTACTAACCACCTGCATTTTCTTATCCAGCAATCCTGTTAAAATATTTTCGTTGCGGCCATTGGCAATGTACACATCGATACCTTCATCGGCAATTTTTCGGGCGATGGTGGTTTTGGTGGCCATCCCTCCCCGGCCAAACGACGATTTAGTACTCTGAATGAAATCGGAAACATCTTCACCCTGTTGTATTTCGGAAATTACTGTCGAGGAAGGATCAGAAGGGGGACCGTTAAAAATACCATCCACATTGCTCAAAATGATTAAAGCCTGCATATCCATCATCGAAGCAATGAGTCCCGACAATTCATCATTATCGGTAAACATTAATTCGGTAACCGATACCGTATCGTTTTCGTTCACTATGGGAATGACTTTGTTCTCAATCATCACCTGCATGCAATTGCGCTGATTGAGGTAATGCCGCCGGCTACCGAAATTTTCTTTGGTGGTGAGCACCTGTCCAACCGTTATTCCATGCTCGCGAAATAAATCCCAATAGTGATTGATGAGTTTAGCCTGTCCTACCGCCGAAAACAACTGGCGCTGATCCACCACATCCATCTTTTTGTGAATTCCCAGAATACTGCGTCCCGAAGCTACCGCCCCCGATGAGATCAGTACTATTTCAACTCCTTTCTGATGAAGAAAAGCGATTTGATCGACTAAGGCCGACATCCGGGTGATATCTAATTTTCCATCGGGGCGTGTAAGCACATTGCTCCCGATTTTTACCGCAATTCGTTTATATTTAAAAGGCATGTTATCGTTCGTTATAGATGACGGATAAAACGGTGGTCCCTACGGCATGAAGTGTCGACCGGTCAATATTCTCCATCGTATCGTTAATGGTATGCCAGTAATGTCCGAATCCTTTTTCGCTGTTGGGGTCGTATTGAATAATATTGACCGATGGTATTCCCGCAATGCGGTTGACGTACAAATGATCGTCGGTAATGGAACCTCCGGGTTGATTAATAAAATAACGCTGATGTCCCAGGCTACGAGCGGTGGACCACACCTTATTTACAATATCGGCGGCATAATGTTCCGAAATCTGCTCCCGGTAGAAAGTTGCATCAGGCGCCCCCACCATATCGAGCAAAATTCCAAACGATGCCTTGTAACCACTCTGATGAGGATTGCGCGACCAATACTGCGACCCCAGGCACCAGGTATGCGGGTCGTTGCCCTGCCACGATTCAGGAGCTCCATAATCCTCGGCATCGAAAAATACGATATCGACACCTACCTGAGGCAATTTCAATCCCAGTTGACGGGCAACCTCCAGCAACACCCCCACGCCACTGGCCCCATCGTTAGCTCCGGTTACCGGCGTATTGTAATTTGCCGGATCAGGATCGTGATCGGACCACGGCCGTGTATCCCAGTGTGCAAAAAGAAGTATCCGCCGGGAAGCTTCCGGATTAAAACTTCCGATGATATTGACACCCTTTAACAAAGTACCATTAAAAGCGCTGGCCTGAAAAAATTGCTCAGTAACGCTCGCTCCGGCTTGTTTTAGCTTTGCCGAAAGGTAAGTTGCGCAGTTTTTATGGGCAATTGTATTAGGTACACGCGGTCCAAAAGCAACTTGTTCGGCTATAAATGTGTAAGCCGAATCGGCCGAAAAGCGGGGCGTTTCTACTGTCGAAGCGACAGAATTAACAGTTTGTGCTGGTTTTTGCTGACAGGAAGACATAAAAACAGCCATTAGAAGGAGGTAAAAAATCTTCATCACCGATTGAATTTTAGCTCAGCAAAGATACTGTTTTTTTTAGAAATGCTCATTTTTGTGCTTTTTTAAACCACAAAAGAGGACATTTTGAGCAAAAACTGCCAAAAACAGGTTGTAAAACATGTTTTTTCGTTTGTATATATGGAAAAATCCCGCTTTCTTTGCAAGCGTTAACTAAACAACACAATCTTTTTTATACCTTAAAAAAACTAATACCTATTAACAGCGCGGGACTTTGTGAAAAGTCCCGCGCTGTTGTTATATTCACTTACTATCGCACCAAAACTGCACACTAACAGAAAAATAGTGCAGACTATTTATTGTAACTTCCCAAAATTAAAGTACATTTGTGGCTGATTCAGGTAACGAAAAACACATTGATTACCCGTGAACCAATCGATTATTAACCCAATATAATACGCTAAAAATGAGTTTTAACATTGTTGTGCTTGCAAAACAAGTGCCCGATACGCGTAAT
>CAZLHC010000026.1:0-48792 GCA_964559265.1 uncultured Paludibacter sp. | reverse complement strand
ATACGCAAGCGCACCGAACAGCAGGCCCCTAACGACAGACCCCGAAGCTGGTAGATTTCCATAATACCCGTAGTCCGACATAAAGGTTGCGCTTCCTGCCCCTGTATTAACTTTAGCTATTGCAAAGTCTCGATAAAGCTCTTTTATCCAGTTGTCGGATCGCGGGGTCAGACCGATGTATTTATAATCCGCTGTTATTGTTTCTGCTCGTTTAGAGAAATCCGTACAAACGTATGCTTTACTTTCTCCTGTACCTCCATTTTCAACATTCGCGGAAACTTCGATGTTAACCCCGCTCACCCAGTCCCATATTTCTCCGTACAAGTGTTCAAGGCCGAAAAACACGGGTATCTCATAGCTGTATGTCACGCCCTTAATCCAATACCACTGACCCGAGGTTTGAAAAATATCATCCGACAAAGTAAGTGTATTGTCGTCCGTCTTGCCCGTTATTGTCGCCTCTGCTAATGTTTGCAGGTTTTGAACCGTGTAGCCGATATAACTTGCGCTCCATCCTGCACCAGTTGTAAATTGTCCTGTTGAAACAAGATTCCCTGCACTGACCGATGAAATCGCACCAACGTAGTATTTTTCGTCCGTCATTGATTTAACACCCGTGTTGCAACCAATAGTCATAAATCCTTCGCCCACCTTGTGGATTGGGTAGTATCCGTTTCGATAACTCCATCGTGATGAGTTCCAATCCGTAACCCCAGCACCCAATCCACCTTGCGGGTATCCTTCGGCTGTTAATGTTGTGGTGTAGGCAAGTTGTATATTCGTATTTGCAAAATATAAAGCTGTCAATTCGTGCCACATTGTACGGTCGGCTATATTACCCGTTTCCCATCCGGCAGCTGCTGCGTAGTTCTCGAAATTGATTCGGCTGATAACCGTTGCAGGTCGACCAAGTTGGGTAGATGGTAACAAATCGTTTGCTGTATTGTTATTTCCACCTCTGAACTGTACATCGTCAGAAACCACCGAAACAAGTTGAGTTAATGTTCTGTCAACGGAAGCAAAGCCGGGACTATGGGCTGATTCTTCGTGCCACAATTGCGCTCCGTCGAATGGTGCGATGTCATAGGCTACTTCGTATTTTCCTGTTAACTCATCCAGCACCTTAATTCTCCTGTAAAGATTAGGAACAATTACAGCTATGTTTTGAGTTGTCCAATCGGGTGTAGATGTTGTTCCGTCAGCTCTTAACGAAGGGTTGTTTTTGTTCAGATACCAAGCGACCTTCCTTGTTGCTCTATTAACAATAGCCAACTGGAAAGCGTTAAAAATGCGGCTGTTTCCAAACTTATGATAATACAGATTTCCTGTACGCGCCAGCTCAGTCGCCCGGTATGCTGTTACTGTCGATTTCGGAGCAGGTTCGGAGCTGGATAATGTCGGGTCGATAACTACGCCAACCCATTGTTGATTATTTGAATTAACAAAATCAACAACCGCCTTTTGACTCATAACATCTGTAGTTGATCCCCCTGGTACTTGCAAAATTGACAATGGAGTTTGATACAATCCTCCAGCAGTCCACTGGCTTGTGGATGTGTTCCAGTAATACCATTTTCCATCTGCCACTACAAGATATATATACATCTTATTTGGATTAGCCGAAATCAAAGATGCTGATGTCGCATAAACACCCTGTGGAGAGCCGTATCCGAGCACACCGGTATATTCCCGAAGTGGCAGGCTATTAAATGCCGAGACACCATCGCCTATCTTGTATGAATTCCAAACACTGTTATTTGTTGTTGATACCAACACAAACTCGCCATTCGCAAGAATTGGATTTGAAGAAGTCCAATCGCTTAAATTGCCTCTTCTTAATTGAAGTTTATTTGCCATTTATATTTAATTTAAAAATTTTAGTCCACTCCCCCAAAATCCACATTAGTAGTACCGCCATATAGCGTAGCAGGATCTCCTCCATCTATATTACCCTGATATGCCGGTAAAATAAAAGCGCTTCCAGACCATGTTCGCATCTCGCTAAACGTAGTATTCCAATATACTGCTCCTGCTTGAAGTGCATTGCCATCATTATCGAGGACTGGATCAGTAGCTTTTGCTCCGAGATACCTATCATCAAAACTATCCCATGCTGTTTCGGCGGCATTTTTTGCAGTAACAGAATCGTTTTTAGCAGCTATGGCATCTGCCTTAGCCTGTTCGGACAGGTTCTTAGCTGATATCGATTGATCTCTTGCCGTTTCGGAAGCGGTTTTAGCCTGCAAGGCTGCCGCTGCTGAATTACTTGAGTTCGTTTCACTTAATTTCGATGCATCTTCCGAAACCTTTGCTGCGTTTTTAGAATTGATAGCGTTTTGTTCGCTTGTGGTCGCATTCTGGGCCGATGTGGCCGCCTCTCCGGCTTTCGTAGTTGCTGTATTAGCGTTTTGAATCGCTATGCCTGCTGCCGTATCTGCTGCCTGCTTCAATGCAAGTGCTGCGCTTGCAGATTGTTCAGCTGATAACTCTGCTTCCTCCGCGGCCTGTTCGCTTGCAGCTGCATTATTCTCACTTCCGGCTGCGTTTTGGGCCGAGGTAAGGGCTTCACCTGCTTTAGTAACAGCTGTATCCTTAGCTGCAACAGCTGTACTCTCAGCGGTTACGGCCCTGTTCTTTGCTTCGATTGCCGATGTTTCGGCCGCCTTTGCACCGGTTTCAGCCGTTTCTGCTGCCGTTTTAGCAAGCTGTGCCGCATTGTTAGCCGCAACTGCCGCGTCCTTTGCATTCTCCGCAAGTCCCTGCGCTGTTTCGGCGTTAGTCTCAGCCGTTTCGGCGTTAGTCTCAGCCGTTTCAGCTGCCTGCTTCGATGCCATGGCTTCGGCTGCCGACTGTGCAGCTGCGGAAGCGTAACCACCCGCTGCAACTTCTTCGGTTACGGTTATAATGTAGTCTGTCATTATTCTGTTATGTTAAGTGTTGAATCAATCTCTCCTTTGAGCATAGTATGAACAGCTCCATCCTGCCCGATAAAACGTATGTCGTAATAATACATGCTGCCCTTGTTGAATTTGTTTGTCCGGTCTGAATTCAAGTGAATAAGCAGCCGTTCGTTGTTATCACCGGCGATTTCCAGTCCCCCGTTTTCGACCGATAATTCCAGTATCTTAGTTGCCAGCTGGTTGGGCTGTATCCTGACATCCATTTTTATTGCTGCCCAAACTGATAGGTCATAAGGCTGAGCCGGATCCCCAATCTCGAATTTCAGCGACATTTCCTCTGTGTCGCCACGGTAAACCAGTTTCTTTGTTAACGTTGCGGGTATCATATCTTTTTTTTGTTTCAAATGTAGTTTATATGCTTGTTTCAGTAATACAACATTCACATTTCATTCATAAGATTTACAACGATTTGTAAGCGGCAATGTTAAATCTTCGTTCCTTTATGATTTATTAAGTTAATAAAAAGACGATATACACTATACATCGTCACTTTTGTGCCACAGTGATACGATAAACTAACAATTAAAACAGGTGCCTGCCGAAGCGCTTCCGTTTAAGGCAACTATCGTAAATGAGCATGGGTATATGTTCAGATAAATAAAAAAGCCCGGCAATTGCCGGGCTTTTTTGTGTTAATTAGATGAAAAACAATGAATTTATAAGTTCATCCAGGTGCCACCCACCATTTTTTGAGGGTTGCTTTGTCCTGTTATGAATCGCAATCCTATATTCCCGAATCGAGCTTCAAATCCGTAATCATTTCTAAAATAAACGTATGCTGTTGTGCTGTAAAACACGTAAAATCCATTTTGGCCAATCTCAAATCGCTCTACTCCTATTTGATAGGCTAAATACCCTTCTGTTGTTGTCGTTACCGAGATAGATGTAGTGGCAGATGCTTCAACCGTAATGTGGTAATCTGCAACAAATTCTATTTTATATGTTCCACCCGCAGTTAAAACAACGGTAGGTGTTGATGATGTGTATTCGCCTATTAGTGTTTCACCAATTTTTATTCTATAAAATTGGGTGCTCGACACGACACTACCTGCAGACCCTGGATTAATTGATACATTAGGGAAGTACAGATTTATTTGAGTGTTGGCAGGCACCGTAATCTCCCCAATTGAATTTGCAGTAAAGTTGTAATCAAACGGTGCGGCTGTTGAATTGGTGAATTCTTCATCTGCATTAACTGCGTATCGAACAGGGTCAGTCGTTATAAGCCCGGCAAGCGAAGATAATGCGTCGATATTTCCTGTATGAAACTTAATTTTCTGTTTATTTGATGAATATCCTATAATCGCACCTCCTTCAATTTTAAAATTGCCTACATTTAACGCCCCAGCCATGTCCCAAAGTATTTTCCCACCGGCAAGTTGTCCGGAGCCATCCTTACGCAGTATAACCTTTGCAAGATTGTTTATCGCATTGTCGTATGTCCCTCCTGTCCACATCCCGACGTTATCTGTTGACAGTCCCGACATCCCGCCAGTTATTTCGTTAACTGAGTTTTTCATTAGCAAAACGTTGGTAGCCAAAAGACCACCGGAAATATCTGTCGAGCCCTGTAATGCATCAGCAAGGTACTTCAGTGCGGATGGTACGTCCTCAGGTGCCGGTGACCAGTCAGTAGCAATTGTGCCGTACTCAATTTTTACCTTTTTGTAGTCAATTGTTATTGTTTCAAGCGAAGAAACAAGTATCAGAAAACTGTTACCGCTTGCCGTGTATTTTTTTGTCGAAATCTGTGTCCAAACCCCCGATGGAACGCTGGTAATCTTTAAAGAATCATCGACGTTTCCATCTTGCAGGAGTGTCATGTTAACCGGGCTCCCCGAATTCTGCCGAACGTAGATGCTCGACATGTGATCCCTTCCGGCAATATGCATGTATTGAGCCCCAAAAAGCGACACCACTTGTCCGGCAGTTGGCGTTGCTCTGTAATAATGTTCAGGCTCGTTTGTCATAAGCACTGAGGTTCCGGTTCCGACGTTATTAGCGTTTAAAAGCGGGTTTGCTGAGTTGGTCAGCAGGTTGGATGCTCCCACTTTGATTCCGCCAATTTCGCCACCTACATAGTCCTGAATAGTTTGTCCAGTCGTGAACTTAAAGTTACCCCGGATTTCGCCCGTTGAAAGATCGATGTACATGTTAGGCACCGATGCGCTTTGAATCTTGCCGGTTTTGATACTATCACCCGTTATTAATGTATAGCCTTTTGTCGAGGTAAACACACGAACGTTGTCGATAACCGACGACAGCACGCCCACGGGAAAGTGGTAATACCCGGCCACTGATTCAACAGCTATTTTTGTAGCGGACAGCACATAGATAGCGTTGCTGCTTCCCTTTGTCGCCTTAACGTAAAGGTAGTAAGGTGTGCCGGCCACCAGCGAGCCGAAACTTCCGGGTGTTATATTCCACGATGCCGGACCGCCTTCAGGGTAGTAGTTGTGATTGATTGTACCGCCCGAAGCGTAGAGTGCCGAAGCCTGTCCGTTATGGTTAGCCATTATCGAAACCCCAACCAGCTCGAACTGTGCAGCCGGGTCATTACCTATAAGCGCAGCTTCCACCTGAAGGGATTCAAACATTGTCAAAACTTCGCCCGTTACCTTGTAGTTTCTTCGCGCCCGTGCTGGATCTCCAAGGTTGTTATACTTAACAATAGTGTCCAGCTGCTTCAGCTCGTTTACTATCCTTGTAACCGTGCTAACCGTAACAGGCAGGTCCGTAATTGTAAGCGTGTACTTGTACTCATCGATCAGGTCACGGGTCAAAGATTTCACCCGGATGGTGGTGTCGATACCCATCGCTGCATCCTTAATCGGTATGTAATCGCCAGCCCAGAAGATGTTGGACGAAGCCCCCGGAATCAGCGTTTTTAGGAACATAGGGTCCACCGTCAAAGAATACTTCACTTGCGGGCTCTTGTACTTATTAAGGTATGCCGTAGCTTCTGCAAGCAGCTTGTTTTCAGCCGCCGTAACATAGCTGGTCGGAAGGTAGATGTCAGTTATAACGTACTTGTCGCCCGGCTCAATAGTGAAGGCTGCCGAAGTTTCGGAAGGGAATTTGTAACCGTTTTCGTCTATCTGCTGAATAATAGTGAAGGTTTTTGTTGAATGATCGTATTTTTCCAGCTCGAATTCATAGCCCGCAAGGTTGCCTGTTGTGAAATGAATCTTCGCGCTGGTCCCTGCTATCAGGTATTTCGTTGTCACCCCGTCGCTTTCGAGCTCGTTTATATCATAGTCCATCGATGAATCAACGAACTTTAAAACTGTGTCGCCGTAGTCCGAAACGGTGCCGGTTCGGTGCGGGTAGATGTCGTCGAAATGCTTTGTCGCTTCCCAAAGCCCGAACTTCGATATCGCGGTTGCATCGTCCAGAAAGCTGGTGCCCTTCTTCTTCGTAGGTAGGCACAGGCGAAGCCCCCGGAAGGTTCCGTCGGGCATGATATATTTCGATGTGACGATATTCTTTGAGCTCCCGTAAGCGTGCAGCCTGGTAATCACATTCGACTGTGCCAGTCTTTCGCGCGTGAGCTCGTACAGCCCTTTATCCTTGCCGTATTCAAAGGTAGTGGCGAACACGCTACCCGAAGCACCCACGTTCAGCACCCTGTTTCCGAATCCGTCGATGGTGATCCAGAATTCAGCGTTGTAGTTGTCCTCCGAGCAAAGCGATTGAAGGACGTTCAGGCAGTTATCGGTTTCGGCAAAGGAAAGTGTTTTGGTTTCCGTGCTTGCCGGATAGCTTCCGACGGACCAGGATCCTGAACCAAACACACGGTTAGCATTAGATGCCAGCACATCCAAAAACAGCTTCAAGTCTCCCGTTAACGAATCGCCGGAAATGTCCTGAATTTCATTTGTCGTCGTGTCCACGTTCACGCTGTATGCAGCCCTCATAAGCTCGTATTGCATCCCCTCGAATTCAAGGTCGTAGAAGTACAGCCGTGTCCCCGCTTTGCGCTCAACCGGTGGAAGATTCAGCGTGTAAACACGACCGATAATCACGATTTTATCGCCAACATCGAAGGTGATAGGAAGCGCCGATTTAACGGTTAGCGATACTGTGTCACGGCCCAGCATCTCCACATTTTGTGTAGCTGATTCAACGGTGCGCGGGATGGCTTTGTCGAACAGGTTAAACGTAGTCCCGTTCTTTTTAATTACTGTTATCTGGTTCATGATATTACAGGCTGTGGTTCGATGAATACTATTTTAAAAGTCCCCACGTTCCGGCCCGCTTTAAACGTTTTTTCGAGCTCCGAAATGCTTTCAACGTAGGTCTGATAGTACAGCGAAGTAACACCCGATATTATCGCCACTTGAAGTGTTTTAACGGCTGTCTTGCCCAGCATTGCCGCTGTGAATGAGTTGTACTGCGATACTAAATCGAGTGGACCGGATGCCTTAATAAAGCAGTACAGCGTAATCTTTCGCGCTTCATATGCCACCGTTGCAAGGTCGGGAACATAGCCCGATTCATCAGGATAATGGTACTTTTCAGGCTCTTTCCTGTTCGGCCTTCCGATTAATCCCTCACTTTTTGAAACGTAAACCCCGTGCGTTTTAAAGTTTACGCCGTCGAATGTATATGTAATGTCCATATGCTGTTTATTTAAGTGTTGTTTTTATAGTCCCTGAGAACGTAGCGTGTCGCCTGACTGGATCTGCTTTAGAACAAAAAGTATTTCATTCAGCCGGACCAGGTTCGAGTTGTAGGCCGTGTTACTGGAAATCTTACTCAGCTCCATGAGCTGGTTTCGCATCACATCCACGGATTCAATTTGATTAATCCTGATCGCGTTCAGCTGTCCGGAAATGATGCTTGCCGTTTCCTCTGATACATTCTGAATAGCTCCCGAAAGCCCTGTTTTGCTTCCCCCTGCTCCCGTGAATCCTGCAAGCCCCGACCGCTTCATTTCCTCATTGGCCAGCTTCATCGCTTCGTTGTAGGCAGCCAGTCCATCCTTGTAGTTGGTGCCAAAGTCGGTCAAATCGTCTACCAGATTTTGATCTCCATTCTCCCCGAATGATTCATTGAACCGTTCTTCGAGGTCGTTGAACATCTGCCCGAAAATTGCGCTAAAGATTAGCTGAGAAACGATGTTACTGATAACGTCGTTCATCTTCGCATCGAACTTGTCGATAGCAGAATAAAGGTCACCATTTCTGAAAGCTTCCACGAGCGCATCCGAAAGGCTGCTTCCAAGGTCGCCGGCCAAATCGCGGAAGTTCTCCCGCATTTGCTCCTGTGCTTCCTCCTGCTTTGCCTTTATTTCCTCCCAGTTGTCGATTAGCTTTTTGGTTGCATCGTCCATCTTATCGTAGTCGGCAAGCACAGCCTGGTTCAGCTCCCCGTTTGCATCGAACACTTCCCCGTATTTCGTTTTCAGGTTCTCGAATACAGGCACCGTTTTTCTCGATACGAGCCCAACGATACCACCAACCAGCGCACCGATACCGGCACCAAGTAAGTTGCCAATTACAGGAATAAAGGAGCCAACAGCCGCACCAACGGCAGCGCCGGCACCAACCCCACCCATCACATTGCTTCCGCTTACAACCTTCTTTGTGCCGGTCTGCACCTGACCACCTTCAACGGCCTTTTGCGCGTCGTACAGCTCCTTCGTAGCCTGCGCGTATTGCTTTGCACCTGCAATTGCCCGTGAGTAAGGATTTTCAACACCGAAAATATTAGCCTCACCGTAGGCTTCTGATTCAATACGGAGCATCGCCATCTCATGTTTTCCTTGCGCGATTTTCTGGTTCCATTCCTCCTGCGCTTTCTTGTTTGCTGCGATCTGATTTGCAACCATGGAAATAAGGCTGGCAAGTCCGGAAATGCCGGCTGAAATCTTATCCTCCATCGAAGCGGTTTTCGAGAATGCCGTTGCTACATTATCCACCTGCCCGGCCAGCGCAACAAGCCCTTTGCCTATATCGGCAACAGTACCCCCGAATCCTTCAAGTGCATTACCGAGCTCTGCCACGGATCCTGAAAGCTTTTGAGCCATCGACAGCACGTTCTCCCAGTCCTGAGCACTTACTGCGTCTTTGGATGCTTCCTTCGCTTTTTTCAGTGCTTCGGCCAGCTTCTCAACGTTTATGCCGGCCTGCTCAAACAGTTTTACCTGCTCAGGTGTGAAGCCTATATCGTCGATAATTCCCTTTAGCTTTTCAAGCTCCGAATGTGTCAGGTCTGCGAGGTTATCAAACAGTGGCATCGCTTCCTTAATCTTGTCCTGAATGAACTGAGTGCCATTGCCGGCAATATACAGGTCGACCAACCCGACACCGCTGCCGTCGAGAACCTCCCTTTGCAGGTCGTTTAATGCCTTTTTCTCCGCTTTGTTGAGTTCTTCGATTAGCTCCTGATTATTCATTAGTGCGGCAACCGACCGCTTTTGGTTGAACTCGTCAGCAATCGCCTGCCGTTTTTGCTCATAGTTCCTGTACAGCACAATCAGCTCGTTGTACAGCTTCACGGTTTCATCCTCTGCAACTTCTGTTTCCTTTATATCAATAACTTGTATTTTCGATTCTTTCACAGTTTTGGGCTTAGCCTGCTGCCTTGTTTTATCCATACGCTGAAGAAGCCTTTCCTGTAGCTGTATTTCCCTTAGAACTGCATCACGCTCAAAGTCGGTTGCAGCCAACCGGTACCGGTCCCGCAGCTTCTTTATATTGTCCTCCACCGCTGCGATGCTGTTTGATGCAATCTGCTGTGTAGTATTAACCGTTGATGATATTATCAGCTGGCCTTGCTGGTCGAATTTTGCCGCCATGTCGAAAAGATTCTTAGCCTCTTTTTCGAGTTCTTCCGACTGCTCACGAAGCTTTCTGTACTTCCTGTTTTCGGCACCAACGGCCATGCCTTTTGTAACATACCGCTCTGTGCCTTCCATTTCAAGCTGCTTCTGAATCGATTCCTGGTATTTCTTCGAAGCAATTTCGACGGCTGCCATGGCTTTCGCGCGGAAAATAAACGCCTGCTGTAGCTTTGAAAGAGTGGCCGGATCCGAAAGGACTTTTTCTGCATCGTTAACGTTGTTTATCGAGATACCGAGCTTTTCAAATTCCTTTGAGTTGTCCTCGACAAACTTCTGCTTTGCAGCCATATTGTTACCGAGCGAGTTCCATTCGCTTGAAAGACGTTGAAGTGCTGCAACTGGTTCGGCTGCCGCTTCCGCAACGGACTTGTTGAATTCTTCCTGCTCCTTCCTTGCTTCCGCTGTTTTGCTCGACAGCTTAGACAGCACAACAATAATGGCCGTGATGGCCACCGAAAGGCCGAGCGTGAGTGTGGCCATCAGCACCCTCGCGGCAGCTGTGGAAATTCCAAGTGCTGTGGCAAACTTCAGCTCCGCAATTGCCAGCATTTCCTTTGCCTTCGTGAGTATAACGATCGAGAAATACGAATCCTTATTCAGCATCTCAGCAACCTGTTGCAGCCCGATCGTGATTGCCATCAGCGACTGAACCTTCAGCATTATTTTATTCAGGTTCTCATTCTCCCCGGCAAACAGCCCGATCGCTCCCTGCGCTGCCGAAAATGCGCCGGTAATACCCGAAACCATGGACACAACACCCTGAAATCCGCGTTCATCGTTTGCCAGCACATCAGCCTGCGCCTGCACGTCGTCCATGGCATCTTTGAGTTCTCCCAGCTTCTTCTGCATCGCATCGTAAGCGGGCGTGCCACGAAGCCCGGCCTGCTCCATCTGTATAAGCGCTTCGCGGGTTTCCCGTAGCTGCGATCGGAACGACTTGTGAGCCGCCTCGTTCTGCTTTACTTCGGCTTCGAGCATAACCAGCGCGTCCTTTTCGGCTTTCAGCTCCGCGGCCACCTGTGCAGCCTGCTGTTTAAGCTCCAGCTGTGCATTGCCGGGTGCCAACTTGTCGATTTCAGCGTTCAGGCGCTTCATCTCACCTTCGAGTGAAGCGATTACATCCTTCTGTATCCGGATGTTTTCAGCCGTAACCTTAAAAGCATCGTCGATCTTGTCGCCCTCCTTCACGACAGCATCCGAAAAGCCTTTCACCCTCTTTTCCGATTCGTTGATAGCTCCGATCAGCTTCTCGTTGTTAATTACCGCGTCGAACGACAGTGCTCCGTTATCTGTATTCATGTGAGTGAATTAATTAAGTTCATGATTTGTTCCGCATTCTCAGGTTTGAGTTCCATTTCCTCGTCGTCCTTCTTGACTTCGTAGGATGGAAGATCGGCCATAATTCGTTGTACAGCCGACCAAGCGATGCCGTGGTGCAGGAAGTCCCATGACCAGCCGAAGTGGGCACAAATCGCACCCCTGCGGCCATACGGGCTCTTTAATCCTGTTTGCCTTCCTCTACCAGAATCGGCATCGTCGTCCGGCTTGCGGACATCAATCTGATAGAGTTCGTAAAATCCCCCAGGTTCGCCATCTGGTTGATAATTATTGTAAGGTGAATGAGCTTAGACGGCTTCAGGTTGTTTGCAAACAGTTCTGCCAGCTCCCGGAAACGCTTTTCATCGTAGCTGTATTGCACCCTTGCGCCCTTCTGCTCAGCGATGATATAGTCTTCACCCATTACAGCCAGTGCTACGATACGGGCCATCCTTTTAGCGTGTTTATGGGCCAGTTTTTTCGCCTCCGATATTCCCTGCTCTGACGACATTACCTTCTCGTTAATCACAAGGTCGATTTGCTCAGCTGCGATCAGGTCCAGCACGGTCAGCGTAGGCTCCTGAATTGTGAATTTCAGCTGTTCGCTGTGCTTTTTTGCCTTTGAAAATATGTTCTTTCGAACTGTTACGGTGCGCTCTACATCGAAGTTCACGCCCCTGCTGATCAGCGTGTTCAGCTCCCTGCGCTCAGCGTTTATTTTTTCCTGTTCTGTCATGTTGCGGTGCTAATTTAAAAAAGCCCCGAAAGATAATTCCGGGGCTTTCGGTGAAGTTTACAGTCTTATTACCAGATATTAGGCTCCTGCCTGTGTTACCGGTACAACAACGGTCTTACCGTCGGCGATAATGGTAACGTTAGCGGTGCGGGCTTCCGAGTTGGTGTTGGCTCCAACCTTAACGGTTACAACCTTCAGCGCGCGGGTTACAGTCAACCAGTCGGCTCCTGCATCACCAGCTGCGTAGGTTACGTTACCGGTAGAGGTTGCAGTAATGGTTTTACCGGTTGCATCAGCTGCAGCAGTAAACGACAACGAAGTCGGGCTTACTTCAAGTGCTGAACCAGGATACGACACGAAAGCTTTTCCAGCTGTTACAGCAAGCGGCGTTACTGTTACGTCGAGTAACACGATACCTTTCTGCGAAAATTCGCCATTGATAACCGCTTCGATGTCGCCGTTTGGAATGTCAACCCACAAGCCCTGCTCCGACTTTACCCGGATGGCCTTGTTGGCGTTTTCTTCGGTACCGTTAAAACCCCACTGGTTACCATTAATAACTTCGCCTCCAACAAGGTCGGCCAGCAGTGCCGGATCCGGGTCCATAATTTGGAAGGTGACAATGGGCATCTTTTTGGTTTTCCGGCGCACTTCTGGAGCGGATTTACCTTCTTCAAAGTGTTCGTTTACATCAGATGCCGGCATGTTAATTTTACACGAATCACGGTAAGTCTTACCGATTTTCGTAAGGCTTCCGGGCATTGTGCCGTTGGTAGCTGCTACCCCGGCTTCGATCTGGGAAAGTCCCAGTGTTATGAGAGATGCCATAATTTTATTTCAGTTTTTAGTGAATACTCCAATCAATTCGGATATTGACAAAGTGCTGCTGTATCTCCGCTTCCCGGATGGTATTCTGAGATGCAACAGTAAGTGTCAAACCCTGTATTTTTGCCGCCCTTAAAACGGTAAGAACGTGACCTGCGATAGCTTTCAGCCTTGCCCGGTCTTCAACCTTCATTGTGACATTGCCGGCCTTAATATCGATGTCCGGAACGTGGATGTTTACGTTCGACGTGCCCATCTGTGGCTCGTATTCTTGCGTTAGCGAAATTGTGTTAACGACAATATCTTCCTTCACTGAATTGTCAGGCCTTTGACCAGCGTATATGCCACCATTGATAGCACCTGTAACCCCTTGCGAAGCTTTCAGGATACCGTATATTATTGCATCTGTGTCGTATGTCTGTATCATTCTGCGAGTGCTGTGTTGATATTGCGTTTTAATTCATCGAGCATCTTCGGGAGCTCCTGTTTTGCCATCGATTCGGCAGATGTTAAAACATCCCGGCCTTTTGCTTCCACATAGAGTGCGTAGTTCATCCCAGCCGTGACCACAAGGCTGATACCTTGCTTATACCTTGCCCCGATTTTCTTAGCCAGCAGTTCGCCGGTTATGGCTCCTTCTTTGCCCCCCTTAACAGGCTCATAGCTTCCATGTATTGCCACTCCATCCCGAAAAATCATATACCCGATGGAGCTTCGAAGGTTTCCCGTCTGATCCATGAACCCAACACTGGCCGGAATGCTCCTTGCGTGCGTTACGCACATCTCACCCAGGTACTGAAGCCTTTCGATTTGACGTTTCTCAATCACTTGAAGAAACTTGTCAAAACGCTTGCTTACATCAGCCTGAGTAAAAGTCGGAGTTATACCCATATCCGTTTGTGAAATTGCCCTGTGTCACACTTAATCACTCTTGCCTTTATTCTCACTCCATCCTCCGCGTCGTTGAACTGTGATACAACGATTTCAGTACCGGCATGAATTTCGCCTGCTGATTTTGGCAGGTAGATTACAGATGAATACACCACCGAACGACCATCAGCGCCGTTGATTACAGTGCCCTTGCCGTTTGTTTCCTCCCGGCACATTGAATGAAGCCTCCAGCTGTCTGTCGGGTTGGTCCAGTTGCCGTCTTCGTCCTGCGTGGAAGCGCCAACGACGTGGACAAATAGGTAGTGCGGATACTGATTGATCATGCTTACCAGTAGTTTGAGCGATTACGGATTTGAGGTTTAATTGCGCTTGGTTTCCCGAGCTCAGAGCACAAACTGTTATACCACAGCTTCAGGCCTTCGATATCCCATGATACGGAATAGCCGCCTTCGGATACATTAGCCAGCGGAAGGATTGACGACATAGTATTGTATATCGCTTCCTTACAGTTCTGAACATTCAGATCTTCCTCCAGTACAGGATTCTCCAGCACGATAGCTTCGATCTCGTCGGCTGTTAAACCGAATTTCGACAGCTTGACTGCGAGATATTCCCTGTTTGTTGTGATTGCCATATTGCTCTGCTTTTTGAAGGTTGAAGCAAAGCGGCTGTTACACCGCCTTGCTTTTTATCTTACCGCCCATCAGGGCCAATGTTATTTCGTCCAGCTGGTTGCACTTACCTGCAAGAGAACTGAACGGCCTGCCAGGTTCCACGCAGGGAACAAATTGGCGATTCCTTCAGTTACTTCTTTGATCGGGCTGTCCTGGCTGTACTTCTTGATGAGTGTATGACCATTCATCACTTTCAGCGCCGGAGAGTCGACATTCATATCGATAGGACGTTTCCAGTAGGTTTTACCGAGCACCTTCGATTCAGAGAACAGAACAACGTCGTTTTCGAAAGGGTTAGCGGTGGTACGGCTACCGTCTGCCAGTTCGATTGTTATATCCTGGTCGATTACCACGATTTGCAAGCCGTTAAGCTTAACAGTACGGGCAAGAAGACCGTTCACATCAGCCAGGGTAGGCAGTGAAGGCAAGCTCAGGGCATTAGTCATGAACGAAGCAGTCATTTTTATGACTTCATCGGTTGCAACCAGTTTTTCCAGTGTGCTGGGGTTCATAAACGCGAACTTGTAGTTTGCGCCAATTGCCTTACCGGCAGCGATAGCAGCAGGGAAGTCCTTAGTGATAGGCTTCGCAGTTGCCACAGTTGTCCATACGACATTTGCACCGATTTTCTGAGCTGCCGGGATAGCATAATCAACGTTGTACTCAGTGATAACACCGGCGTTGTTGGTGTTAGTAAAAGACACTTTACCAAGCGAGATCTGTTTCAGGGCAATCCACTCCGCACGCGAAGCAACGCCGTCCCAGCAGAATTTAGTGTCTTCTGCCCAAAACTCTACGATTGCACGCAGATCCGGATTTTGACTCGCCATTGCGAGCATGATATCATACTCGGTCAGCTCGTCTTCGAGTTTTTCACGCGAGATGGCAATTTTTGGAATGTCACCCTGAATACGGCTGATAGCCTCACGGGTTTTCTTTGGAATTGTAGCACCGCGCGACACGAGGTCAGCAGCGATCTTCAGTCCGGCCTGTCCTTCGAGCATCTTCCATGTAAGGAAGGGAGTTTCCGTCATGGGAAACAGCGTTGGGTAATAAAATGGTTTCAAGTCGTAAGTGTTAATTACGGCCTGCATATCCTTTTCATTCAAACCCTGCATTAATGTTATCTGCATAATGATTTACTTTTTTAAGGGTTATACAATGTAGTGGATACCTTTCATGGTGCCCTTCAGCGTATCATTCACAAGGGGCGCATTACCCACGCGAACAACAGCGATTACCCATGCATCAACGAACAAGTTGTCGCTTGCAACAACATCGTAATTAGATCCGACAATAGCGGTAGGAGCATACTTTGGAGTTTTTGCACCTGTGTTGGTTTCAAATGCAACTGTTTTTGATGCAGCCGTGATAGCCACACCCAGGGTTGTACCCACCGTGATAACATCCTTGTCGGTGTTGGTGGTTTTGTCGATAGCTGTAATAGCCTGTCCGTTTGCACCTTCAGTGCCAAATTTGTCGCCCACTTTGAAGTGGTGACCTTTGGCCACGTCGTATGTGGTGGCATCATCAGCAGCATTCGACACGATAAGGGCCGTTTTGGCGACATGGAACATGCCATCTGCGGCAGCGTAAGCCAGCGGGGTGCCTTCCTTGAGAGCAGCACCGCCAAGCTCTGCGACCTTAACGGTAACACCGCCAGGCACATCGGCCACGCGGTGAAGGATAGACTTAATTACTCTGCTATCCGCACTTCGTTCGATTTTAAGCATAGTGCTTTAGTTTTTTTGGTTTGTAATTCGTTTTTAAACTTCTTTGCCTGTCATGGCCTTGCTTGGTTCGGTCTTCGTCTGAATGAATCTTTGAACGGCAGGCGATACGCCATCTTTGTTCGGTTGCCCGAAAATAGGCTTTGTCTGCCCTGTAAGGCCTTTGTCGGCAAGTTCCTGACTAAAAGCAGTAATGTCGGTGTCGACTTCTGTCAAGTATTCAGTGAATTCTTCTTCGCTCTGAAAGTTCATCCGTTTGAAGTCCTTCAGCTTCTGAGCTGTGAATGATTCCGGGAGGTTCTTTTCAGCAAATCGCGATTGAAGCTGCTGAAGCCTTGTTTCAACGGTTTTACCCGTTTCGATAGCGGCCAGACGGTCGGTAAGTGCCTTGTTCTGGTCGATTAATGCCTTTGCCCATGCCGGGGTGTCGTCGGGAGAAGGATTTGGATTCGGATCCGGATTCGGATTCTTTTTTTCAACCAAATCGTACTTCTTTTTCAGATTACCTTCATAGGTCTTGTTTGCGTCGGACACCTCTTTGTCCACATCTTTTCGGTACTCAACTTCAAACTGTTTGGCTTTTTCAGCCGTAAGTTTTTCAACGAGGCCCGTTGCTTCTTCGTCTGTAGCTGCTTGTAAGGCCAAAACGCCTGCCAATTGCGCCAGAGCATCTTTCCGCACGCCTGAGAATTTAGCGATCAGTAATGCGAGAATTTTTTCTTTCATGCGTTCAAATTTTGATTGTTTTTAATCAGTGATTGGCAAAGATAGTTGTATCAGCGTGATACTGATCCTGACTTATATATGTAGTTGTGAACGATTTGTAAACGATTGATATGGCGATATATCGGGATTATAGCGTTAAATGTCTTAAATAGTCTTAAATAATGACGTCTTTTTGCATATGTACGGAATAGATATGTTATGTTTGCATCGTATTACAGTGATACTACTAACAATTAAACACCGCAACAAGATGAAAGCAAATTTTAACGAAGTAGCAGAGATTATTCGCAACATGGAAGAAGCGAACATGGAGATCAGAGGAATCGAATACGCAAACCTTGGATGCTCAGATTACCAGCTTCAAAACTCGTTCCGATCAATTGAGTTCTACGTTTCAAAAACTGAACTCGAAGGTCAATGCCGTAATTATAACAACAAACCGCTTAGCGTTTGGGTGAAGGTAAAAACAGGTACAGGGTTCTACAAAATAATTCGATAATACACACTAAAATGACACAAAAAGCAATGGTAAGCCGGCTGAAACAGGCCGGCTACACCGTAACAATAACCCGCAGCGGATGGGTAACAATCAACAAGGACGGCTGGGATGAATCGTACAGGTCAATCAGGGCCGCTTACAACGACAAGTTAAATTAACCCTATAATTTCAATTTTTATGAGCAAGTACACAGAATTAAAGAACCAGGAAGCACCCTGCATTGATTGCTTCTTCGCATTTTCAAACAGCCAGCTCGAAGAAGGTAAGGCAAAACTCGAAGGAAAAAAAGTTTACAGCGCAACGAAGATTTTCTCCGGCCTTTTTGGGACCAAAGAAGGCATTGAAAACTTCCTGAACTTTTACGTTGAACTCGAAAAGCGTATTTCAGCCGAATGTGATCCACAGGAAGTCTACGACTACGAGTTTGGAAATCACGAATGTGGCTACGTTGGCAACGACGAAGAAGCCATCAAATTAGTTATCAGCTATTTCGGAGTTGAGCGGGCTAAAACCGTTAAAAGGAGATACGCATATGTGAATATAGACGAAGTAGACACCAAAAACTTATTTGCATAATGGAAGTCAATTTTAATAACCTCAGAAAACAAACCTGCATAGCCTACGACAAGCTATGCAGTAAGCTGAATGCCGAAATCAACGAATATGGAAACATCGAAATATCGGCACGTGAAATACAAGGCGCAATGGACGATCTGCGAATGACAATTGGTTCGATAGCATTTTGCTACGAAGAAAACAACCCGGACATGATCGATGTCTGGACCGACTTATACGGTGAAGAAGGAGGCATGCAGTCTTTCAACCCGAATTCAGAGGATTAATTTTTAACAAAATAAAAATGGCAAAAGTAAAATCAATAGAGTTCGATATTTGCGGAGTTCGCGAAAAATTTGACATTAAAGTGAATTCAAAAGGTGTGTTTTTCATAGACATACCAAAGCATTTATCTGGTATTTTTGAAGCAGCTACAAATAGGCAAAACACAATCAGCAACAGTACACTTGATGGGCTTGAAAGACAGTTTAGCGATGTTGTAGTTAAGTACCAAAATTCAAAAGTGGTTAAGGATTTATTTATAAGGATATATTATAAATCATGTCTTGAATATGCAAAAGACAGTAATGGTAATAGATTATTTCCTGTCAGCGGAAGTGAATATAATTTTGGCGGATTTATTACAGACGGTTCTGCATTAGCATTTGACTTTGAAGTTTTAATGCGTGTAACACGTGATGAGACTGTAACCTGGTATAATACATCGGTTTATACAGGCCCAGATAGGGATAGATTTTCTGATATTACCAGACAAAGAGAACCTGTGAAAACAGGCGATATAATCGAAAATAGAAAATATAATTTTTTTGAACCAAAATCAGGTATAATTCCATATTCAGAGACAATTGTAATACAGTTAACTCACATACGGAATGAGTTAAGAAAAATTTCTGAAACACTATTTAATCTGGTAGAACTTGAACCAGTACAGCTTGAGCAGGCTATTCTGAACACTAAATTAATTCAATAATTTTTTACAAACAACCGTATCACACTGATACTTAACACCGCAACAATATGTTTGGTATTGACTTTTATCCCAGCCCAAGGCCAGTTATAGAGCGTATGCTGGCAGCCGTACCAGTAACCGGCAAAACAGTACTCGAACCATCAGCCGGCCACGGTGCGATCGTGGACTACCTGAATGAATCCGGAGTAAAAAATGTTCTGGCCTGCGAAATCGACAGCAGGCTCCGCAAGATACTATCCGGCAAGTGTGACATTATCGGGCACGACTTTATGGAGATTACAGCACTCGATGTTTCGCATATCGATATTATCGTAATGAACCCGCCTTTTTCATCTCAGGAAAAGCATATCATGCACGCATGGGAAATCGCCCCGGCAGGCTGTCAGATCATCAGCCTTTGCAACAACACTATGCTGGAGAACAGGTACAGCAGGCAGCGTACCGACATCGGCAAGCTCGTTCAGGGCTACGGACGTTCGGAAAACTTCGGGGATTGTTTCACGCAGGCAGAACGCAAAACAGGCGTCGAAATTGGCTGCTTGTGGCTTCATAAACCGGGCAGCGCCGAGAACGAGTTCGACGGGTACTTTGACCTGTACGACTACGAACAGGATGCAGTTAACCAGTCCGGAATTGTACGCTATGACTTCGTGCAGGACATTGTTTCACGCTACGTTGAAGCGGTGAGCCTGTTCGATGAAGTGGATGCTGCAAACAAGCGAATAAACACTACAATAAAAGGAGTTGTTGAAGGCTTCCGGATTTCCTTCGGGGCTCGTATGGCAGGACGTGAAAACGAGTACAAAGAAATCGACCGACAGACGTTTAAAAAGGAGCTGCAAAAGGCAGCATGGAGGCGACTTTTCGACATGATGAAGATGGATAAGTACGTTACAACGGGAGTTATGGCCGATGTTAACAAGTTCATCGAACAGCAGGAACACGTACCGTTTACCGTTCGTAATGTTTACTTAATGGTTCAGATGATTGTCGGCACCCATGGGCAGCGGATGGACCGGGTGCTGGTTGAAGCCTTCGAGAAAATTTGCTCACTATCATACGAAAACAGCACCGCTGGCGAAGGGTGGAGAACCAACACCGATTTTACAATCAACAAGCGGTTCATTATGCCTTACATGACTGAGCCTGGTTACGACGGTGGTTTCAGGATCCACCACAGCCGGGGCGAAAAACTTAACGACATTGTGAAGGGTCTTTGCTATCTGACAGGAAAAAGATTTGAAGACCAGATAGAGATTTTCTCATACTTCAACAGCGGTTATCGGGTAAAATGCGACGGCAAATGGTGCGCAAGTTACGACGCCTGCGATAGTAGTGCAACCGGGTATCGAATAGTTCAATATCGAGATGCTTTAAGAAGCAAGGGCCACGACGCTCACATTGAAAAGATACAACGGGACTGGGGCACGTGGGTTGAATGGAACGACTTTTTTATCGTGAAGGCATTTAAGAAAGGAACTATTCACATCGAGTTTAAAGATGAAGCCGTTTGGCTCAAATTCAACCAGCTGGTTGCTGAAATAAAGGGCTGGAAAAACATGGTTACTCACTCGAAGAAGGGCCGGGCAAAGAAAGGAGGCAAAAAATGAAAGCTTTACAAGTAGCAACTAAGTTACAGCAATGCAAAGATGCAGCTGAATCACTTTTAGGTGAAAAGTACCCTGAAAAGATTAAGCCATATAAGGATCTGATTAGGGCTGTTATGAAAGCAAACAAAATTGGCCCTGTTAAAGCGCTTCTTATGATTTCAAAAACAGAATCATATGCTGAAAACGAAATGGCGCAAGTGATGTTCATGTCAGCAGTTGTAGATTTAATCGAAGAACAATAATTAACCAACAATTACGGTCGCAAGGACGATCGGGCGGTGCGAAACCGTAGCTGAATTTAAAATTAGACCAGGGGAGGCGTTCGTGGTTGTTTGCCTCCCCGTTCTGGTCGATCAGCGAAAGAAAAGGTTATGAAAAAAATTGAACAGGCAGCAAAAGAGTATTTCGAGGAATACGGATACAACGAACGAAGCGGAGAAGATTTAGCTTTCAAAGCGGGCGTTGAATTTGCACAAAGGTGGATTCCTGTGGAGGAAGGATTGCCGGATTTTTTAACAGACGTTTTAATAAAAATATCAAATGGAAAAATATCAATAGGATGCCTTTTTATTGATGAAAAGTTTAACGTAGAGTTTATAAATGAAAAAATCAAGGTCACCCACTGGCGACCCCTTGAATACAAATAACCCTCAAAATAAATTTATGAAAATAGTTGGAGGGTTTGAAATTGAGGAAAAAATGACTTTAACGGGTGGTGATATAGTTTTAAATGGGGCTGAAATGCACTTCAACCTATCACCACAGGGTTTTGTAACAGGCTTCAAAATAATTCTGGACCTGCTTGTAAGGGCCGAGGTTGAAGGATATGAAGTACATTTCAATAGCGAAATATCGCACACATATACACCAGAAGAATTTTCAATGTTAATATATCACTTAAAAAACAAGGAGAAATGATAAAAGCAGAATTTACCGAAGAAGAATTCATCCTGTTGATGCAGGGTTTGAGTTCACGAAAGAAAGTATTCCGGGCAAAGATCAGGAACAACGAAATACAGTTGTCAACTGGAAAGCAGAAGTTAAGCACCGAAGAACTGGAGCGAAACATCAGGAAGCGACAGAAGCAAATAGCGGAAATCGACCACCTATCTGAAAAGCTTTCGACAATAGCTTTCAGGAACGATTTGGAGGTGCCGGAAAAACTTAACGCATCAGAAAATTATCAATAACCATCAAAATCAAACCACCATGTTACCATACATTTTAATCGGCGCATTCATACTTATAAACGCCGCGGTATTCAGATTCATGTACAACTTAAGACATCACGACAATGAAGAAAAACGATAAACTTATCCATGTGGAGCTGCTCGAAACCGGGCAGCACTTTTACTTCGGGTCCATTGTAGCCATTTACACGGTTTTAACCAGCGCCCAAATTGGAGCCAGTGCGCAGGTACTCTACCGGCACGGCATGGAACCAGGCAGCCCGTACATCAACGCGAAATGCATCATTCGGAAGGGTGAAGTACACCGGAAGTTTGCGAATCGGAAACCTCCTGTTAAAATAATCCGGGTAATGGGCTGATTTTATACTTAATTAACAGGCTAAAACGTAATACTTAACAGTTCAAATAGTAGATATATGCTGTATATCTGTACTTTTGTATCACAGTAATACGACTAACAATTTAATTTAATCAATATGTCAAAAAAATCTTTTAACGTGGGCGAAGAAGTGCGCCTGACTTGCGATCGCAAGAACCGTTACCGCTATGTAGGCCGTAACGTAGTCCGGAACATCGAAACTGGCAGGATAATGTCTGTGAAAAGCAAACAGATTAAGAAGCTGCGCCCGGCATGGTACTTTGTCTTCGACCTGCTTTTACTCCTTCTATTGGGCAGCATAGCAGCCCTGGTACATCAACACTTAACCAGTGCGCCATGATCAATAATTTCGAGGAACAAACGGCCCCGCTTTCTGAATACGAGGAAAAAACCCTGGTTCCGGTATTTATACGCGGCCTGACAACCAAAATCGGAAAGGACAACGCGATCACCAACGGGCAGATCGTTACTGCAATGAAAGGTGCCGGGTATCGCATATCGGATGCAAGGGCGCGCAATCCGGGCGGTTCGGCTTTCGATGGCAAGACAACGGAAGGATATGTTTCAAAAGGGGTATCAACCAACTTTATTTTCGTGAGTTATGAAAGAAAAATTTAAAATGGTATTAATGGTTCAGATTCTTGCGCTTTTTGTTTCGGTATTGGGAGGTATATTTCTTCCACTCCTTTTTCCTGAAGAATCAGTAAACGTAACTGCTGACTTGTATTGGAAAGTTCAAATCATTGTGTTTGTGCTTCTTATGTTGGCAGTTTTTGTAATAGCACCAATATTTGAATTTATCGAAAGGAGGCTATAAATGAAAGCAAAAAACACAGCCAGAAACTTAGAGTGGCTGGCACTTTACAACTCCGGCAAAAGCTTTGCCGAAATAGCAAGCATGGTTGGTTACAGCGCAAACAACGTTTACATCGCAATAAAACAGGTTTGCCCGGAAGGGTTAAAGCTCAGGAACGGAAGGAAACAGCGGCAGGAAACATCCAGCGAAGCGGAATATCTAACTAAACAAATCCACGGCCACGTGTACGTGCTACGTCGATACAAGCGGCTAACTGACAGCATGCCACAGCCGGACTTTATCGGCACCGGGATGGCCTTGTGTGCAGTGCTTCGGCAAGGCGAAACGCTGGATGGATGGTACAGGGACTATAAATACAAAATGGAAAGGAAGGAAGCGGTATGAAAGAGATTTTAATTTTTGCTGTAATTTACTATGTTGGTTTTGGAATAGCTTTTGCGATAGCTTACCACAACATCAAAAAGTTTAAAACAAACGATAATCCATGGTTTGCCGCGTTTCTAAGCTGGATTTTGGTATATGTGGTTTTGGTTATCAGTATTTACAAGCTATTCAGAAAGGAGCCGGAGGTATGAAAACAGGATTTGATTTATCAGGAATATTAATCGGCATGGATGCTAAAAAAAACTTTCTCGATACAGACGAACTTTACACAGACTGGTACTATTGCCCTGAATGCGACAACACGTATGTTAGGCTTAACGACAACTTTTGCTCAAATTGTGGATGCCGGTTTCAGTGGGAAAATACAACAACAAAAAAAACTGAATTATCATGAAAACATACGTTTTAACAGTGAGCCGGGTATTCCAGAAGACACACGCAAGGTCGGGAGATCCGACAAATTTCAGAGAAAAGATACTTTCAGGTTTAGACCGTGATTCCGAGTTAGTTGCTACTTGCTTTCAAAAACCGCCAAAGAAGTTGCACACCATCCGCGCGAACTACCACCTCTGGAAAAAGCGGATCGATGAAGTGAATGCAGGCGAAGCGATTCTTTCGGTTCGGTACTGGTCCGGCAAGCCGTACAACTCGAAGCAGCTGCGGATAATTGAGTTCGACAAGGATTCGGGTGTGGGAGTGCAACAGCTATTTTTTAGTGGTGGTAGGTTAATTCATCCTATGATTGAGCCAAATACAGGTATTTCAGATATTAATATACTCGCCAAAAACGACGGCCTATCCTTCGAAGACTTCAAAGAGTGGTTCCGCAAGTACGACCTGAGCAAGCCGATGGCGATTATTCATTTTACGAAATTCAGATACTAACATGGCAAACAACAAAACATACACAGAATACAAGTTCCTGACCGTCGTAAACGCCAAATTTGGCCGGGAACTGCTCAGCAGGATGGAGAAGCTGGATGAAGAAGTAAGCGAGCTGTTTGAGGCCTTCGGCGATGCCTACAACGGTGAAACAGGGCTTACAAACAACCGTGAAAAGATTGATCACCTCCGGGATGAAGTGGCCGACACGTTCGCAGTGCTGACACATATCGCCGACATTCTCGGAATGAACCAGCGGGAGATGTTCGAACGTGTGCTGGATAAACTGAAACAGCGTGAAACGGATCCGGAGTATAAAAAACAAAAATCAATCGTAAATTAGTATCATGAAAAAAGACTATTCAAACCTGAAGCAGAAAACATTTCTCGACTTCACCGATGATCAGAAAGTAATCGAACGGATTCTCGACGGTCAGGACAAAGAAACTTTTTTGGAAACAGTATCCGAAATGGGGAGGTATATAACATTCGCTGAGATGGCCGAAATTACCGACGATAAAGCGCTGGAACGAGCGATCGAAGAGCAGTTCAATGACTTGTTCAACGAATAAATAAAAGGGGGCTGAAATCAGCTCCCTTTTATTTTGAATTCCATTTGCAAAATATCCTCAAAGTAGTTTGAAGAAGTAGTTGTACAGCGCTTAATCAGGCTCTTAATTTCGGTTTTTGTAAGCAGCTTTCCTTCAGAATTCTTCGGCTTGTTCATATGGATGGCCTGAACAAGTCCGTTGACCTGATCAGTGTATGGATTGTTAAACAGGTTGTCTTTTACCGTATCAACTACCTTATTCCTGTCGATTCCAAGCTTCTCAATCATCTTATCGTAGTTAACTACCATACTGTTGTAGCCTGTAGATTGCCGGTCTTTCATCAGCTCAGGAAATGGCGTTTTTTTAGCCCCCATTTTCGTATAGAATTCAGGAAGGGTGTTACGCGCCACAAACTCATTAGCAAGCTCCATGTACGTGCGCTGCGTTGGTGTCATAAAGGTGCGCGGCTGTGTATTCCTGTTGTGCGTAATCTCGTGCCAGTAGGTTGCCAATGCATCGGCCTCACCAAACGTTATATCTTCGTCACGTTTGATCTTCCGGATCCCTGAAACTGTTTTATCCAGCCTGTCACGTGATAACCATATTGTACCCGACATGTCAGTTGATCCGTTGTTGCGTGGGTCGCGGTCAACTTCAAGCCTGTTGAATCCACGGTGGAACCAGTCAGAACCTACGGCCAGCGTTTCCTTGCGCACATCTTCGGGAGTGTCAACAGGTGTAAACTTGATTTCCTTCTTAACCACTGGTGGAGCTGGTGCAGGTGTTGGTGCCGTTCTTGCTGCTGCCGGCATTGGCTGAGTGCCAAACTTCAACCCTCCGGCAATGGTTCCACCACGGTAGTTGTCACGAATAAAATAGGGCTGCGACTTCCATCCAGCCGAACGCTCAGCGTTGTTATCAACCCATTTCTTGAATCCTTCCGGCAAATCTGTAACCTTGTTGCGGATTTCCAGTTTCTTGTATTCGGTGCCTTTCAGCGCGGCCCGGAGCTCTGAAAGTTCATCCTGGTTAAACTCGTCGCGGTCTTGAAGTATTGGTATTGCGTGGCATCTGCACTGCGGGTGCCAGCCTTTGAACTTAAAGTTCTTCGGATACCGGCCCACCAGCTCGTCGCATATATCCACGAAAGGCACGCCGTTAAGCGTGTGGTTGTTCGATAGCTTAACTTCAAAGCCTGTAACGAAGTCGAGTTGCTGCCAGCGGAGCTGATCCGATTCACGGTAGGCCATGTTTATTTCCGACCGTGTTAACCGCATAGCATTCTTGTAGGAGCTTCTATATTTCCCCTGCCCCGGATGGAATGCCTTTGCAGCCTTCGACAGCACGAGATTACCGTGTTTATCCCGAACCCTGCGGAACAGCTTGTCTGGATCCACTAAATATTGCCTGAGCTCCTTCGATAGTGCCTGTGCGCTTTTACCTTCACCCAGCGCAATATCGATGCCCAGCTCCATCTGCGTTTTCATCTGCCCGGAGTAGTTCCAAATCCGCTGCGACAGGTCGAGCCCGTTAATTTTCCGCTTTTGGAAGGTATCGAGCGCATCAAGATTGCGATCCTGGTACTTTTGCAGCACCTTCTTCGGTACTTTCGATGTGTTGAGGATAGAGTTCAAAAACTCGTCGTTCTTTTTGCAGGCATACAGCCACTGTTCCCGGCTGCCCTTCACGATAACAGCCTGCATCTTACTTGCAAGCTGGTTAACGATCTGCTGAGCTTTCTGCTTTGTAGCCGGGTAATCGTCGAACGAGAAAACTTTGTCGGGACTGATTGACATAACACTCACCAGCCGCGAATACTCATTCACGGCAGAACCGTACAGCGCATCAATTGCCTGCACGTATCCTTCAGTTTGCCGGTAGTGTTTTGCATCAAACCCCAGCAACGAAAAACCTGTTTTTTTCGGTGTATTTTCAGCCATGTGCCCTCCAAATGCACGGTTTGGTATCTTTTATAATCACAATCATTTTAACGGCTTTGTGGGCGCAAAAACCGTGTCCATTCAGGTCGGAATACGGCTTTATAAACTTGCACCCCTCACACGTTACCTCCGCGAATTCCTTCACCTGTTTAGGTGCGGTTTGTTGTTTTGCCATCCCGTCACATGATTAGTGCCGGCAGGATGGCAGCAAGTCCACCAGCAGCGGTTAGTATGAAGTCGAGCCATTCCGGTGCACCACGTTTCAGCAGTATATCCCAAATAAGTTCCTTTGCAGCTCCGGCCAGCACAGCAGCTGTAAGGCCGATAAACGGGCCGAATAGCGCGCCACACAGCAACGCAATCAGGTAACCTGCAACCAGGTGTTTTAAGTAGTCGCTTCTCATTCGGTTGGCTCTCCTATCATGAAGGAATTGCGTGCACTCTGCTCGTTCTGGTACTGCTCGAAGTCGGCTGCTGTATCCTGTGTCATTGCGGCCTTCTCGAACGATGCCTTTTGACTGATTACCGCATTACCACCGTTGGCATCCATCCATATTTTCAGTTCTGCGGCTTCATCGGTTATCATGTATGGTGTGATAATAGGTTCAACCATGAGGTCATCGGATGCAGTCTTCAGCGCTTTGCTGAACTCACCGATATACGCCTTGATTACGTTCAGACGGCGTTGCAGGTACTCATCGAATACCTCGGAGTGGTCCTGCACCTTCAGGTGTGCGTCCATGAAAAGGAGCTTTAATGCTACACCGGAAATAGCTCCGATTCCCTTCACACTCTCAAAACTGATGTCAGGAGTTTGCGACAGGGTGTAGATCATCCGGAGCAGGGTTTCAATCTCCAGCTTAACGGATTCGGGAGCGTTGGCCCAGGATAGGTATTCAGCGGATGAATCCGCGTCGCCTTCAAGGATAGCGCCCGTTTCTCCCTTCTTTGAAAAGCCCGTAATCTGCCCTTTAACAAAGATTTTCGGTGCTGCATGGTAGTCGTTTGTGTCGGCAAAGTTGGAAAGCAGGAATTCCAGTCGCTCGATAAGGATCTGAACATCGTCCCACTCAACAGCGGGCTGGATGCCGTAGATAACAGGTATCTTTCCGATCGGGTTTACAATCGGGTAGCCTTCCGCAATTTCGTAACCATTCTCACCCAGCCTGAACATCACCTTTTGCTCGTCGGTGTAGGTTTCAAAGTAGTTTGTTACCTCACCTGAATTGTCCTTCACGGACCATTCACGTGAAAAAGCGATCATATCGCCCGTTTCGTCAAAGTAGGGATACAGCCTGTCACCGTTCAAGGGCGAAAAGATGCCACAACGCAATTTGAAATTCGACTGGAATCCGTATGTCTTGTTTGCCTTCTCAACCGGGTACCATATTTCGGCAACTTCGGTGCATTCGAGCATGTTTCGCGCTACTTTTCGGTTGAAAGACTTCTGTTTTATGTCGTAAAGCACCCTTTTAAGGGCAAACAGAACACTTTCCTGCTCTTTGCCTTCTGTTGATGCTTCCAGCGATACCGGATTGCCGAACAGGAATGCAACGGCACGCCTTACTATCAGCTTTTGAAGCGCCAGCGCTATACGGGCCACCGGCTCCATCCTGAACGCTACCTGTTCAGTGCCGGAAGTCACCTGCAGAACGTTTTCGGTTATCCCCGCTTCGTCCGGGTCAATACGCACTTTCTTGTCAGGCCGGTAAATCTTGTTGAATACCTTGTGCTGAAGCGGATCCAGCGCAGCCTTGGCTGTTGATACATCTGTTTCCCTGTTCAACCTGCCGTTTTTCAACTCGTTAATTACGCCGGCAATGTTGCTGCTTTCACCCTGAATCCCCTTTAGTAGTTCCTTTACGTCCATTTCTGTATAGTATTACTGTGATACGTTTATAGTCATTAAAATAATCCTGATAAGTTCTGTTTACGCCTATTTTTCCCCAGCACTTTCTCCAGTATTACATACCTTACAGCATCAATACCGTGGTTAAATGCATCTATCGGAACATTAAGCCATTTGCCTTCTTTGTCCTGTTCAAAAGTGTAGTTCTTGAACTCCCTTATCAGGTTGTAAGACCTACGAGTAATATAAATCTTGTATTCCTGCATTTTCATTATACCTTCCATTACCGATCCTGCACCCTTAGTTACAGGGGTTATCAGTATGCCGGCATTTCTTATCTCCTTAACCAGCCTTGGATCCGCGCTTTCCGAAATAACGCTTTTTGGTCCTACAGGCTTCAACTCCCTTATAATATCGGAGCTTAGCATCTGTGTACGATAACACAGTTCATCGAGATACAAACCATCGTCGTATATTCCTGTGTCGATTATAGCAGTTGGATCATTCGTAAAACCAAAGTCCATACCTATATTGCTCATTTTAACGTGCCCCGGAATACGATCAATAATTTCAATATTCGTAAATATCAAACCTTCGATCTGCGCCTGAAGCCCTAAGCCATATACCCGCCACAAACTTTCATTCTTGCGTTGCAGGCTTTCGATTTCGTCGATAATAACCTGCTCTAAAAAAGGATTATCCTTGTACGTCGATATGAAATGAAACGTCGATTGCTCTTTGTTAATATCGCATATCCAGTGATCGTCAGTAAACGACGGGTTATAGTCAATAATCGCAAACTTCGTGGTACGCATTTTCAATTGCTGCCATTCAATAAACTTCAGCTCGTTAGCCTCGTTTACATAAAGGATATCACGTTTACGTCCCCTTAACTTTTGTTCGCTGTCTGTTGAAAAAAACTCGACCCACGAACCGTTCGGAAGGGTGTACGTGAATTCCGTTTTATTCATCATCTTTTCGTCATATATGCCGAGCTTGTAAAGAATTTCTTTAAAGTCGATAAAAACCGAACCCTTAATGGCTGGCAGCGTGGCGCGAACAATCGAAAGCCTGGTTCCCGAATTTTTAAGGCAATAGACAATAAGCCAGATCAGTATGTTATATGTTTTACTGCTCCGGCTGCTCCCCTGTGCCGACACCGTTGTATAACCAGACGATATGGCATCCTCAACCTTCGAGTATATCCTTGTCGTCTGTATTTTCAACGTCGCTTTTCTTATCGATTATCTCAACTGTTATAGCCGGAATAAGATCCTTGCCACCTTTGCCCGTCAACTCGCTTGTTTGACGGTTTTTGTATTCTTCAGGTGCTTTATTGGTAAGCACAAACTGAATTGCAGCCGTGTCGGGCTGGTAATGCTTTTTAATCGTTGTTTGCTCCTTAATCACGGGCTTTCCATCCTTGCCATTGACATATACGGTTTTCTTTTCGTCGACCTCGTAGCCAGTAACCTTTTTTCGGAGCGATTCCTTGGCCTCTTTTATCAGGATTTCGTCGAATTTATCTCGCGCACGCGTAACAGCTTCGGAGAATTCGGACTTGTTTTTCATCCAGTCGTAAAAGGTGTCAACGTTAATGCCTGAAAATGAGCATATTTCCCGAATCGTATAACTGTCGCTTTCAATCAGCAAACATATCCGGTCGACTATCTTTTTATTGTACTTCCTAAATTTCATTGTTGTTGCGGTTGAATTATCGATTAATGCGGGTGAATATTGCGGTCAACCTGTTCAGATGATTGCCATAACTCGAATTTTTCGAGCATGATTTTTTCAAAGATTTCGTGTTTCAGGGCGTTGCACGATGACAACTCGATGTAGATAATGTGATGCTCCGGAAATGTATGTATAGCAAAATGGCTCTCTGACAAAAGCCAAAGTGCCGTATATCCGTAAGGGCTGAATTCGTTTTCGTTGAAGTTCAGTACCTTGAAAGTTGACTGCTCCAACAGCCCGTTGAAAGTACTTTTCAGGTACTTCATGTCGGAGTGATTAATCCACCTTCTAAGATTCCAGATTTTCGCCTTCATTTTCAAAGTCCTCGTCTTTATATTCGATTTTTTTGTAATTCGATTTTATTTCCTTTGTGTTTCCTTTGTAGAATACCAGCACGTTCTGGTGCATCTTAGCAACTTTGCGGTTGTCCATGTACTGCCCGGCCCTTAGCGCTGTACTTGCGCCCGTTTCAATCAGAATCATCTCGTTATACAGGGCCGCCCCTGCATTAAAGAAAATACGCTTAACGTCGCCGATCATGTCGTAATAAAAGCCTGTTTTCTTATTGCGGACGTCGCCAATAACCACGACGGCAAAACGATTGTTTTTTAAGCATTTCAGCGAATCGGTGAATGCGTTTGTTAGAATAGCAAGAAAATCATCGTATGATTTCTGATTGCTTGCATCCTCTTTGATGTCGCTGTAATGTTCAAGGTCGAAATACGGAGGGCATGAGAAAAACAAGTCCTGGCTGTCGGGTTTTATGTGCTTCAACACATTCTGTCCATCATCGCAGATGTAACGAGCGTTTATTCCGGCTTCTGCCACCCGCTGGTTGTTTATCTCTGCCTGTTCGGGCCTTAGCTCTATCCCTGTGAAAGATTGGCCCAATGTGGCCGCCACAAAGCCGAAAACGGTATCACCCGCAAAACAGTCGAAGGCTTTCCCGTCTTCAATCCCGAACCAGTGAACCGCTATTTCTGAAAGTACAGGGTCGAGAATAGAAACGCCCTGGCTGAGCACTGTTTGTTCGGCCCTGGCCAGTTCCTCTTTGCTTACGTATTTTTCCAGGTATTCCGGGAAAGATATTCCCAGCTCCTTGCGGTGTTTGAATGATTTTTGATACAGGTCTTTGTATTTCAGCTCCGGCGACTTAATCAGGGTGTCGTTGCGGCTTTCGCCGTAATCACCTATTTTGTGCCTCCATGCTTTTTTTCGGGCCTGCCAGTATCCTTTTCGGGTGTCGAGAATAGAGAACGGAGGAACAACGAACCTTTCTTCGAGTGTCGAGCCCTCTCCATCACCTTTACCAACGCCTGGAAGGTCGGACGGGTCGAAGTCTTTTATTCCCCAGTCTTCTGGTTCAATATCCCATTTTTCGGATATTTCGGCCAGCGCTTCCTCGTCCCAGGCAATGTTCGCTTTTGCTGTTGCGTTGTCGGCCAAAGCAAGTTCACGGCCCTGCTTGCTGTCGATGTCGATATCCATTCGCTTCACCGCCACCAGCTTAGTTCCGTCGGTTTCGACGATTATCACGTTTTCCAGTCCAATAGCAGCTGCGCTGTCGGTTGACTTGTTTCCCGCGATTATTCGGTTGTTCTTGTCAAGCAAAATAGAACGACCAGCCCCCAGCTCGCGGAATGATTTTTCCATCAGGCTGTGGCCGTATTCTGTACCCCGGTTCGCGTTCAGATCATCGGGGATCAGCTCGTCAATCTTTACTTCCTTAACCTTGGTTGCCATGCTTTTACTTTTGAGAAAATCCTATCACAACAATTGCTCAACCTCACTGCCAGTGGTGCCAGCTGGAAAACGGTGTACTGTGCATCCATCCAAATCGGTGGTTGTGTATTACCACCACACACCGAAAGCCACACGCGGCCAAAAATCAGAATGGAAAGCCGTTCTTTGAAAGATGGCTTCCACAGTGTGATACACTGCTGGCCGTCCGTCCATGCCTTTAGGCTGCTGCATTGCAGGTCTGAAATAGCATCAGGCCGGCTGAGTGTTATGGTTGATTCTTTGAAGTCGATTGGTTTCATTTCGCTTTTTTTACGATAATATGCAAAAATAACAGCGGATGTGCTACTGTGATACACATCCGCTGTTTACTTATGAATGAATTGTAAACCCTTATTCTGCTTTGCCCTTGTTGTGGTACCTGGATAACAGCAAATCGTAATCAAAACTTAGCTTTTTGAGCTTCTCCCGCATCTGCCGGAGCTCGTTGTTTTTCTCCCCATACATCCTTTCCCGCTTCATCTCCTTACGTTCATCGGGGTCCAATTTTAACAGTGTTTCAACTTCCTTTGCCAGCTCCCGGTTCGTACTTTCCAGCTCATGAATGTAGCTTTGCAGCTGGCCGACTTCTTTTCTGGATTCCTTCAGCAGAATGTGGTCCGGAATCTTTTCCGAAACGATGGGCCGTTTGTTTAACTCGATTGTGTCCATGTGATTATTGTGTTTGTAAAATTCGACTTATTGCCGGCAGGTTTGATTCCACCAGCTTGATTATTGATTCGTGATATTCGGTCGCTTTGTTGCCCTTTCCGCGTGCCTGAACGACCTTCAGTGATTCGAGCGACAGTTCGACGGTTTCCATCTTTTCGCCTTCGACTTTTGCCGAAAATACGAGTGATTCGGGCTTCTTGTAGTACCTGTTTGAAAAAACGCAGTGCCCCATAACTTCGCCTTCCTCGAAAAACTCCTTCACGCTCCGGAGTGGCTCCACCGTGATATTTTCGTCCCGGAATTCGAGCTCAAAAAAAGGTTTTTTCTGCTCCTGGTACTCTCTTTCTTCCTGTGCAATTTTCTCCCTCTGTTTTTCCAGACCGATTATCCTGTCCTGCTCCCTTTTCTTCTTCACATAGCGGTCGTGCTCATGCTTCAGATCTGCAGGGCAAACGTACTTCGGGCTACGGGTATCTTTTCCAAAATGTTTAAGCAGGTTCAGGTAGTCGATCCAGTCGCCGGCATCGGTTACTGTGTATCGGTTCCGGATGGCAATCTTTATGCTGTCCCAGTGTAATTTAACATTCCCAGAATAAGTATATGCAGAAGCGTAATGTTTCATCAGGGCAATCTGGCCCGTTTTGAGCAATGTTTCAAACAATTTATGTTTCAGGATGTAGCTAAAAAATTTCTGTGGAACCATCCCGTAAAAACTACCTGCGTATCCGTTTCTTTTTATAACCGGCAGCACATTCCGGGTAGGGTAGAAGGCAAACGGAACAATTTCATGTCGCTGCTGTGTCCTGTAGGATCCGCGGCTCGTTCTGATTTCCATTTCTGAACCAACAACCCACTGGTCCATATACATCGACATCCCGTTGACAGCTATCGACATCGTTGTAATCTCACCTTCAGGACTTATGAAGTGAATCATCACTTCTTCGTAGGATAGTTCGCATGGATGGTTTTTCTTCATCCATTTTTTAAGGTTGAATATCCGGATAACCTGCATTTCCTTAACGGTTGTAATTATGCCATAATAAGCAGATTGATAGCCATGTCGGAAGTTAGTTCTGATCAGCAGTTTTTTACCACATGCCGGGCACTGGCAGCCCTGTTCAATGTCGGTGAGTAGTGGAAGATCGTCGGGCCACTCGTGCCCACATTCCAGGCAATAAAGCTTCTTTTTAGACCGGGTAACGTTTTTGTCAAGACACTTTTCATAACCCCACTGAAGCTGCTTTTCTGTTATCGGCCTGAGTTTTTTGCTAAGCTCGACCACCTTTTTTTGAAGTTTCGGTTTCATCGCTTCGATGGTATTGTATAGTCAGACATTCTGAATCCTTTCTTTAACGCCTTCCGGATCTCCTCCAGCTCCCGATCACTTACGTTGTTTATGTCGGCCTTATAGTTTGCATCCAAAAGGGCTTCAACATTCCCGTATATTGGTTTCTGCATCAGAAACATCGAGAATTCGGTAAGTATGCGGTTCTGCTTTTTACCGTCCTCGGCTTCCTCGATGGTCTGCCTTCTCACGTAGCATGTTTTCTGGAGCCGCTTAATTGTGTTCATTTTGCGCTCCGAAACACCTTCTTCGTTCTCGAATATCACGGATAGTGCAGGTTTAACCCGAATTCGGTTAACCACGCTCCACCCGTAATACACGTTCAGTTTCGATAGTCCCGTGCTCATAATCAGTCGAACAGGCTTAAAGTGGGTTGAACTTCCGGCTTCTGCTTCGGCTGTGTTTTTTTCGGTGCTGCCTTCGCCTTCATCCTTTCGGCTTCTTGGTTAATCAGCCTGTCGATGGCTTCCTGTTTGGCTTGCCGTTTTTCTTCCTCTGTAAGCTCTACCGTGTACGGAGAAACGATGTTGCAGCTCACTTTAGGGCCAGCCTTCAGATCGTCCTCGTCGTAATAGTGTACTGCCATCTGGTAGACTTCTTCCTCTGAGCAGGCCACCACGTTCATGGACTTTACCGTGTTCAGAATGTAGTTGACACAATCGTCGATGTTCTTATTCGGCTTCTTAAAAGTTTCAGCGAATAGCGGGTCGGTTTCGGCCAGCTTTTCAAGGTGCGCGCTGATCACACGTTTGAAGTTTTCTGTTGAGTTCATAATGTTGCGGTAATTATGGGCCGGTTTCCCGGCCCTTTTTAATTGTTAAACTGGTATTCTGTCGTAGCACGATCTTTCGGTGCAGGCTGCAAATGTTACTTTTATAAAAAGCTCTTTGAGTGATAGATCGGGCCGGAGGTCCTTTTTCGCCTGTTTAAGCCATTCGTAGAAGTTATACCCGTGGAGCCCGTTGTTTTTCTTCAGCTCGATGCTGGTGTTGATTAATGCGATACTTGCTTTCATGTTGTTGCGGTGTTAAATTGTTTTAAGCGATTTTAGAAATCGATATCCATCCCAGAAAGTCACACATTTTCCTGAATACTCCTTGTCTACTTTTAAGCGGTAATATTCATCATGGAAAATAATCTTTGCTCCTGCCTTTTTGGCTTCCTCTTTAAGCTTTGCTAAAACGTTCATAATTCAATTTTTTAAAGTTGTTAGTATCACTGTGATACGTGTGCAAATATAACAGATGTATTCCGTATATGTGCAAAAACACGCTATTATTTAAGACTATTTAAGGGTTTTAACAGTTTGTAGTTTTCGCTTGATTGGAGCTACACGGATCGGAAAGCCCGCGTAATTCCACGCCATCAACAAACTATCTCTTTGCTCCTGATTTGTGCGCTTTGGAAGCCCCGTAACAAAATAGGCCAGTTCATCGTGGGTGATTTTACCATCCGGCCCTTTCCAACACTTTTTCAGTGGCCGTACTTGCCGAACGTCGATACCGTTGTGGCTTAGCATTTCAACGATCAGTTTTCCTGTTGCCTGGTTCATCCCGACGGATTTCCCTTTTGCTGCAATCAGCCTCGGATTGTCGCCCCGCTTAACGTGCCAGTTAGATTCGTTCAGCCATCCAGCTTCGACGATAACAATCAGTTTTTTATCCGCTCTATCCAAAATCTGAAAAGATGTTGTTATTTCAGCTATCAATTCCGGGAATGACTGTGTTTTCAGCGTTACCTCTCTCGTCATTGTGTTAAGCTCAGCGACCCCGGACTTTGAAAGGTCCGGGTCTATTGCGATAATTACTTCCTCTTTCATGGTTAGAACGGAAACCCGCTATCAGGATCAACTCTTTCATTGTTCATCGGTACCCTTACAGGCTCCCCAAATGCAGCTGGTGAGCTGTCGGCCTGTTGTGTTTGCTGTTGCTGAGTTTCAGGCTTCCGGCCCAATAGCTCGATATTTTCAGCCACGATTTCGGTAATCTGTTTTTGAATTCCGTCCTTTTCGTATGTGCGGATTTGAAGCTCCCCGGCAACGTAAATGTGACTTCCTTTGTCAGTCCACTTCTCGATAAGTTCAGCCAACCCACGCCATGCATTTACGTTTACCCATGTAGTTTTTTCGGGGACTTGTGTCCCGTTCTGAAGGGTGTAACCCCTTTTACTAACTGCCAGTGAAAAGGATGCAACCTTAACACCTCCGTCCAATACCCGCACTTCGGCCTGTTTGCCCATGTGCCCAATGAATTCACAACGATTTAACATAACTGTATTAATTTAAACTTTTGAATAATTTCTCTATCGCTATCACTGCTGATGCAGTTATTCCGAACACAATTCCAATGAAATTCAGTACCAGGATCATCTCCCCGTACATGTACTTTGCAAACTCGATATCGCTGGTTACATAACCACTCAGCATTATCACGGCATAAGCTGTCAGGTGAGTGAAGGCCACCATTGCCGGGAAAGCTACTGCGGCCATAAGTATGTATTTTGCTTTTGGCTTCATGGCCTGTTTGCCCTTTCCCTGTACTCATCTGCGTATTCCCTTGTTGCTTTTGCCGGGCTTACCAGTATCGTTGTGTTGCGGTCAACGCGGAGCAGAACCTTTCCTTTGTCCGTGCCTTTAGCCTGATTAATTGCCTGTTGAATTTCGCTTTCATTCTCCGCTCCCAGCTCCGGCTTCGGAGCTTTCTTATTGCTGGCCTTGCGGCCTGTTCTGTTTAGTTGTGGAATGTTTTGTTAGTTGTGTTACAGTGATACGTTTGTTATTAAATGTTTTTCCGCTGTGTCTGTCAGCGCGCGGAATCGCTTGTTGTATGTGTACTCCCTGTCGAAGTGCCTGAAATAACGCTTTACGGCCTGTTTTGAACGCTTCAGTGCGTAAGCTATATCATCGTTGCTCATGTTGTAAATGGTGCTGGCATATCGCGCAAAAAGGATGTTAGCATAGAATCCATCCTCCGATACCCTTTGCCGTTCGCACTGATTGAACCTTAACCCCGTGGTTTCCTCGATGAAACTTTTCAGCTTCAGAATAGTTGGCTGGTCCAGTATAACCGTTGTTTCGTAAAGTACTATCATCCCCATTTCGTCGGCTATAAACTTTTCAATTCTGGCTCCCCTGGATTGCGTCCAGTTCGATAGCATCATTATCGCTTTGCAGCCCATCAGCATTCTTATATCTTTTACCATGTGTTGTTCCCACGGTGCGTTTATTTCAATCCCGTTGTTCATCGGGTTGACCGGCACCATCCCAATTGCTGTTAGCAGTTCTTCGGCTGCCTCAAAATTGGCTTTCGCTTCCTCGTATTCTAAACCTGTGATTTTTCCTGATATGTACACGCGCATAAGTTATAACCTGAATGAATCGCCTTTAAGCTCGACGAAGTTGAACATTTCAAAACAGCGATCAAAAATGTGATTCCCGTACTTTTGTGCTATATCATCCGGGTGCATATTCGTTGTTGCGTGTGTCTTAACCTTCAGGCCATATCTGATTTGGAAAATGTGCTCCATAACATTTAACTCATTACCGTAGTGCTTTGCAGGAATTGTTTCGCGGCCCAATTCATCAAACCCTCTTTCAACTGGCTTTGGTGGTCCGTATAAGTCATTCCAGGTACTTTGGTTTAATGCATCAACCCCGTGTGTGGCGAATTGCGCTGCAAGAAGAGATGTATTAACACACATGAAACCGCGCCCAAAAAGTCGCTGGTATTCAGCCAGGATTTTCATCATTGTACTTTTGCCAGTTCCAACAGGCCCGAAAAACAGTATTCCCTTCTTTGGATCCATCTTACTTTCACCGTGCACATAGTTGTAAATCTCGTTTAGCGTTTCCTTGTTATTTTCCGTCAGCTTGAACTGTGGACATATCTCGTAAACTTTCTGCCGAAAAAATAGTGGGTCGCTTTTTTGCGGATAGCCTGGTTCCGTCCCCGATGCCATTATTTGGATCGTATCCCGGACGACTGAAGCCATTTGTACTGGCTGCTTTTGTGAATTGTGTTCCATTTTGAGTATTTTTTTGATTATCAAATTTTATCTGGTTCGCGGCCCATGTTGCCAGCCTTTTTGAAATTTCAAATGTTGACTGCATTTCAAATCTCATCTTTGTTTTTTTCTGATTCCACTCAGCCCAATAATTGAAAAATGATTCAAGCATTTGGACTTCGTATTTTTCAGAAAAAGAAAAAACAGAATTTTTAAAATTCAGCTCTCGGGCTTCGGGTGTTATTACATCTTTCTTTTCTTTTTCTTTTATTTCCTTTTCTTTTATAGTATTACCTTCGTTATACGTTCGTATTACGTTCGTATTTTTTCTGCTCTTATTCCACCTGTTTTCAATGCTTTCACGGGCTTTTTGGCTTTTTTCGGCCCTCTTGTTTAGCCTGTCTATTGCCGTTTCTGACCAGAATTTTTCTCCATCATTTTCAAACAATTCACTTTCGTAAATAAGGTATCGTATTACGTTTTCATCAGTTCGTAATTCAAACGTTATACGTTCGTATTCATCAAGCGATAAATATCCGCCCTGCTCATAAAGCATCTCTACAATACACCAGTAAGCACCTATTCCGGAAAGCCCGTGTTTCATGAACAAGCGAACCACTTTAGGGTCGTTTCGTGAATAGTAATCATGTGAAAAGTAGTTTTTCATGTCGGAGCATATTAATCCAGGTGAATCAATTCGGTTCCCTTTGCCTTCACAATAACCAGCTTGCCTGCTTCAATCTGCTTTTGTACGGCTGCCGGACTGATACCGATTTCACGCGCATATTCCGATTTGGTGATCAGCTTTTCCGGGTTAATGTCCTTTGTTTTTATCCGTTTCATTTGGTTTAATCTTTTTACTTTTAAGTTCTGAAATTGGCGGAGTGGTTAGCTCCGCCTTTTGTTTTGCAAATATATACTTTTTCACTCATAACGTATCACTGTAATACAGTTAAATATTGTTATTAAAGCTCGATAATCGGAATCATTGGCCATTGGTTGGCGATCAGCTTTAATTCCTTATCGATGGCAGCATCCCGGATTTCCTCAATGGTTGCCTGCGCGGCGGGTGAAAGGAGCGTAAACGACACCTCACGTCCGTTTACCTTTGCAAAGGTTTCAACCTCGATTGATTCGGCCTGAAAGCCCTTAAAAACAGGGATGTTAAGCGTGAAAGATTTCGGAAGGTTGGAATTAACCACCTGCTCGAAGTTGTCGGTTCTGTCGCCCGATTCCTTCACTGAGCGCTGGATGCTGTTGTTAACCGTTGCGGTGAAGTTCATCAGCTCAGTAACGAGCTTCATGTTTTCTTCACGTGTGGCAAAGAATGAGCGGTTCATCTTGAAGAACAGGCCCAGTTCTGCGGGTGTCCAGATTTTTCCGGTATTGATTCCGAATTCTTCAAACTTCGGGTGAACCTGAAGCGTTCCGGTTACCTGTCCACGGGTGTATTCGTCGTTCTCATTATACACCAGCTGGATGGAGATGTTTTCGCGGTCAACCAGGATGTGGGTTCGTTCCAGCTGTAGTTGGTCAGCAAGGCTGCCACGCTTTTGCAGAAATTCAGCAACGGCGTTCAGTGTACCTTTTATGCCGATTTTTAATGGTGCTTTAACTGGAAGTTCGTTCACTTCTTTTACTTCACGGATAATCATTTCGGCTTTTTCGGTGCCGGGCGCAAAATTCAATTGCATTTTTTCGGTTTGCATAATTCTGATTTTTTAGTTGTTAGTACCTGTTCTGGCCATCTGAAAGATGTTACCCTGCAGCTCGTCGGCATATGCCGGGCGACTTTCGATCAGGTCTCCATCTTCGTTGTAATAACCCACCTCACGGGTTTCCATGTCGATGAATTTAAAGCATCTTTCGATGGTGTGCTCTGCTTTGTTTTTAAGGCCGGTAAGAAGCCTTTTTTTTTCTTCTTCAAGTGGTTTCAGCCGGTATTTGAATTCGGACATAACGTCCTTTTTTTCTTCCTCAATGTCGTTGATCTGGATTGCTGTTTCCGAAAGGATTTCTTTCATCCGAAAAAGTTCATCCGGCGTGAACCGTTTCATGTACCTTTTTTCTTCGATTGAATCTGCGTTGTCCTGTAAAAATGCCATGCGTTGTTCATGGTTCGCGATCTCTTTTCCTAATTCTCGTTGCATAATGCTGCGGATTTGTGCCTTTCGGCGGTTGGTTTTAAATTATTTTTATATCTGATGGATGAACCTGTAGGACATTACCATCTTTGTCTTTTACCCATAAGACAGTATAGTGACCGACGCCTTGGTTTAGCTCATCGTAAGTTACTCCCCAGTGGAGTATTTCACACTCAAACTCTTCGTATTCGCGTGTGTTTGGATTCCATATTTTTGCTTTACATTTCATATCAAAATGGTGTTTTATTAAGTTGAATTTTCATGCCTTTGTCGGCGACATGTACCTGTTTTCCAGTTACCCGGCGAACTTCATCTTTGAACTCCTGGGCGTTGCTATTCCCGTCGGAAAGGTGCAGGAGCACGATGTTGTTAACCTTCGATAGATCGTTTGCTTGTAGTGCTTCAATGCAGGTTTCGATTGACATGTGGCTTTGCAGTGTCCTGTCACGCAGTGCCGATGGTATCCTTCCAGCTTGAATGTTCGCCTCCAGCAAGTCCTTGCGATAGTTCGCTTCGATAAGGATGTTATTCAGGCCGGTGAAGTTGTACGGCAGGTAGTAGGTGTCAGTGGCAAATAAGATGGTGCCTGTTTCCGGGTGGCTGATAAGAAAGCCCAGGGGTTCGGCAGCATCATGCTTGACGTCAAAAGGTAGTATTGTGAAGTTTCCGATTTGTTGCTTTACTCCACTGAAAAGTAATCTTGGAAGTCCAAAACCTCGATCAATCTTATCCAAAACAGCATCCCATGTTCCTTTTGAAGCGTAAACAGAAATTCTGTTCCTTACAAATTCATTCATGTATGCTGCATGATCTCCGTGTCCGTGGCTAACAATCACACCTACAATCTTTTTAAGGTTGAAATCAATTGCCTTTTTTACTTCGTAGAGAGGAACCCCCGCCTCGATGACGAGGGCCTCACTCTCATTGGATAGTATATAGCAATTGCCCTTTGACGAGCTGCCCAATACTGTGAGTTCCATATTAGAAGCCGCGTTGACGTTGTTCGGCTGCTTTCTTAGCATCTGCGGCTGTTCCTGCAAACAAACCACCTTCACCAACCTTCGCTGCGGGCTGCTGGGCGGCCTGTGGCGCGATTTCTGGCTCCGGCTGGGCCTGTTTATCAGCTTGCTGTGGTTCGGGCTGATTTTCGGGCTGTTTTGCGGGTTCGTCGTCCAGCGAAATAGTTTTCTTGTTCGCGTTTTGTGCCTTCTCCTGCTCAACCTTCTGCTCAACATTCGGAACTTCTTCGTAGTCGATATCGATAATGTCGCGTATCTCGTCGTCGGTGCGCATTCCCATGGAAAGCTCCGGAGCGTAAGCACGTGTCCAGAATGCAGCTGCACGATACATAAGCATCTGCCGGGCCATGGTTTGCCACTTACTTCCAGCCTTAGTGTACCAGCCTTCCTGTATTGCCATTTTGATGGAAATTTCGGAGGATTCCAGCGGCTCACTCGAACCACGAGCGGTGGTGAAGCATACACACTGAATGTTGTCAATCTGGGTGCCGTCGAACTCAACCGATTTAGCTTCGTTCTTATAGTATCCCTTCTTGCCGTTAGTACCGTCCACCCATGTTTTAGTATATTCGGTGATGGTAATCTTTCCAACTTTTCCGAGGTTCGTGAAACGATACTGAAGCGGGTTGAACCGTCCGCACGTGTTTACCGTAGCGATAAGGAACTGACTTGACCATGCCGGGCGACCGTAGATCGGTGTCATATTCTGCATAATCATAAGCGGACTTGCGCCTACACGCTGTGCCATTTCAATCGCGATCATGCAATTGGCTGTCGCCTTTTCAATAGGGTTCTTTTCCGATACCTTGTACATGTCAGGAACCAGCTCGCTGTTGGCGAACATCATCGAAACGCGCTGCATTACCTGAAACTGGTCTTTGTCGAAAAAGTTAAACTGGACGGGTGCGGTGGTGGCCACTTGGGCCACCTGAGAACTGTTTGTTTCCATTTTTTGTTGCGGATTTAAAAATTAAACATTGGTTATTGTTAGTTGCTTTTCGCGGGTTACGCGAAGGAAAATCATTTGTGATCCGGTGTTGATAAATTCGTTAACCGATTCGGCGCGGTCGGTGAATATAGGAGCTGACACGTTGTAGAATTCAGATAGTTTTCTGATTATGTCAAGCCCGGCATTAACCATTTCAGCCGTGTTGGTTACTGATAAAAGCACACCGTGCTGGTTTGTTGGGATACAGGCTTCGAACTCGTTGCCTTCGTTGGTCCGGTCATACAATTTGAACTTCACAATCTCGAACATGCTGTTGATACGTCGGTCGGCCTCGCTCACCTTTGCCTTAGTGAAGTCATCCATTATAAACTCAGTTCCTTCGATGTCGGCAATTTGCTGTGCAATGTTTGCACCCTCGTATTCGAGCTTCTTAACTTCTGCTTTGTAACGGGTGATTGTTTCGCGGTCGGAAAGCTGCTTCATCAGCTGGTCGCGCTGTGATGCAAGCTCTGACTTTTTCGAGCTGAACCCTGAATTGTCCTGCTTTGTTTCGCTTAACTTAGCAATTTCGGTGTTGATAGCCTCTATTTTTGCTGTGCATTCCTGGTGTTCGGGAAGCTCGGAAGCTATGATTTCGCGCGGCTGTGCAAAGATAATATTTGCTGACGATTTCTTGGCTTCTTCGTAGGCAATCTCCTGTTTTTTAACATTTCCCCTTGCTTCATCGAGATACTTTTCAGCGTCGGCAATACGTGATTTCAGGTGTTCGATTGCTTCTTTTAGCGCTGTTCCTTCTGCGCTGATTTTATCCAGTTTTGCTCTTTGCGCTTCTATAAATGATTCCTTAGCTCTGTCGGCCTGTTGTTCGTGCTTTTTCAGGGCTGCGGTGTCTGCACACTCGTGGCCAAATGCCGGGCAAATAAGGCAGCCTGATTTGGCCTGATATTCTTTCGTGTTTTCAGCATCCCAGTCGGACCGAAGCTGTTCGAGCCTTTTTTTGTCGGCTGTTAGCCTGTATTTTAGATTCTCAGTCTGATCATATGCTGAATCAAACTCTGCTTCGGATTGTTTCAGTACGCGAAGCAATCCTGCAACTGAATTCTGAATAGCTGTGTTGTGCTGGTTCGCTTCGAAAGCTTCCTGCTGGGCCTGTGCTTTGGCATTGTTTAATATAGCCATGGATTTGTTTTTCAGCACGTTGATTTCACCCTGCTTTTCCTGAATAGCTTCGTACTGTGCCCGGTTAGCCTTAGCGCTGTCGGCCAGTATCTCGTCGATTTGTGCAATCTCTTTATTGATCAGGTCAATTCTGGTTTCGAGCTCTTTCCAGGCCTGCTCTGCTGGCATCAACCGTGTGGTTTGGTCGATACGTGGCTGTATGTTTTCAAGGTCTGATTTCAGTTTCTTTTTACGGGCTGCCAGCTCCTTCTTAAATTCAACCATCGATTTGCCTGTCAGCATTTCCATGATGGCTGCAAAACGCGGGTCGGAAGCCGCAATCTGTTCGTCAGAAGCGGTGCCGGCAATTTGGAAAAGGATTTCGCGCTGCTTAGTCCAGTGTAGCGAAAGAAAAGCTGCTGTGTTGGTAATCATTTTGAATACTGATTCTTCAACGATCAGGTCAACACGTGCCTTGTACTCAGCTGCTTTGAGCGGAACATCGTTGAAGTAATACAGGGTTTCGCATCCGTCGAACACTTCTTCAGCTGTGCCACGCCTACGAACCCATTTCTGGTGAAGAACACGCTTCAATGTCATTGTCCGGCCATCCACATTGATGGTTGCTGATACTTCCGGATCCACTCTGTCGAGCTGTTTGCCGTCAATCGTCGGGATGATTTCAAAGTCTTTTCGGTCGAACTGGTCCTTGCCAAACAGTAGCCAAAGGAATGCATCATAAATGCCTGATTTGCCCTTGCCGTTGTCGCCGGAGATAATTGTCTGTTCTGAAAATTCTACTTTCAGACTTCTGTGCCCTCTGAAGTTTACAAGGGTGATTTGGTTTAATTTTACTTGTTTCATTTTGTTGCGGTAAAAAAAGTTGTTAGTTGATTTGTTACTTCACTTCGTCCTGTTCGTATTCCAATCAGCGCGTTTCGGTATTCGATTTCAGTTTGAGGTAGTTGCATTTTTAAATGATTTGTTAACCATATACACCGCTGCGATCAGGTTGGAGAAAACGAATGTGTAGTAGGCTATAAAGCCGAATGTTGATACTGTTTCGTTCGGCTCTCCCGTTGCCATTATCAGGCAGATGCTCAGGTAAATTGCTGCTTTTAATTTCGTTGTCATAATGTTGCGGCTTTAATGTTGTTATTATTTTTAGATAAGTACCAAAAAACAAGCTCAGTCAATTTTCTGCATCCTGTTTTTTTTGAAAGAGGTTCTTGTGTGGTTCTCAATTGTCCTGACTGATAGCCTGAGCTCGTTTGCTATTTCTTTTTTTGTTTTCCCTTCGGCTATCATCTTAACAACTTGTTTTTCACGATCAGAAAGTGTTGCGGCTCCTTTCATTTCGATTCAATTTATAATCCCCACACATCTGTTACACCATACTCAGCGAAAAGTGCATCGATTATTTTCTTTTCGCTTACCCGTGGCTCTATTCGGCCCCGAAGCCTCCTAAACCATGATACCCTGGACTTGATTCCAAGTTCCTTCATCAACCTGATCTGAAATTCTTTTGAATCTTTCAGCATGATTTGATTGTACCCCTTTTCAAATGAATTGTTGGGGTCAGGTTTGCTATAAACATTTTTATAGCATAACCCATTTTGTTTAGCATGTTCCATGTTTTCTTTGTGAGTTACCCATTCAAGATTAGTGTAATCGTTATTATTTATATTGCCATCAATATGGTTTACAAAAGGTTTGTTTTCGGGATTTTCCACAAACAGCTGAGCCACTAAGCGGTGAACAGAAAATGTTCTCATTCCATTCTCGTTTATCAGTCCAACAACATTATACCCGCGGCGTTTACTTCCGATTACTTTTTCGGCTTTTGTGTTTACGACTATCCCGCCTTTTGATACTAAGTAAGTGTCACCATAGCCTGGTACTGGTAAAAATTCTGTATCATTAGGTATTATTTGTGTCGTTTTTAATTGATATTGGTGTACCATATGTTTAAATTTGTGTTATTGATTGTGCAAATATATGATATGTTGTGCACATATGCTATACAACGTTGTTTAATTTTTCTTAAAGATTTATAAACACATTGGAAATGACTGTAAAAGAAAGACTTATCGAGTACATTCACTCAAAACAAATTAGCACAAGAGAGTTTTGCCGCACAATTGGAGTATCCGAAACTTATGTTAATTCCATGCGAAGTTCTATTCAGCCCGACAAGCTTGTAAGGATAGCGCACGAGTACCCGGACTTGAATACAACCTGGCTTTTAACTTGTGAAGGAGATATGATAAAGGAGAACAGCATCCTGCCTGCAATTGAGAGAAATATCCTTCTGCACTGATTACGGTTTACACCGTCCTAAGTATTCAAACATCAGTACCAGATCCCGCGATGAATCAAAGCCTGGAACCGGGTATAAGTTTATCGATCTGGATTCTCTTTCCTACCTTGTAACAGATTACAAGATTTCTGCCGACTGGCTACTGACCGGTAAGGGTGGAATGTTTCGGAAATAAAATAACCCTGCTACCGTTTCACAACGCTGGCAGGGCTTCCTGTTTAATTCCGATCTATATATCTATGAGTGTACGTCCAATTTATCAATCAACATCCGGCTCCGGAAATACTTCTTATCCACCATTCCGCTTGACTTTGCGCGCGCTAATACTCTTTTTTCCCCTATGCCATTGCTTCAGGGCGTAGCTTCGAGATATTCCCTCAACGCCGGATGCCTGTACTATTTATTGAGTTTGGTGCGGGAATCGGAGTTGAACCGATGACCTGTTGGTTATGAGCCAACCGCGCTACCTGACTGCGCTATCCCACACTTTCCGGCCTTACTTCACAGCAAAGCCGGTTTTGATGTTACAACTAACATTCCTTATTAACCTTAATTTTTTACCTGTATGAGTTCGCAAATATACTGCTTTCTATGTAGTTGCAGCGACATGCAGCGTTAAACATTGTTAACCGGATCTGTTTTGTTTATTAGGTCAATTACAGCGCGGTTTGCACGAAATCCCCTGATCGAAACCAGGGGAAGTCTGCCACTTTTGTCGGGCCGCAACTCCCGAACCGTGGATCGTGCAAAGATATGAATTATTTTAAGTCAGTAGGCTGGTTGCATTTCCATCCGAACACCCAAGCCCAAAACCGATTTTCTATTTTCCAATTGTAAGCACATTGCAGGGTTTTGATGGTGCTGTCCTTTTCTTCGATTACCTTATCCTGCAGGCCGGTTTTTATTTCCAGCATAGCCACCTGATTAGAGTATTCGATTGCCTCCGCTTCAAGTGCCATCAGGATGGTATCCTGTTCGATAATTACGGCCCTTTGTGCTTGTACTAAGCTATCACACCGCTCGATTGTTTTTAACTCGTTGTAGGCCATTTCTGCGCTGTCTTTAAAAGCCCTCAAAACTTCGAGTTCTTTTTTCTGTACAACCACCTGCCTTCGATATTTTTGCGCAGCCACTGCCGAGCTGTCAATTCGGGCATTCAGCCCCCATATCTCCTTCGCGAGTGAATCGATTTTTGTCCGATCCTCAAACAGCCGGACCACCACAACAGGATCCGGAGCGGGAGCTGGCTTCTGAATACTTTTCCATGCCAGCACACCAGCCAGCAACACGATTATAGTAATTAATACACCATATGCCACCCTGTTCATTTTTGCTCAGTTTTTAGGATTTCGCCTTCTGAATTCGTGAACAGGTTTTTAAGCAGGTAGGCAACGAAGCCACCGGCTGAAGCAAGTACTACCGACTGCCAGTTGAACGATGCGAAGTCAGTCGCCCCGGATATGGCTGTCGACAATCCCGTTAGTAGCGCTGTAAGAACAGCAACGATCAGGCCTTTCCAGAAGTCGGCCCGTTTGAGTTTTAAAAATTCTGATTTTTCCATTTGATTTTGTTTAAACTATTTCAATTTCAATGTCCTTTGCTCCTGTGAGCCTTTTTACAAGCTCCTTTTCGGTCACTGCCGAATCCACAACCATACCGACTGACTTGTTTTTCCCAACTATGATACACCCATGAGAATCAATTGCTGTATTACCCCTGTGAATCAATATGCCATCAAAGTGGGGAACGGCCAACAGGCGCGGAAGCAGCCTTTTGAATCGCGGTGAAACGTTCAGAATAACTTTGTAAGTTCCGTATGGTATTGCAGATTCGCCATACACCTTCTTTTCTTTTCCGTCGAACTTTCCGGATTTGTCCATATCGACAACTGCATCCTCGATTGTGTCACAGAAGTAAACGCCATCGATGTACAGCTTGCCGATGGTGTATGTAGGCCGTAGCGCTATCCTTTTAAGCAGTAGTTTCATCGTCCGTCTCCTTTCCTTTGTCAATTTCCTGCCCTGTCGCATCCTTAATCTTCTTGCTTAGCAGGCTGCCCACACGTGAAAAAACCGTCCAGCGGGTTATCAGGTAACCGTTTTCGGCAATACTGAACAGGATCACACCGGATATAAACCATCCTACGATTTTGTACGTTTCCACCACCTCCTGCCGGTAGGTTGTATCCCACATGAAGGCACCGGTGATCAGTACAATAGAAATCAACATGCGTGGCATGGTGTGATTCCAAATTACCTTCACCGAAAAGCGTTCGCCACGTAGCTTGTGAGCTGCCCAATACCCGAATATTACATCGAGAATGAAGAAGAATACGAGTAGGTGAACGATGTCACGGACTGGGATGAAATAACCAATTACTGAAGCAAAAAGACCTGTTAACATGGGCCAAAATTTTACTGATAAATTGCTGAACATTTGGCCGATTGACCTGAACATTTCTTCCATATTTCTACGTAGTGTTTCGAGGACTGAACCTGAGCAGTCCCCGTTGTTAGCACTATTTGTATCAGGGTGATACATATTATCTCAAAAAATTAAGTTTCTTCAATTAATTCAGCCATTTGCAATTATCCACAGGGCAAAAACGATAATAAATTTGATGAAGAACGACGTGTAGTCTTGGGCTAAGAGCGATGCGATAAAGAGAGTTTCCATTTATATCTATTTTTAAGTTATTAAGTTAGTTTGTATATTGTTGAACTTCCGAATTTCGTACATCTTATCGTTGTCAAAAATGGATAATCATCTTTTTGTACTGCTTCGAGTGTTGATTTTATATTACGGCTATTTGTAAAAAATTTCGATTCTCGTCCATCCATTTTAAAGTGAACAAGGTATCTGCCATCTCCATGCCTTGTTTTAACCTCTGGCAGATACTCTATCACTTCAATTTCGCAATTTACAACCTCTGTAATTGATACTTGTGGACATTCAAATATCCGTCTGTCAACTGGCAACTCAATATGTAAATCACTGAATCGTTTCATGTTGTGAAAAATCTTGTTTTATAACTGTTTTTATATTCTCCACAAAGCCATTGTAAGCAATAAATTCAGTGTCGGAATTATTGATTATCCCCTTCCGTTGAATTGCAGACTCTTCACCGTCTGGATAGTATTCTGAAATAATCCTGTTAATTACTTCGTTACAAGTAGGAACGTGGTCAAAAACGAGAGTTCTATACTGGTATTCAGTGTGTGATTCACCCTCTGGATTTTCGACTGAAACTTCTTTTACCTCGTAATTGTACGCAAATGTAGATAGTCCGAGCCTCTCAATTCTTGCTGGTCTTT
>CAZLHC010000025.1:47107-49199 GCA_964559265.1 uncultured Paludibacter sp. | reverse complement strand
CAACGCTCATTAGTGAAGCGAAGCGCAACGCCCCGTTAGTGAAGTGCGAAGCACGTAACGCTCACTATCACTTATTCTTAATCGCCTCCATTATCTTTGATTCCAATTCGGCTGCCATCTCCGGATTGTCGCGTATTACTGCTTTCGAGGCGTCACGGCCCTGCGCAAGTTTTGTATCACCATAGCTGAACCAGGAACCACTTTTCTTAATAATGCCGTATTCTACTCCCAAATCAAGAATTTCTCCTGTCTTCGATATTCCTTCGCCAAACATAATGTCGAATTCGGCTTTGCGGAAGGGAGGGGCTACTTTGTTTTTTACAACTTTTACGCGGGTCTGATTACCAATTGCTTCATCTCCGTCTTTTAACTGCGAAACCCTACGGATATCCAAACGTACAGAAGCGTAGAATTTTAAAGCATTACCACCGGTGGTTGTTTCCGGATTCCCAAACATTACCCCGATCTTTTCACGTAACTGGTTGATGAATACACAGGTAGTGTTCGTTTTGTTGATGTTGGCGGTGAGCTTACGTAATGCCTGTGACATCAATCGAGCTTGCAGTCCCATCTTCGAATCTCCCATATCGCCTTCCAGTTCCGCTTTTGGAGTAAGTGCTGCTACCGAGTCAATTACAACTATGTCCACTGCCGAAGAACGGATCAATTGATCGGCAATTTCCAATGCCTGTTCTCCATTGTCGGGCTGTGATATGAGTAACTCATCGGTGTTTACACCTAATTTTTCGGCATAAAAACGATCAAATGCATGTTCTGCGTCAATAATGGCTGCTATACCACCTGCTTTCTGTGCTTCTGCTATGGCATGTATAGCCAGTGTTGTTTTACCCGATGATTCTGGTCCGTAGATTTCAATTACGCGTCCACGTGGATATCCGCCAACTCCAAGAGCTGCATTTAATCCAATAGAACCCGTCGAAATTACAGCAACTTCCTCTACTTTGTTGTCGCCCATCTTCATGATGGTGCCCCGACCATGATCTTTTTCAATCTTGTCCATCGCCAACTGAAGGGCTTTCAGTTTTTCGGCTGATGGTTTTTTAACTTCTTCCATTTTTTGTTCTTCCATTTTAATTCAATAACTGGTTATAAACTCCTGATAACTAATTCGGTTAAGGATGATGGTTGGTTGTTTTGTTGAATCAACCGCTCACAAAGATACATACTTTTTCCCGAACTGATGTTTCATTTTGTAAAAAGCTTTCAATAGTTATAGCTTTTTTTAATCAGGATTTATGGTGTGTTAAAGTATCATTCGAAATTATTTTTATGGATTTTTTTGAGTGGATTCTTCTGTTCTTTTTCCGTTTTTTTATTGTCACCTGTGTTGTTGTTCAGTGGTTATCGGATGTACAGGTGGCAGAGTAGAAGTTACTCCCGATTTTATTCGGGTTCCTTTACTGGTTGAATTGTATTCGGCTGCATACATGCATTGAATTTGAGCATTACCTGTACTGAAATCACCTGCATGGGTAACAAAATATTCTTCTTCCAAAATATAGGTTCCTTTGGGCAAACAATCGATGTAGTAATTAGTTGTGAAATCGCCCGGACTTCTGTAATATACAAGTCCGTCTCTAAACTGTATTCCGGATAGTTGATTCGCAATTTCTACGGTCGCTGCTTTTGTATCGCGCAACACTACAAACTCAAAATCGCGCTCCGAACGAATTATGATCCTGCTGATTAGTTTGTCGCCAGCTACTAACTTAGTGTTGTGAGTGAGTGGCACCAGTGAGGTGATGTTCCCGATAGTTTGAGATTGAAAATAGCTGCGTTCTACTTTTAGTTCGTTGCCCGATTCCTGTACCTTGTCCATATCTTGAAGTGATTGACGAAATAGGGCTCCCCATGCGGGAGTGGAGGTACCCGTGGCTGTGCTTTGGTTGTAGGGTGTGGAGGCGGAAGTACCGGAAGACGGCGCTTTGCTTTGGTTGTCGGGTGTGAAGGTGGATGCTCCAGAAGACAGTGCTGCTCTACGGGTGCCTGCTGTGCTGTCAGGCCTGCGGGTAAGTGATTCCACGATCAGCATTGTTGCATCTGACGGCACATCCATCCTGAAATAGCCACT
>CAZLHC010000025.1:30060-47007 GCA_964559265.1 uncultured Paludibacter sp. | reverse complement strand
TTGAGGGCATGTTGGATGGTAAAACTGAATCTCTTTCAATTGTAAATCGATATTTATTTTCACCGGCTAACCAGTCGGAACCTGAGTTTAGCAGTGCTGATACGGCTTCCAGGGTGATCAGGCGATTATCCCACTGGTTTGTTCTTTTCTGGTTTAGTAACCATAGTTTAATGCGGTTGACTTCTTCTGCTGTTCCTCCTGCTTCCTGAAAAGCTTCCAGCAAGCGTACGTGAATACTCAGCGGGCGTTCGTTCCACTGCCAGCTACTGCGTTTCGTTGCCCAATGCATTCCTTTTTCGGGGTGGATGAGGGCTTGTTCGCGCAACGATTTCAACAGTTCTGCGGCGTATGCTGAATTGCCTGTACGGTGGAAGAATTGTGCTGCCATTGCTTTTTCGTAAAGTCCGAAGCTATGGCGGTAGCTGCTTGTCTGGTTGCTATAATAAGTGATTGCTTCTTGTGCTGCCTTGCTTTCAGGTATTTCGGACCACAAAGCCCGGAAGGTTAAATACTGCAACTGCATCGGGGTGATGGTTTTTCGTGATGTGTATTTTTTGTCGTGCATTTTTAGTTGTGCCAGGTCGTTGGCCAACTGTGAGTCGAGATAAGAATATGCTTTTACAATCATCCTACGCAAACTTTGTTTTCGATCATATTCAGGATGGTTGTACATTCGTTGCATTTTATCTGTTATTAACTGGGTGATGTATCGGTTTGCAGGCATGCCGCTCATCCAGCTAAATGCTCCGGAAGGTAGCTGTAAGTTGCTCAGCTTTTGGAGCATGGCTTCTTCATTGATGAGTTGTTGTTGTTCGTCGAAAAGTCGCAACAGTTGACGTTGTTGTTCGGTTTCGTCGTTTGCTTCGGACAACCAGGGTGTCGATTGGATTAGCATCAGTTTTAAGTCCTGATTTTTTTCTAATTGCGAAATCAGACTTTCATTGCTTCTCCCCTGAATCTGTATGCTTTTCAGTGTTTTTACCAGTTCAGGGTGCTGTCGGATCAGTTGTCGGGCTGTGGCGCTTGCATACCATGCCCCTAACCAGTCGATGGCATTTTCGGTTTCGGGAACCGAAAGCAGGGGGAGTGCCTGCACAGCTGTCCACACCGGATTGGTAGTGAATTCTACTACCTGACGGCGAATAGAAGTGGGCTCCAGCGGTGTGGAAAAACTGATTTCTTTTCGTTCGCCCTCCTGAACGGTAAACGCTACACTTTCGGTGATAAGTTGCTTGTCGCTCAGTACCGGCAGATAACGCTGCTCACCATCAGTAATAGATCCCGAACGGGCTTCCACCCGTGCTATCATCAGGTCGTGATGGTATAATTCAGGAACTTCCCAGCTTACTGCCTGACTGCTACCGGGTGCCAGTTCAATTGTTTTGGGTGCGAAAACCGGAGTCTCTGATTCTTGAACATTATCTGACAACCGATGCTCAGCCGATTGCAGGGTGTTTTGTGATTTTAACGAAAATTGAAGCACTACCTTTTTGGTCTCCTGAGTCTTGTTCATTACCGTTGCCCGTGCTTCCCATTTGTCGCTCTGCCTTACAAAGCGGGGCAGATTTAGTTGCACCATCAGGTCTTTTTGCGTTTCCAGGGTATATTCTGACTCGCCGGTATACAGGTCCGTAGTATGTGCCAGAAGTTTTAATTTCCAGCGGGTAAGACTTTCGGGCATGGTGAAATGCAGTTTAAAATGGCCGGTACTGTCGGTGCGTAAATGGGGTAGAAAGAATGCTGTCTCGGCAAAGTTTTCGCGCACTTTAACCGGAATTTCAGAATTTTCGGGTTGGTTTGCCGTAGTTGAAATTATCTCTACGTCATCTTCTACAACATTCAGAATTTCAACTACATCGGGTGCCATTGCCTTCATCGGGCTTCCTCCGCGTATCATCATAGGTTGTGCCCGTCGATCCCTGAAATGCCCGGATCCGCTGAGGGCTTCCGGACTTCCAAAGAAATTCAGGGTGGCATAGGTGTATTCTTTAATATTCAGGTAATCAGGAAGTTTGCTCCAAACTGCGCTGGTGCTGTTCTGGTAGTTGGTAAACCAGGGCCACTGTTGGGTAAGTGCCGGCCGTTGATTGGGGTAGAATTGCCAGCTGTGGCGTCTTAGCTTGTCGAGCGAAGCAACGTACATAGCTGCCAATAGTTCAGCGGGTTGGCCTTTGTAGCCCACTAAGCCGACAGTCCATTCTTCTTTCGATCCGGGTTGAAGTTTGTCCCTGAAGGTCATAAGTTGTGGCTTCAGTTTTTTGTCTTCCTTCACAGGCTGAATGCGTGTTTGGGTGGTGTAGATTTTTCCATTGCGCACCATCGTATACGTTGCGACTACATCTTCGTGCATCGGGTAGCTTAATTGTAGTTTTATACGACGGTTGGAACCGTTTACCCTCAACCATTCGCGCTTCAGCGTGGTGGTGCCTTGTATTAGTTCGTACAGAATCCAGGCGGTTTTTGCCGAACTGCCAATCGTGAGTGTTAGCTTGCTGCCCGGCTGTGCAACCAGTTTCGGCGTTGGATTCCAAAGATAGGTGTTTACAGCTGGCCGTGGGTCGTTAGCCGAAAAAAGCACAAATTCATTTTCAACGCTAACCGTGTCGTTTTTACTATCCAGTGCCGAAAACTTCAACAGGTAACTTCCCGACCGATATGTACTGAGTCGTAGCCGTAGACTATCGCTGCTCATAACTTGTCCCGAAAGCAGCAACTTTCTGTTCAGGTGGTTCCGTGTACGGTCTTCTTTGTAGGTTCCATCTTCCAGCAACTGAAATAATTCATAATTTACGGTCCGTACCAGTAACGAATCGTTCAGGTTGCGCACTTCAACTCCAAGGGATAAGGCTTTGTTTTTCTCCCAAACGGCATCCATTTCTGTACGTATCCAAAAGCTTCGTTCGCCTGCCTGTACCACTAATTGTCCTTGTTGGGTCTCTTCGTTCAACGATGTTACATCAGCTTCTACCACAAAATTGTAATAATTCGTACCTGCTGTGTTGGTTTCTTTTTCGGGGGTGAAGCTCAAGCTGAATTTTCCTTCCTCATTGGTGCTTACTTCTCCCGACAACACAATTACTTCTTCCTGACGGTACCAGGGGAAATGTCGGAAAAAGGGCATCGTCCGGCGTTTAATACGATAGTTTACGCGTGCTTGTTGCAGTGGAAATCCGGCCAGTGTTTGTGCCCGGCCTTCCAGTTGAACCGGTTTCCCAAACACTACTTCGTCGGTTTCAGATGCAATATTTACTTCAAAAGTAGGGCGTTTATACGCTTCAACCTGAATATTGACTTCGTCGTTGCCAACCTGCAGGGTGTAATTTCCATTGGTCAGATTTTCGGGTAAAACAAAACTACCATTAGCCGATCCCATTTCGTTTGTTTTTACCTTTTGTTTGCTTATTTCCTTGTTCCAACGTTGTTTCAGAGTCACTTCCAGCGTAGTGTCGGCAACTACCTGCTCAATTCCATTTCCGCTTTTAAAGGCAATTGTTTTGTAATACACCACCTGCCCGGGACGATAAATGCTGCGATCGGTAAAAATTCCGAACCGTGTCTGGAGTCCCGCTGATGAAGCCTGATCGTAATAAATGCTGTAAATATCGAGGTAACACTAGGCATCCTTCCCTTTCGAAAGCATCAAAGTGGGTAGGTTTTTGCCGCCGGGGTGTCGGGCCAATCCTTCTTTTCCACTTATTAACTCATTTTCTTTTATCAATTCCATCTCACCATTTTTCCATTCGTCCCTGAATAATTCGATTTTCACCTCCTGAACCGGTTTGCCGGTACTTCGATCGAGGGTGTAAATTAATTCTTCTACAGGTTTGCCGGTGCTGCTTTCATGCGTAGAAATCAATTCTTCTACAGGTTTGCCGGTACTGCCCTCACGCGTATAATTCAACTCCTCCGTTTTTTTCGTTTGTTTCCGGATGGCCGTAAGGTCGGTTACCATGCAGATGTTGAACGGCATAGGATTTTCTTCCTGATAAGCATGATCAATGAGCACCCTGATTTCGTACAAACCATATCCCGGAGAAGGAAATTGAAGGGTGTCGGTTACCGGTTCCAATTCAGGGTTTTGACGAATGTCGACCCACTGACTATCCACCACACTGGTGTTGGGAAAGGGCTGATTGCGTTGCCAGCTGAGTGGACGACGATGTTGTTTGCGGTACTCCTGCATACTGGTATTGAGACGGTGGAGTTCCACTTTCATCCGCTTAACATTGGTAGTCGTAATAGTTGTTCGGATGGGTTCCGACGAAGGGAAATAGGAGGACGTAGAAAGCTGGATGGACGGATTTTGCAGAAAAATCTGTGTGTTTTTCAGTAGATGAATACGCGGGTAGTCGGGAAAGCGTCGGATTCCTTCTTCACACATCCGGTATGCAATAGGTTTGCCTCCTTTTCCTTCTTCCTGTGAAAGATAGGCCGATGCTAACTCCGAAATTATTTCAACCACTTCGGGGTAGGCATTGTAAATAGTGTGCAGACTATCGAGTTGAAGGAGATAGCGTTGGCGTGCGCCGGGTTGGTTATCGCTCTGAAAAATACGATTTCGCCACCGGATTTCGGCCATCACGAGCGGGAATATCTCGGCTTGGGTTTTACGAAATGCCAATTGCCTTTGAAGCCAGTAGGTTTTAATCTTTTTTATATTGATCGAGCAGGTGCATGTCCTGTAATTTTTGCAACACCAAATCGTACCAGGTAGTTGCAGCCTGCATCGTAAGGGAGTCGGAAATTAAAAGTACATCCTCTGCCTGAATTTTGCGCTGTTGTAGTGAAAGGGTATCGTTGAGTGCCCGTACAATCAATTCGTTTAATTTTATGCGAAAATCATCTTCCGTCCACTCCTCCAGAGCCAGCGTATTGTTTTCGGGCCGGGATTGTAAGGAAGTACGCTTTGAAAGCTGAAATTGATTCGCACTTAAATATTGATGGTACGCTTCGGCTATCATCAGGTACATAAGTTGTTTTTCGGGGGTAGATGGAAAAAGAGAAGCCGATTTCTCGGCATCAACCAACAAGCTGCCAACCTGCGATGGGTCTTTTTCGGCTTTGATACGAAGTTGGTACAGCTGAATTTTTACCTGTTGGCTCAGGTTGATGTCTTTCAGCGCCTGTTGATTTAGTTCCCGAAGATTCTTCAGCGCAGTTTCAGGGAGGTCCTGTTCCACTGCTTCGTCGATGGTTTTCCAGGCATCAGTATACCAATTCACTTGTGAACTTACACTTGTAATGAGAAAAAACACTGCAATCAGCAGCCAGCTTACACGTTTCATATTGTTTGTACTTATAAAAATTGGCAGATAACTATCCTTTGTTTTATGGAGAATTACCAGTTACTGCCCGCAAATTTAACATTAAAATGAATAACTTTGCAGGCTGATGTAAAAAACTCATCGTATGTTGTCTGCAAAGAATATTTTTAACATAACTTATCCGGTAGTCTTAACTTTAGTTGTTCAGAATATCATTAACGTAACCGATACAGCCTTTCTGGGGAGGGTAGGCGAGGTCGCACTTGGGGCTTCAGCAATCGGTGGAGTGTATTTTCTGGCCATTTATATGCTGGGCTTTGGTTTTAGTCAGGGTGCTCAGATTATAATCGGCCGGCGCAACGGCGAAAAGAATTACACCCAGATTGGTTCGGTGTTTATCAACGGGATGGTGTTTATAACCGCGTTGGCATTTTTGTTTTTAGCCTTATCGTTGGTGTGGAACGAATCCATCATGCAATACCTTGTAAGTTCGCCTGAGATTTTTGAAGCATCGCTCGAGTACCTCGACTGGCGGATGTGGGGTTTTTTATTTGCATTTATAAATGTGATGTTCCGGGGCTTATTTGTGGGGGTTACCAATACTTCAGTACTAACCACATCGGCAGTTATCACAGCACTAACCAATGTAGTACTCGATTATGTGTTGATTTTCGGTGTGTGGGGGTTTCCCGAGATGGGAATAGCCGGTGCGGCACTGGCCTCGGTAATTGCCGAGGGGGTTACTACGGTGTACTTGTTTTACTATTCCTTCCGGCACCGCGATTTCAAGAAATATGAATTGTATAAGCTCAAAGCGCTTAATTTTAAACTGATTGTGCAGATGCTGGAATTGTCGGTATTCATTATGTTCCAGTACTTTATTTCGGTTTCTACCTGGTTTTTATTTTTTATTTTTATCGAAAGGATGGGGGAGCGTCCGCTGGCGGCTACCAATATCGGACGAAGCTTGTACGTGTTGCTGATGGTACCAGGCTCTGCACTTGCCACCACGGTAAATACCCTGGTGAGTAATCTTATTGGGGCCGGACGAAAGGCGGAAGTGGTTCCATTTATCACTCGGATGATGGGCTATGTATTGTTGATGGTGGTTCCGCTGATGTTTATTACCTTTTTATTTCCGGAAGCTTTTGCCCGTATTTACACTAATGATGCCGGACTCATCGAAGCATCGGTACCGGTGATGAAGGTGGTATCGGTGGCCATGATTTTCTGTGCACTTGGAAATATCGTTTTTAATGGGGTTTCAGGAACCGGAAATACCAAGACGGCATTTGTAATTGAATTCGGCACCTTGTTTTTCTATCTTTCTTACGTATATTACACCTCGATTCTGAATCCACAACCGGTGGCCGTGGTGTGGATGTCGGAATTTGTATACTGGACGCTGATCGGAGCCATCGGGTACTGGTATTTACTGAAGGGTAACTGGCAAAAAAAGGAGTTATGATACTGAAATTGTACGAAACGAATACGAATCCACGCGATTTGCAAAAGGTGGTGGAAGTACTGCGCGACGGTGGAATTATTATTTTTCCCACCGATACGGTGTATGCTTTCGGCTGCGATATTTTCAAAACTTCGGCAGTTGAAAAAATTGCCCGCTACAAGGAGAAAGATCCCCGTCGTTCGGAGATGTCGTTTATTTGTCACGAATTGAGTCAGATAAGCGAATACGGTCGTATGAATGATGAATCGTTTAAGCTGATACGAAAGTATTTGCCGGGACCGTTTACCTTTTTGTTGCAGGGAAGTAGCCGCTTGCCCAAGCTGTTTAAAAACCGAAAGATTGTTGGGATTCGTATGCCGGATAATAATATTGCGCTTCAGATTGTTCGCGAACTGGGTAATCCGCTGATGGTAAGTTCGATTTTTACCGACGACGAAACACTGGAGTACCTCACCGATCCGGAGTTGATCGACGAAAAATTCGGGTATATGGTCGATCTCGTGATTGATGGTGGTTATGGCGGACTCGAACCCTCAACGATAGTGGATTGCACGGGAGAAGAGCCTGAGATAATAAGGCAAGGAAAAGGGGAAATAAGTGGTTAATCGTTAACCACTAACCACTAACCACTAACCGTTAACCACTAACCGTTAACCGTTAGTTGACGCGTCGCTCGGCATGCGCCAATCGCCACGGGGCGATAAATTTATTGAACCTACTTTGGGCCCGTCGGGCATACACGAACGCTTAAATTGCTGACTATAAAAGCGGCGGCGGAAGGTATCCTGCCATTTCCGTATGGTAGCTTCATCGTACATTTCTTTAAATGCATGCACTGCCAAAAACAGGATTTTAGCCGGATTAAAACCAAAACGGATGGTGTAATACAGAAAGAAATCGTGCAGTTCGTAAGGGCCTACAATGTCTTCGGTTTTCTGACTGATGGTGCCATCGTCGCTGGCCGGAAGGAGCTCGGGGCTCACCGGGGTGGAAAGTATATCTTGTAATATTTGGTATGAACGGTGCGCTGTTGCGGATATAGTCGAAACCTGCTCGCCGGTAACCAACGGTTGGTCTGAACCGGAATCCTGCTTGCCGGCAATCCCTTCGGTTTGCTGCGATGCCCAATCCACCAGGTAGCGCACCAGGGTTTTGGGCACTCCGCTATTAACTCCATACATCGACATATGATCGCCATTGTAGGTAGCCCAGCCCAGTGCCAGTTCCGACAAATCGCCTGTACCTACCACCAATCCTCCGGTCTGGTTGGCCACATCCATCAAAATTTGTGTGCGCTCCCGGGCTTGTGTGTTCTCGTAAGTAACATCGTGCACCGAAGCATCGTGACTAATATCGCTGAAATGTTGCAATGCTGCCTCGCGTATGCTGATTTCCCTGAAACTTACCCCCAGGCTCTCAATCAATGCTACTGCATTGGCATAGGTGCGGTCGGTAGTGCCAAAACCCGGCATGGTAATGCCAATGATTCGCTTGCGGTCGTAGCCCAGTCGATCGGCCGCACGAACACAAACCAATAATGCCAGTGTCGAATCGAGTCCACCCGAAATACCCAGCACCAGCGTTTGCGCCTTCGTATGCTTCCATCGCTGTGCCAAACCAGCCGCCTGAATCGAGAAAATTTCCTCACAGGATTCGTTCATCTTTTTCGTTGCAGGAACAAAAGGATGCGGATTAACAATCCGGTTGAATCCCTGAAAGTCGGAAGTGTTGAAAACAGCTCTCACCCTCCGGTATACTTCATTGTTCCGATCATTGAAAAAATTGGTATTCCTCAAGCGCTCTGCCATCAGTTTGTCGTAATCGACTTCCGTAACCACCAATTGTTTTGTAAAACTAAAGCGCTCCGATTCCGCCACCAATTGTCCGTTTTCGGCCACCAGACCATTTCCGGTATATACCAGGTCGGTCGACGATTCGCCAAAACCAGCTGAAGCATACAGGTAGGCCGTGTTGGTGCGCGCCGATTGTTGTTCGATAAGTTGGCGCAGATACGCATTTTTGCCGGCCAACTCGTTGGTAGCCGAAAGGTTTACCATCAGACCGGCGCCCTGCAGCGCTGCCTGAACCGATGGAGGTACCGGCACCCAAAGGTCTTCACAAATCTCTACTCCAATGGTTACCGGGCCATACTCTACCAGGAGGTCGGTGCCGAAAGGCACTATCTGCCCGAGTAGTTCAGTCGATTTACAGGAGGTTGCCGATGCCGGAGCAAACCAGCGTTTTTCGTAAAATTCGTTGTGATTCGGCAGATGTGTTTTCGGCACAATCGCCAGCATTTGTCCGCGTTGCAGCACCACCGCCGTGTTGAACAGCTGTTGCCCGACGCGCAACGGCATTCCCACCACTGCAATCAGGTTTAATTCGCAGCTGCTCAGCAGTATTTCCTGTAAGGCATGTTGTGCTGTCTCCAACAGTTCATTCTGAAAAAACAAATCGGCACAGGTATATGCCGTTACCGACAATTCGGGAAACACCAGCACTTCCACCTGCTGCTGTTCGGCCTGCTGCATCAGGTTTATTATCTGTGTGGCATTCCATTCGCAATTTGCTACCTTTACTTCAGGAATGGCAGCGGCTACCCGTATATATCCTTGTTTCATAGCTTACTTCTCCATGTCGCTCAGGTGAATTTTCAACGATTTTACCGAAATCTGTATTTCCCATACCGATAGGCCCAGCGAGGTTATCAACAACAGCAACGCCAATCCGAATATATAGGCGGAAATAAGCTGAGCGCCCAGGTATATCAAAAACATGGTGGCTACGCACAACAACAGGCTCATCACACCGCACAATTGCATGTACTTGGTGAGAGCCAGGCGTTTTTTGAGATTTAATATTTGAGCTTTGGTTATAGCCGACCGATCTTTCATGTATTGATCTTTCAGATTACGAACCACTTGGGCGTACGACAAAAAACGGTTCGTGTAGGCCAGCAGAATCAGCGATACCGCTGAAAACAGAAAGGTGGGGGTGATAAGGGTTAATTCTTCCATGTCACTGAATTTTATTGCAACTGCAAAATTAGTGATTTTTTACCGAAGTTTCACCCAACGAACATCAATTGATAATAACCTAATAACTCAATTCCCTTATATGACTTATATGATTCAATAAAATTTATTAACCATATAAGTCATATAAGGGAATTGAAGTCTCAAAAATTAATTAAATTTTTCGGCGTGTACCTGTCCTACTACTTTGCGGGTATGTTCCACAAAACCTTCGCCTTCCAGCATTTCAATCATTCCGTTTACCATACGTGGATTTCCGCACAGGAAGATATGCGTGTTCTCAGCCGTAGGTTTGAAGCCCCAGAGTTGCTCAATAGCACCTTCTTTCCAGATTTCTTCAATAAATTGGGTGCGTCCGTTCCAGGCTACGTGCTCTTTTTCGGGAACAGTGATGGTAGGGATGTAATCGAAGTGAGGAGCGATGCTCTGCAACAGGTTCAGTTCCGACGAATAACCAAGGTCCCAGGAGTTAGAAGCACCGTGGATAACCAGAATACGACCTTTACGACGCAATGCATCCGAACGAAGCATACTCATGTAAGGTGCAACACCGGTACCGGTACCAATCAACACGATGTTTTGATTTTCTTCTACCTGATCGAGGGTAAACATACCCACGAACTTTTGACCCAGCCAGATTTTATCGCCGATTTTAAGGTCGAACAAGCGGGGAGTAAGTGCGCCCGAATGTACCAGGGTAATGTAAAACTCTACATAATCTTTCGAGATATTAGAAGAAGCAATTGAGTAAGCGCGTTTGATAAGCTTATCAGGAGCCGGTTCAACAGGTTCTTCAGTAGCTTCGGCACATTTGCTTGCAGTAGGAGGCAAGCCAATACCAACAAACTGACCCGGTTTGAAATCAGGCAATTCCCATCCCAGGGGAGCGATTCTGAACACTTTCATGATGGGCGATACCTGCACCACCTGCTGTACGATTGCATTTAATTCTTCCATAATATTTTTTATATTTCTGTTTTTTTTGCAAAGATATTAAAAATCGGATAAAATCAACCGGCGTACTTTCAAAAATCAATTTTTTCAGGCTAGTTTAAAACCGTTTTACGCTTCCCCTTATTTTTTGTACTTTTGCGGCCGTTCTACGGAAACTGAACAACTCATGATGGAATATAATATTTTTACCTTGTCAAGCGGTTTACGAATCGTACTCAAACAGGAAGCAATGCCCGTGTGTTATTGCGGAATGGTAATAGATACCGGATCGCGCGACGAGCAACCCAACGAGCACGGCATGGCGCATTTTGTTGAGCACCTTTTATTTAAGGGTACACAAAAACGTCGTTCGGGTCATATAATTAATTTGCTTGAAAATGTGGGTGGTGAGCTGAATGCCTATACTTCGAAGGAAGAAACAGTAGTGTATGCCGCGGTACTCAACGAGCACCTCGAAAAAGCCGTCGACCTGATAGGCGATATCGTTTTTCATTCGGCTTTTCCCGAAAAAGAATTTGAAAAGGAACGGGTGATTATTCTCGACGAAATTCAATCGTACAACGATAGTCCTTCTGAATTGATTTATGATGAATTTGAAGAGCTCATTTTTGATGCTCCCCTGGGTCATAATATTTTGGGTACTCCCGAATTGCTTCAGTCGTATTCGGCTTCCGGTTTATCGCGTTTTGTGAGGCGAAACTATAATCCGAACCGAATGGTTTTTTATGTGGTTGGGCAATTTAACGAGAAAAAACTGCTTAAAATGGCCGAAAAATACCTGCTGCCTGCTTTTGTAGGTAACGATGTGCAGAACCGGAAACTACCAGCCCTTTACACTCCCCGCCATGAAGTTAAAAAAAGGGATACTTTCCAGGTGCATTTTATGCTGGGTAATCGTGCGGTGAGTTTGCAGGATTCGAAACGAATGACTATGTACCTCTTGAATAATATTCTGGGTGGTCCGGGGATGAACAGTCGCCTGAATTTGTCGCTTCGCGAAAAACACGGGTTGGTATATACCGTCGATTCGGTGTTTCAACCCATGACCGATACCGGAATGTGGACGGTGTATTTTGGTACCGATGCTTCCAATTTCAAAAAGTGCGAACGCCTGGTTCGTCAGGAACTGCGTAAGCTAAGGGACGAAAAAATCAGTGAGTCGATGCTCAAAAAGTACAAATTGCAGCTGCTGGGACAAATGGCAATCGGGATGGAACAAAAGGAAAATGCAGCCACCGGGTTGGGCAAGAGTGTGTTACGCTACGGAAAAGCCGATTCGATTCAGGTGGTAAAAGAACACCTGATGGCCGTTACTGCCGATCAGATTCAGGCGCTGGCTCAGGAAGTATTTAACGAAGAGGCCTTGTCGTCGCTCAAATATTATTAGGAAGATGGAACTGGAAGAATACCTGTTGGCGCACACCGATCCGGAACCGGAATATTTAGCCAAAATAAATCGATCTACCCACCTGAAAGTGCTGAATCCCCGTATGTTGTCGGGTCATCTGCAGGGGCGGGTGCTGGCTATGTTGTCGCAGATGGTGCAGCCCCGGAGAATCCTGGAGATTGGTACCTTTACCGGATATTCTGCTTTGTGCCTTGCCGAAGGTTTAACTCCCGACGGCTTGATACATACCGTGGAAGCCGACGATGAACTGGAGGAATTAATTCGATCGAATATCAGTAGTTCACCTTTCGCTGCTAAAGTGGTGGTACATATTGGTGATGCCAAACAACTTATCCCTACTCTCGACGAACAATTCGATTTGGTATTTATCGACGGTGATAAACGCGAATACCAGGAATACTTAGAATTAGTACTTCCCAGGGTTCGGAAAGGTGGCTTTTTGTTGGCCGATAATACTTTGTGGGATGGAAAAGTGCTGACTGAAGCAGCTTCGAAGGATCCTCAGACAGTAGCAATAATGGAATTTAACAACCGGCTCACCGCCGATCAGCGGATCGAAAAAGTGATGGTACCGCTGCGCGATGGCCTTACAATGATACGAAAACGATGATACACGATGGTTACACCTACGAACTGGAGATGAAAGTTCGTGATTATGAATGTGATATTCAGGGTATAGTGAATAATTCATGTTATCAGAATTACCTGGAACATGCCCGGCATGAGTTTCTAATATCGAGAAATGTGAGTTTTGCCGACCTCCACAACCGGGGCATCGATGCCGTGGTGGCCAGGGTAGAGATGGCATTTAAAACGCCACTTCGACCCGGCGATAGCTTTATTGTGAAGCTAAAAGTGCAGAAGGACGGCCCAAAGTATGTGTTTCACCAGGCCATCTTTCGTAAAAGCGATATGAAACTGAGTTTGAAAGGTAAAGTGGATACAGTGGTCCTTATGGAGGGCAAACTGGCTGCTTCATTGCCCGATTTTGATGCCTTGCTGGCATAAACTGCGCCTTCAGGCTAAACTAAATCGGAGGTTCTGTTGTTTGATTCAAAACTTGATAAATGTATATAAAATGAGCGATACGAATGAATTTTTAAGCATGGAGGAGCAGATTGTAAAAATGCTCCGCACTGTATATGATCCTGAAATTCCGGTAAATATATTTGATTTGGGTCTGATTTATAAAATCGACCTCGATGATAAAGGACACCTGGAGATTGATATGACACTTACGGCACCCAATTGTCCGGCAGTCGATTTTATTGTGGAAGATGTGCGTATGAAAGCCGGTAGTGTGGAAGGTGTGGAAACCGTAGATGTAAATATTGTATTCGAACCTGCCTGGGATCGGTCGATGATGTCGGAAGAAGCGCAACTCGAACTGGGATTCCTGTAAATAGAAAAGTGCTATGATTTATTTTTTATCGGATGTTCACCTGGGTTCGTTGTTGATTCCCGATGGGCGGGAGCACGAAAAAAAAGTAGTGCGACTGCTCGATCAGATGAAGAAAGATGCAACAGCCATTTACCTGCTGGGCGATATTTTCGATTTCTGGTTCGAGTATTCCACCGTAGTGCCAAAGGGATATAGCCGGTTGTTTGGAAAGATTTCGGAACTTACTGATGCGGGAATTGAGGTTCATTTTTTTATTGGTAATCACGATTTGTGGACCTTTGGGTATTTCGAAAAAGAACTGGGGATGAAGGTGCACTACCATCCCGAACGGGTGGAGTTGTATGGTAAGCAATTTTACCTGGCGCATGGCGATGGGCTATCGACCGGTGATACCGGATTTAGTATTCTTCGTAAAATTTTTCACAGCAAGTTTGCGCAGAATACGTTTGCATTGCTGCCACCCTATATCGGACAAAACCTCGGCTTTGCCTGGTCGCGCCACAACCGGCTGCACATGAAGTCGGAAGAGTTTAAAGGAGAAGAAAACGAACGCCTTATAGTTTACGCCAAGGAATTTGTTGAAAAAGAAAAGGTAGATTTTCTGGTGTTCGGACATCGTCATATCGACTTGAAACTTCGGCTGAAATACAACGCTGAAATGATTATTCTGGGTGATTTTATCCGTTTGTTTTCGTATGGGGCCTTTGATGGTACCGAATTTCACCTGAATTATTTTGAGCAATAAACAGCGGCTGAAATTTCTGCCAATTAAATACCATTACTTAATTTAAAAAAACACACCGCCATGAGACTATTAACCCTGTTTATTACCATGCTTATGCTCACTGCTTGTGCATCAAACAAAGAATATCAATTATTGGTGGGGACGTATACCAAAAACACCGATAGTAAAGGAATCTATACGCTGAAGGCGAATCCGGCCGAAAAAAAATTTTCCATTCTATCGACCGAAAGTAGTGTTGAAAATCCAAGTTTTTTAGCATTTCAACACCCGTCGGTTGTATCGCAGCAGCCCACCGAACGCCTGGTTTATTCCGTGGGTGAGGGAAGTGGTGCCGGTTCGGTACATGCTTTCCGAATGAATCCCGCCACAGGAACATTACAAGTGCTTAATTCGCTGAAGGCCAATGGAAGTGGCTCGTGTTCGGTAACGGCCTCCGAAAAGCATGTGATTATTGCCAATTACAGCACCGGGAATCTGAATGTTTTTTCGTTGCATCCCGATGGGTCGCTAAACCAAATGGTGCAAAATATTCAGCATCAGGGTGGTAGTATTAATCCGGATCGGCAAAAAGGGCCACATGCTCACCAGGTGATTTTTGATGCTACGGGCACGTATCTTTTTAGCAATAATCTTGGAAATGATCTGGTTTATGTGTATAGGTATGATGTTGAAAATGAAGCTGCCCCCCTAATTCCGGTGGATAGTCTGATGATGGAACGTGGCGGTGGACCACGGCATCTTGCCTTTAATAATGACAGAATGACTCTGTATGTACTTCAGGAGATGACCGGAACCATCAGTATCGTGCATTTCGAAAACGAGCGCTTGTCGCTGAAGGGTTCAGCTTCGGTTGTTATTAAACCCGGAAATTCGGGAGCAGCCGACATACACCTTTCGCCCGATGGGAAATTCTTGTACGCTAGCAATCGTATTGATTATAATGATATTACCGTTTTTTCTGTCAATACCCCTTCCACCCTTGAATTTGTTGCACAATACAGCACCCTGGGAGATGCACCCCGTAACTTCATGATTACCCGCGATGGTAACTATATCTTTGTTGGTAACCAACGTAGCAACGAAATTGTTGTTTTTCAACGTGATTCCCGAAAAGGAACCCTGAAAGATACAGGTTTCAGAATTCCTGTTCCGGCACCGGTTTGTCATCTCGAATTTTAAAATACTCTAAATCAAGATAATATGATCAAAAAGCTGTTTTTTCTGTTATTACTTGTATCGCTTGTTTCGTGTGAAGAGAAAATAAGCGATGAAAAAAGTTTGAATGCTTATGTTAATGAGTGGATATATGTCAATATGGAAGGACTATATTATTGGAACAAAGATCTGCCTGCATTTAAAAAGAATTACAACCATCCCGAAGAATATTTCGAGACCCTGCTTCATCATGAGGATCGCTTTTCGGCAATATTCGACGATTACGATGCCCTTATCAACCGACTTGCAGGGGTGAGTCCTGCCGAAATCGGATTCGACTATAAATTGTTTCTGGAGAGCAATACCAGCGAAAAAGTGATTTGTGTGGTAACGTATTCAAAGCCGAATACCGCTGCCCGTATTTCCGGAATAAAACGTGGTGATATTATCAATCGAATCAACGGAACTCCAATAACGCTGGCAAATTATCAGCAACTGTTGAGCTCTTTTGCCGATCAGACTACCACTGTTAAACTGGGTTTTGCCGTATATTCGAACGGGAGCTATGTTAATACAGAAGAAAAAACGCTGTCAAAGTCGACTAATTACGTCGAGAATCCAATCTATCTCGACACGGTGTACACCATTGGAACCCAAAAAATTGGCTATTTAGTGTATAATTTCTTTACCGGAGACCCGGGTGATAAAAGTTTTAGTTACGATCTGGAGCTTAATTCTGTAATGGGCGAATTTGTTTCGAAGGGAGTGACGGAATTAATTGTCGACCTTCGTTACAACAGCGGAGGCATGATGACGTCGGCTATTCACCTGGGAAGTATGCTGGTGCCCGGGCTCGATGCCGGTAAGATTTTTTCGTATACCGAATATAATAAAAATCTTACCGATTATTTTAGTAGTGCTGAATATAAAAAGAAGTACAGCGATAATCCCTTTGAAGAATATTTCACTACCTCTATAAATACCGGAAAATCGCAAGTGCCTGTTCATTCGCTCGGGGCCAGACTTCAGCGTATTTACTTTCTGACAGGAAATTCAACGGCATCGGCCAGTGAAATGGTGATTAACGGATTGAAGCCATACCTTCCCTGTGTGTTGATAGGTGATGTAACTTATGGTAAAAACGTAGGTTCGGTGGTGGTAAATGACGATGAGAATCCGAATAACAAGTATGCTTTCATGCCTATCGTACTGAAATACTTCAATAAAGATCGCAAAAGCGATTTCAGCACCGGCTTTGTCCCCGATTATGAAGTGGATGATGATATTACTCACCAATTGGGCGATACAGATGAAGAATTATTGGCAACAGCCCTGGCACGTATCACGGGTGCTCCGATGATGATGAAACCGGCCGGAATTGAGAACACTCCGGGCACAACTGTTGAATTACCCGTAAAACCGGCAAGAGGACTTATTGTGAGTGGTCAGTGGTGAGTGGGGTGAATTTTGACACCCCCCACTAACTACTAACTACTAACTACTAACTACTAACTAC
>CAZLHC010000025.1:0-29960 GCA_964559265.1 uncultured Paludibacter sp. | reverse complement strand
TGAATTTTGACACCCCCCACTAACTACTAACTACTAACTACTAACTACTAACTACCAACTACCAACCACTAATCACTACTATTAGGTATTTTCTATTTGAATTAAATGCTATATCTTTGTAGCAATTAAATATACCCCAATATGAGTGAACTTATTAATAATTCGATTGAACGAAAAAGAAAGTTAAAAGAGCTGATTCTCAAGCTACATCACGGCGAAAGTCAGGAAGCAGTGCGGAATGAGCTGCTGGTGAGTCTGAGTCAGATTCCCTATGGTGAAGTAGTGGAAGTGGAACAAGAACTTATCAGCGAAGGTTTACCGGAACAAGAAGTGCTCGATTTGTGTGATGCTCACTCGGCAGTACTCGAGGGCCGTGTCGATTTATCAGCTGCGATGAATATCCCTCCCGGTCATCCGGTAGATGTGATGCTCAACGAAAATAAAGAGTTGAAAGTACTTTGTTCGCGTATTTACGATGTAATTTCGGAAATTGCCGACGATCCAAAGGTGGATTTGGCTTCAAAAGTATTGCAACTGCGCGGGATGTACAATAATTTATATGATGTCGACAAACTGTATCAGCGCAAAGAATACCTCATCTTTCCGTACCTTGAAAAAGAAGGAATAACTGGACCACCCAAAGTAATGTGGGGCAAACATGACGAAATTCGTGGTTTGATTAAAGGCTCTATCGAAGTGCTTCAGGTTGAGTCTGTTAGTCGTGAGGAGCTAATGGCTACTGCCGATATGGTGTTATTGCCAGCCATTCGTCAGGTGGTGGAAATGGGCACCAAGGAATCGGAGATTTTGTTCCCCATGTCGATGGATAAACTCACCGAGGCCGAGTGGTATGAGATTGCTAAACAATCGATCGAAATCGGATTTTGTTTGTACGATCCTCCCACCGACTGGCGCCCGGAATGGGTGACCGGAAGTGTATTGGAAGAGCTCAACAAAAACGGTGATCATATACAGTTGCCCAGCGGCGGATTTACCGCCGAAGAATTGATGGCTATACTGAATACCCTGCCGGTAGATATGACCTTTGTAGATAAAGACGACAAGGTGAAATATTTTTCGCAGGGAAGCGAACGGATTTTCCAGCGCAACCGGGCTATTCTGAATCGTGATGTACGCTTGTGTCACCCACCTGCCAGTGCTCATATTGTCGATAAAATAATCGATGATTTCAGGACCGGAAAAGCTACCCGTGCACCCTTTTGGATCAATATGAAAGGAAAAATGATTCATATTGAATATTTTGCTCTTCGCAACGACAAAGGAGAATACCTGGGAACGCTGGAGATGTCGCACGATGTGACCGTTTACCGGGATTTAGAAGGAGAACAACGCATTTTATCGTATTCAAAATAAGATGGAAACAAAACTGATTATCACCCCGAAGACAAAGGTTTACGACCTGTTGGCAGCCTATCCGGAGCTCGAGGAGCTGCTGATTGATACGATACCTACTTTTAAAAAGCTGAAGAATCCGGTTCTTCGCAACACGGTAGCAAAAATAACCACTTTGCAGCAGGCAGCGCCGATTGGTAATATTAAGACAGAAGAATTAATTAACATACTTCGTAAAGCAGTAGGACAAGAAAATATGGAAGATATACAGGATACAGGCTTTGTAACGGTAAAGCCGGCATGGTTTGATGAGGATAAAGTGGTGCGCACCTTCGATGTGCGCGATATGCTGGAAGCAGGCGAACATCCTGTTAATCAGGTACTCGCTGATGTTAAGGCATTAAAGGAAGGCGAGATTTACTCGATGATAGCTCCTTTCCTTCCGGCACCGCTTATCGAAAAAGCAGCCAGTCTGAATGCCCGTCATTGGATCGATCAGGTTGATGAAGAACTCTTTTATATTTATTTTTGCAAATAATTTCGCAGAAATATTGCGGGAATAAAAATACATTCTTATCTTTGACCCCGAAAAATAATGAATATGAAAGTTAATCGTACAGCTAACAATTGGTGGTGGCACTTGCAAAGTAATTTTTGTGGGTGATGCAGCTATTGTCTATTTAAGCGATTATAAAAGATAAAAAAGGGCTTGTCGGAACTCACGACAGGCCCTTTTTTAGTGATTTGTGATTAGTGGTTAGTGTGGATAAAAAATTAAATTATATGAATAATCAGCCAGATGAAAAGGGGTTTTACGGGGCATTTGGAGGTGCCTATATCCCGGAAATTTTACATGGAAATGTAGAGAGTTTGAAAAAGGCTTTTTACGAGGCACGTGAGGATGACTCCTTCAAGAAGGAGTATGTCTATTTGCTTAAGCAGTATGTAGGGCGGCCGTCGCCATTATACTATGCCAATCGATTATCGCAGGCCTATGGTACGCACATTTACCTGAAGCGGGAAGATTTAAATCATACCGGTTCGCATAAAATAAATAATGCGCTGGGACAGATTTTGTTGGCCAAACGAATGGGAAAGACCCGAATTATTGCAGAAACGGGTGCGGGTCAGCACGGAGTAGCCACTGCGACTGCCTGTGCACTTATGGGACTGGAATGTGTAGTGTTTATGGGGAAAACCGACGTAGAGCGCCAGTTCCTGAACGTGCAAAAAATGCGGATGCTCGGTGCCCGGGTCGAACCGGTTACCAGTGGTAATATGACCCTGAAAGATGCTACGAACGATGCGATCCGTTACTGGTGCTCTAATCCCGATACATTTTATATCATTGGATCTACAGTTGGGCCTCATCCTTATCCTGAAATGGTGGCTTATTTTCAATCGGTTATCAGTGAAGAAATTAAATGGCAACTGAAAGAACAGACCGGTCGTTCGTACCCCGATGTGCTGATTGCCTGCGTTGGAGGCGGAAGCAATGCCATGGGAACTTACTTTCATTATATTGATGACGAACGGGTAAAGATTATTTCGGCAGAAGCAGGAGGAAAAGGGGTGGATACCGGCGAGACTGCTGCAACAATGCACGTAGGAACACCCGGGATTATTCATGGCTTTAAAACCTTGTTGATGCAGGATGCCGATGGACAAATCACTGAACCGTATTCGATTTCTGCCGGACTCGATTACCCGGGTGTTGGACCGGCCCACGCCCATTTTTACCAATCCGGAAGGGCGTCGGTGTATGCTATTACCGACGATGAAGCAATGGCTGCAGCATTTGAACTCACACGCCTGGAGGGCATTATTCCGGCCATTGAATCGGCCCATGCGTTGGCAGTGCTCAAGAAAGAATCGTTTGGAAAAGACGATCTACTCGTACTAACTGTATCGGGGCGAGGAGATAAAGACATGAATATACTGATTAATTGTTAATTATTAATTGTTAATTGTTAGTGATTAGCAAATTAACTAACCACTAATCACTAATCACTGAATTCAATATGAAATTACATGTAAATACAAAATCGATGCTGGCCGACATGCAAACTCCGGTGGGTATCTATCTTAAAATAAGGGATTTATATACTAATTCCGTATTATTGGAAAGTTCCGATTATCATGGTACTGAAAATAGTTATTCCTATATAGGATTTTATCCGATTGGAGGAATTTCGGTCAATCGGTTTATAATTACCGAGGAATATCCCGATGGTCGTCAGCAGGAAATACCGGTGACCGATAAAATGACGGTTGCCAACCGGTTTGATGCGTTTCTGAAATCGTTTACTATCGAAAGTAAGGTGGATAAGCCGGGCATCATCAACGGATTGTTGGGTTATACATCCTACGAAGCAGTTCAGTATTTTGAAGATGTAAAGTTGTCGGCCCGCGAAACTGTACCTGGTTCCATGCCCGGGTTGCATTATGTGCTGTTCAGGTACATCATTGCCATCAATCATTTCAATAACGAAATGACAATTCTCGAAAATTTGCTGGAAGGAGAGAGTACGAATATTCCAGCCATAGAAAAGATATTGCTGAACAATAATATAGCGTTGTATCCATTTCAGACCGTAGGAGAGGAGCAGTCGGATGTTACCGATGAACAATATCGAGCGATGGTACGAAAGGGTAAAGAAGAATGTTTTCGGGGCAATGTGTTTCAGATTGTGCTTTCGAGGCGATTTTCGCAAGCATTCACCGGCGACGATTTTATGTTATATCGCACCCTGCGATCGGTGAATCCTTCGCCGTATTTATTTTACTTTAATTTCGGACAATTCCGTATCTTTGGCTCATCGCCCGAAGCGCATTTGGTAGTGGATGGTCGAAAACAGAGGGCTTATATTAAACCGATTGCAGGTACATTTCACCGTACCGGAGATGATGAAAAGGACCTGGCTTTGGCCGAAAAACTAAGTAAAGATAAAAAAGAAAATGCCGAACATGTGATGTTGGTTGATTTGGCAAGGAACGATTTAAGTCGCAATACGGAAGAGGTGACGGTTGATGTGTTTCGTGAAGTACAATATTATTCGCATGTATTGCACCTGGTGTCGTCGGTAAGCGGCAAACTTCAGCCCGACACAAAAGTTATTAAGTTATTTGCCGATACCTTTCCGGCGGGTACCTTGTCGGGAGCGCCGAAGATTCGCGCTATGCAGCTTATTGATGAGATAGAGCCACATGATCGCGGGCCGTATGGAGGTTGTTTGGGATATATTGGTTTTGATGGGTCATTTAATCAGGCAATAACCATTCGCTCTTTTGTGAGTAAAAATAACACGCTTTATTACCAGGCAGGTGCGGGAGTTGTAGCTAAATCGGACGAAGAGAGCGAGTTGCAGGAAGTGAATAATAAGTTGGCGGCGTTGAAGAAGGCGATGAGCGCTTCGTGCTTCGCACTACGCTAACGGGGCGTTTCGCTTCGCTCCACTAACGGGATGTTTCGCTTCGCTCCACTAACGGGGTGTTTCGCTTCGCTCCACTAACGGGATGTTTCGCTTCGCTCCACTAACGGGGCGTTAGGATAGTTAGATAGCAAAAACATCTTGATTCCAGGTTCTTTATTCTTTATTCAAAAAAATATGAAACGAGCATGATTGAAGGCAATCACCAAAGTGAATGAAAAACTGACATGCGAGTTCCATGTGACCTTTTAAAAACAATTATTTACACATGAAAGTACTGGTTTTTGATAATTACGATTCGTTTACTTATAATTTAGTGCATGCACTGAAAAAGTTAGGAGTTACAGATTTGGAGGTTCATCGAAACGACCAAATTTCGATTGAGGATGTGGATAGATTCGATAAAATAGTGTTGTCGCCCGGGCCAGGGGTGCCTTCCGAATCGGGTATCCTGTTGGATGTTATCCGCAGGTATGCTCCTACAAAAAGTATATTAGGTGTGTGCCTGGGTCAACAGGCTATTGCCGAAGCTTTTGGAGGGTCGTTGCTTAATCTTCCGGAAGTGTTTCATGGTATTAATTCCATGGTGCAGGTTGTTCAACCCGACGTATTGTTCAACGGCTTGCCTTCCTCTATTGAAGTGGGCCGTTATCATTCATGGGTGGTCGATGCCTCGACGCTACCGGCCGAACTGACTGTTACGGCTGTTGACGATACTGGAATGATTATGGCGCTTGCTCATAAAACCTACGATGTGCGCGGGGTACAGTTTCATCCGGAGTCGGTATTAACTCCACTGGGAGAAAAAATGCTTGAACAATGGCTTTTGATTAATGGTTAGTGATTAGTAGGTGTGTGCGTACATTCTTCATATTTAACAATTGACAATTAACAATTAATAATTAAAAATGAGAGCGATTTTAAACAGATTGTTTGATCATCAGTCGCTTACACGTGATGAAGCGCATGAGGTGATGAGTAAAATGGCGAAAGGCGAATACAACGAATCGCAAATAGCAGCCTTTATCTCGGTGTATCTGATGCGGAGTATAGAGCTTGATGAAATCCTTGGTTTCAGGGAAGCGTTACTCTCGATGGCTATAAAACCTGATTTCTCGGACTTTGATATTTTGGATATTGTTGGTACCGGCGGGGATGAGAAAAATACGTTTAACATCTCTACGGCAGCTTGTTTTGCTGTGGCGGGTGCGGGGTATCAGGTGGTAAAGCACGGCAATTACGCAGCAACTTCGGTAAGCGGATCGTCGAATGTGTTGGAGTTTTACGGGGCAAAATTTACTACCGACGAAACGGTGTTGAAGCAATCGCTCGATGCTTCGGGATTTGCTTACCTGCATGCTCCCATTTTTAATCCGGCCATGAAAAATGTGGCACCGGTCCGAAAAAGCCTGGGGGTACGCACCTTTTTTAATTTGCTCGGACCACTCATCAGTCCGGCCCAACCACAGTCGCAATGCCTCGGAGTCTACAATCTGAAGATGTTGCGACTCTACACGTATATCTATCAACAATTAGGAATCCGATATTCAATTGTTCATAGTCTCGATGGCTACGATGAGATTTCGCTTACCGATGCTACTATTGTTGTAAACCAGGGTGGAGAAAAAATATACCAACCTGAGCAGTTTGGATATCCTAAAATCCGGCAACAGGATTTGTATGGCGGAACTACCATTGAAGAGGCTGCCGGTATTTTTATGAAAGTGCTTGATAATAAAGCCACGATTGCTCAACGAAATGCTGTGTTGGCAAATGCTGCTGTTGCTATTCAAACTTTAAAGGCCGATAAGTCGTTGGATATCTGTAAGGAAGAAGCTTTACGTTCTATTGAATCGGGTGCTGCCAAAGAGTCATTCACCAAATTTCTGGAATGTTATCAATGAAATGGATGATGCTTTCATAAACGGAATATTGAACCTCTGCCCTAAATTAACAATTAACAATTAACAATTGATAATTAAAATGACTATATTAGATCAAATAATTGCCGATAAGCGGGAAGAAGTGGAGGCAAGCAAAAAGCTTATTAGCCTTGCCGACCTGCAGTCTTCGCCCTATTTTCAACGACCTTGCTTATCGCTGAAAAGCCGTTTGCTCGAAGCGCCCGGTATTATTGCCGAATTTAAGCGAAAATCGCCTTCGAAAGGATGGATTTATGAAGATGCCGATGTGGTGGAAGTTACTTCGGGCTACAGTGAGGCAGGGGCGGCCGGAATTTCGATTCTTACCGATTCGAAATATTTCGGAGGTGTGCAACAGGAGCTAACTTCGGCCCGTCCGCATGTGAGATGTCCTATTCTCCGAAAAGATTTTATGATCGACGAATACCAGTTATATGAAGCTAAATCGATAGGGGCTGATGTGATTTTGCTTATTGCAGCAGCTTTATCTCCTTCGGAATGTAAGCAATTAGCCTCAAAGGCGAAAGAATTGGGGTTGGAAGTGTTGCTTGAAGTTCATACCCGGGAGGAACTGGACCATATTTGTGACGAAGTTGATATGGTAGGGGTTAATAACCGTAACCTAAAAACTTTTGAGGTTTCGACTGAACTATCGGTAGAGTTGGCTTCACTGATTCCCGATCGTTTTGTGAAGGTGAGCGAAAGTGGCATTTCGGATGTAGCTACCGTGAAGTTGTTGATGGGACATGGTTTCCGTGGATTTTTAATGGGCGAGAATTTTATGAAAGAAAAGGATCCGGCAGCGGCGTTGGAGCGTTTCGCTTCGCTCTACTAGTGAGCGTTTCGCTTCGCTTCACTAACCGGGCGTTTCGCTCGACTAATGAGCTCGTTTTGAGTTTTTATTTTACTTTAATATTATGCAGTTGCAAATAAAAATATGTGGTATGCGCGATCGGGATAATATCCTCGAAGTAGCTGCTTTACAGCCGGATTATCTGGGATTAATCTTTTATCCACCTTCACCCCGGTATGTGCCGTCTTCTGTTGGCTTTCCGGCAGAAGAATTAGATGCTATCTGCACGATAGGAGTTTTTGTTGATGAACAAGAAGCCGTAATTCTCGAGAAAGTTAACCAGTTTGGATTGAAGGGAGTGCAACTTCATGGGCAGGAAAGTCCGGAGGTTTGTGCCCGGTTGAAAGCGTTGGGTCTTAAAGTTTTGAAAGCTATTCCGGTGGCTGATTCCGGCGATTTACAATTGGCCCGGCAGTACGAAGGATGTGTCGATTTAATCGTTTTAGATACAAAGACAGAGGCTCACGGAGGTTCGGGTCAGAAGTTTAACTGGCAGCTGCTTGCAGACTATGATGCCGAAATACCATTTCTGTTGAGTGGTGGTATTTGTGCCGAAGATGTTGATGCTGTTGGTTTGATCCGGCATCCGTTGTGGGCGGGACTCGATCTGAACAGTCGGTTTGAAATCGATAAAGGGTTTAAAAATGTAGCTCTTATAGATAGTTTCCTTCAACAGCTATCTTTTATATTTAAATGAAGCGAACACTAACTATTGTATTGAACACTCAAAATAATTAGTAACCATGAACAGATTCCTGGCTCCAGACTCTTGATTCCAGACTCTTGATTCTAAAAAACAAACAAACATATTACATTAATTATCAAACATATATGAATCGAATAAATCAACTGTTTATAAATAAGCCATCCGGGATATTGTCGATGTACTTTACGGCCGGTTTTCCTCAACTGAACGACACACTTCCTGTGCTCGAAGCATTACAATCCAACGGGGTCGACCTGGTTGAAATTGGCATCCCGTTTTCCGACCCAATGGCCGATGGGATTGTAATACAGGAATCAGGACATCAGGCACTTCAAAACGGTATGAACCTGCGGGTACTGTTCGGGCAATTAAGCGATCTTCGTAATACAATAAAAATTCCATTAGTAATGATGGGTTATTTAAATCCAATACTTCAATTCGGATTTCGTGATTTTTGCAACGAGTGCCGAAGGGTAGGAGTGGATGGAATGATCATTCCGGATCTGCCAATGGATGATTATTTATCGGAATACAAGTCAATTGCTGAAGAAGCCGGATTAAAGTTTATCTTTTTAATTACTCCGGAAACATCAGAAGAACGAATTCGCATCATTGATGAGCAAACTGATGGATTTATCTACATGGTTTCGTCGGCAGCGGTTACAGGTACTCAGCAATCGTTCGATAGTCGTGAAGCGTATTTTAAGCGAATTGAGGCTATGAAGCTCAAAAATCCCCGGTTGATTGGTTTTGGGGTTTCCAATAAATCAACAGTAGATATGGTAAACAAATATTCCTCGGGAGCAATTGTTGGGTCAGCATTTATAAAATCGCTACAAACCAGTTGTTCGATTCCGGAGGCGGTTCAGGCTTTGCTTCAGGAATTAAAGCACTAAAAAAATACGCTATTCAGATGTTCGTCACAAAACTTTCGCGTTTGCGATGGTTTTTCGGGGAATTTGGTTATTTTCGCATGAAAATTCAGGTTGAATGGCTGCTATAGGCACCTAGAATGTTGCTTCAGACTTCAGAAAGCTTCATTGCTTTTATCAGTTTAAAAAACAATTATTACCGTATGAAAGCATTTAAAAACGATGAAAGCCGCGCAACAGAACGATTCTGTTTTGTAGGGACATTTACCAAAATGGCACTTATAGCCTTGCTGACAATGGGTTGTTATATTCCTGGTGTGGCTCAGAATGCTGTTCAGCCTGCCGATAATCAGCCAGGTGAGATTGTTACAGAAAGGGGGTATCCTGTGCATTTGTTTTCCGATACGCTGTTTTATGTTTACAGCCGGCTTGCTTCGCTTGCACCTGAGGAGCGGGCTATTAATATCTCAGCGCGCTTGCATAAGGTGTTCGATAATGACTACGTGACGGCTGAAAGTTTTGAGCTTCAGGCAAATGGACATTATATGGACATTATCTGTGGCGAAACGGTTATTATGAGTGTGTCCGAAAAAGATGCTGAAATGGCAGGGGTAACCAATGTTGATTTAGCCGGACAATATGTAAACAAAATTAAGGAATCGTTTGTAAAGGCCCGCGACGATCGTGGATTACTAAAGACCCTGATTCGGGCAGGATTGGTGCTGCTGGTTTTGGGAGGAATCTACTTTCTGATCCGGATGATTATGAAAGGTCATATCTGGGTAGAAGCTAAGATCGCTTCTAATAAAGAAAAACTACTGAAGAACTTATCGTATAAAGATTATACTTTTCTGACTGCCGATCAGGAATTAGTGGTGATTTCATGGTTTTTGAAGATTTTTAAGTGGTTCATTGTTGTATTGTTGGTATATCTTTTATTACCATTGGTATTCAGTATTTTTCCCTTTACACGGGGTTGGGCCGATACATTATTCGGATTTGTCTGGAAACCTTTCAGCGGCATTATGAAGTCGGTTTGGGATTATTTGCCGAATTTCTTTACAATTATTGTCATTGTGTTTGTGTTTAAGTACCTGATTCGATTTGTTAAATACATTTTTGATGAAGTCGACTCCGGTAAATTACAAATTGCAGGATTTCACGAAGATTGGGCAGTACCTACTTTCAGTATAGTTAAGTTTCTGCTCTATGCCTTCATGTTTATTATTGTTTTTCCCTACCTGCCCGGCTCTGATTCGGGAATTTTCCAGGGAGTATCGGTATTTTTAGGTTTATTGGTGTCGTTGGGTTCCTCATCGGCTATATCAAACATCGTCGCAGGATTGGTAATAACCTATATGCGACCCTTTAAAGATGGTGACCGTATTAAAATCGGCGATGTTACCGGAGTTGTAATCGAGAAAACATTATTGGTCACCCGCCTTAAAACCCTTAAAAACGAAGAGATTACCATTCCCAATTCAGCTGTTTTATCGGGTAATACAACCAATTATTCGGCTGTAGCCACGACCGACGGTTTAATTTTGCATACCACAGTTACAATTGGGTACGATGTTCCCTGGCGCGATGTACACGCTGCATTGATTGAGTCGGCCAGTCGCACCCACAATTTAATTACCGATAAACCAGCATTTGTATTACAAACCAGTCTGGATGATTTTTATGTAGCCTATCAGTTGAACGTTTACTCAGCCGAAGCCGGAGCAGTTGCTCCGATCTATTCGGAGTTACACCAGCATATACAGGATGTATTTGCCGAACGGGGAATTGAGATCATGTCGCCACATTACCAGGCCGAAAGAGATGGGAACGACATCACAATACCAAAGATTAGTGGTTCGTGATTAGTGGCCTTCTCACAAATAATTTATAATTAACAATTTAAAATTAACCATTAAGACGTTGTTGTATTTTTCGAAAACTTTTTCTATCTTTGCAGTCCGTTTCGAAGAGGGTATTGAAAGCAGCACTGCCGGTAGGCAACTCACCTTCCCGATGTAATTAAAAATCAATTAGATAATGTACGTAATTGTAGAAATCTTAGGCCAGCAGTTCAAAGCCGAACCCGGAAAACGACTGTATGTTCACCGTATGGAAGAGGCTGCGCAAGGCTCGGAAGTCGAGTTTGAAAAAGTATTGCTCGTAGATAACGATGGAGCCATCACCGTAGGTGCGCCGGTTGTTGAAGGAGCGAAAGTAGTATGTGAAGTATTATCGCACGTTCGTGGCGAAAAAGTAATCGTTTTCCACAAAAAACGACGCAAAGGATACCGCAAACGCAACGGTCACCGTCAGGACTTCACTGAATTGAAGATTAAAGAAATTGTAGCGTAATTAACCGGTAAAAATTTAGAAGAAAATGGCACATAAGAAAGGAGTTGGTAGCTCGAAGAACGGTCGCGAATCGGAAAGTAAGCGACTCGGAGTAAAGATATACGGCGGTCAGTTTGCTAAAGCCGGAAACATCATCGTTCGTCAACGTGGAACTGTTCACCATCCGGGTGAAAACATGGGTCTTGGTAAAGATCATACCTTGTTTGCACTGGTTGACGGATTGGTTGAATTCAGAAAACGCAAAGACAACAAATCATACGTTTCGGTACGTCCAATCGCAGAAGCTAACTAATCGTAGTTTCTCATTAATACAAAAGCTCCTGTTGTTTTACCGTAGTGTAAAATACGGGAGCTTTTTTTTAGGGGTGAGAGGGGGCGACTTGAGCTTTTTTTACTTGTAATTTGCTTTTGATGGACGCACTCACCACTCATCACTAACGCACTCACCACTAATCACTCACCACTAACCACTAAAAAAGGTGCTTACACTCAAATACATTACTGAAAATCCGCAGGAAGTTGTTGCCCGATTGGCAAAGAAAAACTTTAAGGCAGAAGAAATTATTGCACAGGTAATTGAACTGGATACACAGCGAAAACAAACACAGACCGCAGCCGATCAGGCACTGGCGCAATCCAATGCCTTATCGAAGGAAATTGGTGTGCTTATCAAACAAGGTAAAACCGACGAAGCTACTTCTGCTAAGGAACAGACTACTGAACTGAAGAAGAAGATACAGGAACTGACAGATCTTCAGGCATCGTTGGAGCAGAAGTTGAACGATTTACTGGTTCAGATTCCCAATTTACCACACGAATCGGTTCCGGCAGGACGTCATGCCGAAGATAATGTTGTTGAACGGACGGGTGGAGAGCTACCACAGCTGCCAGCCGACGCATTGCCGCATTGGGAGCTGGCTAAAAAATACGACCTCATCGATTTTGAACTGGGAGTGAAAATTACCGGTGCCGGTTTTCCTGTTTATAAAGGAAAAGGTGCGCGCTTGCAACGGGCTCTTATCAATTTCTTCCTTGATAATGCCCGCGATGCCGGCTACCTGGAAGTACAGCCTCCTTATGTGGTGAACGCTGCATCGGGTTATGGTACCGGGCAGTTACCCGATAAGGAAGGTCAGATGTATCATGCCACTGCCGACGATTTGTACCTGATACCTACCGCCGAAGTACCTGTTACCAATATCTACCGCGATGTTATTCTCAACGAATCGGAATTGCCTGTCAAAAATACAGCCTATTCGGCCTGTTTTCGTCGCGAAGCCGGCTCGTATGGAAAAGATGTACGTGGCCTCAATCGCCTGCATCAGTTCGATAAAGTAGAAATTGTTCAGATTCAGCATCCCGATAAATCGTATGAGTCGCTTACCGATATGGTGAATTATGTTCAATCGCTGGTCGAAAAACTGGAATTGCCCTGGCGAATTCTTCGACTTTGTGGAGGTGATATGAGCTTTACCTCGGCACTTACATTTGATTTTGAAGTATATTCGGCTGCTCAACAGCGCTGGCTGGAAGTTAGTTCGGTATCCAATTTTGAGAATTACCAGGCTAACCGATTAAAATGTCGCTTTAAAGGCAACGACAAAAAGACACAACTTTGTCATACACTCAATGGTAGCGCATTAGCTCTGCCACGGATTGTTGCAGCTCTGCTCGAAAATCATCAGACCCCCGAAGGAATTCGTGTGCCTGCTGCATTGGTGCCCTATACAGGTTTCGAACTAATTGATTGAACAAAGGAATTCTAAGTCGTTACTGCTGAAAGGTAGTTGATCAATCGGAAGAAATGCAGATATAACGTGGATTAGTTCTTTTTTAGCTACACTAAAGTATTCACAAAAAGCACAGAGATAGCAAGTTACTAAACTTCTTGCGCATCTTTGTGCTTTTTGTGTACAAAAAATAAACTACAATCTTGTAGTAAAACAAAATTTATAGTACATTTGCGATCAAATTGCAATCTCTACATTACAAAATGAGCGAAATTATCGAACACTCTGGAATTATTCAGAATGTAAATGGAAAACACCTACAGGTCCAAATTGTTCAGATGTCGGCCTGTAGTTCTTGTCATGCAAAGGGTGCCTGTTCGGCTGCCGATGTCGACGATAAATTGATTGACGTGGAAACCGATGGCACCGACTACAAGGTAGGAGATTCAGTGGTTTTGTATGGTCAGAGTTCGATGGGGTTGCTGGCAGTTTTGTTGGCTTTTGTTATTCCTTTTGTGCTGATATTGATTACCTTATTGATTCTTAAATCGTTCACCAGTAATGATGCACTTTCAGGCGGTATCGCATTGGGGACGCTTGTTCCATATTATCTGATTTTATCGCAATTCAACAGTAAATTAAAATCAAAGCTAAAATTTCAGGTAAAAAGCTAACCGCTTTTTGAAGTTTTAATTAAGTTTTTTTATAACAACCATGAACGTAGTACTCATTTCTTTACTCACCCTGGGTGTAATCGGTGCAGTTGCAGCGATAATTTTATTTGTAGTAGCCAAGAAGTTCCATGTGTTCGAGGATCCCCGTATCGATGAAGTAGAGGCGGCACTACCGGCAGCCAACTGTGGAGGTTGCGGTTTCCCGGGTTGCCGGGGTTTTGCCGATGCCTGCGTAAAGTCGGACGAATTGGGCGATCTTTTCTGTCCGGTGGGTGGAAATGATACCATGTCGAAAGTGGCAGCCATATTGGGTAAAACAGCAGTAGCGCAAGCTCCGAAAGTAGCCGTTGTTCGTTGCGACGGTACCTGTGAACACCGTCCGCGCCTAAACGAATACGATGGCGTAAAGCATTGTTTCATTGCCCATAATCTTTACAGTGGTGAAACGAATTGTTCATGGGGCTGTTTGGGATTTGGCGATTGTGAATTGTCGTGCGAATTTGATGCTATCAAGGTAAATCCTGTGACGATGATACCGGAGGTAGATGATGATAAATGTACAGCTTGTGGGGCTTGTGTTCGTGCTTGTCCGAAATTGTTGATTGAGCTTCGTAAGAAAGGACCGAAAGGTAAACGAATTTATGTGGGTTGTCGTAATGAAGATAAGGGACATATTACGAAGAAAGCCTGCGATGTAGGCTGTATTGGGTGTGCCAAGTGCTTTAAGGTTTGTCCGCACGAAGCCATTACTGTTAATAATAATCTGGCGTTTATTAACGATGAAGCCTGTAAACTGTGCCGTAAGTGCGTGGAAGTTTGTCCGACCAGTGCCATAAAGGAAATTAATTTTCCGCCGAGGAAGGTGAAGGTGGAGGAGGGGAACTAGTTGGCGTTTCGCTTCGTTTAGGTTGCAACGTTGCACCAACCAATTAACAATTAACAATTAATAATTAACAACTAATAAAATGAAGACTTTCAGAATCGGAGGGATTCACCCGGCGGAAAATAAGTTTGCAGCCGGAAAAAAAATTATCGCAGCTGCATTGCCGAAGCAGGTGGTGATTCCGCTGGCTCATTATATAGGTACTCCATCCGATCCGGTGGTAAAACGGGGCGATTTGGTGAAAGTGGGGCAACTCATCGGACAGGCCAGTGGATTTATTTCGGCCAACGTGCACTCATCGGTGTCGGGGAAAGTGGTCAAGATTGATGTGCAACTCGATGCTTCGGGCTATAAACGACCTGCCGTGTTTATCGAAGTCGATGGCGATGAATGGCTCGAAACTATCGATCGCAATCCGGAAATTAAACGGGAATGCCTGCTATCGAAACAGGAAATTATTGATAAGATTAAGGCGGCTGGTATTGTAGGACTGGGTGGTGCTACTTTTCCGGCGCACGTGAAGTTGATGCCACCTCCGGGTAAAAAAGCGGAAGTGTTGATTATTAATGCGGTGGAGTGTGAATCGTACCTTACCTGCGACCACCAGCTGATGATGGAGCACGGCGAGGAGATCTTAATCGGGGTTAGCATTTTGATGAAGGCTCTGGAAGTGAACCGTGCCATAATCGGAATTGAAAATAATAAGAAGGATGCGATACAGTATCTGAAAAAACTTGCTGCCAATTACACTGGAATTGAAGTGGAAGCACTGAAAGTGCGCTACCCGCAGGGGGGCGAAAAACAGCTTATCGATGCGCTTATTCGTCGCCAGGTGCCCAGTGGCAGAATTCCGGTGGAAGTGGGAGCGGTGGTGCAGAATGTGGCTACCACCTATGCTATCTACGAAGCAGTACAGAAAAATAAGCCGATGGTGGAACGAGTAATGACCATCACCGGTAAAGATGCTCCTAATCCGGGTAATTACCGCGTTCGGCTTGGGACTTATCTTTCAAGTGTGGTTGACGAAGCCGGCGGAGTTCCCGAAGGCACCGGTAAGATTGTGGGTGGTGGACCCATGATGGGGCGTTCGCTGATGAATCTCAACATCCCCATGGCAAAAGGAAGCTCCGGAGTAGTATTTCTTCGCGATGCCGAATCCATTCGCAAACCGGTTCAAAACTGTATTCGCTGTACCAAATGTGTTACAGTGTGTCCTATGGGACTCGAACCCTACCTGCTGATGGCGCAAAGCGAACGCAATATGTGGCCCGAGATGGAAACCAACCGCACCATGGATTGTATCGAATGCGGAAGTTGCAGCTTTACCTGCCCGTCGAACCGACCGCTGCTCGATTATATCCGTTTCGGAAAATCGACCGTAGGTGGAATTATCAGAAGTAGAACCGCAAAATAAATACTGAGAATGGAAAAACTGATTATATCGCCTGCACCGCATATACATAGCGGCGACTCCGTGTCGAAAAATATGTACGGAGTGGTTATCGCGATGGTTCCCGCGCTGTTGGCTTCGTTTTATTTCTTTGGGTTAGGTGCCCTTATCGTAACGCTCACTGCTGTTGCAGCTTGCGTACTTTTCGAATTTCTGATTCAAAAGTACATTCTGAAAGGTCCGGTTAGTATACTGGATGGTTCGGCAGCCGTTACCGGGATATTACTTGCCTTCAACCTGCCATCCAACCTTCCCCTGTGGATGATTATTATTGGCGCGCTGGTGTCTATCGGTGTGGCAAAAATGAGCTTTGGTGGGTTGGGTAACAATCCTTTCAATCCGGCTCTGGTAGGTCGTGTGTTTTTGCTGATTTCGTTTCCGGTGGATATGACTACCTGGCCGGTGGTTGATCCGCTGGCTACCACCTATCTCGATGCCGAAACCGGTGCTACCGTACTTGGTATGCTCAAAGAAGGTTCGGCTTCATTGCCAGCCATCTCCGACATGATTTTCGGAAATATCCCGGGATCCATCGGCGAAGTTTCGGCGCTGGCTTTGCTTATCGGGCTGGTTTACATGCTTATCCGCAAAATTATTACCTGGCATATTCCGGTGAGTATTCTGCTTACGGTGGCTGTGTTTACCGGTATTCTCTATCTGGTCGATCCTCAGACCTATGCTTCTCCGCTGGTACACTTGTTTTCGGGCGGACTCATGCTCGGAGCTATCTTTATGGCTACCGATTATGTAACGTCCCCCATGACTTTCCGCGGAATGTGGATTTATGGCGTCGGAATTGGTTTACTCACCGTTATTATCCGTACCTGGGGTGCCTATCCCGAAGGCGTTTCGTTCGCCATCCTGATTATGAACGGTTTCACACCCATCATCAACTTCTATGTTAAACCCAAACGGTTTGGAGAACAGCCGAAAAAAGCATAATCTGAAGAAATGGCAAAGTTAGAATCTACATTTAAAAATATGGTGCTGGTGCTTACAGGCATCACCATTTTTGCTGCCGTGGCGCTTGGTTCGGTGTATTCGCTTACCAAAGAACCTATTGCAGCCTCCAAAAAAGCTAAGCAGGAGAACGCAATCAAAGAAGTACTCCCGGAATTCGACCGTCTCGATGCGGAAGAATTAATTACTCTCGAAGGGTTCGAAGCTCCCTTTGCTATGTATAAAGCTTACAAGGGCGACGAATTTGTGGGTGCGGCAGTACAGTCGTATTCGGGCAACGGATTCAGTGGCGAAATAAAAGTGATGGTAGGCTTCGACACGAAAGGTGCCATCGTCAACTATTCGGTGCTGGAACAAAAGGAAACCCCGGGTTTGGGTACTAAAATGGCCGACTGGTTTAAAACCGAAAAGGGAAATCAGGACATTCGTGGCAAAAATCCCGAGACTAACAATCTCACCGTAAGTAAAGATGGGGGAGAAGTGGATGCTATTACAGCTGCTACTATTTCATCTCGGGCATTTCTTGAAACAATCCGGTATGCCTACAGTGCCTATAGGCAGGATTATGACGCTTCGAGTGGTGCTACCGAAAAAACAGATTCAGTAACCGTAAATCAATAAGGAGGACAACTATATGAGTCAGAATTCCGGAATGAAAACAATGCTGAATGGCATTATCAAAGAAAATCCTGTATTTGTGCTTCTGTTGGGGATGTGTCCAACGCTTGGAACCACTTCGTCGGCTATCAATGGGATGGGGATGGGGCTGGCTACCGCTTTCGTGCTCGTATCATCCAATGTGGCAGTGTCGCTGTTAAAAAACATTATTCCTGATAAAGTACGTATCCCTGCTTTTGTGGTAGTTATTGCTACCTTCGTAACTTTGGTCGAAATGCTAATGCAGGCCTATGTTCCTGCTTTATACGAAAGCCTTGGGTTATTTATCCCGCTCATTGTAGTTAACTGCATTTTACTGGGCCGTGCCGAAGCTTTTGCAGCTAAAAATTCTGTAGGAAAATCATTTTTTGATGGTTTAGGGATGGGTCTCGGTTTTACCTTATCGTTGACTATCCTTGGTTCGGTGCGCGAGTTGTTGGGTACCGGTAAAGTATTCAGCCTTACCATCTTCCCCGAAAACTACGGCATGTTGCTGTTTGTATTGGCACCGGGCGCCTTTATAGCGCTGGCCTACCTCATTGCTATCTTCAACAAACTGAAAAAAGCTTAAGATTATGACATACGTACTAATATTTATCAGCGCCGTATTTGTTAACAACATCGTGTTGTCGCAGTTTCTGGGAATTTGTCCGTTTCTGGGTGTTTCCAAGAAAGTAGAAACTGCGTTGGGAATGGCAGGTGCCGTGGCGTTTGTGTTAACCATCGCCACCATCTTTACTTTTATTATTCAGAAATCGGTACTCGAACCGCTCAATATCACCTACCTGCAAACCATCAGTTTTATTCTGATTATTGCAGCCCTGGTTCAAATGGTGGAAATTATTCTGAAGAAGATTTCTCCTGCTCTCTACCAGGCACTGGGAGTATTCTTGCCGCTTATTACCACCAACTGCGCCGTACTGGGGGTAGCTATTATGGTGATTCAGAAAGATTTTGATTTAGCAAGCAGTGTAGTATTTGCTATTTCAACAGCCATTGGTTTTGGATTGGCATTGGTGCTTTTTGCAGGAATCCGCGAACAGCTCAATATGCTGAATCTTCCCAAGGGAATGAAAGGAATACCATCGGCTCTCCTTACCGCCGGCCTGCTGGCCATGGCATTTATGGGATTTGCAGGAATTGTGAAATAACCTGCATTATTGCGGCAATAGCTCAGTCGGTAGAGCGTTGGCTTCCCAAGCCGAAGGTCGCGGGTTCGAGCCCCGTTTGCCGCTCATTTTTTCTTTTGCAAAAACAGAATTTAACAATCGGTGTATCACACGAAACTAATTAACCTCAAGCTGATTTCTTCTTCAACAATGCAAGGATTAAACAATCGGAGTATCACACGAAACTATTTTAGCTCCTGCCGATTTTTTGTATCTTTGCACCCTCAATAAAAAAAGTTTTTCCAATGAATATCGAAACATCGCTCCAGGCCATGGTGAAAACTGCCGTTGCTGAGCTTTATCAGTTTGAAGCCGCAGAGGCCCAACTTCAGATCCAAAAAACCAAAAAAGAATTTGAGGGCGACCTCACAGTGGTGATCTTTCCCTTTGTGAAAGTGGCCCGTAAGGCACCCGAGGCTATTGGTGAAGAAATTGGTAATTACCTGCTCGCTCAACTTTCGCTGGTAAGTGCGTTCAACGTTATCAAGGGTTTTCTGAACTTAACCATCAACATGGCTTACTGGATGGAAGTGCTGAATACACTGGCAGCCAATGCTCAGTTCGGTAAGAACGAAACCGGAAAAGGCAAGTTGATGATGATTGAATATTCATCGCCCAATACCAATAAACCGCTTCATTTAGGACACGTACGCAATAATCTGCTGGGTTATTCCATCTCTGAAATACAGAAGGCCAATGGCTGGGAAGTGGTGAAAACGAATATTGTAAACGACCGCGGTATTCATATCTGCAAATCGATGCTGGCCTGGAAACTGTTTGGTAATGGCGAAACTCCTCAGTCGTCGGGCATGAAAGGCGACCACCTGGTTGGGAAGTATTACGTAGAATTCGATAAAGCGTATAAGGCAGAAGTAAAAGCGTTGATGGAACAGCAGGTTCCGGAGGAAGAAGCCAAACGCCGGGCTCCGCTCATGCGCCAGGCTCAGGAAATGCTGGTGGCCTGGGAAAATCACGATCCGGAAGTATATCAGCTATGGGAAACCATGAACGGATGGGTGTACGAAGGTTTCGATGCTACTTACAAACGCATGGGAGTCGATTTCGACAAAATTTATTACGAATCGCAAACCTACCTCGAAGGGAAGTCGAAGGTGGAAGAGGGGCTGGCAACGGGTGTATTCTATCGTCGTGAGGATGGCTCGGTTTGGGCCGATTTACGTCCCGAAGGATTAGATGAGAAACTGCTGCTCAGGGCCGACGGAACTTCGGTATACATGACTCAGGATATTGGTACTGCCAAATTGCGCTACGAAGATTATCCCATCAACAAGATGGTGTATGTGGTTGGCAACGAGCAGAATTACCATTTTCAGGTGCTGGCACTGTTGCTCGATAAGGTAGGATTTGAATGGGGCCGCGATTTGGTGCATTTCTCGTATGGTATGGTCGAACTTCCTGAAGGAAAGATGAAAAGCCGCGAAGGTACGGTGGTGGATGCCGACGATCTGATGTCGGAAATGATGGATACTGCCCGCGATACCGCCCGTGAACTGGGCAAACTGGATACCTCTTCAGACGAAGAAGTTGAACAAATTGCAGCAATGGTTGGTCTGGGTGCATTAAAATATTTTATTCTTAAGGTAGATCCGAAGAAAAACATGACCTTCAACCCCAAAGAATCGATTGATTTCAATGGCAATACCGGTCCGTTTATTCAGTATACCCATGCGCGGATCAAATCGGTACTGCGAAAAGCGGAGGATGCCGGCATTCAGATTCCACAATCCGTAGATACTACCCTCAGCATCTCGGAAAAAGAAAAATACATGATCCAGCTGCTGAGCACTTTCCCGACAGTGGTTCGTCAGGCTGGCGACGAATTTAGTCCGGCTGTAATTGCCAACTATATTTACGATCTGGTAAAAGAGTATAATCAGTTCTACCACGATTTTTCGATTCTCAAAGAAGAAAACGAAGCGCTGAAGGGATTCCGCTTATTGCTGTCGGCATCGGTAGCCCGGGTGGTGAAATCGGGAATGGCGCTGTTAGGTATCGAAGTGCCGGAACGGATGTAATAAACGGTTGCCTGATGATGAGCAATGACAGTATATCCGGTTCAATCCTGATTTCAGTTGAGTCGACGATCGAAGAGTCTGCCTTGTTGATACATCTTTAGGAAATTGTAAAAAAATACCAATAATTTTCGTAATTGGAATAATTAACTTATTTTAGCGGACTGTATTCCTGCCATGATCACATGAAGGTTCGCGTTCTGTTAGGATTATTCCTGCTTCTTATTTCTTGTTCGCCTGATCAACAAGAAGTTAAAGATAATGGATCCGATGAAGTTACCCCTCCGGTAGTTTCGTTGGATACTTTACATGTAGCTACGATGTATGGTTCGTCGTCGTATTTTCGTTTCCGCGATGAAATATTAGGTTACGATGTTGAGTTGTCGGCGCAATTGGCGCGGCATATCGATAAACCACTGCGGATACATTTGGCACGAACCCGGCAGCAAATGCTCGATTGGCTCGATGAAGGCAGGGTAGAACTGATAGCCTATGATATGTACGAAAGCCGGGAGCTTAAAAGGAAGTATCAGTTTGTGGCTTATCAGCCCGATTCGTACCTGGTGCTGGTGCAACTGATTGGGGTAAATACGGTTACCTCCATTGAAGAGCTCCGGGGTAAAACGATACATGTGCCCGAAAATTCGCCGCAACTGCAACGACTTCGCAGTTTAAACCGTGAGCTGGGTGGAGGAATAAGTATTGTGGAAGTACCGGATACTGTAGGAAGTGATGAGCTTATCGAGCAGGTTATTAAGAAGAAAATTGATTATACCATAGCCTATCAGAATAAGGTAAGTTTATACAAAGAACACAATCGGAGGTTGGATATTCGGTTGCAGGTTGGTTTTCCGCAACGCAACGGTTGGATTATTCACAAATCGAATACAGAGTTGGCTAACACCATAGAGCAATGGGAGAGCGATAATGAAACAGAGCTTATTCGTTCGCAACTGTACAGTAAGTACATTATTCGTAACCCCTATTTTGCATCTACCAAAATGAGTATTCCCCGTGGCTCAATTTCACCTTACGATGAGTTTTTTAAAAAATATTCAGCTGAAATAGGTTGGGATTGGAGGTTACTGGCATCGATTGCTTTTCATGAATCCGGTTTCGATTCGGCCCAGGTTTCGCGGAAAGGAGCATCCGGCCTGATGCAACTGATGCCCCGTACGGCTGCCAATTTTGGATTGTCGAGGGCTAATATTACTAATCCGGAGAAAAATATCGAAGCAGGGGTTCAGTACATCAAAAGTTTGAATCTGTTGTACCGAAAGGTGGAGAATAAAGAAGAGCGGATTTGTTTTATTTTGGCATCGTATAATTCGGGTCCGGCACATGTATTGGATGCCATGGCCTTAGCCGAAAAATACGGTAAAAATAAGTATATATGGCATGAGCATGTCGAGCCATTTTTAGAAAAGAAGAGCGATCCGGAATACTACAACGACGAAGTAGTGAAATACGGTCGATTCAAAGCAGCCGAAACGCTACGGTATGTTCGTAATACGCTTACTACGTACCGGAAATTTAAAGGAGAATTATAAGTATTTCCGCTTAGTAGTACGATTCGTTACTTTTACAATAAATATTGTTTTAGTGTTGTCATGAATATACCCGACGTATTTCACCGCTTGCCCGGTCGTTATCAGCTCGAAGAATTTTTGCTGTATTTATCAATGCATCCCGACCATTGGCCGCAGGTGTTGGAAGTTGTGTTCAATCATCCCGATCCAAAGGCCGCATTCAGGGCATTATGGGCCTGTGAAAAGGTGAGTCAGCGCTGGCCCGGCTGGTGGACGGTTGACGAACGTGCCCGGATTAAAGAGATGGTACTTACGAGTTCGCATACCGGAATGCTGCGTTTGGGCATTTCCATTCTTAATTCGTTACCGATTCAAGAGGGCGACCCGGATATTGTACTTATCAACCGACTTTACGATTTGATGATGCAGGCAACTATAGCGGTAGGAGTTCAGGCTCAGGCTATGCGGCTGCTTTATGCGCTGGTAAAGGGAAATGAAGATTTGTTGTACGAATTTTGGCTGGTACTCGATCAGGCAGCCGACGATTTTAATTCGCCTGCATTTCGGTCGGCCCGTAAAAACTTGCTCAAACGAAAGAGATAGGCGGTAAATCTTGCTCATTTGTCGAAAAAATGTGTTATTTTTGTGCGATTTTTACAAACTCAAAAACACTTTTTATCGTTTAATTAAATTCGATGTTTTTATGACGTTAAAGAAAAACATTCTCGCATTGCGGCAAAAGAAGGCCCAGGTACAATTGGGTGGTGGTGAGAAAGCCATCGAAAAGCAGGTCGCCATGGGTAAGATGACAGCCCGTGATCGTATTCTGAATTTGTTGGATGCGAATTCGTTTCACGAATACGATATGTTCGTGGAACACGAAGAGCGTAACTTCGGGATGGACAGCAAAGAGCTGGCCGGCGACGGTGTAATTACCGGAACGGGAACCATCAGTGGAGCTCCCGTATGTATTTATGCCCAGGACTTTACGGTAATGGGTGGCTCTTTAGGACTTAAACATGCCAGAAAGATCACCAAGATTATGGATCATGCTCTGAAGATGAAGATGCCCTGCATTGGAATCAACGACTCAGGTGGTGCCCGTATTCAGGAAGGTATCGGCGCATTGGCCGGTTATGGTGAAATTTTTTACCGCAATACAATGGCATCGGGGGTAATTCCTCAGATTTCGGTGATCCTCGGACCTTGTGCCGGCGGTGCGGTATATTCTCCGGCATTGACCGATTTTGTGTTTGTGGTTGAAAACATCTCGAAGATGTTTATTACCGGTCCGAACGTAATTGAAACGGTGTTGGGTGAAAAAATTTCGCAGGAAGACCTGGGCGGTGCGCGTGTTCACGCCGAAATTACCGGGAATGCGCATTTCTATGCACAGACTGAAATGGAATGTCTGGAGCAAATTAAAGAGCTAATAAATTTGCTACCTCATAGCAATCAGGAAAAAGCAGCCCGGATAGAGCCGAAAAAGCCCAGAATCAGGAAGAATATCGAAAATATAATTCCGGCCGACCCCAAGCAGCCCTATGACGTACGCGAAATCATATTTGCATTGAGCGACGATTCAAAATTTCTGGAAGTTCAGGAACTTTGGGCTCCCAATATTGTAATTGGTTTTGGTCGTATGAATGGTGAGACGGTAGGTTTTGTAGCCAACCAGCCTATGTATCTTGCCGGTGTACTCGATTGCGATGCATCCGACAAAGCAGCTCGTTTTATTCGCTTCTGCGATGCCTTTAATATTCCTATTGTGACCCTGGAAGATATGCCGGGATACTTGCCTGGAGTGGATCAGGAGCACGCAGGTGTGATTCGTCACGGAGCAAAATTACTTTATGCCTATTCCGAAGCCACTGTTCCAAAGATCACTGTTATTTTGCGTAAAGCCTACGGCGGAGGTTATATTGCCATGAATTCGCGCCACTTAGGAGCCGACTTTATGTTTGCCTGGCCGGGAGCAGAAATTGCGGTAATGGGACCTGAAGGAGCTGCCAATATTATCTTCCGGAAGGAGATTATGGAAGCAGAAGATCAGGATGCGATGCGTCAGCAAAAGGTACAGGAATACATCGAAAAATTTGCGAATCCTTATGTTGCTGCCTCAAAGGGTTATATCGACGCGGTTATTGAACCGAAAGAGACCCGCGAGTTGGTACTTCATGCGCTGGAAGTTTCGAAGAACAAAGACGATCATCGTCCGTACAAGAAACACGGAGTTCCACCATTTTGATGTAATCTTTTTAAACGTATTGATATGAAGAAAAAAGAAGAACTTGAGATGGTTGATTTTGCGGTAACCGCCCGTAAATACAAGACCCAACTAACCAACAAATACAAGAATCGTAAGGAGTGGGTAAATCCGAATCCTTACGAAATTCAGTCGCTGATTCCGGGTACTGTAATTTCGATATCCGTAAAGGAAGGCGATGTGGTGAAGGAAGGTGATTTGCTGATGATATTGGAGGCAATGAAGATGCAGAACCGTATTCAGATGCCTTTTACAGCCCGAATCAAAAAAATCAATGTTGCTCCCGGCGAAAGGGTTCCGAAAGAGACCCTCATGATTCAACTGGAGGCAGAAGGCGAAGAATAGCAGTTCATACCTGATAACAAACGAGAAATCGATATAAAAAAAAGTCGAGGATGTTTTTCTTTAAAAACATCCTCGACTTTTTTATTTTGTTGAGGGGTATCTGTTTTATGGTCGCTGCATAGCAACGCGTTCAATACTTTCAACTTCTACCTCAGTTCCTTCCAATAAATCATAATCGACTTCCCCGTAAATAATCAGTAGGGTGGTTTCGTCAAACTTGAAGGTTGGCAGGTATTTTTTCTTGATTTCAACATGTATGCTGCCAGTCGAATCTTTAAACAAATAGGTTTTGTTGTCGATCTGTTGAACAATGGAACCACGCAATGCCACCACAATATCTTGTCGGTCGAGTTTTAATGCGTTGTCTTTAAGTTCTTTTACCGTATGGATTCTTTGTTTGCTTCCTGGTCCGGTGTACTGCGGGTATACTACTCCAATGGCAGAAAAAAGGAGTGCTGCAATAAGTAAGCGATGTAGCATGTTCATAACTTTTTGTATTTAATTGATTACGGTACAAAGATAAATTGCAATTCTGGAGAAATTCTGTAGCAGTAATTCAGAACGATACACTAAGGCAATGATTCTGTACATTTTCGATGGTATACGTTAATTTAAATCCGTACAACTCACATATTTGCTTTACAATAGCGAGACCGATTCCCGTATTTCCGGTTTCACCTTTACTAAAGCGTTCCATTAACTCATCAGGAGTAGTTTTCAGGATGGGTCCGCTGTTGGTAATCCTAAACTGTTTGTTCTTCAATTCCAGGTGAATAAATCCATTGCTTGTAGAATACCGGATAGCATTTTTTATCAGATTGGTAAGCAGTATGTCGGCCAGTCCCGGATCAATTCGTACTTCGGTAGGTTCCATATCAAGGGTAAGTTGAAGCCCGCGTAGTTCAATCTGTTCGTTGAAAAGTTCCAATATGCGCTCTACTGTTACCACAAGATTGATGAGTACAGGTTGGTTGTATTCGCGATTTCCAATTTTGCTAAGCAAGAGCAGGGCGTTTTGCACGCGTGACAATGAAAGAGTGCTTCGGTGAATTGTAGCCAGGCATGAAGCATCGTGTTGGTTAAGTTGCGAATAATTCATCAGCGATTCGGTTTCAGCCCTTATAACCGAAAGGTGAGTCTGAAATTCGTGCGATGCATTTTCGTTGAATTCCCTGGTGCGACGGAAATCGTTGTCCGATTTCCGGAGTAGTTCGGTTAGGCTGTGTTGAAGGGAATTAAATTCATTGATGGTCGTGGTGGGAAAGGATGGTAATTCATTTCCAAGTTGGTAGTTGGTGAGTTTATCCAGCGTTTCGTAAAATGCCTGCCAGGTTTTTTTTGATATCCATCCTACCATTAAACTGAAAATAATTATCAGTAATGTCATCATGCCTGTCATTATCAGGATTGTGCCTTCTATGAGATCGTCGCTTCCGGGTAATAAATTTCGCAGTACAACTGTAAAATGCCGGTTGTTGTGTTCGATCCCGAAAAGCAATTCGCGATGCGGGACCTGTTCGTTGTCGGCAGGCTCCAGGATAAGAGTATCGCGAAAATAACTTTTGTGAGGGTGAGTGTCTTCGATGATTTTTACAGCTTTGTGATCTTCCGGTAAATCGTTATATTTTTCGTGATAGCGCTCAATCCGTTGCATCTCGTAGGTGAGAAATTCGTCGGTTTCCTCGTATACAATATACCTGATAATAAGAAAAGAGAATAATGTGCCAATTATCAACGCCGGAATTAATAATACTGAGGCCTGTAAATAGCTTTTGTGAAGTAATTTCATGGTTGGTTAATTTCTGTTTTTAGTTACGATGGGTCGCTCGTAAGTTTATATCCTACTCCATATACTGCTTTTATAAGATCAGATCCACCAGCTGCTGAAATTTTTTTTCGCAGGTTTTTGATGTGCGAATAAATAAAGTCGTAAGAGTCGGCTACATCCATATGATCGCCCCAGATATGTTCGGCCAGACTATCCCGAGCAATTACTCTGTCGGGATTGGCAAAAAAGAAATTTAGCAAATCGAATTCACTCCGTGTCAGCAAAATTGATTTTCCTTCAACTTTCACCACCCGATTTTGAGTATCCAGCTCAATATTTCCAAATCGAACCAGGTTGTTACCTGAAAACTTTTTTCTTCGTAGAAGCGATTTTACTCGCGCTGTGAGCTCAGCCAGGTCGAAGGGCTTAGTAAGGTAATCATCGGCACCCAGCTCGAGTCCTTCAATTTTATTAGTCGTTGAATTTCGGGCCGAAATTATAATAATTCCGGTTTCTGGATTCGTTTTTTTTATTTCACGAATTAAATCTAATCCGCTTCCGCCTCCGGGCAGGTTAATATCGACTACCAGTAGATCATAGTCGTATATAACAATTTTTTCGGAAGCCGAACGATAATCAACAGCTGTTTCGCAGGTAAAATTCTGTGCCAATAAGGTTGTTTCCAATGCGTCCAGCAAATCCTGTTGATCTTCTACAAGTAATATTTTCATACGGTAATGATTTGTTTTTCAACGGTCGTATGGAACTCGCATGTCATCATTATCGTAACCTTTGATGTGAAATGGTTACATGCTCGTTTCATACGATGAAGTATTTTCTGCGACAAATATATACTTTAATTCTGGAGAAAATTTGTATTTCGATTGGATAAATAATTAATTTGGAGAATTGTTAATCGTAGAATAAAACAGGTTCATTTAATGTATCCAACAATGCGATGCAACAAAAAAGAGAAAGCATCAGCCTTCTCTTTTTTATATAAATCACTCTGGATAAGAATCCTCGTCTCAGGCCAGAGCTTTCAATAAATAGCTTTCGGCTTCCACACTCCAGAGGCCGTTGTGCCGGTCGCAAATGTCGGCCAGGGTTGCAAACACCGGATTCGATTCTCCAAGTTTGCGAAAATCGGTGATGGGGGTAAGCGGCATGCTGATGTGGGTGTAAATAAGCTTCTTTCCTCCGGGGATTTCAGGAAGATGGTTGGTGGCTTCTATTACTGCATCTAATCCACCAATATGGGTTACCAAACCGGCCGGGTCGAGTCCCTTGCTCATCATGGCCAGGGCTTCTACCATATCGTCGGTATTGCCTCCACTGGTGCCCACCACATGGGTGTAGGCATAATGTACATTGTAGAAGTTGAACATCGCGCTAAATTGTGGATTGTCGGGACCGGCAAAGAAGTTGAGACAGCCATCGAAAGCCAGAATAGCATCGCCTTGTTCCACCACGGGTTTCACGGGTGCAAATACAAATACATCGTCGTAGCCGGTGCCACCGCTGATGGCTTTCAGTTCTTCAACCGGATTTTCGAGCTTGCCGGTATTGATGTATTTCAGCTCGATTCCTTTGGAGGCTGCTAATGCTACCGGATAGATGCTGGCTGCGCGGTCGAGACGGGTCTGATCGACGTCGGTCACCACCAGTAACGATGGTTTGCGATCTTCCCGTTGTATTACATAATTGATGGCAGCTAATCCCATCGGCCCTACACCGGCTAAAATAGCCATTTTACCTCCCTGTACGATCTCCATTTTATGAACGTAGCTTCCGGGAGTTGTGTGGTAGTTGGCATGCATGGCTCCGATTACGCACGAGAGCGGTTCGGCCAGCGATGCCGGATAATACCCTTCGCCTCTGTAGGCCAGCAGACAGTCTTTTTCCATTACTTCGTTGGGGATGATCACATAGGTGGCATCGCCCCCGATGTGCTGGTAGCTGTAGCCGGGTGCACTAAGAATTCCTACCGGACCCTCTTCGTAATACAATGCCGGTTGTATCGAGAATTTATCACCAGCTTTAAATTTTGTTGCCCACTTAGCACCTACCTCCACCAGTTCACCGGCAAATTCGTGACCGATAATGATCGGATTATCGGCAACATCGTTCGGAATGCGCTTGTGATCGGTGGCCTGTGTCGATGCTTTGTACGACGACATACACAGCGAATCGGATACTACTTTCGCTAAAATCTCATTTTCTTTAATTTTAGGTAATTCAAATTCTTCAAGACGAAGATCCTTTTTACCATATAGTCTAACTGCTTTTGTTTTCATTTTTTTTAATCAAGAGCCAAGAATCAAGAGTCAAGAATCAAGAGCTTGGCGGGTTTTGTAATCTAATTTTAAATCCAACAATCATTTTTTGTAAATCTGAAAGTTTATTATTTAGTTGAGAGTACTTGTCTGCGTCCAAATATCCTAATTTGAAAGCAATTAATAACTCTGTTTCCAGTTCGTAAGAAGAACCGATTGCCATTTCAAGAAATCGGGAAAAATCCCTGGTACTTGATTTTGCCGATCCTTCTGCAATATTTGCCGGAATTGAAACTGCTGCTCTTTGAATCTGTGATATCAGACCAAACTGCTCATTTGTCGGAAATGTATGGGTAATTTTGTATATATCCAATACATATTCAATTCCAATTTTCCAAATGTTAAGGTTTTTAAAGTTATGCATTTTTTTAGATTTTAGAATCAAGAACCAAGAATCAAGAACCAAGAATCAAGAACCAAGAGTCAAGAACCAAGAGTCAAGAATCAAGAATCAAGAACCAAGAGTCAAGAACCAAGAGTCAAGAACCAAGAACCAAGAACCAAGAGTCAAGAACCAAGAACCAAGAACCAAGAACCAAGAGTCAAGAACCAAGAGTCAAGAACCAAGAACCAAGAACCAAGAACCAAGAGTCAAGAACCAAGAGTCAAGAAACAAGATACAAGAACGAAGAATTAAAACGAGAAAAGAATGATGTTCCAGTTATCTT
>CAZLHC010000024.1:0-49923 GCA_964559265.1 uncultured Paludibacter sp. | reverse complement strand
CACCAGCAATGCAATTAAAAGCAATGCTTCCAATCTGTTCGGCTATTACGACGAAGCAACGGCCAATTATCCACAAATCAGCAACACAACAACTGAATTGACCAAAGGAACCGGTTATCTGGTAAAACTCGCAGGAACTTCATCGTACCACACCTTCCCGGGAACGCTGAACAACGGCGACATCAGCATCAACCTGACCCGCACGGGAACTACCCATGCCAAACGCGGATTCAATCTGATCGGGAACCCTTATCCTTCGTACCTCAACTGGAATACCCTGATGGGCGGCCTAACCGACATCCGACCAAACATCTGGATACGCACCCGGACCCGAGGCGGACAAATGGCCTTCGACACCTGGAACGGACTTATTGGTACCGGAAACGGTAATAACGGAGCTATAACACAATACATCCCTCCGATGCAAGCCTTTTGGGTGAAGGTCGACCGCGATGGAACAAGTGGTTCGCCCGTAGTTAACACGGTACCACTTACCTTTACCAATACCGCGCGCAGTCACCGCCCCACTACCAACTCCAACGGCACCCTGCTTCGTGCACCTCAAAACAACGCCCTGCAGGTAATTCGCCTCACTATTGGCAACGGCAGCAATTCCGACGAAGCCATCGTAATGAGTTACGCTCAGGCATCGGACGGCATGGACCGGTATGATTCGGAAAAGATGGCCAACAACAACCCGGCTATCCCGGAAATCTACACACTGATTGACAATCGTGAAATTGCCATCAACACCCTGCAGCAGCTACCGCTTCAGCAGCCGATGACTCTCGGCTTCCGTCCGGGTGCGTCAGGGCAGTTTAACCTGGCAGCCAGTGAACTTAGCAACCTGAACGACCTCGAGCTCGTACTCACCGACCATCTGACCGGCGCAAAAACCATCCTGAATAATAGTAGCTACAGCTTTACTTCCGATGAAGTGGCTACTAACGATCGTTTCAGTCTTGAACTTCGTGCACCGGGAATGACCACCGGCAGTGAAAATCTGAACAACAAGCTGACAGTAACCACCTCCGAAGGCCGGATCAGTATCGATGGCACCACCGAAGGAAGCCGGATCATCGTTTACAATGCCATAGGACAACAGCTCATCAGCACTGTAGCTTCAGGTAGTCGTACCTACCTAAACATCGCGGGTGCAGGTGTATACATCGTAAAAGTCGACAGCCAACTCATCAAAACAACACTTCATTACTAATTATCATGAAAAAAGAGACATACATCCAACCCGAGATAGATTCCGTTGAATTAGACACTACCATTTCGTTGCAACTGGCATCGGATGCCGACCCCATGAGCGAACCAGAGGATTGGGCTCAGCTGAAAGGGAATTTCAACAACGATCCCCTACAACTACTGTAACCAACATCATCCGGGAGGCTGTCTTTAGTCTCCCGGATTTTTTTTGCTAAATTCCCGTTCTATGAACTTGCGACAAGGGGTTTAGAATCCTTAAAATAGCGACACACCCTGGCAACTTTTACATCAAATATCCATATTTTTATTATCATTGCTTTTATTAATAAACTATTTTATTATCTTTGCGTCCAGAATATTTATTTGATTACTAACTCATTCGATTTCTATCATGAAAAAAATCTTCGGGATTGCATTACTATGCTTACTGACTGGAGGAGCAACACTACCCTTATTGGCTTCTTCCACAGGTATCGACTCCGTACTTGTGCATCAGGGAACGTACACCACCACTGCCATCGGACATCGCAACCACGGAATGGCGCGGGTTGAAGTAGTTACTTCGGAAGAAGGCACGCTATTGCACTCGGTTACCATCGACCTGGAAGGCAGTTCGCATACTAAAACACTAAAAAAAATAAAGCTGTACAATGCCGGGAAACAAACCCGCCTGAAAACAGCAAGCCATGCGTTGGTTGCAGAAGCAAAGGCTCCGAATTCGAACTCGAAAGCCGTGGTACTGAAACTAAAAAAACCGATTGTGCTGGCGAAAGGTCGCACCAATCTGTTTGTGGCAGCCGACATTTCGGGCAAAGCAGCCGAGGGAGCTATAGTCGACAACCGTGTGTTGTCGGTTCAGGTGAGCAAAGGCAGCAGCAAACAAAGCATTCAGCCGCGCAATACCGAAACTCCGCTTTACAGTGTTGTATTTTTGAAGCGCACGGAGGTGCTGAAGCCCGGTGATTTCGGATCGAAAAGCTACCGTATTCCCGCGTTAGTAACGGCGGCTGATGGTTCGTTGGTAGTAATGACCGACAAACGAAAATTCAATTCGGTAGATCTACCTGAAGATATCGACGTGGTAGTGCAACGCAGCACCGACGGTGGAAGCACCTGGTCGAAACCCGCCCTGGTAGCCGAAGGCACCGGTCATGGCAAAGGCTATGGCGATGTGGCTCTTATTAAAGCCAATAGCGGCAAACTCATCGCCTTGTATGTAGGTGGTCCCGGTTTATGGAAATCGACTCCCGAAAATCCGAACCGTCATTATATGTCGACCAGCACCGACAATGGTTTAACCTGGACAGCACCCCGCGACATCACTCCACAGATTTACGGTGCCGAATGTGCCGATCCGGTTCGTTCAAAATGGATGGCCTCGTTCTTTGGATCGGGCCAGGGACTGAGCATGCGTTCGGGACGGGTGATGGCAGTTGTAGCAGTGCGTGAACCCGGCAAAAACGGCCTACACAACTATACAGTTTATTCGGATGATGAGGGTGAAACCTGGAAAGTTTCGGAACGTGCGATTGTGGAGGGCGACGAAGCCAAAGTGGTGGAGCTCGACAATGGCGATATCCTGATGAGCAGTCGTACGCGCGGCAACCGCCTCTGGGCCAAATCAACCGACGGCGGACACAGCTGGGGAAGCCGCAACAGCTGGCAGGAAATATGGGGCAACGCCTGCGATGCCGATATTATTCGCTATACCTCGGTAAAAGATGGATACGACAAAAGCCGCATTCTGCATACACTTCCTAACCACGCTACCCGCCGCAACCTGGCCGTATGGATGAGTTATGACGAAGGAACCAGCTGGCCTGTAAAAAAGGTACTATGCCCGGGAACTTCGGCCTACTCTTCTGTAAGTATTTTGCCCGATGGCACTGTGGGAGTTTATTTTGAAGAAGATGAATCGGAGGTTTACACCATGACGTTCATCACCTTCTCACTCGACTGGCTAACATCAGGAAAGGACAGCTACAAAGCTCACCGTAAGAAATAACTTCAATTTTCACCCGGAAGTTTCCGGTGAGCTTTGCTCACCGGAAACTTCAAATTAACTCAAACCGGCATTGATTCCGTTCAAAATTTACATCCATGAAATACATTCTCCGCACTTTTCTCTTTTTCCTTTTTGCAACAGGCATTGGCTTCACCAGCCATGCTCAAATCAACGGAACAGCAGTAGCTCCTGCAGTGTCGACAGCCTCCAACCCTGTATATTACATGATTGAGTCGGCCTCCGACGGATCGTTTACATTTAATAATTTCACCGGCGATTTTCGCGGCAATGTGATGATTTCGCCTGCAGCAGCCGGAAAAATAATACATAACAAACTAAGCACAGCCCTGTCGCAGGATCATGCCTTATGGCAGATTACTGAGGTGGAAGGAGTACAAGTGCTGAAAAACAAAGCTACCGGCCTGTACATGACCGGTTCGCATAGTGTTGGAGCAACTGCTGCCGGCAACGACTTCAATTTCAATGTCATAGCCGAAAAACAATACAGCCTACGAAACGGCACACTTAGTTACATTAATGCCTGGCAAAACAACCTCTGCGACCGCATCAACACCGGGTTACAAGCTAACAGCCTGATTGCCTGGTATTTCATTTTACCCACACCACTCGGGATAACCGTAGCCACTGCTCAAAGCCTGCTCAGCTCTACCAAGGCAGGTGTGCATCCCGGGCAATACACATCGGCCAACCGCAAAACACTGCAGGATGCTATTACCCTTGCAAAAGCAGCCCGCGACAATGCGACTACCGACGATGATGAACCGGCGCGCCTCACTCTGGAAGATGCCATTACCGCCTATCAAAATTCGCAAAACCCTATCCGCATCAGCAACGAACAAGAAAATTTCTGGTATTGGATAAAAGCAATGCGGGGCAGCAGCAGTGTGGCTCTCTTTGCCGAAAATAGGGGAACAGGAACGCAGGTGATTCACAAAGAACGCTCGGTAAAGGACGCTCAACTCTGGAAAATAGTTGCTCATGGTGATGGATATGCCATCATTAACAAACAGGGCGGCGTTTATCTCAACACCGATGTAGCCTACAATGCACTTATTACCACGGCTACTGCAAAACCGGGCAAAGCTGTATACTTCAATAAATCGGGCTACGCCACCGACAATACCGAATTTATCAACTATTATTTAGTTGAAGATACGAAGGTTTCGACTTCGGCACAATTCCGGATGCATGCAGGTACCTCTGCCCATAATTTCGGACTAATGAACTGGAATGGGGGGATTGCCGACAATTCATCGTTCCAGCTTCTGCTTTACGATCCAGGCGACTTATTAAACGTTGCCATCATGGGACACGAAGAAACAGTTGCTGCCAGTCCGCAGGGAACCAACCCCGGAACCTACCCACCAGCAGCACGCGCAGCTTACCGGGCCGCCATTGATGCAGCTAAAGCACTCAGCAACAACGAAACAGCCACCACTGAAGAAAAGAATACAGCTATTGCGAATCTGGAAGAAGCAAAAACAACATTCCTGGCAACCCGTAATACGATCAAACTAAGCACCACCAATGCCGATGTTTGGTATTATATAGTATCGGCCGGTCCGGCCTATAGCAACGGTCAGGTGATGACCAACCAGGGTAGCACCGCCGGGGCAATGATATTATTTGGAACCAAATTACTCGATCCGAACAAACTCTGGAAATTCACCGATGCAGGAAACGGGAAGATGGCTATTCAGAATATGGCCTCATCGCTTTACATTGCAGCCAATCCGCGTAACGGTGGAACCTCGGCTACTCCGGTTGCATTTACATCGACCTGGCTTGGCACCGATGCTCAGTTCCTTTTCAATGCCGATGGCCAAACCTACCTTCATGCACAGCAAAGCGGATCGATGATAGTTACCTGGTCAACCAACACCGCAGGATCGGCTTCGGCCTGGAAACTGGAAGAAATTCCGGCTTCGGAAACCACGCGCCCGCTACGTATTTCGTCGGCTGTTGTCAACCAGGGCACCTATACCACTACCTCAATAGGCGCTACCGATCATGGTCTGGCCAACATTACCCTCAATACCGATGGTGTGGTAGGCACTGTTACTTTAAAATCGGTCACTATCGACCTCAGCGGAACCAGCCGGGCCGCAGCTGTAAAGAGCATCAAACTTTACCATACCGGCTCGTCGAACCGCTTAAACCCGGGCACCCATACTATGTTGGTTCAGGTAGTTAATCCTCCCTCGACCAGCAGTTCCATCAAACTGGAACTGGCGACTCCTTATCAACTGCCGGTGGGAGCTACTCAGTTGTACATTGCGGCAGATATTTCGGAATCGGCACAGGAAGGCGACATCATCGACACCCGTGTACATTCAGTCGATTATAGTTACCGTAGCGGCACCGACACCGTTGCTCGTCCGACCACCATAACTACACCGCTGCACAGCATAGTATACCTGAAACGGGTTCAGATTCTTACACCCGGTGATTACAACTCGGTAAGTTACCGTATCCCGGCCATCGTGACTGCAGCCGACGGATCGTTGGTGGTACTTACCGACAAGCGGAAGTACAATTCGGGCGACCTTCCGGGCGATATCGACATTGTAGCCAACCGAAGTACCGATGGCGGTACTACCTGGTCGAAACCGGTTACGGTAGCCTTAGGCACCGGTGGCGGAAGAGGTTTTGGCGATGCTGCCCTGGTAAAGGCCAAAAGCGGCCGGCTCATTGCATGGTATGTTGGCGGTCCCGGCCTGTTCAGTTCCACTCCTGAAAACCCTATTCGTTCGTATATATCAACCAGCGACGACCACGGGCTCACCTGGACTGCACCCCGCGATATCACTCCACTGATTTTTGGAGCACAATGCGCCGACCCGGTCCGGGCAAAATGGCAAGGCTCTTTCTTCGGATCAGGACATGCACTTTGCACCCGTTCGGGAAGAGTTATGGTGGTAATTGCTGTGCGTGAACCGAACATGAGCGGTCTTCAGAACTATGCAGTATACTCCGACGACGAAGGTGCTACCTGGAAAGTATCGCAGCGCGCCATTATTGGAGGCGACGAAGCCAAGGTAGTGGAACTCGACAATGACGATATCCTTATGAGCAGTCGCACCAGCGGTAACCGCCTGTGGGCCAAGTCGTCGGATGGCGGTGTTACCTGGGGCTCCAAAAACAACTGGCCACAAATCTGGGGTAATGCCTGTGATGCTGATATTCTGCGCTACACCTCGGTTAAGGATGGGTACAACAAAAGCCGTTTGTTGCATACGCTTCCTAACGCATCCGACCGTCGCAACCTCACCATGTGGATTAGCTACGACGAAGGTACCAGCTGGAATACTAAAAAAACAATCTGCCCCGGAACATCCGCCTATTCTTCGTTCACCATTCTGCCTAACGGTAATATCGGTGTTTATTTCGAAGAAGATGGATCGATTGCCTACACCATGACTTTCGTTGAATTTTCGCTGAAGTGGCTCACCAATGGCGCCGACACCTACGAACCACCGGTAACTTCGATACAGGAACTTAGCGAGGATGTAACCATTACCGTGGTGGATCGTAAAATTCAGGTTGAAGGTGGTTTAGAGTACCGTGTATTTACCCTGAGCGGGGTGGAAATCGCCCCCAACAAGCCACTCGAAAACGGTGTTTATATCGTTGCGGTAAAAGACCGGGGCATCCGTAAACTAATTGTAAACTAAACAGCATTTTAATACTACACCTTCAGTTTACTTTAATAAGTCATTAAAGCAAACTGAAGGTGTGGTAATTAGTGTAAATTCACATCGTGTTCCTGGAAATAACGTATTGCTTAACTATCATTTTCAGCAGGTGAAGGTGTGGTAATCTGTAAAAATTCATTTCTTGTACCGAAATTCAAAAAGAGCTTAATTGTATAAAGCCCCTGTACGTAATTCATTGAAAAGTTGTACCTTTGCCCCGAACCATTAACAACGCGTCATTATGTTTCATTTTCTTATACTCCTGCTCATTTTTGGAGGCGTACTAATATTTGCCGTATTATTCGGCGTATTCGGATTTCTCAGGATGTTGTTTCGCGGTCCGCGACAACGGCAGCAGGAGGAACGATACAGGGGAGCCAATCCTTTTGAACAAGCTGCAGCAAGCACCAACAACTCCAAAAAAGGAAAAGTAATTTCGGATCAGGAAGGCGAATACGTCGATTACGAAGAAATAAAATAATATCAAATGAGGAATTGAACTTCCTTGAAATAAAAGCCGGACTCAGTTCCGGTTTTTTCTTTTAACACCAATCGCCCATCTTCCTCAACCCGAACAATCGCTGCCTCGAAACGCCCTTTCTCGTCGGAATAAAACGAATGAAAACCTTCTTTCCGATACAGCGAAGCAGCAAAGTTGGACTGAAGCACTTCCGGATCCAGCGAATAACTCTCAAACAGAGTTGAAAGTATCCCCTTCATCACACCGACCACCCGGTGGCAGCTTCCTGAAATCTGCCGCAAGGAAACCGGGTTGGGAGCATCGGAATAGAAAATCTTTTGATTAATATTCAGCCCAACCCCTAGTATACTTGCTTTAATAACCGCTCCCTGCACTACATTTTCGATCAGAATTCCTCCCAGTTTCTTATCGTTCCAGTAAATATCGTTGGGCCACTTTACGGTAAATGCATCTTTTTCTTCAGGAAGAAGTCGACGAAGCGTAGTAAGAATCGCCAGGGCTATCATCTGCGAAATCAAAAACTGTTGCCCGATGGCGATATGATCGGGCCTCAGCAACACACTGAACAGCAAATTGCGCCCCCTCTCCGACTCCCAGCGATTGGCGCCCTGGCCACGGCCGGCTTCCTGAAACCCCGCACGCACCACATAGCCCTCCGGTAGATTTTTTTCTTCCCGAAGCTTCACTTTCAACCACTGATTGGTCGACTCTACTGTTGAAAAATACGTATACCACCTCATAACTAATCACTATCTTCAGACATCGCTTTCCGCACTGATTTTCACACTCTTATATTCAGGAATGGTGAGAACGTACTCCATTACCACCGCCAGAATTTCACGAACCCGGGCCACACTGGCGCCCGACTCCACCTTAAGAATCAGTATGCGCAGGTACTGATTTTGGATACGCGAAACCACCGGTACTACCGGTCCGGCCACCCGATCGGCAAACTGTCGGCGCAACTCAACTACCAGCCGGGCAGCTGCCCGCGACACCACTTCGGCATCTTTATGTTTCAACGTAAGCTGAATCATACGGTAAAAAGGCGGATACCTGAACAATTGTCGTTCCTGACACTGGGTAGTAAACATAGCCCTGTAATCGTGGTTGATAACCTGCCGAATCACCGGATGTTCCGGCGAACTGGTCTGTACAATCACTTTCCCGCGTCGGTGCTTCCTGCCGGCACGCCCACTTACCTGCGCTATCATCTGAAAGGCCCGCTCGTGCGCTCTGAAATCCGGAAAATTAAGCATCGTATCGGCATTCAAAATACCTACAAGACTCACCCGTTCGAAATCCAGGCCTTTAGTAACCATCTGCGTACCGATTAAAATATCGATCTTTCCGGCTTCCACCTCATCAATAATCCGCTGATAGGCTTTTTTGGTACGGGTTGTATCCAGGTCCATACGCTGCACCTTTGCCTCCGGGAAAAACTGCTTTATCTCATCTTCAATACGTTCGGTTCCAAGACCTTTCGAATCGAGCTGTGGAGAATTACAATTCGGGCAGACTTTTGGCATTGGCTCCGTATAGCCACAATAATGACAATTGAGGGTATTAAACACAGCGTGATGGGTAAGACTTACATCACAGTTTTTACATTTCGGCACATGAGCACAAGCCTTACACTCCACGAAAGGTGCGTAGCCCCGTCGGTTTTGAAATAAAATTACCTGCTCTTTATTGGCCAGTGAAGTGCGGATTTCATCCAGCAGCACATCCGAAAAATGACCCTCCCGTTGCTTTTTACGGTAGGCTTCCTTCATGTCCACTACCACCATCTCCGGAAGCTGCATTTCCTCGTGCCGCTCGTGCAATTCCACCAGCCCATACTTCCCGTTCATGGTATTAAAATAACTCTCGATAGCAGGAGTGGCCGATCCGAGCACCGTTTTAGCACCATGCATCGAAGCCAGCACGATGGCTGAATTGCGCGCATGATAACGGGGAGCAGGATCCATCTGCTTATAACTTTGCTCATGCTCCTCGTCGACTATTACCAGCCCCAACTGCCGGAAAGGAAGGAAAACCGACGAGCGCACCCCGATAATTACCTCATAACCGCGATCGTGGAGCACCTTGTTCCATATTTCCACCCGCTCATTATCCGAAAATCGCGAATGATACACCCCCAGTCGACTCCCAAACACCCGCCGCAACCGGCTGGTGAGCTGAGTAGTAAGCGCTATTTCGGGCACCAGGTATAAAACCTGACGCCCCTCGGCCAGCACCCGCTCGATCATATGGATATAAATTTCTGTTTTACCGCTCGACGTTACGCCGTGGAGCAATACCACAGCATGCTGTGCCAACTGCGCATAAAGCTGTTGGAGCGCTTTCTGCTGCACAGCACTCAACGGATAACTTTTTGAAGTAGTCACTACCGAGTCGATTCGTGAAATCTCTTTTTGATACAAACAAAGAATATTCTTTTCGACCAACGAATTGACCACCACCAGCGACGAACCTGTTTTCTCCAGCAATTCAGCACGGGTAATTTCCTTCACAGTAGCGGGTTTCAGACAATTCGACAAGTCGATATACCGCATCAGCAACTCCAGTTGCTTCGGGGCACGTTTTAACACCTCAAAAACTTCCGCCAGCTTTTCTTCCGCCAGGTAGGCTTCATTCAACCGTATACAGCTAACCGATTTCATCCTGAAACGTTGCTCCACCAGCTCCTGCACGGTCAAAGCTCCCCGATCGAGCAGTCGTTTCACTACCGGCATCACATTCGCAACACCGATTTTCCGGCTTAACTCCTCCAATTTTGAAGCTTTGCCAACAACTAATGCATCCAGTAAGGCCTGTTCGCGGACGGGCAGTACTTCATCGGCCTCAAAATCGGGATTTATATAAACTTCCGTTTCACTTTCCAACTTAAAGCCGGCCGGCAAAGCTGCATTGTAAACATCGCCAACAGGAGCCATGTAATAATCGCTTATCCACTCCCAGAACTTATATTGCGGCCGGCGAATGATGGGATGGGAATCGAGCAGACAACTGATTGCACGAGGCTGATATCCCGACGGGGCTTGCGTATGTACGACCGCAATGATCCCCGTGTATAATTTTTTCGAGCCGAATTGCACCACCACCCGCATACCCATACGTGCCTCCTGTTCCCATTCGGGGGGAACCGAGTAGGTAAAAACTCCCTTCAGGGGCAGGGGAAGTACAACATCGACGTATTTCATCTGTTTAAAATTAAAAAAACAAAGATAGCAAGAAATCCTGTATCTTTGTTGATAAAAAACAAGGATGAATCCCGAAACACTAATCGAAAAATACTACCAGCCGGGCACCCCGTTATACCATATTCTGATGACTCACAGCCGCCAGGTGTGTGCCAAAGCATTGCTCATTGTCGATCAGCATCCCGAATTGCAGGCCAACCGGAAATTTGTTGAAGAAGCCGCTATGCTTCACGATATTGGCATTTATTTATGCAATGCACCCCGGATTGGTTGCCATGGTCCTAATCATTACGTGCAACACGGATACCTGGGAGCCGAAATTTTAGTTCAGGAAGGCTATCCGCAACATGCCCTGGTTTGCGAACGGCACACCGGCACAGGCATTTCGTTGCAGCAAATTAGTGAGCGTAACCTGCCCCTCCCCCGGCGCGACATGCGCCCGGTGAGTGTGGAAGAACAGCTGATTTGCTATGCCGATAAATTTTACTCGAAAACAGAGTTAAACACAGAACATAGTCTGGAGCGAATTTATCATTCCTTACGCCAACATGGCGAGGAAAATGTACAGATATTCAACGAATGGCACCTTCGGTTTGCTACAACAACCGGTACGAAAGGCCAAAAGTGAGCAATTCCTTTATCTGCACTTTTGCTTTTTCTCCCTTTTTCAGAATTACCGTATTATCGTAACGCGGATTGATGAGCAAGCGAGTAGACAGGAATCGGTTGATAGTGAAATTACCTACAATTTCCCAGTCTACCTCTACTTTCTCGTAATTGGTATAGAAGTATAATTTTGAATCGATTTGAACTTCACGTGAAGGAGAAATGGAGTTACGAACGGTAAATGAGCTACCAAACTGATTCAACATCTTTTGGCCTTTTGGAATACCGAACGAATTCTGATTTACTTTCAGGGTATCGTTGGCATATACAAACTTATAGGTCAGGGGCGACACATAGAGCGAAAGCAACTTCTTGTATTTATAGTCCATACCCACCCCGAAATTAAAACGCACCGGAGTGAGGAATGTGGCCTTTACCTGCTGAGAGTTAATACCCCGATAGCTATTGAAGAAATTGGTTGAGAAATCCATATTTGCTGAATAAAACCAGTTACCACCCGCTTTGATCCCGAGTTTGCTTGTTGCGCGAATCACATCGTCGCTGGTATTTAAGAAACGGGTAGTATCGCCTTCCACCGAGTTGAAACCAAGGCGCCATTCGGCAAAATTTTCCCATTGCAGGTTTTTCTTGTTATCGTAGTTGAACCGACCATTGACACCACCTAAAATGGCAATATTGTTGTTACCCCCCTGATGCCAATTCTTCGAAATATAATTTTGAGTAAATTGAAGCATAGCGGTAGCCTGACGATTCCAATGGGTCTGTTTGATCTTTTCCAACTGAATTTTCTTTACATCCGGTACGATTTCGGGTCTTACCAATTGTACTACTTTTTGCACCGGTTTCACTTCCAGTTGAAAATTAACCAGATCAGAAACATCGGGCAATTTATCGACCCGGTAAGCGATGCGCGAAGGTTGATATACAGCGAACCAGCGAGTTACGGCCGAACGGGCCTGAATTATATTGCGATCGATATCGAAAACACTTACAGGTTTGACATAACGCGGAAAAAACTGTTGCTTAAGTAATTCGGTATAGTAATCGGTCGAAGGAAGTTGAAAGGTATCGGGCACTGAATGGTATCCATTAAAATTCAATTCGTAAAAAAACGGGCTGGCTTTCAGAAACAGCTCGTTCACACGAAGATAGGAATAATCGGGTTTGTTTTCTTCCAGTTCATTCAACAGCCCCTCAATATCAAGTGGCATCCTGAGTAATGAATCTTTTTGGCTTTTTGTCAGCATGGAGTCCTGAGTAACATGCAGAATCCTGTGCGAATCGGTAAAAGTAACCGAATCGCGGTAATGATAATACTTTCGGATCGCTTTCGCATGAACCGGCATCAACACAAAGCAAGCAACTACAACAACACACAATTTACCTATCTTCATATGAAAAAACATTTTTTGATGTTAATCAAACAAGGTGGGCGCATCCTCGTCAAACCGGCGCAAGATGGCTGTCATCAAGGTTTCACGAATAAATTTTGATTTATTCTGCACCCTGTATGTACGTATATATCTTTCCAACGCTTTGTTTTCCAGATCATTAAGCGTAAACAGGTGTTTATGAATCCTTAACGACGATGGTTTGGTGACTTTGCGGACGTCCTTTTTCCCCATACTGTTATACTAAACTTTCGTGCAAAAATAATATTATAAGTTTAATAAAACGCTTTAAAATAAAGAATTTCTATATTTTTGTGAATAAAGAACAACCCTGAAAACCTTTATCTATGGCAGCTCATCAACAACTCGGAAAAGCAGGAGAAGAAGCAGCACAAGCGCACCTGCTCAGCAAAGATTATACCATTGTGGCCACCAATGTTCGGATTGGCAAACTGGAACTGGATATTATTGCGTCAAAAGACGATATTCTTGTTATAGTCGAAGTGCGTACCCGGTCGACCGATTGGTACCTTCAACCCGAAGCAACTGTGGATTGGCGTAAAAGGATGCACGTGGCACAGGCAGCACTGGGCTATGTGAGGCAGCACCACTGGCAGGGAGAAACCCGGTTTGACATCATGGCGATTGTTAAAAATGCGGATGGAAGTTTTCAGATTGAGCATTTTGAAGATGCTTTCAGACCATGAAAGTGTAGCCTGCCGAAAGTTGAAATCGGATTACACAGAGCAGGAAGCATCGGCAATTCAGATTAATTTACAGCCCATCTACTGAAAAAATGTTTTTAAATAGGTTTTTTTAGTTTTCTGAATTAAATAGTTTGCTTACTTTTGCGGTGATTTTACTATCAATCTATTTAGAATTATTTCAAAATGAAAATCATTGAAAAACAGGTTGCTAACAAATTACTCCGCGTGAAGGCGGTTAAACTGCAACCCCGAAATCCTTTCATCTGGGCATCCGGATGGAAATCGCCTATTTATTGTGACAATCGTAAAACACTGTCGTATCCTCAAATCCGCACCTACATTAAAACCCAGATAGCACGCCTTATTCTCGAGAACTATCCCGACGTAGAAGTAATTGCCGGAGTAGCTACGGGTGCCATTGCACAGGCTGCATTGGTGGCCGACGAGTTGGGACTTCCCATGATTTACATCCGCCCTACTCCCAAGGATCACGGATTGGAAAACCTGATTGAAGGCGATCTTCGTCCGCGTCAGAAAGTGGTGGTTATCGAAGATTTGATTTCGACAGGTGGTAGCAGTCTGAAAGCAGTGGACGCCATCCGCAACGATGGTTCGGAAGTACTGGGTATGATTGCCATTTTCTCGTACAATTTCCCGGTGGCCGAAGAGAAATTCAAAAACGCTAAAGTGAAGCTGACCACGCTGTGCAACTACAATGCGGTATTGGCTGAAGCACTGGCTACCAATTACATCACCGAAGACGATATGGCAACGCTCAACCAGTGGCGTATGGATCCATCGACCTGGACGGGAGAATAAAACAAACAGATGACAACTTACGAAAGTGAAGTAAAAACCATTGCTTCGGGAGCGGAAATGGTTTTTGGACTGATCAGCGACCTGAACAATCTGCAACTATTGAAAGACGATCCCCGGGTTCAGGAAAAACTGAGCGATTTAACTTTTGATACCGATTCGTGTACTTTTTCGGTAGATATGTTGGGTAAAGTTGGCTTTCGCATTGTTGAGCGCGAGCCGTTCAGTACAGTAAAAATGGAGGTGTTCGATGTGCCTGTGCAGATGAATTTCTGGATTCAGCTGAAGCAGGTATCCGACAACGACACTAAAATGAAGCTTACCCTGAAAGCAGAGCTGCCTATGATGATTAAAATGATGGTCGACAGCAAGTTAAAGGAGGGCATAAACCTGATAGCGGGTTATCTGGCCGATGGTATCACTAAAAAACTAAATTCATAACAAGCATATGGCTTCAAAGATCTGGGAAAAAAACATACAGGTAGACAAGAAGATAGAGCACTACACGGTGGGACGCGACCGTGAGATGGACGCCTTTCTGGCTGCTTCGGATGTGCTTGGATCGATGGCACATATTACGATGCTCGAGTCGGTGGGGTTGCTGCAAGCAGAGGAACTGACCCGGCTTCTTGCTGAATTAAAGAATATTTATGCTTCAATTGAAGAAGGCCAATTTGTTATTGAAGATGATGTAGAAGATGTACATTCGCAGGTAGAGCTTCAGCTTACGCGTCGGTTGGGCGACCTGGGAAAGAAAATCCACAGTGGTCGTTCGCGCAACGACCAGGTGTTGGTGGATTTGAAAATCCACACCCGGAGCGAGATTGAATCGCTGGTGGAGCGTACTGATCGGCTTATTGAGGTATTACTGGCTCAAAGCGAACGCTACAAAAACGTACTGTTGCCGGGTTATACCCATTTTCAGATCGCTATGCCTTCGTCGTTCGGGCTCTGGTTTGCCGCTTATGCCGAAGGATTGGCCGACGACCTGCAGCTCATGCAGGCAGCCTGGAAAATCACCAACCGCAATCCGCTGGGATCGGCTGCCGGCTATGGATCGTCGTTCCCGCTGAACCGGCAACTTACCACCGACCTGCTGGGATTCGACAGTATGAACTACAATGTAGTGTATGCCCAGATGGGACGCGGCAAGATGGAGCGTACGGTGGCAACCGCCATGGCAGCCATAGCCGCCACTGTAGCGCGGCTGGCTTACGATGCCTGCCTTTACAACTCGCAAAATTTTGGTTTTCTACGGTTGCCCGACCAGTTTACCACCGGTTCGAGCATCATGCCCCACAAGAAAAACCCGGATGTATTTGAACTTACCCGGGCCAAGTGCAACAAGCTGCAGGGAATTCCGCAGCAGATCACCCTCATTACCAATAACCTGCCCTCGGGTTATTTCCGCGATCTCCAGCTTATCAAGGAAGTTTTTCTGCCCGCCTTTGCCGAGCTCAACGACATCCTGGATATGACCACACTAATGATGGAAAGCATCACTGTAAATGAGAATATTCTCGAAGATCCCCGTTACAACTACCTGTTCAGCGTTGAAACCGTGAACCGGCTCACCCTCAGCGGAGTTCCCTTCCGCGATGCCTACAAACAAGTAGGTCTGGCCATCGAAGCAGGCAATTACCAGCCCGATCGCACCGTGAACCACACCCACGAAGGAAGCATTGGCAACTTGTGTAACGAGCAGATAAGAGAATATAAAAATGAAATTCTGGCTGGCTTCAGCTTCGAACGGGTACAAAAAGCCCTTGCTGAATTGTTAAAATAAAATTTTTTTCGCTTTCCAACATCCAAACGGGTATCTGCTTGCGTCTAACTTGTAAATTCAACGTTAAACTCACAAAAACAACCCGTATGAAACGAACAATTTTAACAACCGTACTTGTCTTACTCCTGAGTGTAATTCCGGGAATTAAGGCGCAGGATGTAGAAGTACACATCGGCCAGCAAAAGGAACTCACCGAAGCGCAAAAAGACTCCATCTACCTCACAAAACTAACTCCTGATCAGCTACTCGAGCTGAAAAGAATGGAGATGGAGGTCGAAAAAGAACGAATCGAAGCCCGGAGTAAGAATGAAATGCCCTTTACCAACCTGGGATTACTGCTTATTGTGCTTGCTCCCTTTTTATTTGTAATTGCCATTATCCTTATCAACACCCGGAGCAAACAGGCCGAAGCCCGCAGGCGGTACGAAATTTACATGAAATCGATTGAGATGGGACAACCGGTTCCGGCCCATTACTTCGAGGAACCCGACAAGAAGAGCAAATCGTCGAATCTCAAGCGTGGTATTATATCGCTGATGGTAGGACTGGCATTCGGTGCTTACGTGATCATCGATCGCAACACCAGCCTCCCCTTCCTGCTTGCGGCACTCATTCCGGGATTAGTAGGTATTGGATACATCCTGGTACATAAACTTGAAAAACCACAAACAGCCGACACCGCAGTAAAGAGCGATGAGCAAAACTGAAGATCTGAAATGGGTATCACGCGCCACCCTGCTGGGTGACACCACTGCCTTCGATAATCTCGTCCGCAAATACCAGTCGTCCATCCGAAGGTTCTTTCTGAACCTGACGATGGGCGACACCCAGCTGAGCGACGATCTGGCGCAGGAGACCTTTATCAAAGCCTGGCTTAACCTGAGTAGCTTTCAGGGTCTGGCAGGCTTTTCGACCTGGTTGTTTCGCATCGCCTACAACGTGTATTACGATTCAGTGCGATCGCGCAAGTTTACTTCGGAAATCGACGAGACAGAAGTGAACCGGATGTACCAGGCAGAAAACGAATTTTCAGGCTCGAAGCTCGACATTCATAAAGCATTGCAATTACTTCGAAAGGAGGAACGAACGGCGATTCTTTTGTTTTACATGGAAGATAAGAACCACAAGGAGATCGCAAAAATTATGGATAGTCCGTTGGGAACTATCAAAACCTATATCCTGAAAGGGAAAGAAAAAATGGGTAAATATTTAAAAGAAAACGGATATGAAGAATGATGATAAACTGATTCGCGCTTTTATGCAGGATCATAAAAAAGAAGTAGAAGATATTTACTTTTCGCGCAAGGTAATGCAGAAATTGCCACCGGTACACCGAAGCAAGGAATGGATAGTGATACCGTTTGCAGCGCTGGGAACTTTGTTGGCCTGGCTCCTGGGGGCCGACACGCCTATTCGGGTGGCCACTTTGCAGATGCCCGATCAGTTCAATGTATATTATATGCTGGCAGCAGTAGCCGTACTACCATTTGCAGTGCTCACCCTGTATTGCCTGAAAGAAAAGCGGATACAGTTATTTTAACCGGTTTTCCGACAATCGGAGATGGCTTAGTCGTGACCGAATTCCTGCCGGTGCGTTAAGGTCGATAAAACGGGAGTCGAAATAGGGCAGGGGTTTTTCGAACAGACCTTCGATACGGGTGCTGTCGTTTAATACGAAATTAAAATTGACGCGGGTATAATGGCCGGCATTCAACACCTTCATCGTACCGGAGCTTACAAATTTAGTAATTGTGTAGAGTTCGTTTTTTTCGACAAAAAACACAAATGCACCCACTTCAAATTTTTGCCCGTCGATTTCGAGTACTTTTCCGGGAGCAATGCTAAAGGGACCGGTCGACTCACTCACGGTATAGGTGCCGTTGGGTAGTAAGGTATCGGAAGGAGTTACAAAGATATCTTCCAGAAACAAGTACTGGCCGATTCCTTTCAGATTTCCGGATGCAGAATCGACCGACAAGTCGTTGGTAAACACCGACAGACTCAGCACATTTTCCTGTACCCGGTAAGCAGAATAAAAGTCGCCCCAAAAGTCGGCATATCCCCATGTAAATACCGGATTTTTTTCGTATTCGTACACGAAAGGTTCTTTTTTCTCGCAGGAAGAAAAAAGCAGCATCAGTGAAAGATTCAGCAGTATCGCTTTTTTAATCATTTTATTATACGTTTGACGTGTTGGGGCTCTAAAGGCCTTGTCGGGTTATGCTACTTAGTCAATTTTATTTTCGATCCGGATGTATCGAACCGGATATATGGCTGCTAAAAAGCCCATGAGCAACACAGTAAGTAAAACTAATAAAAGGTCGGAAAATTGTGTTACTGCCGGATAGGTATCGATAATATAACCTGTTCCGAGCCGGATTATTCCCAGGTGTTGCTGCAAAAGCGAAAAAGCAGTTCCCAGCACCAGACCTACCAATGCTCCGACCGCCGAAATCATCCATCCTTCGAGCAGAAAAATTTGCTGTATAAGTTTACGGTCGGCACCGAGGTTACGCAAGGTCAGCATATCGGTTTTTTTGTCGATAATAAGCATCGAGAGCGCTCCAATTATATTAAAACTGGCAATGAGCAGGATAAAGCTCAGGATAAGATAGGTTATCCACTTCTCGATTCGCATAATGGTGAAATAACTTTCCTGTTGCTCGTAACGGTCGCTTACCCTGAAACCGGCACCCAGGATGGAAGCAAGTTCCTTTTTTACCTGTTGCAGGTCGGCACCGGGCTTCACCTGTAACTCTACGGCTGTAGCTTCATTGTCGGCATATTCAAACAGTTCGCGGGCCAACTGAAGCGACACCAGAACATATTGATTATCGTATTCATTTTGCTGAATTGAAAAAATTCCGGCTACAAATACCGCCGATTCAACAAAACTCCGTTCGGGGCGTAGCAGATTAATCGTTGCGTTGCGCTTCGGAGCGTATATAAACAAGGGATCGATGAAGTAAGAACCAAGTCCCAGGGTTGCGGCCACCCCGAGTCCGGGCACTGCCCGCTCAAACGCCCCATCGTTTAATTGAAATTTTCCTTCGAACAGGATACTATCGATGCGGGTAGTAGTTTGAAATTTTTTCTCGTCCACTCCCTTTATCAACGCAGGCATTTGTTTATCTTTAAAACGAAGCAATGCATTTTCGAGAATTACTTCCGAAAAAACGGCTACCGAAGGATGATTGCGCACCTGCTGCATCTCCGGCGAATCGGTATCAAAATACCGTCCTTCGACTTTGCTTATTTTTAACTCAGGATCGAAATCGGAAAATAAGCCGGTAAACAGTTGTTCAAAACCATTAAAAATGGAAAGAACAATAACCAGAGCCATCGTCCCCACTGCTACACCCGCCGATGAAATACCCGAAATTACATTGATGGCGTTGTGCGACTTCTTCGAAAAAAGATACCGGCTTGCGATTCGAAACGAGAATCGCAAGCGAAGTTTGAACGAAGCAGGTTGTTGCGTCGGTTCAGTGATTGGAAAAGTCGAATCCGGGTTGCTCATAGAGTTAGCATTCAATCGGCTGAGCGGGGTTTATTCCTGTTCGTCGGCAGGACTCAGGGGCGACGGAGGATCCTGTTTGAGCAGGTTATCGATATTTTCGAGGTAATCGAGCGTATCGTCGAGGTGGAACACCAGGGCCGGAATAATCCGTAACTGATCTTTCACCCGTTTTCCCAGCTCAAAACGAAGCAGTTTAGTATCCTGTTTTACCTGCAAAAGTGTAGCCTCTACTTTATCGGCAGGAAAAATACTCAGGCTCACGTGCGAGATACTCAGGTCGGGACTGATTTTCGCATTGGTTACACTTATGATTACTCCCTGCATTTTTTTTGCATACAGCATAAAGATTTCGCCCAGTTCCTTTTGAAGCAGGCGCGCTATTTTCATTTGTCGTGTTGTTTCCATTTTTTTATTGTCCCTTTTTTCGGGGTATGTTAATGATTATAATCCATTGACAGGTTCATACCTGAGGTAGTTGTACTTAACTAATACGGCAGCACCCACCTGTATAGTGGGAGCTATCAGAGTCGCCACTCGAAACCGTCCTTCGTATCTTTAATTTCGAATCCAAGTGCCGAAAGCTCGTTTCGGATGCGGTCGCTGGTAGCCCAGTCTTTATTTTTCTTTGCCTCCAGACGAATGTTCAGCAGCAGGTCGATAGCTTTCTGATAGGCTTCGGTACCCGCACTTTGCGTCGATTCATCCCGGATACCAAGTAAATCTTCCAGGTAGAGTTTGAAAATCGCTTTTAATTCGTTGAGTTCCACCTCTTCGACACTGGCTTTTCCATCGTGCACTAAGTTAATAAATTTCAGGGCATCAAATAAATGCGAGATCACAATAGGAGTATTGAGGTCGTCACTCATGGCGGCTTCGCATTTTTCGCGCAGACTGGCGGCAAGAGAATCGGCAGTACCGGCCGTTGGCTTCAATTTTTGCAACCGGGCATATCCTTCGAGGAGTCGTTCGAGACCTTTTTCGGAAGCTTCCAGCGCTTCGCTGCTAAAATCGACCGTGCTCCGGTAGTGAGCCTGCAAAATAAAGAAGCGGATGGTCATCGGGCTGAACGCTTTACTAAGTAAGGTGTGAGTACCGGTAAAAAACTGTTCCAGCGTAATAAAATTACCCAGCGATTTTCCCATTTTCTGTCCACCAATGGTAATCATGTTGTTGTGCATCCAGTAGCGCACCGAATCTTTACCCAAAGCAGCGCAGGATTGTGCAATTTCACATTCATGGTGTGGGAACATGAGGTCCATCCCTCCGCCGTGGATGTCGAACTCTTCGCCCAGGTATTTAGTACCCATGGCCGAGCATTCCATGTGCCAACCCGGGAAACCTTCGCTCCAGGGAGCTTTCCAGCGCATGATATGTTCGGGCGACGCCTTTTTCCACAAAGCAAAATCCACACTACGTCGTTTTTCGCTTTGTCCGTCGAGTTCGCGGGTAGTTTCGAGCATCTCTTCCACATTGCGTCCCGAGAGTTTACCATACCGGAAATCTTTGTTGTACTTCTCTACATCAAAATACACCGAACCCTCACTTTCGTAGGCATAGCCTGCTTCCAGAATTTTTTGGGTAAACTCGATTTGCTCCATGATATGGCCCGAAGCATGCGGTTCGATGCTGGGAGGTAGCACGTTGAGCGCATCCATAGCTGAATGGTAGCGGTTTACGTAATACTGTACCACTTCCATGGGTTCGAGCTGGTCGAGCCTGGCTTTTTTGGCAATTTTATCTTCGCCGGCATCGGCATCGTTTTCGAGGTGACCCACATCGGTAATATTGCGCACATAGCGAACCTTATACCCAAGGTGTTTCAGGTAACGAAACAATATATCGAAAGTAATAGCCGGCCGGGCATGACCCAGATGCGGATCGCCATACACAGTGGGACCACACACGTACATGCCCACATTGGGAGCATGCAGCGGAACAAACTCCTCTTTTTTACGCGATAATGTATTGTATATCAACATACTTGTTAATTGTTAATGGTTAATTGTTAATGGTTAGAATCGTAAGATGCCTCCACCTCACTTATCACTCATCACTCACCACTAAAAAAGGCTTTTCATTTCTCCTTCTCTTATTTTTCCGAGGTGTTTATAGGCCAGTTCTGTGACTTCCCGACCTCTGGGTGTACGTTTCAGAAATCCTTCCTTAATCAGAAAAGGCTCATATACTTCTTCCAGGGTTCCGGGATCTTCGCCCAATGCAGTGGCAATGGTAGTGAGTCCAACGGGGCCGCCCCTGAATTTATCGATGATAGTGTTGAGCAACTTATTATCAACTTCATCCAGACCATACTTATCGATATTTAATGCCTCGAGCGAGTAACAGGCAATTTCGTGATCGATCCTTCCGGTGCCTTTTACCTGAGCAAAATCGCGCACGCGACGAAGCAGGGCATTAGCAATACGGGGGGTACCGCGACTTCTGCTGCCAATTTCGGTAGCTGCACGAGCATCGATGGGCACCTGGAGTAAGCCGGCCGAGCGCTTAATAATTCCGGTGATCACTTCCAGATCGTAATATTCAAAATGGCAGTTGATACCGAAACGGGCACGGAGCGGAGCCGTGAGTAAACCACTCCGGGTAGTAGCGCCTATAAGGGTAAACGGATTCAGATCGAGCTGAATGGAACGGGCTGAAGGGCCCTTATCGATCATAATATCAATACGATAATCCTCCATTGCCGAGTAGAGATATTCTTCTACAATGGGACTCAGCCGGTGAATTTCATCGATAAAAAGAACATCGTTGGTTTCGAGGCTCGTCAGCAAACCAGCCAAATCGCCGGGCTTATCGAGCACCGGTCCTGAGGTGATTTTAAAACCCACATTCAACTCATTGGCAATAATATTCGACAAGGTGGTTTTTCCCAGCCCCGGAGGGCCATGCAACAGCACATGATCGAGCGACTCGCCACGCATGTTGGCAGCCTGCACGAAAATCCGAAGATTATCCACAATCTTGTTTTGCCCGCTGAAATCGTCGAACGAAAGCGGACGCAGGGCATTTTCGAATTCCTTCTCTCCCGTGCGGTTGTTACGTATATCAAAATTTTCGGACATGACCTGAGTTGTAAAAAAAGCGACTTTGCAGTGATACCAGTGTAGGAAGCTGGCTTTGGTTACCACAGCTGCCCCTTTGTCTTTCGACAAGCGTTGCCACCCTCACCGAATAGTCTGCAAAAATACAAAAATTAGACGGGAAAAGAAAATGTTGGCGAACAAGTGCCCCGACAAGGACGTTTCGGGCAATTTGCTGAACAGGACAGAGCTCACCCTGCGACAACTGAACATTGGCCTACTTCGACTCCCGGAGCAAATATACCAATTCGCCTACTTCGACTCCCGGAGCAGATCCAACCCTTCGCCTACTCCGTTTCCCGGAGCAAATCCACCATTTCGTGGTACGAAAGACGAGCCGACAAATCGCTACCTTCCAGCAACGAATCGGCCAGTTCTTTTTTAGTTTGATGCAGTTGAATAATTTTTTCTTCGATGGTAGTAGCAGCCACCAGTCGATACACGGTAACCGGCCGGGTTTGACCAATTCGGTGAGCGCGGTCGCTGGCCTGATCTTCAATAGCCGGATTCCACCACGGATCGAGGTGAATTACATAATCGGCGGCGGTAAGGTTCAATCCGAGTCCGCCGGCTTTCAAACTGATGAGAAACAATTCGCCCTCGCCGTTTTGAAATGCTTTTACCAATTGTTCGCGCTGTGCCGAAGGAGTTGAACCATCGAGATACAGGTACGAAATCCCCAACCTATCCAGGGCCTTACGCACCAGGCTCAGATGAGCCACAAACTGACTGAACACCAGTGCCCGGTGATGATTCTCACGCAGTTCATCCACGATTTCCAGGAAAGAGCTCAATTTGGAAGATTCCATTTTCAGCCCGGGATTCACGAGCTGTACATTGCAACAGGCCTGGCGGAGTCGGGTAATCTCGGCCAACACCTTCAACTGGCGTGCTCCCGGATTCGATTCATCGGTCTCGATGGCAGCAATTGCATTGCGCCGGAGAGTTTCGTAGAAGGCCGCTTCTTCATCGGATAGTTGCACAAAGCGAATGACTTCCGTTTTGGCCGGTAACTCGTCGAGTACGCGCGATTTGGTTCTTCGGAGTATAAAAGGAGCTATTAGTTTACGAAGCTGGGGACGAGTGGTTTCTGCTTCACTTTTAATAAAGGTGGACGTAAATTGCTTTACGGTTCCCAGCAAGCCCGGATTAAGAAATTGAAATAAATTCCATATTTCGCCGGGGTGATTTTGCACCGGGGTTCCTGTAAGCGCAATCCGGAACCGGGCGTTCAATTGCATCGAAGCTTTGGACGTTTTGGTAGCCATATTTTTAATAATATGAGCCTCATCGAGTACCGCCGTAGCGAAGTTCACCGAACTCAGCAATTCCGATTCCGACTGAAGAAGTCCATAGCTGGTAAGCAATACCTCACCCGCCGACAACTCCTTTACCAGTTCTTCTCTCCCGCTCATTCCGAGCACTTTAACCTGCAATACCGGCGCAAAACGGCTGATTTCCGAGCGCCAGTTGGTAAGCACCGATACCGGGCACACAACGAGTTGCGGTCCGAGCATCCGTCGCTCCACCAGCACCGCCAGGGTCTGAATCGTTTTCCCGAGTCCCATATCATCGGCCAGGCATGCCCCGGCCTCCCATTCGGCCAGCCGCATCATCCACTTGTACCCTTCTTCCTGATACGGCCTAAGCTCAGCCTGAAGCATTTTTGGCACCGACACCTCCACACAACGGGCACTCTCCACCTTCTTTTTCAGATCGCTCCATCCTTTATCGGCCTTGAAGGAGGCAGTGCCTGCAAAAAAATCACCCATCGCCGCAGCTGCAAACTTATTCAGCTGGAGCGAATCTTTTCCCTGATTTACAAAGCCCGTAAGTTCAACCAATTTCTTTCGCAATTCGTCACTCAATGACAGGTATTCTCCCGGCTTTAACTCTACAAATTTTTGTTCGGCCCTGCTTCCCAACTCCAGCAATTGCTCCAGGGTTAGCACCAGCTGCTCATCGACCTTCAACTCACCTTCCAACTCAAACCAGTTATTTTTAGTTTTTGCCCTGAATTGCAACTGCGAAAAATCAATGCGCGAACGGAGCGAAAAACGAGCCCCCTCAGGCCATTCCAACACACAGGTTTCGGGATGAGCTTCGGCCAACTCCAACACTTCCAGCGCATCCAGCGGATTGCCAAACGAAAATAATCCGGCACTGTTGTCGACCGACTCAATCTGCTGAAGCTTTTCAAGCAACAAGGCAGCATTTGCCTTTTCAAGCTCTAACTTTCGCTGAACCTGCAATTGCTGCTGTTTAACATTAGCAACCAACACCTTACCACCAATCCCGGGCTTGCAATAGGGCGGCCGGTCGCCAAAAGGCTTACTGTACAATTCAACTTTCAGTCCGTCCATAAAAGGTAACAACTGAATACGAATGCGCGAATCGGGCTCCACCTGAACAATCGTTTGGTCGGTCTGCCCCGTTTCAATCAGATCGGAATGAACCGTCAGGTACTTACTCATCTCGCCCAGCAACTGCGTGAGCTTTTGCCGGCCCCGTTCGGGCACCACCAATTGTTGAGCCGACAGAACACGAATCATCGAAAGTTGCGAAGGGGTTAATTTATACACCTTGTAACGCGTGTTGGTCTCCTTCACCAGCTGAATTGAATTTTCACTATCGTTGGTATCGCAGCTTAGCTGATAGCCATCGCGGGATTTCGACACCCGCAACACCGGTTGCGACAACACAAAATCGACAGGTACTTCTAAACTATTCTCCAAAAAAACAGACGGATGCCCGATTAACTCAACCACTGCCTGAGGCAAAAATTCATAGTGCGTACCCCCGTACGCTTTTACTTGTTTCAGGGTTTTGGCGATCCGTACATCCTGTTCGGATAAACCCGGAGTTTTACAGGCGTAAAACGAGCGTAAGGTTATGATTTTAGCTTCGCTCCATACACCTTTTGCCGAACGGCTTTGCACAAAAGGAGTTATTTCCCGGTTTTGCGGGTCAAAAAAGTAACCTACCCTCGACTTATCTTCCTTCGACTTCGACGAGGCTGCCGTTCGCCCTCCCTTACCTCCCAACGAAAGCAATAAATTAAGCGGACGCTCCCAGGCTTCTTCTCTGGAAATAGAGGCTAATACCGGTTGAAAAGAAATTAAACCTGTGAAATCAGCACGCATTTTTTCCAACTCTTTTCCCTGGCACCATGCTTCAGCAATCACCAGCATCTCATTGGCCAGCAGATAATATTTATGATCGATCAGCTGCCTGGTAAGTTTCAGCACAATTTTCTGAATCGATTCTTCGGGCGTGTAGTCGGTCATGTACAAGCCCATCAGATTACATACCGACAGAGTGTTATACTCATGTTGCTTTAGTATCCTGACGAGTGAAAACTGAATTTCTTTAACCATATCCCGATCGTTCATAACAAAACGTTCCAGGAGCCGATTGAGCGAAAAAGGAGTATCCGAAGTATTCTTTAAATAACGGGCAATTTTTTTATACCGTTTATTACGTTCGGTGGGAGGTAGTGAAAAAAGCAATGCCTGGTAAAAAATCGAATCAAGCTCGTCGGTAGGGAGCTGAATTCCCGGGAAGCTATAACCATCCATTTCCAGTCCCTGGTCGAATGCCAGCAAGGCAGATGCATTACTGTTGGCTACTTGTTCGACAATCGCTTTTGAATAGCCATACAATTCAACATCTTCCACTTCATTTATACTTTCGAATTTACCCCGATACAATTGACTTTTTAAGCAGAAGGGATCACCCGAAAAATCATAGGGAATAACACGCTGATACCACTTGCTTATTTGATCCAGCTGATCAAGATCCAGCAGCATTTCATACAAACCGAACATCCGGTATTTATACAGCCGATAGGTATATTCAGGCTTTAATTTCTTTAAACAGGAATGAAAATCGACCGACTCGAAAGCATTCAACAGCGAATGAATAATCTCAGGATCGTTCCGCTTAAAAACCTTGTCGGCATACTTATTAACATCCGGGTCGTTGCTGATAGCTCCGAACAACACATTACTTAATTCGAGCACTTCCACTCCATACCCATACTGATAGGAGTTTCGATTTTTCCACTGCGATAGAGCATCGGCACCTGCCCAGTGAATCAAATCGGGTAGTAGTTGAGGAACGATACAGCATGTCATTGAGTTATACCCGTAGATCGAGGGTCCTGTTAGTACCACTCCATAGCTTTGTGCCTGCAACACAAACTCCTTAATACTTTTCTGCGAAAGTATTTTATGCTTGTTTGCAGTTGCAAACAAATCGGTAGTAATGTCAAATCGTGTGAAGCCAACCGCTAAGCGCATCAGCAGCAATTCATCGTCGGACAGCTTATCCAGCCAGTTTTGTAGTTGTTCGGTCATAATTGTATAACTAAACTGCAAAAATAGTAAAAACACTTGTTACTCAACTCAACTACTATCAAACTATAACCCACACGCAATATTTAACATAAATACGACGCCAAAAACACAAAACAAATACCATATTGACATTTTATTTATAATTTTTCTTTTTATTTGATACCATATAATATCTTTTGCAATCACTTTGATTATTTTTGCAGCAATTTCAAATCATTTAGATAAAATAGAACTAAAAAACGTACTTATGACAGCATCCGTAGCTCTCCGGTATCGCCTGCCCTTTATGGTATTGGCAGCAATTGCCCTGATTTCACTTATTCCTGTAAATTACACCACCCTGGTACCCGAAGGCATACTCACTGAAGTTAACCATGCCGACACCTCCTGGTTGCTGATGGCATCGGCACTGGTATTGTTAATGACCCCCGGGCTTGCCTTTTTCTACGGCGGAATGGTACGTTACAAAAACCTGGTATCCACACTTTTGCAGAGCTTTATCGCCCTGGGAATTATCAGTGTATTATGGATCGTAATAGGATTCAGCCTGGCCTTTGGCGATAGCATTGGAGGAATCATTGGTAATCCGGCTTCGTTTTTCATGTTTAAGAATGTAGGATTTATGCCTCATCCCGATTTTGGCCCTACCATTCCGTTTGCATTATTTGCTATGTTTCAGTTGAAGTTCGCAATTACAACCCCCGCACTCATCACCGGCGGATTGGCTGAGCGGGTGCGGTTCACCTCCCTCATTCTGTTCATCATTTTATTCTCACTATTTATCTATGCACCCCTGGCACACTGGACCTGGCATCCCGAAGGATTTTTGCGTCAGTGGGGCGTACTCGACTTTGCCGGAGGTACCGTAGTACATATTTCAGCCGGATTTGCAGCACTCGCAGGCGCCATTTTCCTGGGAAAACGAAAAAATGTCAATTCCCATTCACGTCCGGCCAACATCCCTTATATTCTACTGGGAACTGGTTTACTGTGGTTTGGCTGGTTTGGTTTCAACGCAGGCTCGTCGCTGGCAGCCGACGAACTGGCCGTTCGGGCATTCGTGAACACCAACCTTTCATCGGCTACCGCTATGCTGGCCTGGCTGTTGGCCGATGGTGCCCTGGGTCGTAAGCGCTCAGCCGCCGGTGCTGCTATCGGAGCAGTTGTAGGTTTGGTAGCCATCACCCCGGCAGCCGGCTTTGTAACCGTAGGACAAAGTATTTTTATCGGATTTGTAGCTTCCATTATCAGCTATACAGCCGTGCAACTGAAATCGCGTACCAATATCGACGATACGCTGGATGTATTCCCCTGCCATGGACTGGGTGGTATTACCGGCATGCTGCTCACCGGCGTTTTTGCTGTAGAAGGCGGCGAAGGAGTTGGACTTATCCATGGCAATGTCGGTCAATTTATGTTTTATCTGCTTGCTTTACTTATTGTGAGCGTATTTACCTTTGGAGGTTCGTACCTGCTTTATAAGATTACCGATAAAATTGTTCCTATGCGGGTAAGTTCGGAGCAGGAAGCTGCAGGACTCGACATTACTCAACACGGCGAAGAAGCCTTTGATTTTTCGAAAAAATAATTTTGCAGAAGTTTTAAAAGCGATTATCTTTGCAGTTCGGTATAAGCGATTCGGAATCACCGGATTACTTATACCGAATTAGCATTCATATCAGTTAACAAACTGCAAGTAACACAGGCAGGTTTAGGAAATACACACCGTCTGCCATCAATAATTTATCGTATGAAGAAAATTTTCCTGCTTTCGCTCCTTTTCGGGTTGCTCCTTCCTGTTTTCTCACAAGCAATTGTCGACACCCTGAAGGTGTATTCGCCCTCGATGAAAAAAGAAGTTAAATCGGTAGTTATTTTACCCGAAAACTACTCTACTGAAAAAAAATATCCGGTAATTTATTTACTTCACGGCTACAGCGACAATTACTCGAAATGGGTACGCACCGTACCTTCCATTAAAGAACTGGCTACGACCTACGAAATCATCTTCGTTTGTCCCGATGGAGCGTTTAGCAGTTGGTATGTCGACAGCCCGATCGATCCGAAATTTCAGTACGAAACCTATATTACCCGGGAATTAAGATCCTTTGTTGAAAAAAGATATTCCACCATCGAAAAGCGGGAAGCCCGGGCTATCACGGGCTTGAGTATGGGCGGACATGGAGCGCTGATTCTGGCTATGCGCAATAAAGATATTTACGCTCACGCAGGCAGTATGAGTGGGGTAACCGACATCACGAATCTCGACCGCAACCTCGATCTGAGCAAAAGGTTGGGCGAAAAAGAGACCAACCTGGAACTCTGGAAAAAGAATTCAGCCTATTTTCTTGCCGACGAGCTGAAAAATGGCGATTTGAACCTGGTTATCGAGTGCGGCACCGGCGATTTCTTATTCGATGCTAATCAGCAATTTCATCAAAAACTGTTGGAATTGAAAATTGATCACGATTACACTACCCGTCCGGGCGTTCACAACTGGGATTATTGGACCAATGCTATTCAGTATCAAACACTTTTCTTCCACCGGGCATTTAAACGATAAACTCCGGCAACCGAAAAAGAAAACGAATCTGCATCGATGCGCCTGCCTGACTTATCAAGTCAAACACAACGGTTTTAAACTTTAGTGCTTAAAAACAGAGCTACAACTTCAACCCCCTTATATGACTTATATGGTAAATATTTTATAAACCATATGAGTCATATAAGGAGGTTGAAGTTGAAGCTTTTTATTACTACTACCCGTAATAAAGTCATTACGGGTAGTAAATTTCGGAATTACAACTGCGGACCAGCCTCCTTCAGGGCCACCGCTTCACAATTATCGCAATACTGCTCAAAATTAGCAATGTATTTGGCCGCCAGCTCACGAGCTTTCGCTTCCCATTCAGTCACATCGGTATAGGTTTCACGCGGATCCAGAATTCCTTCCGAAACATTATTCAATGCTTTGGGAGCCTTGAGGTTCAACACCGGAATCTGTATTGTTTCCGCATTTTCGATCGAACCATCGAGGATTGCGTCGATAATAGCACGCGTATCCTTAATCGAGATTCGTTTCCCTGTACCATTCCAGCCCGTATTTACCAAATAAGCCTTCGCTCCGTGTTTTTCCATCTTCTCCACCAGGCGCTGTGCATACACGGTAGGATGCAAGGTTAGAAAAGCCTCACCAAACGCCGGCGAGAACGACATTTGAGGAGTAGTAATTCCCCGCTCGGTACCTGCTAATTTCGAAGTATATCCACACAAGAAGTGATACTGTGCCGCTTTATCGTCGAGAATGGAAACCGGAGGCAACACCCCGTAGGCATCGGCCGAGAGGTAAATAATTTTGGAAGCATGTCCGGCACGGGAAGGAAGCACAATTTTATTAATATGGTGAATCGGATAGGAAACACGCGTATTTTCAGTTTTCGATACAGCCTTACAATAATCGGGGGTACCATCTTCCTGTATCGCTACATTTTCGAGTAAGGCATCGCGACGAATAGCCCTCCAGATATCCGGCTCATTTTCATTACACAAATCGATAACCTTTGCATAACAACCGCCTTCGAAGTTAAACACCCCTTCATCATCCCAGCCATGTTCGTCGTCGCCGATAAGATACCGTTTCGGATCGGCCGATAAAGTAGTTTTTCCGGTTCCCGATAAGCCAAAGAAAACCGCCACATCGCCCTCCTTACCCACATTTGCCGAGCAGTGCATCGACGCTACCCCCTTAAGAGGCAGGTAGTAATTCATCAGCGAGAAAATTCCTTTTTTCATTTCACCACCATACCAGGTTCCACCGATTACCTGCATGCGACGGGTAAGATCGAATAAGGTAAACACTTCGGAATTCAATCCCTGTTCTTTCCAGTTCGGATTTGTAATTTTTGACCCGTTGAGGCACACAAAATCAGGCTCTCCATAATTTGTCAGTTCGTAATGCGACGGACGAATAAACATATTGGTAACAAAATGCGCCTGCCAGGCTACTTCCATCACAAAACGAACTTTCATGCGCGTATCCTCGTTGGTACCACAATAAGTATCAACTACGTACAGTTTTTTAGCTCCGGATAATTGCGTGGTTACCAAATTCTTACAATGATCAAAAACCTCCGGCGATGTGGGGCGGTTAATGGTTCCATCCCACCAGATCGTATCGCGGGTGGTATCGTCGAGTACAAGAAATTTGTCCTTCGGCGAACGGCCCGTAAACACACCTGTATCGACAGCAACTGCGCCGGTATTGGTTAACACTCCTCTTTCGTATCCTTCGTTGGATGGATCCAACTCTGCCCGGAAGAGTTCTTCATAAGAAGGATTGTGCAGGATTTCGAAGTTTCCCGAAATTCCATACTTGCTTAAATCCAAATTTGCCATTACACTAATTTTTTTTAATAATATATATAGTTAGTTTGCGTCTAGGGAGTTGTTTTTCACAGATTTTAAAGAGTTCGGCAAATGTACAATAAATTTAGAATAAAGCAAAACTAAATAGAGAAAAAAATCTTTAATCGAATAAAAAACTTTTTTATACACTTTTTCATAGCTTTATGACCGGAAAAAATCGTATTTTTGTAGCTGCTGAAAAAAAGTTAGTATCGCATGAAAATTAAAGTAATCAACCGGTCGAAACATCCACTACCCGCCTACGCCACCACGCATTCGGCAGGCATGGATTTACGGGCCAACCTCAACGAACCTGTCGTCCTCAAGCCCCTTCAACGAGCGCTCATACCCACGGGATTATCTATTGAGCTGCCCGAAGGATATGAAGCGCAGATTCGCCCCCGCAGCGGTTTGGCACTCAAAAAAGGAATTACCCTGCTCAACTCACCCGGAACCATCGATGCCGATTATCGGGGCGAAATAGGAGTTATCCTCATTAATCTTTCGTCGGACGATTTTACCATCGAAGACGGAGAGCGAATTTGCCAGATGGTGGTAGCCAGTTACGTACAGGCCGGATGGGAAATAACCGAAACACTGGGTGATACCGACCGGGGCACGGGTGGTTTCGGCCATACCGGTGTTTGACAAAAAAGAGTTCATCATGAAAGTATACCCGTTTATCCTTATAGCAGCTCTTACTTTAGTTTCGTGTTCCACCGGCAACCGCCTTTCCGAACGCGCCTCTCCACCTTTGCCGGGAACCATTCTGACAGAAGAGCAACGCCGCGACTTTTTATTCTCGTACTACGAAGGGTTGCGACTGAAAGAGGAGGGTGCTGTGGCACTGGCACTCGACTCGATGCGACGAAGTTTTAGCATCGATTCGACCAATGCCGGGTTACTGGCCGAAATGGCAGTTCTAAACGCTTACTTAGAAAAAAAGGAAGAATCGATTCAGCTCATGGAAAAAGCGCTGAAGCTGGAGCCCGACAACTGGTGGTACTCGCTGCAGATGATCCGCCTTTACCTCAACAACGAAAAAGAGGAAGAGGCTACCCAACTGGCAGAACAACTTCAACGCAAGTATCCCCTGAAAGAAGATGTTTACAACTTACTGATTCCGATGTATCAGCAAAATGAGCGGTACGAAGATGCACTTTCGATGTACGATAAACTCGAATCGATTACCGGAATAAACGAACGGATTTCGTTCGACAAAATGAGTTTAAACCTGATGCTGAACCGTCCCAAAAAGGCAGCTTCGGAAATCGACAAGTTGATACAGAAATATCCGTACGAAAACCGGTACCGGGTGCTAAAGGGCGATTTTATGATGCAGCTCAAACAACCTGAAGCTGCACTGGCCCTCTACCAAGAGGTATTGGCCGATGAACCACAAAATCCTTACGCTCAAATTTCGCTTTCGGAGTATTATAATTCGGTCGGCGAGCCGTCGCGATCGCTCGAATATGTGATTATGGCTCTTAAAAACAATCAGCTTGAAATTGAAACCAAGATTGAAATACTGGGCCAGCATATCGAAAACCTAATGAAATCGGAGAGAAAGCTGGAAGATACCGAATCGCTTTTTAAATTGCTTATCGACTATTATCCACTCGACGAACGGGTACACGAATATTACGCAGCTTACCTGCAGCACCAGCAGCGCGAATCGGATGCCCTCGGGGTTTACGAATCAATTCTGGCTATCAATCCCAAAAAAGAAACGGTTTGGTTTAGCATGATCCAAATCCATTTTAGCAATAAAGAATATGAAAAGGCTATTGTAGTAGCCGATCGGGCTATTGAAGCACTCGACAACAAGTTAAGAGCTTACTATTTTAAGGCTGTTACCTACGACTTGTCGGGACAACCTGAGAAAGCACTCGAAACGCATCTGAAAGGCTTATCGCTGTTTGCCGAAAACGAACAACCGTTGCTGCGAAGCGATTTCTATTCGCACCTGGCAGAGATATACAATCAGTTAAAGGATAAGGAAAACGCTTATAAATCGTATGAAGAAGCCATTCGCTACAATCCCGAAAACGTGATGGCCATGAATAATTATGCCTATAATTTATCGCTGGATAAATCGGACCTGGCCAAGGCGGAACGATTGAGTGCAAAAACCATCGAAAAAGAGCCTCGCAACAGTACCTATCTCGATACCTATGCCTGGATTTTTTATCAGCAGGGAAATTATTCGCTGGCAAAATTTTATATGGAACGAGCCATTTCCTACCTCACCACCGAACAAAATGCCGGGGTGTATTACGATCATTATGGCGATATATTGTGGATGACGCGTGCTAACGACGAAAAAGCGATCGAGCATTGGAAAAAAGCCTGGGAGGCCGGTGTACAAACCGACGAGCTCAAACAAAAAATTGAAAACAAAGGATGGAAAAGAGAATAATACTTTTGAGCCTGATAGTGATGGCCGTTTTCACCAGCTGTAAAACCAGCCGGGAAGCTGCCGGCACCGACCGCGGCAGTAGCAATGAACGTAAACTACTGGAACAAGCCATTGCCGCGCAACCCGAATTTTCGAGTCTCGATATGAAACGAATTTCGGTAAGCATTTCGCTGGGTAGTTCGTCGTATTCGAGTCCGGCTATCTGTCGGATTATTCGCGACTCGGTGATTTATTTATCGGCACAGCCCTTTTTAGGAATCGAAATGGTGGTGGCACAATTTAACAAATCAGGATTTGTGGTGCTCGATAAACTACGAAAAGTAGCCTACAAAGGCGATTATTCGCAATTTAGCGAACGTTTCGGGATTGCTGTCAATTATTCAATCGTTGAGAGTTTAATTACCAATCGATTGTTTGTAATGGAAGCCAACAGCTCTGTTGAAAAGAGCCTGAAGCCGGCAGTTCATTCCGGTGTGACTTCATTGAATTACGAAAACGAACTGATACGTCAGCAATTTGAGCTGGCTGCCGATCATCGGATACGTAAAACCACCATCAACACCCGCGAAGGCCGTCAGCAATTTTCGGCCAATTACGATGAATTTACCAATCAGGACCTGATTTATTTTCCGTATACCTATTCGGTACAACTCACCACGGCTACACGTAAGGTGGAACTCGGCGTGAAGGTGTCGCGATTGGTGGTTAATGAAATGCCTGTTATTCCCGAAATTTCGTTGCAAGGTTATCGCATCGGAGATTTGGAATCATTATTAAAACGATGATGAAACGAATTATTTACAGTATAGTTTTTTTTGCTTTATTGATACCCGCTCTAGACGCACAATCGGTTCAGGAGCTGGAGCGCCGGCGCAAAGAAGCGCTACGGCAACTCGAAACAACCGGTAAAATTCTGAGTGAAACGCGTCGCGATCAGCGCAATTCGCTCAACAAGCTGAACGTTCTCAACAAAAATATTAAGGAACGGAATCAGCTGATCACTACTATTCAGAAAGAAATCGGGGCGTTGGAACGGGAAATGAACACCCTTTCGTCGGAAACCAGGAAAATGGAGCGGCAACTTCACCATCTGAAAGAAGAGTATGCACATACGGTTCGTGAGACCTACATCAACCGAAGTATCTATTCGAAAATAATGTTTGTGCTCTCGTCCGATAATTTCGACCAGTCGTTTCGCCGGATGCGTTATCTGCAGGAATTTGCCAATTACCGCAAGCATCAGGCTACCGAAATAGAACGTACAAAGCTGGAATTGCAACAAAAAACGGAATTATTGGCCCGTCACAGACAAACCCAGGAAGAAATAAGGGTCCGACAGGAATCGGAAAAGAAAAAGTTGGAAGTGGATAAGCGAAAAGAAGATGTGGCGCTGGGCGAACTGAAGAAAAAAGAAGGTAGCTTACGAACCGAGCAACAAAAACAGCAGCGCATTGCCAATGAATTGAACAAACGCATTGAGCAGTTGATTGCCGACGAAATTCGTAAACAGGAAGCAAAGTCGAAGAAAGAGCAACCCATTGCAAGCGACGAGCCCGCTAAAACAGGCACCAAAAAACCGGCTACCGGTTCAGAAAACACGCTCACAAAGGAGCAGAAATTAATTTCGGGTAATTTTGCAGCCAATTCCGGGCGGCTCCCCTGGCCTGCCGAACGCGGTTTCATAAGCGGTAAATTCGGCATACAGCCACATCCGGTATTGAAGTACGTAACCATCAACAACAAAGGGATTTACATTCAAACACCCACTGGCACTCAGGCGCGGGCAGTGTTCGAGGGCCTGGTGTCGAAGGTATTTACTGTTTCGGGAAGTAACTATGCGATAATCGTACAGCATGGTCAATACTGGACCGTGTATTCCAACATTGTAGATGTGAGTGTACGGGTAGGGCAAAAAGTGAGTGCCAAGCAAAACCTCGGTCGGGTATTTACCGACACCGACAACGACAATAAAACAGAATTGTATTTTCAGATCTGGAAGGACCGGAATATTTTAAATCCCGAGTCCTGGATCGCACGATAAGTAGTTATATTTTAAGCAGAGAGAGTATGGCAGAGACAGAAGAAGTAAAACCGATGCAGCAGGTGGATTACGGCGATAGCAACATCATCACCCTGGAAGGGCTGGAGCACGTACGCCGGCGCCCGGGGATGTATATCGGGAAATTGGGCGATGGCACCCATTCCGATGATGGTATATATGTTTTATTGAAAGAAGTGCTCGACAACTGTGTGGACGAATACCGCATGGGGGCTGGCCGGCAGGTTGTTGTAAATGTGAAAGAGGGTCATGTGGATGTGCGTGACTATGGCCGTGGTATACCCCTGGGAAAAATGATTGATGCTGTTTCGATTATGAATACCGGAGGTAAATACGACTCGAAAGCCTTTAAAAAATCGGTGGGACTCAACGGAGTAGGTACCAAAGCGGTGAATGCTTTATCGTCGAAATTTATAGTGCAAAGTTACCGCGACGGGCAAACCCGCAAGGCTGAATTTGCGCAGGGTAAGCTGGTAACCGATTTTGGAACTGAGCTTTACAGCGGTACCGACACCGGAACCTATGTATATTTCGAACCCGACAATTCCCTGTTCGAAAACTACAAGTACAAGGAAGAATATATCGAAACCATGTTGCGTAACTATGCCTACCTCAACACCGGCCTCACGTTGGTGTTTAATGGCAAACGTATTCATTCGCGCAACGGGTTACTCGATTTGCTCAACGAGAACATTACTTCCGAGGCATTATATCCTATAATACATCTGAAAGAAGAAGATATTGAAATTGCCTTTACCCACACCGACCAGTATGGCGAGGAGTATTATTCGTTTGTCAACGGCCAGCATACCACCCAGGGAGGTACTCACCAGAGTGCATTTCGCGAAGCAGTAGCCCGTACCATCAAGGAGTTTTACGCCAAAAACATGGAGCTCACCGACATTCGCAACGGCATTGTAGCGGCGGTTGCCATCAGTGTCGAGGAGCCTGTATTTGAGTCGCAAACCAAAACCAAACTCGGTTCGCGTGATATCTCCAAAGATGGTATTTCGGTAAATAAATTTATTTCCGATTTTCTGAAAAAAGAACTCGATAACTTCCTGCACCGCAATACCGACACTTCCAACGCGATGTTGCAAAAAATACAGGATTCGGAAAAAGAACGGAAGGCGATTGCCGGTGTGACTAAGCTGGCCCGCGAACGAGCCAAAAAGGTAAACCTGCACAACCGCAAGCTCCGCGATTGCCGCATTCATTACAACGACTCAAAAGGCGATACCGACAATACCTGTATATTTATCACCGAGGGTGACTCGGCCAGTGGTTCGATTACTAAAAGTCGTGATGTGATGACTCAGGCAGTTTTCAGCTTGCGTGGTAAACCACTGAACAGCTACGGATTGACCAAAAAAATTGTATATGAAAACGAAGAATTCAACCTGCTACAGGCTGCGCTGAATATAGAGGATAGTTTGGAAGGACTTCGCTACAACAAGGTAATTGTAGCCACCGATGCCGATGTCGATGGAATGCACATCCGCTTGTTGCTCATTACCTTTTTCCTGCAATTCTTCCCCGACCTCATCAAAAAAGGACATGTGTACATTTTACAAACACCGCTTTTCAGGGTGCGCAATAAAAAGGAAACCATTTATTGTTACTCGGAAGAGGAACGGCTGAATGCTATGAGCAAGTTAGGCACTAATCCTGAAATCACCCGATTCAAGGGTTTGGGTGAGATTTCGCCCGACGAATTCAAGCATTTTATTGGCAAGGACATGCGCCTCGACCAGGTGACCCTCAAAAAGGAAGATGGAGTGGCCGAATTGCTGGCATTTTACATGGGTAAAAACACCTCGGAACGACAGAATTTCATTATCGACAATCTGGTGGTGGAAGAAGATGTGGCCTGAGCACAAGCCAAAAACGATTAGTAGCCGATGAACGACGAATACTATATGAAACAAGCGCTGGCAGAGGCCCGAAAAGCCCTGGAGCGCGACGAAGTGCCCGTGGGAGCAGTAATCGTATGCAACGACAGGATTATTGCCCGCGGCCACAACCTTACCGAAACCCTTACCGATGTTACCGCCCACGCCGAAATGCAGGCTATTACAGCCGCTGCGGGATTCCTGGGAGGGAAATACCTAACCGGCTGCACACTGTATGTGACGGTGGAACCCTGCGTGATGTGTGCCGGAGCGCTGGGCTGGTCGCAGATTAGCCGCGTTGTAATCGGAGCCCGCGACGAAAAACGGGGATACCAACGTTTTGCGCCCGATTCATTACATCCCAAAACCGAAGTCGTTAGTGGAATTCTGGAAGAAGAAGGTGGTACTCTGATGAAAGATTTCTTTCGTAAAAAAAGATAACAAATAATGCCATGTTAACCGTCTACCGTGCATCGGCCGGCTCGGGTAAAACCTTCCGGCTTACGGGCGAATACATTCGTCTGTTGTTTAAGGATGAGCAAAACAACCGCCATCGTTCCATTCTTGCTGTGACTTTTACCAATAAGGCCACCGAAGAAATGAAGTCGCGCATTATTCTGGAGATGCACAAACTGGCCACCGGACAGCCTTCCGATTACCTCGGTGAACTTATGCAGCAGTACCAACTTACAGAGGATGCGGTGAGGGATCGTTCGGGCAAAATTCTGGTTAACATTCTGCACGATTACTCCTCGTTTTCGATAAGCACCATCGATAAGTTTTTTCAACAGATAATACGTGCATTTGCCCGGGAAATAGGGGTTCATGGTGGGTATGCGCTCGAACTCGATTCGAACCAGGTGCTCGAGCAGGCGGTTGATAATATGTTTTTTGATTTGTCGGCCGACGAAAACAAACTACTTCTTGATTGGCTGACCCAATTTGCCGAAGAGCGAATCGAACATTCGGAAAACTGGAACATGCGTTCGAATATTCTGGAGCTGGGAAAAGAAATTTTCAAGGAGAATTACCAATACAAGGCAAGTGCAGTAAATGAAAAGTTGCACGACCGTGTGTTTCTACGAAAATTCAGGGGCGAATTATCGGCCATCATCAGCACATTTGAAAAAGATATTCAACGCATTAGCGAAGAAGCCCTGGTACTTATCAGTCAACACGGACTCACAACGGGTGATTTTAAGGGAGGTTCGCGCTCGGGAATGAAGGCGCTTGAAAAAGTGGCCAATAAACCCGAACTAAACGATAGCTTCCGCAAAATGGCCGAATCGGTGAACGAATGTGTTACTAAAACGGCTGCTCAGAGTTTGAAAGATAGCATCGGCGAAGCATATTTCGGGGGATTGCAGTCGAAAATGAAGGAATTAATCGAACGAATCGATGTCGGTAGTATCGAATACAATACCGCTACCATTATTCGCAAGCATCTGAATACTCTGGGGATACTTTCCGATTTATCGGTACAGATACAACGGCTCACCAATGATCAGAATACGATGCTAATTGCCGATTCGAATTTATTACTTCATAAAATTATCGACAACAGTTCGGCTCCTTTTATTTACGAAAAAACCGGATTGAGGATTGATAATTTCATGATTGATGAGTTTCAGGACACCTCGGTAATGCAGTGGAAGAACTTTTTACCATTAATTGGGAATAGTCTGGCATCGGGCAACGACAATCTGGTGGTAGGCGATGTAAAACAAAGTATTTACCGTTGGCGCAATTCGGACTGGAAGCTGCTTGATTCGCGCATTTACAGTGATATGAAGGGCGAACGAATGAAAGATCGTACCCTGGACACCAACTATCGAAGCGACCGCCAGATTGTTGAATTCAACAATGCTTTCTTTACGCGTGCTTCCGATCGGTTGCAAGTGCTATTCAACAACTCAATCGGTCAGGTTGTATCGGTATTACCCGAGTTGGAGCCGATGAAGGAAATTATCAGTAATGCCTACCGTCAGACGGTACAGCATCCGAAAAAAAATGCCGGCGAGGGCTTTGTACGTTTTAGCTTTATTGACAAAGCGGAGAATGATGAGGGTTGGAAAGCCGCGAGTCTGGAGCAATTACCGGCCCTGGTGGAAGATATTCAGCGGCGGGGGTTCCGGCCCTGCGACATAGCCGTGCTGGTGCGTACCAATAACGAAGAGCAGCAGGTAATCGAAAAACTATTGAATTATAAGACTACGGAGGCAGCCAGTAGCGATTGCAGTTACGACATCATCGGGAACGAAGGTTTGCTGGTTGCTTCGGCTTCTGCAGTTCGTTTTCTAACTGGTATTTTACATCTGTTTATCCATCCCGACGATCCGGTTCAACAGGCCATAGTAAGTTATGAATTTGGTCGTGGAGCCTTGAAATTACCCGAAAATCAAGCGCTGGAGGCTGTTTTCAACAAGCCTCAACTATCCGGATTACTGTGTCGGCATTTTTCTGAAGAAGAAAATGCCGAAGTGCAGGCTCTGAAGCACTTGTCGTTGTTTGAGATGTGCGAGCAATTGATTTTTCGCTACAAACTGGCCGACTGGCATGGAGAAGCAGTATTTTTACAAGCATTTCAGGATGTGATATTCGGTTACAGTAAAAGTAAGACGGCCGATTTAAATACATTTCTGACCTGGTGGGAGAAGAAAGGTCAGCGCCAAACTATTGCGATGCCCGAAAATGAGCAGGCCATGCGGGTGATGACCATTCATAAGTCGAAGGGGCTCGATTTTAAGGTGGTGATAATGCCGTTTTGCGACTGGAGTCTGGATAGCCGGATGCGTCCGGTGATTTGGTGCAGTACTCCCGCCGAGCCCTTTGCCCAATTGCCGATGGTGCCGGTTGAGTATTCAAAAAAATTAGGCGATACCTTGTTTGCCGGTCAGTATTATTCGGAGATGATGCATACTTTTATCGACAACCTGAATGTGGCTTATGTGGCATTTACCAGGGCCAGAAACGAGATGCACTGCATGTGTGTACGTCCTCAGGTTAAAAAAGATGGCAGCATAACTGTCGGTAGTTTATCGGCGTTGCTGTATACTATACTTACCGATTCCCAAAGTCCTTTCGGGAAGGGTGATTTTGACGCAGAGCAATCAGAATACCGATATGGAGAACCGGTTCGGGTGGAAAAACCACAAGCCACGCAGGTAGTAGAAGATCCGTCGGAACTATCCGATTTGCAGACCAACAGTAATCGTTATCCGGTAGCCTTATTGAACGACAGGTTACGGATCAGGCACCGGATCAATAATTTCAGCCGGGAGGAAACCGACATTACCGAGAATCCGCTGGATTACGGAAATCTTATGCACGAAATTCTGAGTGAACTGGAGGAACCGGGCAAGTACCATCACCTGGTCGACCGTTTGATTCGGCAGGGACGAATTTCGGAAAGTGAATCATCGGTGATACTATCCGACCTTGAACAATTCACTACGATACCGGAGATTGCTGATTGGTTTAGCGAAGGAAATGAGGTATTGAACGAGACAACGATTGTGACTCCACAGGGAGACTTGTATCGGCCCGACAGGGTCCTTATCAAAGGTCAGCACGCCACAGTAATTGATTACAAATTTGGCGCAGTGGAGCATTCGTCGCATATAAAACAGGTGGAGAACTATGGTTTGTTGCTGAAGGAAATGGGATACAGTTGCTCCGGCTATTTGTGTTATGTGAAATTGAAAAAAGTAGTTGGAGTGATATAAAAAGAAATATTGAATGAAGAAACTGATTATTTTTGATTTAGACGGCACTTTGCTCGACACCATAGGTGATTTGGCAGCAGCTACCAATTATGCAGTACGCGAATTTGGATTTCCGGAGCATCCCGTGGAATCCTTTCGTTTTTTTGTGGGAAATGGAATTAATAAGCTTATCGAACGGGCATTGCCCGCCGATCATCGGAGTGCGGATGAAATTTCGATGGTAAAACACGAATTTTTAAAGTATTACCAGATCCATGGAGAAGAAGAAACACGGCCTTACCCGGGAATCCGGGAACTTCTGGGCAAATTAAACGATAAGGGCTATCAGTTGGCAGTAGCATCGAACAAGTATCACGAAGGAACGACCACACTGGTGCACTACTTTTTTCCTGACATTCCATTTGCGGGAGTACTGGGGCAACGTGAGGGGGTGCCTGTAAAGCCCTCGCCGGTGATTGTAGAGGAATTGATGCAGAAAGCCGGAGTTACAAAAGAAGAAACGCTGTATGTGGGCGATTCGGGAGTCGATGCAGCAACTGCACTAAATGCCGGAGTCGATTTTGTAGGAGTGTTGTGGGGATTTCGTCCGAAAAGCGAACTCGAAAGTGTGGGGGCAACACAATTTGTGGAAGAGGCCGGTGAACTACTTGCTTATTGTTAATCAACGAATCATCACTTACCGGGCATAACGGATCGTATGCCAATGAAATATTTACTTCTTGTTGAATTGGTACGTTCAAACCAATAAATTACAAAAATTCAACATCCTTTCATGCCATCCCGGGCAGCTTGTTAGAGTACGCATCAACTCAAATTAAAAAATTCAACATCCTTTCACGCTCCCATTACCGGGGGTTGTAAAAGGATGTTGAATAATTGGGAATAAACAGTTTACGAATATATTTCCGATCTGTTCTTTTTAAAAACTTTTGAATCCGATAATTTCACGTACTTCGCGAATTGTTTTTGATGCACTTTCCTGAGCCTTTTCTTTGCCTATACGTGCTACTTTAGAGATATACGCCTCGTCGCTCAGCAACTCTTTGATTCGCTCGCGGAAAGGAGCAGTAAAGGCCACCATATCCTCGGCCAACTGCTTTTTCATATCGCCGTAACGAATCTGGCAGGTATTGTATTTCTCGTCGAAAAACTGCAGCGTTTCAGGAGCCGAAACCACCCGCATCAACTGAAAGATATTTTCGATAACTTCCGGTTTAGCCTGGTTAGGTTCAGTAGGTCCACCATCGGTTACAGCCTTCATCACCTTCTTACGAATGGCTTCCGGTTCATCGGCCAGGAAAATAGCATTTCCCTCGCCTTCCGATTTACCCATTTTACCCGTACCATTCAATCCGGGGATTTTCACCAGCGCCTGGCCAAAGTTAAAGGCCTGTGGCTCGGGAAAATACTCCACATTGTACATGCGGTTGAAGCGGTTCGAGAACTGACGGGTCATCTCCAGGTGTTGCTCCTGATCTTTCCCCACGGGTACCTTTGTAGCTCTATGAAGAATTATATCGGCCGCCATAAGCGTCGGATAAGTAAGCAAACCCGCATTCACATTTTGCGGTTGCTGGCGAATTTTATCCTTGAACGACGTACAGCGTTCGAGCTCTCCCATATACGCATTCATATTCAGGAAGAGGTACAATTCAGCCGTTTCGGGCACATCACTTTGAATGTATAGCGTAGCCTTCTCAGGATCGAGACCAGCTGCCAGGTACTCCACCAGCACCTGCTTCACGTTACCATGGAGGTCGTGAGGCGTTGGGTGCGTGGTAAGTGAATGATAATCGGCGATGAAGAAATAGCAGTTATGCTCGTTCTGCATCTGTATAAAATTCCGGAGCGCCCCGAAATAATTTCCGAGGTGCAAGTTTCCGGTAGGGCGAATACCACTAACAACAGTTTCCATTAATTATGTTCTTATTCAATAGGAATTGTACGACGGATGCGTTGATCGAGCGATGTCAGCGTTTCTGTTGCCGCTACCCCTGGTATCTCTTGTATCCGCCCGTTGAGCAATTCCATTAAATGTTCATCATTTTTTGCATATAACTTAATCAGGATGGTGTAATGCCCCAATGTGTACTGTGACTCCACCACTTCAGGAATTTTTTCAAGCTCCTGAACCACTTCCTTGTACATTGACCCCCGTTCAAGAGTAATGCCTATATATACACAGATCTGGAATCCCAGCATTTTGGGATTAACGGTATATCCGGAACCGGTGATTACGTTCATATCAATCAGGCGTTGAACACGCTGATGGATAGCCGCACGCGACACCCCACACTCTTCTGCCACGTCCTTAAACGGCATACGGGCATTCTGAGTAATGATACGCATTATCTTCCGGTCTAGCTGATCAATTTTTTCCATACAAATCGCTATATTACTTCTGTTTGTGCTACAAAAGCACACAAAACAATTTTTATTTCAGAATTTCGAGCAATTCCACTTCGAAAATCAGCATCGAAAACGGTTTAATCTGACCTTGATCCTGTGCTCCATAAGCCAGGTCCTGAGGAATATAGAATTTGAATTTCGAACCTACCGGCATCAGCTGCAGGCCTTCTACCCATCCACGAATCACCTGGTTTACACCAAATTCGGCAGGAGTACCGCGCTGTACGGAACTATCAAATACGCTACCGTCGAGCAATGTACCATGGTAGTGAACTTTCACACGGTCGGTTTCAGCTGGTGTAGCACCCTTACCCATCGTAATCACTTCGTATTGAAGTCCCGAAGCAGTAGTGGTTACACCCGCTTTTGAAGCATTCTGTGCCAGAAAATCTTCACCGGCTTTTTTGTTGGCACCGTGTTGGCTTTCCATGCGTTTCTGCATCAGGCTTTCCATGGTTTTATTGAAGTATTCGCCAGCCGCTTCTACTGTCATCTGATCGTTGAATTTCTTCATTCCGTTAATTAAACCCTGACGAACCAATTCATAATTCATCGCAATCGTCGAATCGCCATAAAAATTCTCGGTAGTACGCAACTGATTACCAATCATAGTACCCAATTCTTCAGCCTGAGCTGTTTCCTCGCCCGAATTGTCGGCTTTCAATCCATCCTCAAGACCTTTCATAAGGTCTTCGAATCCATTCTTGCTGCTATCGGGTTGCAGGTGATAATCGCGAACTATTTTTCCGTTTACATAACCAAACGAATAACTTACGCTATCGATTTCGCTACCTAACTTTACGGTTTTTTCTTTGTAACCGGTACACGAACTTACTGTAAAAATAAGTAAGCCTGCAATTGTCAGTATATTAAATGCTTGTTTCATATCCGTATTTTAAATTAGTTAATTATTGGGTTGACCATACATTTTCGACTGAATACGAGTCTGTACTGCCTGAAGCAGAGAGTCGGCCTGTTCGTTGGTCATCACATCCTGATGATCTTTCAACGCATTTACAAATCCCTGAATTAGCATTTTTTTATCGGCAACCAGTGTCGAATCGCCAAGCATACCGTTTTTAAGTTGTTCGGCAAAGTATTTACCTACCTGAACTCCCAAATCGTACATTGGTTTTTTCTCTCCTTCTTCTTTTTCGTTATACGCTTTATCGAGAGCTGCCACAAAGGCCTTCAGCTGAACATCGGTCGAATCGCCCGGAAATTGCTGAGCCTTAATCATATCGCCCTGCCAGTGGCCAAGTGTATAGTTAATACTGTCGTTCAGGTTGTTTAATGATACTTCCTTTGGTTTAATATCATTATTACATGAACTCAATGAAAAGATAGCGAGCGCGGAGGCAACTATCAGAAAAGAACTGATTTTTTTCATTTTGATGTAATTTTTATTTAATTTCTAATGGTTTAATCTGATCGGTGATGGCCGGAGCATTGATATCAATCAATTCGACCGTAAATATCAATGTTGCAAAAGGAGGAATAACTCCGCCTGCACCTTGCTCACCATAAGCTAAATCGTAAGGAACAAAGAATTTATACTTTGAGCCTACCGACATAAGCTGAACTCCTTCGGTCCATCCTTTAATAACCTGATTGAGGGGAAATTCGATAGGTTCGCCACGGTCGTACGAGCTATCGAACTTAGTGCCATCGGTTAATGTACCTTCGTAGTGAACCTTTACTTTATCGGTGGCTACCGGTTTAGGACCGTTTCCTTCGGTGAGTACTATATATTGAAGTCCGCTTTCGGTAACCTGAACAGCCGGGTTTTTCTTATTTTCGGTCAGAAATTTTTCGCCATCGGTTTTTTTCTCATTGGCAACTTTTTCCTGAGCTGCGGTGAAATAGCTTTGTAAAAATGCCTGAGCATCTTCATTTTTAACAAACACTGAATCGCCTTTAAGCACATCATTGAAGGCCTTCAGAAACAATTCTTTATTATATACTCCACCAGGTAATGTCTTCAGATTATTCACCAAATCGGAACCAATGTTTACTCCCAATGAGTAGCTCATCGAATCGATGGCATTGGCTAAAACGGGTTGGTTCACAACCACAGACTCCACTTCGGCTTTTTTGTTCTTTTTGGATTTCTTTTCTTTTGCCCCGACTCCGGCTACGACCGAGAGCAAGAGAGCAACTACTACGAGTTTCTTCATGTGATGATATTTGTTTTTAAATGGTCGTTTGGAACAGGCATTTTGGAAGCCTGTTTCATTCTGGTTAACGTTATACGATTGCTAATAATTCCACTTCAAAAATGAGTGTAGTGTGCGGTCCGATCGATTGTCCGGCGCCTTGTGCACCATATGCCAAATCAGAAGGTATGTAAAGCTTCCATTTCGAACCTACCGGCATCAGCTGAAGGGCTTCAACCCAACCACTTATTACCTGAGTAACTCCGAATGTTGCTGGTTCGCCTCTGTTTACCGAACTGTCGAATACTTCGCCGTTGAGTAAAGTACCGTGGTAATGCACTTCTACACGGTCGGAAGCGGCTGGTTTTTCGCCTTTTCCTTCGTTCAAAACTTCGTACTGAAGACCACTGGCAGTAGTAATTATTTCAGGACGCTTTGCATTTTCAGCTAAAAACGCCTTCCCTGCTTCAATGGTAGCTGCATGAGCTTTCTCCTGGATCTGTTGAAAATACTGATTGATAATGGTTTGTGCTTCCTGAATGCTCATCTTCAACGATTTTCCATCCATCAGATCCTGCATTCCCAGCGCTAACTTTTCATAGTCCAACGATTCGAATCCATTGTTTTTGAGATTAGCACCCAGGCTGATCCCCAACGCGTAACTTATTTTGTCCATTAATTGTAAGTTATTAAAAAAAACGAGTGCAAAGATAGCTGATTTGTTGGATAATACGTGTTAATTTATTAAAATTATCATCTTATTGTCAGTAGTAAAGGCATTTTGTATCGTTTTGTTACACCCCGCTCGGGATGATACAGTTCGGCCAGCAAAATATAGATGCCTGGCCTACTGATTCTACCTTCTTTATTTTGACCATCCCATGCCAAAAATCCCCCGGTCGACAGGAGTTCTCCTGTGGCTAACTCGTACCAGGGTACTCCGTCGGCCGACAGGATGGTGAGTTTTACGAGATATCCCGGACTGGGAAGCTCATAGCGGATAATACACCGGTCGGCCACTCCATCATTATCAGGGCTGAACCAGTTTTGCTCCAGCCACAGTTCCTCGCCTGTCGCCACTCCCGGATCGCGAAACTGCGAATTCCGGATCCCCGGCGTCCCAAACCGGTGCGTCGATGCCGCCGAATGCCAATTGCTCCATCCCGACGAAGGCAAATCGGGGTGCATCTTTTCGAGAGCCACTCCCCCGGGGTCGTGTACAAGTACATGATGCATATCACTTGAATAACTTACTGAATCGATTATGCTGGAGCGATCAGTATCTAACAGCAGCAAGGTAGCTTCCTCGTTGTTGAGGGAGGTCCATTTACATTGCACCAGCCGGGCTCCGGCCCCCACCCGGTGATGCCGCCGAACCATTGAAGTATCGGAAGTAAAAGCGATATATTCGCCCGGCTCCAACTCAACTCCGGCAGGAATAACAGTTCCCGTCGAAAGACTGCCGTCGGAACGCCTGGTTGCAAACAATTTGCCTCCTAACTTTACCTTTTGCTCCGAACGGTTATACAATTCGATGTATTCCGCCGAACTATCGGGAGCATGCACCATCAGCTCGTTGAAACAAACCGATCCGGGCTGTAGCACCGGCTGTTCGGCCACAGCGCTGCCACTTACCACGATATCATCAAAAAAATAAGCTGTGCCTGTAGAAGCGGTATTGGTAAATGATACCCCAAACCACTCCGTTTTAGGTGCGTTACTATCTTCGGCTTCTCCTTCGAAAAAATATTCGGTTTCGGAGGCGAGCATCGTGTACAGTTTAAAAATCCCCAGACTATCGCGCGTGACTTTGACTCTGATTTCAACCGTTTTGCCATCGGTACGTTTGTCGGTGCCATCAATCAACCTGGTTTTAACGCTTCCCTGCTGGCGGAACAACGAAACTTCATCGGCCGTTCCTCCCACCATTACAAAATATCCGTTGAGCGAAGCAAGATCGGGCAAACCGGACAAGGGCGCCGATGCAGCCAGGTAGATACACCCATAATTGGATGAGGAGGTAGCATAATTAATGCGAATTGAAACTTCCCACGAAGCATTATCGAGTGCAACTGAAGGAGTAAAAAGCGCTGAAGTGGAAGCAGCAGTAGCGGCAGATTGTAACTCAAAAGCAGCATTTACTAAAAAATTCGCACTTGTACCGACCCAAACCGGATTTTCTGTAAAATTACCGTCGGAAAAGCTCTCACGGAGCTGTGCAAAACAAAAAAATGGCAGAATAAGCCAAAAAGTAAACAATGTTTTTTTCATAGGGTTGTAGGTTATATATTAATAGTGTACTTTTGCAGTCGGTATAAACTACTGATTAGTCAGACATTAACAGATTCAAAAGTAGTAAAACTGAAACAATAAAAAGTAAAATCACCGAAAAAAAAGAAGGCAACCTTAAACTTAGTTTTAAACGATTGATTATCAAACGACTATAAACGATGTTTCAGATAGCCCTAAAAAACATTTTCACTTGAAACCTGCAAAGCAACTGGCCGACACCCGGTACAGCATAACGATGTTCTGCAGATTTCAGGTAGTCTTAAACAAAAAAAATAATTACACATGAAAGTTGCAATTGTAGGCGCCAGTGGTGCAGTTGGACAGGAGTTTTTACGCGTACTCGAAGAGCGTAATTTCCCGTTGACGGAATTGGTATTGTTCGGATCTTCCCGTAGTGCCGGTAAGGTGTATCAGTATAAAGGTGAGTCGCTCACCGTGAACGAATTGAAGCATGGCGACGATTTCAAGGGATTTGACTACGTATTTACATCGGCCGGTGCCAGTATTTCAAAAGAATTTGCCGAAGATATTACTAAATTCGGGGCAGTGATGATCGACAACTCGAGTGCATTCCGCATGGACACCGATGTGCCGTTGGTAGTGCCCGAAGTAAATGCCGCCGATGCGCTGAATCGTCCGCGGGGGATTATTGCCAATCCCAACTGTACTACTATTCAGATGGTAGTTGCGCTAAAAGCCCTGGAAGATTTGTCGCACATCAAACGCGTACACGTATCGACTTACCAGGCAGCCTCGGGAGCCGGAGCTGCTGCTATGGATGAGCTGGAATTACAATACCGTCAGGTTTTGGCCGGTGAAGAAGTGACCGTGAGCAAATTTGCCTATCAGTTGGCTTACAATCTTATTCCTCAGATTGATGTATTTACCGACAACGGTTACACCAAGGAAGAGATGAAGATGTATCATGAGACCCGCAAGATTATGCATTCGGATGTAGAAGTGAGCGCTACCTGTGTACGCGTTCCAGCCCTTCGTGCCCATTCCGAAAGTGTTTGGGTAGAAACCGAGCGTCCGATTTCGGTTGAAGAAGCCCGTGCAGCCTTCGAAAATGCAGTGGGTGTGGAGGTAATCGACAATCCGGCTGAGAAGAAATATCCAATGCCGTTGTTCCTTTCGGGCAAAGATCCGGTACATGTAGGTCGTATCCGCAAAGATTTGGCAAACCCTAACGGGATAACATTCTGGTGTGTTAGTGATCAGATTAAAAAAGGAGCAGCTCTTAACGCGGTGCAGATAGCGGAGTATTTGATTACGCTTCGCTAGTGAGCGTTGCGCTTCGCACTCCACTAACGGGGCGTTGCGCTTCGCTTCACTAACGGGGCGTTGCGTGCTTCGCACTCCACTAACGGGGCGTTGCGCACTTCGTGCTTCACTAGTGAGCGTTGCGCTTCGCTTCACTAACGGGGCGTTGCGCACTTCGTGCTCCACTAATGAGCGTTGCGTGCTTCGCACTTCACTAGTGCATGCTTCGCGCTGCATTTTTATATTTTTTTTACACTTTTCAACTGCGCTTCGCATCGTAATTTCACGTAGCGAAGCGCAATTCATTTTTACTTAGGGCACACACCAGTTAGTGAAGCGAAGCGCAACGCCCAGTTAGTGAAGTGCGAAGCACGTAACGCT
>CAZLHC010000023.1:25761-50169 GCA_964559265.1 uncultured Paludibacter sp. | reverse complement strand
CTTTTTTAGTTAAGTTGCATTTTTCGTATTTTTTTGCTTTATTTGCATTTCCTTAGGTCGAACCCCAAAAATTGAATACTCATGAAACCAGCACTTATTAGTTTACTATTAATTAGCTCAATTACGATTGGTGCTTTTGCTTCCGGAAAAACAGAAAATCAACTCAATGCTTCTTTGCAACTTCGCCCGAGAGCCGAATACCGGAACGGGGTACTGGATCCACGTTCGACCGGAGATGCACCAGCAGGCTTTATAAACAACCGTACCCGTCTTAACCTCAATTATACAACTTCGGGGTTGGCTATGGGGCTTTCGATTCAGAATGCAGGAGTATGGGGTCAGGAGCCACAGGTTTCGCGCAACGCAAATCTGGGAATTTACGAAGCATGGGCCAGGTTGAACACCGATAATGGTTGGTTTATGAAATTAGGCAGACAAACACTGGCTTACGACGACGAACGAATTTTGGGTGCGCTCGACTGGAACACGGCGGGCAGAAGTCACGATGTACTGAAACTGGGGTTTGAAGATAAAACTCATCTTTTTCACCTGGCACTCGCTTTTAATCAAAACAGTGAAAAAACGATTGGAGGCACCTATTATCTCACAGCACAGCCCTACAAAACCATGCAACTGGCATGGTATCAGTACGGAGGCAATGCTTCATTTCGACCTTCTCTGATGGTAATGAATCTTGGTTTTGAAAATGGAAACTCAATACTTGGAAAATCGGAATTAGCATCGATGCAAACCTTAGGAACCCATATAGCAGCTAAAGCTACCGATGCTTTGGGTATTACTGCTTCGGCATATTACCAGATGGGAAAAACCAGATCCGACGCCACCATTTCGGCCTGGATGTTGGCAATACAGGGAACATTAAAATTGTCGGAAAAATGGACAGCCAACCTGGGGACAGATATCCTTAGTGGTGAAGAAACGCAAAACAACAACACTACCTACAATGCATTTAATCCTCTTTACGGAACCCATCACAAGTTTTATGGTGCCATGGATTATTTCTATGCCTCTTCATTCAGAAGAAATCTTAATCCGGGCTTGTGGGATAGCTATGCCGGAATAAACGTCAAACCCTCCAAACGACTCAGTGTATCGGCTACCTATCATTATTTTGCAATAACAGCCGACATTAACGACAATGGGTCGGCACTAAAAAAAGGGCTGGGCTCTGAAATTGATCTTCAGTTCGACTTTACAGTTCGTAAAGACGTAAAGATGTCGGGCGGATATTCAATTATGGCCGGCAACCGATCGATGGATATTGTGAAAGGTGGCAATCACGAAGCCTGGCAGGATTGGGGTTGGCTTTCGATAAATATTAATCCGGAAATACTTTTCCTGAAATTCTAAACATCCAATTGGACAAACTATCACTGGTTTCCATTCAGCCCATGTTACTCCTGAATTTTTGTCAGCAGTAATTCGAAACGTTCGGCCGGATGTTCGGTAAATCCCATTTTTTTAAGAAAGCGCTGTTGAGGCTTTTGACTGGTTTCCTGAACCAGTAACTCAATGCCTTCGTTTCGGAACAAATCAAAATGACGGTACACGTATTCGCCGGTTTTTAAATCGCGATACGGTACCGTAACATAATCCACCAGTATTTTCAAGGTGGCTCCGTTTCGTTTTCCCATTAATATACCGGCTAATTGAGCATCGCGCAACAGCAGTAAAATCCACTCACTTTGAGTCGACTTTAAATCCGTCATGTGCTCGTTGAGCGCGGGAAAGTATTTTACAATGTCGTCGCGATAAAATTCAATATAATATTGCAGATAAGGATCATCGATCCGGGTGCGCATTACACTTATCGATTCTTTGCGGGCATATATCCCTTTGAGATAATAGAGGTTAGCACCAACTATAAACAAATTCAACAGTCCCACCGGTAAGGAACCAATCATAAAACCATAGGCCGAAAAAATGGCAGCCCCTACCAGATTATACCATCTTAACCGGGCGATGGATCGCATTGTAAGCGAAATAGCAACCAGCACCGAACTAAGATAACCCACCCATTCTAACCAATCTATTCCCAGGACCATAGCTATGTTTCTTTTTATTTATACGACAAAAATACGAATTTAGTTTTAAATTAAGTACTAATTCGTCGTACAGTGACTAAAAAACGTGACTTTCATAGAGTGAAAAATATTAAATCTGTAGAAAACCCTCAACATTAAAAGACAAGCTTAAGCATTTTTTAGAATTAAATGTGTACTTTTGCATCTGGTAAAAACATCTTAACAGCAAAAAAAGTGTCTATTAACAGTAAAACGCATAAAAATGCACTAAAAGTGATTTCATCCGACAGGGATCGAACCAATATTCTGCGCAAGTACGAGCAAAATCTAATTGCCTGGTTGGTTCAGCGAATTCCATCGTGGATCAGTTCCGATATGCTTACATTTATTGGTTTTTCGGGCAGCGTAATTATTTTTGTAGCATTTGTACTGGCCACCTACCTGCATCCTGCCTTTTTGTTGCTGGGTGTAGCAGGATTCGTTATCAGTTGGTTCGGCGATTCGTTGGATGGCCGTATTGCATATTATCGCCGGAAACCCCGTAAATGGTATGGATTTGCCCTCGACATTACGGCCGACTGGCTGGGTATTATCCTTATGGGCCTGGGCTTTGTAATCTATGCCACAGGACCCTGGGAAATGCTGGGATTTGGATTTGTTGTAATGTATGGCTGGGAAATGATAACCACCCTTGTGCGCTATAAAATTACCGGAAAATACTCCATCGATTCAGGACTATTGGGTCCTACCGAAGTGCGTATTGTACTCAGCCTGATTTTTACGCTGGAAGTATTGGTTCACAACTCCATACTGTACATGTCGGTGGTTGCCACTACCCTTCTTTTGATAGCCAATATTATTGATACTTTAAAATTACTGAAACTTGCCGACGAATGTGACATCCGTGAAAAAGAACAGTCTGCTCAAAAACCTGACTAATAAACTGTTTACTTTTTCCAAAGCCCAGGTATCAGCGTTTTCAGGTGGCATGGTCGACTACCTGATAATGATTTCTATTACCGAATTTGCGAATATCCACTACACTTACAGTATTGTGATCAGCGGAATTATCGGGGCATATGTGAACTTCAAAGTAAACAAAGCCTGGACATTTCAATCGGGCGATATCCCCTATCATAATTCAACTAAAGTTCAACTAATCAAGTTTTCCGTTGTAGTATTGAACTCGGTGTTAATGAAAGCAGCCGGAACTTACTTTATTACCACATACTTCAAAACCGATTATTATATTAGCCGATTGCTCACCGATGGCTTTGTTTCGTTGGTTGTAAACTATAACCTTCAAAAATACTGGGTGTTTAAAAAGAGGAAAGAAGGATAGGAAGCTGCGCCCTTTAGCGCAGCGCAGCAAATCCTACCATATTATCTTCAAATGCCGACAAGGCCGCTTTCGCCCCTTCGCCAAGAGCTACCACAATCTGTTTAAACGGCACCGTAGTTACATCTCCTGCAGCATAGACACCCGGAATGTTGGTGCGGCAATGGGCATCCACCACAATTTCACCAAAACGATTCACTTCTACTAAATCGGCAAATACGGCACTGTTGGGTTTTAATCCAATCTGTACAAAAATGCCATCTACCAACAATTCGTGCTTTTCGTCGGTAATCCTGTCGAGGTACTCCATAGCCCTTACTTTTCCATCCCGACCCTTTACTTCTACGGTTTGTGCATTTGTAATCACCTGCACATTTGGCAAACCAGCCAATTTATCCTGTAACACCTGATCGCCTTTCAGGTCGGGCAAAAACTCAAGCACAGTTACTTCTGAAGCTATCGACGATAAATCAATTGCTGCTTCTAATCCCGAATTCCCACCTCCTACAACTGCCACTTTTTTCCCTTTGTAAAAAGGACCGTCGCAATGCGTACAAAAAGCCACACCCGATCCGATATGCTCCGACTCTCCCGGAACATTCAACTTCCGCCAGCTGGCTCCGGTAGCAATTATTAGCATTTTTGTTACCAGTGTTTCACCCAGCGAAGTGGTGATGTATTTCATCCCTTCTTCTACCCTGACCGCCACAACTTTTCGGTTCACCATCGCCTCCACCGGATATTCTTTCAAATGGGTAAATAAATCAGCAGCCAGCTTTGTGCCATTGGTCAAAGGCACCGAAATCAAATTCTCTATTCCGGTGGTTTCGGCCACTTGTCCACCAATATTCTCGGCTACTATGGCTACTTTAAATCCTTTTCGCGCTGCATAGATTGCCGCCGCTACCCCCGCAGGACCTCCACCAGCTACCACTACATCTACTTCTTTACGAACTTCGGCCAGCTGCGATTCGTCAACGCCGGCCTTTTCCTCAATCTTTTCGAGCAATTCGCCCAGGGTTGCTCGCCCCACATGAGCCACCGTCCCATTTACAAACACAGTGGGTACCGCCTGAATTTTCAGCAATTCAACTTCTTCCTCATTGATGCCACCGTCAATAATTTCGTGCTCCACCATAGGATTTACGATTGAAATCGCATTCAGCGCCTGAACTACATCCGGACAGTTGGTACAGGTTAACGAAATATACGACTTTACCAACACCGGCCCCCGAAGCGATTTAATTCGTTGCGTAAGTGCCTCATCGGGTAAATTTTTACCAATTCCCTCCTGATTTAATACGGCAAGTAACAAGGAGGTGAATTCATGACCGTTGGGTACCGCCCTAAACACAAACGACGAAGGGACTCCATCCTTCAGAATGCAAAACTGCAATCCCGGCGCATCGGCCACAGTGCACGAAACCTGTGGCGAACACGAAGCAACTTCTTCCAACAACTCTACTAATTCTTCTTTTGATGAATGCGAGGGATCGACTTCTATCTGAAACACATAGGTCGATTTCAGTGAAGTAAACAATCCACTTATCTGGTCTTTGAATGATTGATCTAACATGTGATGTAAGTATAAAAAAGGGAGAAGCTACATGAGTTTCTCCCTTTGGTTTGAGAAGTATAGTTAATTAGATTTTCCCTACCAGGTCGATGCTTGGTTTCAGCGTTTCGCCCCCTTTTTTCCATTTGGCCGGGCAAACTTCCGATGGATGGCTATCCACAAACTGGAGCGCCTGAATGCGACGGAAAAGTTCTTCGGCGTTACGACCAATATTGCCTGCAACTACTTCGTACGATACGATTTCTCCCTTTGGATTGACTACGAAAGTACCACGTTCGGCCAAACCGGCTTCTTCAATCATCACATCAAAACCACGGGCCAGAACTCCGGTAGGATCGGCCAATAAAGGATACTTTACTTTCTTGATGGCTGCAGATGTATCGTGCCATGCTTTGTGTACGAAATGAGTATCGCACGAAACACCATATACTTCTACTCCCGCTGCCTGAAAATCACCGTATTTGTCGGCAAGGTCTTCCAGTTCGGTTGGGCATACAAAGGTAAAATCGGCTGGATAAAAGAAAAATACCGACCATTTTCCCAACACATCTTGTTTGCTGATTTCTTTGAAACCATCGTTTACAAAAGCCTGAACTTTGAAATCTACAATCTGTTTTCCAATCTGTGACATAATATTTGTTTTAGTTTAATAATTGTTTGTTTTTGATTCGAATGCAAAGATAGATTCAATTTGAAATCTATACAAACAGACAAAAACTATTAAGCTATTGGTTTTATCAATACAAAAACAAATCTTCAACCCTTCATCGATCAAAACAGCAGATCCATTTACTTCCATTTTCATTCAAAAAATATTACCTTTGCCTGTTATTTAAAAAACAGACTTCACACATGGAATTGATTCGTACATCCTACACTTTTCAGGTTTCTCCTCAATCGGTCGACTTCAGGTATAAAATTACGCTTTCGGCGCTTACCGATCTGCTGCTTACTGCCGCTCAGTACAATGCCGATGAAAATGGATTTGGAATTCGCGAGTTGCAACTGAACAACTCCTCGTGGGTATTGTTGCGTTTTGCGCTGGAAACAGACTATATGCCCGAACAATATGAAAATATTGCGGTTGAAACCTGGATACATAGTGTAGGCAGAGTAAGTACAACCCGAAACTTCCGTATTCGAAACGAAAAAGGAAAAATCATAGGACATGCAATTTCCAATTGGGCAATGATTGACATGAACACACGCAAGGCAATGGATTTAATGAGCCTCAACCGAATTCGCGAATTTGAAGATGGAGATGATGTTCCCATTGCCAAACCGGCCAAGCTGGATACTGTGGAAACTGAACCCTTTGACCGCTTCCGGGCCTGCTACAGTCACATCGACATTAATCAACATGTTAACACCATGCGTTATGTGGAATGGATTAGCAACTACTTCGATCTGAATTATTACAAGCAGCACCGACTGCGACGCTTCGATATCAACTTTATGGCCGAAATTCTGTTTGGAGATAAAATTGAAATTCGGGCTGCCTCCAATGCCACAAACGAATATTCGTTTGAAATTCAGAACAATGGAGTATCCGGTTGCCGTGCAAGGTTAATTTTTGATTCCAACAATCAATAAGTCTGATATTTCTAGTACATTTGTAATTCATAAAAAAACCGATAGTTGAGATGGCACCCAGAAAACCGGTACGACCCCTGAACGAACCCAAAAAAGAAACAAAAACAATAGCTTTGGAGGTGAACCCCACCCCCAAAAAACCGCCTGTCCGCAAATCCGCTCCTATACAGGAAGGACCGGGGCTTTGGGCACAAATACTTGATTTTTTTAAAAACGAAACGCTTCATGTTATTGTAGGAATTGTGGTGATAATTGCCGCCTTCTACCTTACCACCGCGATGATTTCCTACTTCTTTACAGGCGCCGAAGATCAAAGCAAAATGGAAATGAGTCTGTCGGAATTGCGCGATGCCCGGTCCGACATTCGGAATATTACATCGTTTGTTGGCGCACTTTCGTCGCACAATCTCATTCATCAGGGATTCGGAATCGGTGCATTTGCCCTTCCGTTTTTTCTGTTCATACTGGCTATGCGTTTCCTGAAACAGCGTATTTTTTCGTTATGGAAAAGCTTTCTGCACAGCTTTTTCTGGATGGTTTGGCTATCACTGAGTCTGGGAATTGTAGATACCACCTTTGAACCCGGAATTTTCTTCCTGTTGGGAGGCGCACATGGTGTGGCGGTGAGTTCACTTATTGTTTCCTACATCGGACAACTCGGAATTATTTTGAGTCTGGCAGGAGGATTACTCATCTACAGTATCATTTCCAGTCCTCACACTCTTCCTTTCCTCAAAAATCTTTTCCGGAAAAAAGAGCAACTGCCTCCGGTACTCATCGATGAAGAGGATGAAGAACCGATTGTTGCCGTGGGTACCGAAATAATTCCGGAGAACTGGATAAAAGGAAGCGAACAAAATCCGATAGTACTGGATGCGCTCGATGAAGATGTAAAAACAGACGAAGTGCACTTTCCTGAAGAAGTCGACGAAGAAGACGATGCTACCGATGATGATTTTATTGTTCACCGGGGCCAGGATACGGAACAGGAAATTGTATTTGAAAAGAAAAGTGAGGAGCCTGCGTTGCGTACCGATGAGCAACAGGATCCCTTCTACAATATTGAAAAGCTGGGAAAATACGATCCTACGCTCGATTTGTCGCGCTACACCTCTCCTACCCTCCAGCTGCTCAAGGTATATGGCACCGACAACGAGACACAAATCGACATGACGGAGCAAAAGGCTAATAAAGAGCGAATTACTACTACTTTGCAGAATTATGGAATCGAAATAAAAACGATTAAGGCTACGGTAGGTCCTACCATCACCTTGTACGAAATAGTACCGAAGGAAGGGGTTCGTATCTCCAAAATCAAAAACCTGGAATACGATATTATGCTGAGTCTTGCCGCCACAGGAATTCGTATTATTGCCCCTATACCCGGAAAAGGTACCATCGGTATTGAAGTTCCGAACGCCGATCCGCAAATTGTATCGATGCACTCGGTGATCGCTTCGCGGCGTTTCCAGGATTCAAAGTTCGATTTACCGGTTGCATTCGGACGAACCATTACCAACGAGGTATTTATGGTCGACCTTACCCGAATGCCGCACTTGCTGGTTGCCGGTGCTACCGGACAGGGTAAATCGGTGGGTCTGAATGCCATCATCACATCGTTGCTGTACAAAAAACATCCGGCTGAGCTTAAACTGGTACTTATCGACCCCAAAAAAGTGGAGTTCAACATCTATGGTGGCATTGAAAAGCACTTCCTGGCAAAGCTGCCCGATGGCGAAGATGCCATTATCACCGACACCACCAAGGTTGTGGAAACGCTGAATTCGATCTGTAAAGAAATGGACGATCGCTACGATTTGCTTAAAAAAGCACACGTACGAAATATTAAAGAGTACAACGAGAAATTTGTCAATCGCCAGTTGAATCCGGAGAAAGGACACCGTTTCCTACCTTATATTGTAGTAATTGTCGACGAGTTTGGCGATTTGATTATGACTGCCGGCAAGGAAGTTGAGTTACCGATTGCCCGCATTGCGCAGTTGGCGCGTGCCACCGGTATCCATATGATTATTGCCACGCAACGGCCTTCGGTGAATATCATTACCGGGGTTATTAAAGCGAACTTCCCGGCAAGGGTAGCCTTCCGGGTATCGTCGATGATTGACTCGCGCACGATTATTGATGGACCGGGCGCCAATCAGCTGGTGGGCAGGGGCGATATGTTGTTTACCTCCGGAAATGAACTTATCCGCGTTCAATGTGCTTTTGTTGATACGCCTGAAGTTGAAAACATTGTTCAGTTTATCGGGGGCCAACAAAGTTTCCCCACAGCCTTCTACCTCCCCGAATATGTGGGTCCCGAAGGCGAAGGAGCCGATTTGAGCCAGGTGGATATGAGCAAACGCGATCCGCTGTTCGAAGAAGCTGCCCGGTTGATTGTTTCGTCGCAACAGGGTTCCACCTCCAACATCCAGCGCAAGTTTTCGATTGGATACAACCGGGCCGGACGAATTGTGGACCAGTTGGAAGTGGCCGGTATTATTGGCCCTAACGAAGGCAGCAAAGCCCGGCAGGTACTGGTGCTCGACGATCATCACTTAGACATGATTTTAAAACAAATGAGATAACATGCGAAAAATACTATCTATTCTTATATTAATAAATTCGATAGGACTGGCAGTTTCCCAGCAACCATCTAATGCTCAGGGAATTATAATCAGTTACTTATCAAAAATCAAAACAGAGGCTGTTCAAACCAACTTCACCCTGAAAGTGATTCCGAAAAATGCTGTAACTTCGCAGTCGGTTTCGGGAAATCTGATTATGAAAGGGAATCAGTTTTACCTGACCATGGAGGAGGTAAAGGTTTGGTACGATGGAACTACGCAGTGGGCCTATTTTGCTCAAAACAATGAAGTTACCATCACCAAACCTACCCATGAAGAGTTAGCAGAGACTAATCCCATGGCGGTTTTATCGGGCTATACAGCGAAAAGTAAAATTTCGTTCAGCAAGGTTAAGCGGGCCGGATTTCAAAACATCGACCTGACTGCAAACAATAAAAATGACGCATTTACCAAAGTGAATGTTCAGTTTATTAAAAACGGTCAGCAATTGCATGCCTTACAGGTTTTCAATAAAGATGGAAGTCGTAACGAGCTTACACTTAGCAACTACAAAGCGAACGTTACTGTTCAGGCGTCGACCTTCACCTTTGACAAAAACCGACATCCGGGAGTACTAATCAATGATTTACGATAAGAAAATTTTAAAAACTACAACATATGAACGAAAAAGTAAGATGCCTGATCATTGGTTCAGGACCAGCAGGATATACTGCTGCTATTTATGCTTCAAGAGCGAATTTAAGTCCGGTTTTATACGAAGGAATGCAGCCGGGCGGACAATTGACCACCACTACCGAAGTTGAAAACTTCCCCGGTTATCCCAGCGGCACTACCGGACCCGAACTGATGGAAGACCTGAAGAAACAGGCCGAACGATTTGGAGCAGATATCCGTTTTGGTGCAGCTACAGCTACCGATTTATCATCGGCACCCTACAAGGTAACCATCGATGGTGAAAAGGTAATTGAGACCGACACCCTGATTATTTCGACCGGAGCTACAGCAAAGTACCTGGGTTTACCCGACGAAAACAAGTATGCAGGATCGGGAGTATCGGCTTGCGCTACTTGCGACGGATTTTTCTACCGGAAATTGAAAGTGGCAGTTGTGGGAGGTGGCGACACGGCCTGCGAGGAAGCAATTTATCTTTCGGGATTGGCCAGCAAGGTGTATTTAATTGTTCGCAAACCCTTTCTGCGTGCTTCGAAAATCATGCAGGACAGAGTGTTAAATAATCCTAACATCGAAGTGTTATTTGAACACGAAACCCTTGGCTTAACCGGCGAGAAGGTAGTTCAGGGAGCCAATTTAGTGAAACGTCGCGGACAGGCCGATGAAGAAAATGTGCACATCGAAATTGATGGTTTCTTCCTTGCCATTGGTCACACCCCTAACTCTAAGATATTCAAGCCATGGATAGAAACCTATGAAGTAGGATACATAAAAACCACCCCCGGAACACCCCGTACCAATATCGCCGGAGTATTTGCCGCCGGCGATGTAGCCGATCCACATTACCGCCAGGCCATCACCGCTGCCGGCAGTGGATGTCAGGCTGCCATCGAAGCTGAGCGCTATTTATCTGAAAAAGGGCTTTGATAAATAAAAAACTTTTGCTACATTTGCACCCGCAAAGCAAGAGCGGGATGTAGCTCAGTCCGGTTTAGAGTACTCGTCTGGGGGGCGAGTGGTCGGAGGTTCGAATCCTCTCATCCCGACAACTGATAAACAGGGCCTTACAATAAAATGTAAGGCCCTTGTTTTTTACTTCCCTAACAGTTTCCTAACAGTAAAATAATAAAAAACTCAAAAGTTTAAGAGTTTTGCCAACAAAAAAGCCCTCGGATCAACTCCGGGGGCTTGCTTTTTGTGGTTCGTGTTCGATCAGTTAAACGGCTTTCCCTTCCGGCTGTAGGCTTCTATCAATTTTCGCTTTACCTGAATCCAGGTCGAACTTCGTTTCAATCGGTTTGCCGGGGTTGATAAACGCTTCAACGGCCGGACTGACTCCGATCGCATCATCCAACATTCCTACCAGTGTTTTACGCTTGCGTAAATATTCGACTTCAGCAACAGCCCGGCTTGCAACGGCTGTAAATACTTCCCTTTGATTGCCTGTAGCTGTTTCTTGCGCTTCCAGTGCTGCTTTGTGTTGCTCATCCAGTTCCTGGATTTTCGCCTTCAATAATTCAACTTTGTCGAGTGCCATAATTTATGATTTTTTTGAGTGAATAAATTTTATTTGAAAATAACCCACTGGGTTTTTATTTAACCACTGGGTTTTTATCTAACCGTTCGGTTGTTCCGGTTGATTATTCAACCGTCCGGTTGTTCTACCTGTGAAGTTTTATCAATGATTTCAACTGTCAGGCTGTGTGGCTCTAAACCTGCCATTGTACAAATCGTAACTGCATCGGCCTGATTAATGGTTCCCTTCTTCAGGATGTTTAGCAAACTGATTTTCATTTGCTTTGTGAGTGTGGTTTCTTTCGCTTCCATATGCCTTGTATCAATGGTTTGTGTTAAGTTCATGAATCAAATCGCGGGCTTCACCTTTGGTTAAAACCCTTGCGGGCTCCCGTATATCGAGTGCCTGTTTCAGCTCCGGGATACGGTCTGTATCGAGCTGTCCGGCCTTCAATGCCTTCAATAATTCGAGCTTTAGGGTTCTGTCAATGTTGAGTATCATATCAATCAGTGTTTTTAATTAAGTGGTTGATTATCGCATCCAGTTCAGCATCGGCCAACTGATCGAAGTTCACCCGCAAATCGGTTTGAGCCTTGGGGTAACAATATGCCATTAAACGCTCTATCATCATCAGCCTGTCGCGGGGCTGTAGTGAATCCAAATCGGCCTCAATCTGTTCCCTCCGCCCATCTATCAACCCTGTCAGAAATTGTTTAAATGTAGCGTTCGCCTTGTTAGGGGTTCCGGGTCTCCGGCCCCCTGTTTTTGGGGTTCCTTTCCTTTTCATATCTACTTAATTCTACTTTAGATTAATACATATGTACATCAAACGTCCATCTTAAGGGCGAATCAACTACCGGATAAACACGGCTCAAATCGAGTGAATAAAGGCTCCCGGTTTCTTTGTTCGTGAACTTCAGGCCCCCTTCATTGTCAGGTTCGGCCGTAAACATATCGCGGTCGAAAGTATATCGGCCGATAACATCGACAAACAGGATCGGCACGGTTTCAAAGTACAGCCATTTAGCCAACTCTAACCTGTTGGCTCCATCAGTAACGTGAATAGGATAGCTCATACCATGTTCCACCGCTTCACCATTTGCCACACAATACCGTCTAACTACTGTCGCGGGTATTATCTTTGTTCCGGCCTTAACGAGGCTGTAAAGGGGCAAATAACGCTGCAGTTCGGGCCCATCAATTTCATAGGGCCGGGATCCGATATGAATATCTTTCAACGGAATGTTTTCGATATGCATCTTGGTTCCGGGGGCGCGAAGTATTTCCGGGCTGATCAGTGGGGCCGAAGCTAATACTTCCAGGTTGATCAGTGCCGGATCAGTTTGCCATTCAAGCCCACCCCACACGGCCGGGCCCCCCTTTAAGTATTCTTCTGCAACGCGAAGCGTTGAATCGAAATTATAAAAATCTGATATTTCCATTTGATTTTAATTTTTGAGTGTTATTTCGATTTCAAAAAATCGACGTTATTAAAAGACATTTATAAAAGATATTTATAAAGAATATTTATATAGCTCGATATGTAGTACAGATGCAGTATTGACGAAGTAAAGAAGTAAGTTGAAAAGCATTTACTGTAAAACTCCCCGAAAATTGGGTTTTTGTTAAGCATCCATTGTAAATTTTGCCCGGCTGTGTCGCTACATCACCCGATACTGTAAATTTTGGCAAATTTTGCCGTTCGTCTTACTTCCTTTTTTATAGGTCTTGCTATGCCCGTGCCTTAGTCGTGCTATGGTCGTAATACTGTTTTTGTATCACCCTGAATTTAAACGCTTTATTGCTTTCTCATAAGCCTGGTTTATTTCGGCTTTGTTCTGTTTCTCCTGCATTGCCTTGCGCCTCTTTTCCGCTTCAAATATCAACCCTTCTAAAGGTAATTGAAAGCTTACATAAAAACCCCGTGTGTACCTGCTATAAGTAGTCAGGCCCCAATTATCCACGAGCTCCCGCCTTAACCTTTTAGAGTAATGCTCTGTTAAGTAAATACGAAGCGGATCCGAAAGCTGATCAGGTTCACATGAAGTTACATTGCCATCCATCCTCGAATACAAAAACTTATTTTCGAGCTTGTAGTAAGCTTTACTCTGAACGATCGATTTTATAGCAAGGTATGCCAATAAAGTAACCTTTTCAAAATCGTTCTTTTCGTTTTCGTAGTACTCCCAATAAAGTTTCAACGACAAACCAACCATCGGACTACGTTCGGGGATTCCACGAAGCAATTTCAGGCCATTTTGGCGCACCTTTGCCGCAACCTGTGGGTTTATATCAAACTCACCGCAAACATCGCTAATTGCCTGAACGGTGGTTTCTCCGCTGGTATCTCTTGCGTACCTTACCAGGCTGTAATCTGAAATGTTATCCAAACATATTACCGGGTGAATCATAAAGCCCTTCAATAGCTGTATAGGGAAATTAAAATATCGCGCGTCCATTACTCAAATGTTTTATGATACCACCAACAAAACGAGGCAAAATCGCGGGCTATGTAATAAATCCCGCCCGCTTTCTCAACCTGTAGTTGATATGCTTTTTGTTCCTTACTTTGACGATCAGTGCCAATTTTTATTTCAATCTTTACCGAACGCCCGTTAATGGTCGAATGGATATCGCTCGATCCGCTCGTCGTTTTAGGTTTTCCGAATCTTTGTTCGCCTGTTTTTCTGTCAATATAGGGTATGCCAGCACTATGAAAACGTTCGGCTTGCTGTGCCTTCACGTTGTTAAGAAAATCCAGGAGACATTCAGTTAACCCTGTAGATGTTTTATCGCTGTAGGGCTTTTCTATACCCAATCCGGCCATTACTTCACGAAGCCTTAATACTTCCGGGCTGTGGATCGTCTTACTCATGGTCGATCCCTCCCATCCATAAAGTAAAGCTTGCACCTGCTATTGTATCCCGTATTGATCCAACGGTCTTTAATACAGTACCCGTCGTTTCTTAAAAAACGAATGTGGCTCCGAAAGTCCGGGGTGTTAATTAACTGGGTTCCTTTTACGACTGTTAAGGCTTGGCCCTGTTGCAATAGCTTCAAAATTTGAAGCCTTTGGGGGTTCGTTACTATCCGGCTCATAATGTTAATTTTAAGATAGTTAACACTATAATTGCCCACACTGATACGGGAAATAAAATCTTTTCGTTACCTTTGTCCCGTGCAAATTTCTTATTTTGGGCCTGGTTAAGTTCGTAGCTTAAGCGGGCCCCGCTGTTTTTTGCCATTGCTATTTTCTTCTATTTTTAAGGTTCAAATCATTACGTTGCACGAACTCTGAAGCGGTTTCAATGCGATTGCCAGTCATCCAGGCCCGAATTTCATCCGTTCTAAATCGCACCTTTCCTTTTGTCCCCGCCTCACCAATCTTGTAATAAGGAATTTTCTTATCACAAATCAGTTTGTTGATAGTGTTAACTGCATAGCCTGTCAACTTTGAACATTCATTTTTCCCAATTACTTCGGGAAAATCTTCTACTGGTTGATTGTTTTCACTTTGGTTTTCCCTCCCGATCACTGTTTTAATTAAATCGGTAAACTGCGATACGTTTAACGCTGCAATAGGGGTTGAATCCGTAATTTTAAATGCTTCCATTTTTTACTATTTCTAAATTTTGATTTCCCAATCTTATAGACGGCCGTACTACCAGGCTGGGTACACAAATTTATGAAACAAACAAATGATTGTAACTATATTTTCGTTGTGAGTTGTGAACCGTTTGTAAACGTCTGTATTTAGAGATATAAAAAAGGGGCCATTTAAGCCCCTTATATTGTAGTCATTTATATGTATTTCAGTTACTTATAAAACACTTGTCGCATCATCAATAATTTTAGTATTAAAACTATCCAGGTAGGTATTTGTAGTTTTGAGTTCTTTGTGCCCTAATATCTGACTAATTACTTCACGTGAAATTTCGTTGCTTTGTAGTGTCATTGCCATTGTATGCCTGGAAACGTACGAAGTCAGATTTATACCTTCCAAACCTAACTCAACTGCCAGGGCCACTAAATTAACGCTGTAACGCTTGTACCGGGCCCGTATATGGTTATAAAGCTGTTCCCCTAAATAACCTTCTTTTGAAACAATTGGGATCAAATAAGGCTCAACTGTATTTTGCATCTTTGCAAGTTCCTGCATAAGCAACAAAATATCATCTGTAATACGAATTTGAATCTCTTTCGGATTTTTGGCGTTTTTGACTTTGTGCCGAACGTATCTAATATATGTTCCCTTATCCAGTCGTACCAGGTTTTTTTTTGTGAGTAGTGCCATATCCACGAAGCTCATACCAAAACAATAATAGGATAGTAAAAATAATTTACGGGCAAACTCACATTTTTCTGTTTTGGCCGGGGTGCTTTTTAGGATAGACAAATAGTCTCCTGGTAAATACCGTTTAGCTGTTTCCTTTTCCAGTCCTGCAATATCAAACCCATCTTCACCAAAAGGATACGATTTCCGTTCGGCCTCTTTATCTGCAATTGCTTTGTTGATCACCGCCCGTAATGCCTTCAGGTAGTATTTGCGGGTATTACCTGTACAACCTTCACGTTTTACAATTTTCTTGTTACCTTTCGTACTTACATATACTGTTTCACGGGGCTTTTGAAGCCATTCATCAAATCCACGTACATACTTCAGGTCGATTTCCGAAAACAAACGTTTACTGAAACTTTTATCATACAATTCCAATATTTTCAAAGTTGAAATGTAACATTTTGCGTTTCCAATCCTTCCGGTACTATGTAGCGAATCTATCAATGATTGAAAATAATCTTTCACGCTCCCCCGTTTCCCCCTGTGCAAAAAAGCATCTTCGAACTGGTTCAAAGTCCAATCAATTTTTTGAAGCTCAAAATCACGTACAACTTCCTTTCTCCTACCGTCGTACTCTTCTAACTTTTTGTTATACTCTTTGTATTTCGGGTTGATTGCTTTCTTTTCAATAAACTTCGACTCTTTAGAATCCCATTGATCAGTCCTTGCGTACAAATCCAGGGCAATATATTTTCGCGAATTTCCAATTGTAACTCTTAATTTAACTGGATAACTACCATCTTTCAATTGGTCGTGTTCCCATAGTATGATCGTAAACTTTGCCATTATTTCGAGTATTGATTTAAAAAGATTTCAGAATCTGTTTGATGTTTTTCCGGCAAATGGTTCATAAGTAAATTATAAAGCCATAACTTAAAAAGCTCTTTTTTGTCAACGGGCCTTTGGGAAAGTACGGCTTCCCATACTCTAACATCGGCTGCATAAGGTACAACCCAAAGATCAGAATTAAAGTCACCCTTCGAAAATGCAGTTTCAAAAATACGTTCGTATTCCCAAAACATAAAAGCACTGTTGTTTTTTATACTGTCAAATGGATTTTCCGTTTCTCCATTGTAGTATTTATAAATCTCATTCTTCATTGCAACCATTTACTTTGCCTAACAGTTTAACCTAACAGTTTCCTAACAGTTTTTGAGTAAAAAGAGTATATTTGAATCACAATTACTCATATTTTAAACATTGTATTTCAGGCACAAAGATAATGATTTCCAATTAAATACAAAACAATACAAACACAAATGTACTTACCTGGGGGGCGAGTGGTCGGAGGTTCGAATCCTCTCATCCCGACAACTGATAATCAGGGCCTTACAATAAAATGTAAGGCCCTGATTATTTTTTACCTAACAATTGTAAAACAATATCTGTATAAATTCAATTACTTATTTCACATTAAATGCAATTCGCAATTCATCTATTTCTTTATCGCCCATCGGATGAAGCACTCCAACTGCCGAAGCCATCACCAGCGAATTGGCCGAGAATTCGGCAACTTCCAGGTAATCGAAGGTATTCAGCAATTTATCACCCGTCACAAACACACAATCGTTTTCAACCAGCACCACGCGGTTGGTTTTAAACAATTCCGCCATCGTATCAGTGTCGCTGAAACCTATTCCAAATGGAACCGAAGGCACATCCTGAAGAAAGATCCAGCTTTCAGGGATAGTGCGCACATCAAACTTCTGGTGACTCACCGCATGAGCCATCAGGTTGGTGGGTTGGGTGGTAATAATGGAATTGATATGTGGATTCAATTGATAAATGCGATGGTGAAGTGCTACCGAACGGCTTGGCACTTTCCCTGCTTCGGCCATCCCATTGCGGATTTGAACAATATCATCCGGTAAGATGTCCCAACGGGCCACATCACGCGGTGTAATCAGAAAATCGTTGTCGCGCCAGCGAACCGACACCGTTCCGTAGGTTGATATCATTAAGCCCTGGTCGCAGGCACGGCGGATTATCCGCACCATATCAGACCGCAAAGCCCGTTCATCGGAAGGGTAATCCACATCCATAAAATGAACAATATTCTTCGGAAAATGATTCACGTACTGTGAAATCTGATTCGAAGTTAATGCATTAGCCTTCCCAATACGGCCGGCATTGATGATGGTACGACAGCAAAACTCCAGAGTCTCGAAACGCTGGTAGGCATCCATCATATCCGTACCTCCCAAAACCACCCCATGGTTTTCCATAATCACCGCTTTATAGGTACCCTTTCGGAACTCATTGGCTATTTTTTCGCCCAACTCTTCGCTTCCGGGACAGCCATAGGGTGCAAAACCTATTTCACCACAAATATTACGCGCCTGAGGAACGATACTGGTATCAGGAACCTGACGAGCGATACTAAATGCTACCAATCCGGGAGGATGAGCATGAATTACCGCCGCAAGCTCGGGACGTGCTTCGTAAATGGCTTTGTGAAATGGATATTCCGATGATGGTTTATGAGAACCCACTACACTTCCATCGGACTTAACGCACACAATATCGCGGGTGGTAAGCGAACCTTTATCAACTCCCGAAGGAGTAATCCAGATATCACCATTCACATCGCGTATCGAAATATTACCACCTGAAGTAGTGGTCATACCACTTCTGTAAATCCGGCCAATTATAACATTGATTTGCTCGGTCGGGTGCATTAAATTCACATCTAACTGCTTCATACTCCTTAATTTGTTTTAAAATTACCCGACAAAGTTACACTTCTGCCTGCAAGTAAGCAAACACTTAAACATGAAAATGAAATTCAAATTTGACAGAAATGATACGAAAAATGACCTTTAGCGATTACCCAGAAACAAGAGTAGCATTCCCAACACCACTCCTATCATATCAATTGCCTTCATTTTCAAATGTTTATCGCCCATAATCAGCGCTCCATACAGAAATGGAACCACTACCCCTGCCCTACGAATGGTCGACACTACAGAAATAAGCGAGTCGGGCATAGTAAGTGCATAGAAATAAGCAAAATCGGCAGCTACCAGAAAAATCGAAATCATGGCAATGGACCAGCGAAATTGAAAAGGAGTGGTTTTTTTACGAGTCGGATACCATAAAAACACGGTTATCATCGTCATTATCAGTGCCTGATAAAAAGTATAATAGGTTTGTACCGCCATATGATCGAAACGATGCAGAAGGTATTTATCGTACAGTCCGCTCACCGCTCCGCTTAAAGTTGCCAGAATGATAAACCACAACCACTTACTGGAACGAAGCGAAAAACCTTCCTTTTTGCCGGCAAACGAGAACATGAAAAACGAAACCAGGGTCACCAATACCCCTGCCCACTGGTAACCGTTGAGTTTTTCACCAAAAATCAGCACTCCCCCTACAACCACCCACACCGGTTGCGTGGCTTTTATAGGCGACGCCAGGGTAATGGGCAAATGTTTCATAGCAAAATAGGCAAACAACCAGGAAGTAAGCACAATAACTGCCTTTACAATCAACAAAAGATGCGTTGTAAAGTCAACCTTTGGCACAAAAAAAGGTGTACCCTCCAGCAATTCAGGCCGAAACCATGAAATCAGTAAAAAAGGCAGCAGAATTCCGGAAGAAATGAGTACCGAACTAAGCAACACAGGAATAACCGCATTTCCCTGTACCGAAACTTTCTTACTCACATCGTAAATACCCAGCAACAATGCCGAAACCAGGGCCAACATCAACCACATACCTATTCAATTTTTTATTGAGGCGCAAAGGTACAAAAAAAATTCCCGCACAGGCAGATGCTGTCGCGGGAATCCCTCCTTATTTACCGATTCTTGCTTAACTCAAACTTTTTTCCAGTTGCTCAGCTTTGGGGAAAAGAATATTATTTTCCAGGTGAATATGATGATGCAAATCCTGTTCAAATTCTTTCAACATGGCCAGGGTAACCTGGTAGGTACGACATCCATCGGCCGGTGTTTCGTAATTATTGGTTAGTGCCGAAATGGTACGGAAACGCTCGCCTTCGGTTTCATGCTCCACCTGCATCGTTTCAGCAATGTATTGCTCCAGCGATTCAAAACCAACTGTAGAAGGTTTCGGTCCTTTTCCCTGCGCATTAACCAGTTTAACAATATAAGGAAATAAAACCAGCTCTTCTTTCTGCATATGAAGGGTTAAAGCACCAACTGCACCTAAAAACAACTGTTCCACTTCAAGAAGTTCGGGATGACGATCGCCATGTACATCGGCAATTTTTGCCAGAAATGGTTTAATCTCCGCTGATTTCTGCACCACATAACGGTGATGTTTCTTGATAATATAATCGATTAGCAAATCGAGCGGCCACGATTTATAATCAACAGCTCCCCCTTCTTTTGCACTTAATACATCCTGTAGTTGTAGTAGTAAAGGAGCAACTTCGGCCTTTACTTCGGCACAAGCTTCTTCAACCGGACGATTACCACGGCAGCAAAAGTCGATTCCATGGGCATGAAATACCGATGCGGTACGATAGTCGGCTGCTACCAATTCTCCAACTATACTTTTTTCTGAGATATTCATTGTTACAATCTTTTTTATATACTACATCGTTGTGGCATATGGGAATATAACGATAAGTTGAGAAAAATGTTTTATTAAATACTGTAAAATCAGATTAAACATTCGACTTATATGATCTTACATGACTTATATGGTAAAAAGAAGTTATTGTTAAGCCTATAAGATTTAGTAATAAAACAATTTATATTGATTACAGGATTTCTTTTATCTCGGTACTATTACGGTATTCAATCGGGGTTAAGCCTGTACGCTTTTTAAAGAAAACCGGAAAATAATCGGGATTTTCAAAATTCAATTTGTAGGCGATTTCTTTTACAGTAAGAAAAGTAGTCGACAACAGCCGTTTGGCCTCGTTTAGTTTTAATTCGATAATATACTTGAGTGGTGAGGTACCGGTGAACTCCCGAAATGCCCGCCGAAAGCCGGAATAACTAATATTTAGTTCCAGTGCAATTTGTTCGGGAGTAATGTTTTTGAACAAAGATTCACGCATGATTACCTTTGCCTTTTTCATCTTACGAATTAACTCTTCGTCCTGAAAATCGCGCGTTTTATCGCGGTAGTACATGAGTCCCAAAATATGCATCACAATGCCCGAAAGCGCTTGCTGGTAACCCGCTCGTTCCTCATTGGCTATTTCAATCGCTTTGTGGTATAAATCGACAATTCGCTCATTGAGCCCAATCGTAAAAATGGGTGGCCGGTTCAGAAAGAAACCTTCTTCCACAATCTTATCGATAATAGGTCCACGAAAACCAATCCAGTATTCGTTCCAGCCGGCATTGGGCAATGGCTTGTACGAATGCCACACCCCGGGCATCAGAAAAAACATTTTTCCTTCGGAAATAAAACAACTTTCCTTATCGTTTCCAAACGTAAAAATCCCGTTCCCGTTGGTAATATATAGCAATTGATACTCATTGAGAATGCGTCCTTTATCCGGGTCGAAATAATAGCCGGTAGGGTGATTTTGAGGCGGATACACCTGACCTTCTTCAATAATCTGGTGCCCAACGGTAGTGACAGTCATTCCCCATAATTCGTCCTCGTCGGAAATGACCATGTAATTAATCTGCTTACTAATTGGGTTTGGCATGGTTACGTGTATTAAAGTGGGCTACAAATATACATTTTTTCCGGCACACTTCGAATTAAAAAAAGTTGGAGAATTGCTGCTTAAAAAAAGCAACAACTCTCCAACCCCACCAACAAATCATCGTTATTAATTCTGTAGTAAAGTAGGAAGTACTAATGAGAATATTAAAATGAGCATACCTACAACAAGTACAGTTACTGTTTTAGAACCAGCACCCTTCCATTCTTTAAGTATAATACCCCACACATTGCTGAAGGTAACGTTGAGCGACATCAGTATACTCCACGAGAACGCCATCATCACACTACCTTCGGTAAAGAAACTTTTGCCGAGAGTAAGTCCAAAGAATTGCGAATACCAAAGTATACCAGCTAAAGCTGTGAACAATAAATTATTCACCCATACTTTACCCGAAACCGAAGTATAATCCTTCAGCGTCTTATTTTTTACGTTCTGGAAAAGGCAATATACGGCATTGGTTACAAAACCACCTAAAGTTACCATTAGTATAGCAGGTAAACCAGCATACAAGGTATTGGTACCCAGCTCAACCGCCTTGAGGCGAATCGGTTCGGCAGCTTCCAGACCCAGGTTGAAGCTCGCACTCATCACCCCGGCCAGTAAAGCTACAAAAAGACCTTTCCCTAAGGCAAAATCCTTCACTGCTGCTTTTTTCTGTTCCTCGGTCATGTTTTTAGCACGTAAACTACCGGCATACCCGATTACGGCTATACCTGCAATGGCCACACTTACTCCGATCAACAGGATAAGACCTTCGCCGGAAAACAAGTCGTCGCCCTTCATCATGGCCGGAATGAGTGTACCAAAGGCGGAGCAGGTACCCAGGGCGATGGACTGCCCCAACGCTATACCCAGGTAACGCATACTTAAGCCAAAGGTAAGTCCGCCAACTCCCCAGAGTACTCCGAAAAAGATTGACTTCCACGCTGCACCTTCGCCTGCGGCAAGCAATTCGCCCAAACTATGCCCTTCGGGAATAGCCAGCAAAGCACCCAGATAAGGAAACACCAGCCAGGCAAAAACACCCTGCACGAGCCAGAAACTCTCCCACGACCATTCCTTCACTTTTTTGATGGGCACGTAGGAGCTCGATTGCCCCATACTGCCCACCGCAATAATCAAAAGACCTAAAAGGACTTCCATATGCTTATCGCTTGATAGTTACATCCTGTTCGTAGCGCTGAATATCGGCAACATACGATTCGCCCGGAATCACACCTTTTTTCATGCAATAGTAATCGTACACAGCCGACCATGGAAGCGATTTAGCTTCTTCGAGGAACGCCAGACGTTCGAAGTACTGTCCTTTCGATTCAAACTCACGCAATTGCGAAATGGGCTCAAGTAAAGCCTGAAGCAACGCTTTCTGAGTGGCACGAACCCCAATTACATAGGCACCGATACGATTGATGGAAGCATCGAAATAATCGAGACCGATATGTACACGATCGACTGCATTTGCGCGGATAATTTCCTGTGTTAGAGCCAGCAATTCATCAGTTTGAATTACTACGTGATCGCTGTCCCAACGAATGCCACGGCTTACGTGCAGCATGATTTCGGGAGCAAAGAGCAACAAAGACGAAATTTTATCTGAAATTACTTCGGTTGGGTGATAGTGACCCGAGTCGAGAGTTATCATTTTATTATTGGCAACACCATAACCCATGTAGAATTCGTGCGAACCTACCGTGTAGCTTTCGCTGCCGATACCGAAGAGTTTGCTTTCGATACAGTCGGCCATGTACTCATCGTTGGTTTTGTACTCAAAAATTTTATCCAGCGAATCTTTCAGATTTTGACGATACAGCAGGCGATCGACAGTGAGATCTTTCGAACCATCGGGAATCCAGATATTGTGGATACACTTCGAGCCCAACTGGCGCCCCATTTCTTCGGCAATTTTACGACTGCGGATTACATGTTCGATCCAGAATTCGCGGATAGCAGGGTCGCGGTGCGAAAGAGTAAAGCCATCAGCCGATTTATCGTGGGAGAAGCAGGTACAGTTGAAGTCGAGTTTGTAATTTTTTTCTTTGGCCCAATCAATCCAGCTTTGGAAATGCCTGGGTTCAATCTGGTCGCGATCCACTTGTTCGCCCTGGAAATCGCCATAGAAAGCATGGATATTCACGCGGTGTTCGCCGGGAATGAGCGACATCGCTTTATCAATATCGGCGCGCACCTCGGCAATAGTGCGGGCACGACCGGGATAGTTTCCGGTGGTTTGAATACCGCCGGTAAGTTCACCATCGCCTTGTTCGAAACCGCGAACGTCATCGGTCTGCCAGCAATGCAGCGAAATAGGTAACTTATCGAGTTGAGCCATTGCGTGATCCACATCGATGCCTAATTCAGCATAACGCGCTTTAGCATAATCAAATGCCTGAGAAATTTGTTGTTCTTTCATGTATTTGTAATTTGTTTTTTTTGCTCACATGGAACATTCACGACAGGAATTTAAGGACATTGGAAATTGCCTGCAAACATGCTTGTACCTTGGAACGATCTGTTAAATTGAATTTTTTTTATAAACTGTGGGCAAAAATACCTATCCCGGATGATTCCTTCATCATTAAACTGATATTATAACCTCACTTTTTGACAAAAAACCTATTCCATAAAGAAAACTTCGGGCAATTCGATTGAAACCGGCGAATTATCGGGGTTTGTTTCCATGATATCGGCCATGTATGCCCACCATTTTTGTACTATTTCGGTCGATCCGAGGTCTTGTGAACCACCCTCACCACTTACCTTTTGTACAGCAAACAGGATATTGGTTTCTTTATCCCAAAAAATGGAGTAATCGGAAACACCGGCATTTTGAAGTAATGCTTTTAGTTCGGGCCAAATTTCGTTGTGGCGTTTGGTATATTCAGCTTCACATCCCGGCTTCAGAAACATTTTAAAAGCAGCTCTTTTCATGATATGTATAATTAAAAGTTAATGACTGCCGCAAATGTACATCAAAATAAGAAAAACGAAGACCAGGAAAGTCGTTTTTTACATGAAAATGAAGCATCGTACAGGGAATTGATTTTTTTAGACATCGGAAATCACTATCTTTGTTTTTCAGAA
>CAZLHC010000023.1:0-25661 GCA_964559265.1 uncultured Paludibacter sp. | reverse complement strand
ATGAAAAGCGACATTGAAATTGCACACGAATCGACCCTGGAGAAAATTTCGAAAATAGCAGGAAAATTAGGCATAGCCAAAAACGATATTATTTCGTACGGCCCTTATATGGCAAAAATTCCCTGTTGTATGATTGAGAATAAGAAGGCCAAAAAGAGCAAATTAATATTGGTGACCGCTATTACTCCTACAAAGGCCGGGATTGGTAAAACTACGGTATCGATTGGTTTGAGCCTTGGTTTAAATAAAATTGGCAAACTTTGTTCGGTTGCATTGAGGGAACCTTCGTTGGGCCCTGTGTTTGGAATGAAAGGGGGAGCTGCCGGTGGAGGTTACGCGCAGGTATTGCCCATGGAGAACATCAACCTGCATTTTACCGGCGATTTTCACGCGGTAACATCGGCTAATAATACCATTGCTGCTTTGCTCGACAACTATATGTATCAGCACCGCGACAAGGCTGACGGATTGAAGCAGGTATTGTGGAAACGGGTATTGGATGTGAACGACCGCAGCTTGCGCCAGATAGTAACCGGGTTGGGAGGCCTCAGCAACGGGATACCCACCGAGACCGGTTTTGATATTACACCCGCATCTGAAATCATGGCCATTTTATGCCTCTCTGAAAATCAGGATGATTTAAAACGACGCATTGAAAAAATTCTGCTAGGGTATACCTATTCCGGTCAACCCTTCACAGTAAAAGATCTGGGCATTGCCGGAGCCATTACGGTATTGCTGAAAGATGCCATTCATCCCAATCTGGTACAAACCACCGAAAATACCCCGGCGTTTATCCACGGTGGGCCGTTTGCAAACATTGCTCACGGTTGTAATTCGATTGTTGCCACTAAAATGGCGATGAACTACTCCGATTATGTGGTTACCGAAGCTGGTTTTGGAGCCGACCTGGGAGCCGAAAAATTTATGAACATTAAATGCCGGAAATCGGGACTTCATCCGGCCTTATCGGTCTTGGTAGTAACTTCGCAGGCGCTTAAAATGCACGGAGGAGTTTCGGTAAAAGACATCAAACTCGAAGATCATGAAGGATTGACCAAAGGATTTGAAAATATGGATCGTCATATTGAAAACCTCAAATCGTTTGGTTTGAAAGTACTGGTTGCTTTCAATAAATACGATTTCGATACCGATGCCGAAATTGAATTACTCCGCCGTCATTGTGAAGAAAAAGAAGTTGGATTTGCGGTGAACAATGCTTTTGCCGAGGGCGGTTCGGGGGCAATGGAATTGGCACAAAAAGTAGTGGAAATGACCGATGAGAAAACTCATAAGCCTATCCACTTTACCTACAAAGATACCGATAGCATCACCCGGAAAATTGAAAAAATTGCAACGCGCATCTATGGAGCCCGAAGGGTTTTATTTTCGGAAAAAGCGCTGGCAATGATACCCAAATTTGAAGCTATGGGGGCCGCCACCTATCCGGTTTGTATTGCGAAAACACAATATTCATTTTCCGACGACGAAAAAGCATTCGGTTCGGTGCACGATTTCGATTTTCACATCAACGAGTTGGTATTGAATAATGGAGCTGAATTTATTGTGGCCATCGCCGGAAAAATTATGCGAATGCCCGGATTACCCAAAGAACCTCAGGCGAAAAACATTGATTTACTGGATGGTGAAATAATTGGATTGAGTTAACATTCTCATTTATAATTTCAAAGGCTGAATTTTTTTCAGCCTTTTTTTTTGCTTTTGGCGAACTTTCACTTGTTAAAATGTGTTTTACTTTCTGCATAAACCTTATCCTGTCCGGCCGACTGACCTTAGATATATACGAATCGAATTACACTATACTGATTTCTAAAATGCATGTGACATGAAAAAAACACTTTTATTCCTGATCGTTTTGTGTCTTAACGCCGGACTTGAAGCCCAGCTCAGCAAAACAGTTGACATCACTGCCGGCGGATTGTATTCTGCCCTGACCTCTACCGAAAAAGCAACGGTTACCGAATTGATAATAACCGGTTCGATGAACTCCACCGACTTTTCGAATATCCGAAGCTACATCCCGCTACTTGAAAAGCTAGATTTGTCGGGGTGTACTATTACCAACAACCTGCTTCCCAATAGTGCTTTGTATGGGAAATCCGGTCTGAAAGAAGTAATACTGCCAAATTCACTAAGAACAATCGACAGTCACGCATTTTACAATTGTTTTGATCTCACAACGATTAATATGCCCGACAGCCTGCGACTTATTAACTACGCGGCTTTTCATCAATGTTACGAATTATCCGGCGGATTAGTACTACCTCAAAAGGTTCGTTTCATCGACAACTACGCCTTTTACAGGTGTTACAAAATCAACTCACTTACTTTATCCGATTCTCTGCAAACCTTAGGATCCTATGCATTCCAGCAATGCCGAATGCTGAGTGGCCAATTAACAATTCCTTCGAAAGTTACCTCCATGGGATATCAAACCTTTGAAGGAACAAAATATTCAACGGCCAAACTCTTAACCCCGACACCTCCTTCCACCTATACCGGTAGTTCGTTCAGCATGTTGCCAATCGTCATTTTCTATGTGCTACCGGAAGCTAAAACTGCTTTCCGTAACGACACAAAATGGAATCCATACATAATTATCGGAGGCGATACCCCTGTAAAGGTTACGGTAAATCTTACTACAGCAGGAACCCTGGGCGAACAGGTTTTGCAACAGGTTGAATACCTGAAAGATGTAAACGAACTTAATGTTTCAGGGCTACTAAATGCTGCTGATGTGACCTTACTAAAAGATAACTTCCCGGACCTGATCAGCCTCAATATGAAAAATACAAATGTGACCGATATCCCAAATTATCAATTTCAAAATCGGTATTATATCCGTAATATTGAACTACCGGATAGTCTGCAAACGATCGGCACTCAGGCTTTTTACAGGTGTAACAATCTTCAGGAAATAGTAATACCACGCAAGGTGAAGGTAATCAACGATAATGCATTTTACGATTGCTTTGAACTAAAAAAAGTAACCCTCCCTCCCACCCTTACCAATATTAAGTACCAGGCATTTGGCTACAATTACATGCTTGCCGATCTGGTGCTCCCCGATTCGCTCGTCGAAATTGCAAATTATGCTTTTCAAAATTGTTATGAACTCGATTCGATTGTAATTCCCTCCAAAATAACCAACATCAGTTATGCTGCCTTCAACGAATGCAGCAAGCTGAAATACGTTAAATTTCCGGACAAATTAGTTAGCTTACGTAGTTATGCCTTCCAGTCCTGTCCTATCGATACCCTTATTTTTCCAACTACTTTGCAAATTATTGAGTCGGCAACCTTCAACAACAATTCGGTTCTCAAACACATTGTTTGCCAGCAACCAACTCCACCTGTTCTTAGCAGCGACCCATTTAATACTGTAGTAAAAACCACCTGTACTCTCGAAGTTCCATTTTGGTCGATGAACATGTACAAACAGGCTCCTATCTGGACCAATTTTGCAACCGTTGTTCCTTTTAACAAAGAACTAAAAGAAATACCTGTAAGCGGCCCTCTAGCTTTGGTCAACAATGTGCGTCCAACCGGATTTCCAAACATTACCATCCTTAGCAACGGTAGCCTGACAGTGGGTGGAAACACCCCTTTCCCAACCGATCGGTTTAGTATCGAAGGCAGGTATAATACAAGCGTTTTCGGGAACCTTATCAACGATTGCCCGGCTATGTCGGCTAATTCGGTGACTCTAAGACTGGAAGTTAACGGCAGCAAATGGTACTTCCTGAGTTTTCCGTTCAATGTCAGAGTGGCAGATATTAAAACCACTACAAATGCTTTGTTTGCCGTTCGTAGCTACGATGGTGCAGCAAGAGCGCAAAACGGCACGGGTGGAAGTTGGAAAACAATGACTACCGACAGTATCCTGCTGGCTGGCAGGGGCTACATTATTAATGCGAACGCCACCACGACGCTCATTTTCCCATCCACTTCCGAATCCCGAAATCAATTGTTCAATCACGAAGAAAAAAGTACTCCTTTGTCGGTCTATACGACCGATGTGACAGCAAATAAAAGCTGGAATTTCATAGGGAATGCCTATCCTTCGTTCTACGATTCACGTTACCTGGACTTTACAGCTCCAATTACCGTATGGAACCTCAACAATAATACCTATACAGCCATTTCGCTCATCGACGATAAGTATGCAATTAAACCATTTGAAGGATTTTTCGTACAGAAACCGGAAGATATTTCACAGATGACATTTTTGAAAGGAGGTCGTCAGTTAAGTGCTGTACTTTCGGTGAACGGACCTGCCGGTGCCCCTCATAAAATTAAGGCATCAGCTGACAGAACAATTGTAAACCTCGCCTTATCCAACGATCAGGTGAGCGATGCGACCAGAATTGTGTTTAATCCGTTAGCCAGCTCAGGGTATGAAATGGAAAGAGATGCTTCAAAATTCTTTAGCAACGAACCTTCAGTACCACAATTATTCTCGATAGATGAAGCAGGGAATACCTATGCTATAAATGAACGTCCCGGGTCACCAGGTTGGGTAAAATTAGGGTATACTGCCGGAACCGGAGGAAGTCTCCAGTTGAAAAAAGCCGACAACACTTCGGAAGATCTAATTCAGCTCCTGTTGGAGGACAAACTTACATCAACAACAACCGACTTACTATCAGGCGACTACAACTTCACCAGTGATGCCGGGACATTTACCGATCGCTTCCTGCTTCGAATCACCTCACTTGCCACCGGATTAGTACCAACCGGAACAACCGAAGTAATTAAAGGGGAAAGGGAAAAAATCATCATCTTGTCTGAAACAGGTAAAACCTTTAGGGTGTACAATGTGAATGGAATATTGATTCGAACAGTTACGACTGACAATACTGTTACAGAAGTGAATCTGCCATCGGGCGTCTACCTCATTCGGAGTAATGCTGACACTCACAAGACCGTAGTATTTTAATCACCTGATTTTATGAAACCTGCATCTGGTTGTTGTGTTATCGGCAACTGATGCAAGTTCCATACGAAACGTAAAAAAACGAACGTATGAACAAAATTAAACCATACCTGCTGCTTATTCTGTTGCTGGCATGTGTACATCAGGTGATGTTTGCACAAAGCGCAACCGAATACAATCCGGGTAATCCGCCAGAACCTGAAAATTTGTTTAATCTGGATCTTCAGATGAACAACAGTTCGGCAGGTTATACTTCCGGAACGGGTAATTATCCGGCCGGAAAGTCGGTCAGGGTAATTGCATCTGTCTATTCAGGATACCAATTTATAGCCTGGCGTGAGGGTGATTCAATAATTTCTACTGCAAGGGATTTTTATTACATAATGCCATCCCGGAAAGTTTCACTCACTGCCTACTTCGTATATACACCTTCCAATCCGGGTGAGCCAGTATACAAATACACCCTGAAACTGCAAGCTGATCCCGAAGGATCAGGATATTTTTCAAACGATAACCAGTTTAACGTGCCCGGTACCAACTATCATATTTATGCATATCCCTACTCAGGTTATATATTTAAAGGCTGGTACAGAGCCGACACCCTTGTTTCGGCTACTACTCCTTATTTACATACAACCGGCTATGCCAACGATACCTTGCGGGCACGTTTTGAATACAAACCCGGAAATCCAGGAGAACCTGCAACAGGCACAGGCGCCTTGTACAACCTTAGTTTACTCACACCTGCCTCCGAAAAAGGGAAAACCATAGCATTTCCTGTTCATTTATTCAATCGTAATACGCTGGTATATGGCACCACTTTCGACCTGAAATTCCCTCAGGGGGCTTTAGTAGATGAAGTTGCAGCAACCCTCTCGGGACGAAAAAACGGCCACATACTTACTACTGAACAGCTAAACGACAGCACCTATCGGTTTGCAATAACCGGCTCCGACACCCTGGCTATTTCAGAATCTTCCGGAATTGTAATGACCTTACCGGTTACCATTCCTCAGGAATGGGAGGTAGATAAAACCTATCCGGTATTATTAAGCAATGCCACCGTTCGAACAGCTTCCGGCACCGTCAACTGTCCGGTACGATCGGGTGGTTTGCGTGTTCTTTCGGAAGAGGGAGGATTATTTGCCAGTTTCTATCCTGACATTTACCTGAACAGAGCCCATTTTGTTAACTTATCCTCATCGCTTGCCGACACTTTCCGCTGGGACTTTGGCGATGGTACAACGTCGACCCAAAAAAGTCCGTTACACAGTTATGCAGCAGGTGGCCCCTATACCGTTAAACTGTGGGTAAGCCGTGGCACTCAACAAGATTCAGCTCAATTTAATATTGTTATTACCGACAAAACACACTGGAGGATTTCAGGAAATTTCACTCTAAACAGTACCCTCACCGAAGTCCGGAACTTTGCAAATGCCGAAGAACTTTTTACCTTATTTTCACAATCGGGAATCTCCGGCTCTTCGTTGATTAATGTAGCAATTGGTCAAACACATCAACTGTTGATATCACAGCAAATGAAGGAAAAACTATCCGTATTACTTCAAAAACTTAAACAATCCGGACACTCCCTTACCTTCAGTGCAATCGATACACTGAACCAACCCGTGATTGATTTCAGAGATACCATCGATCAGGAAGTTCTTGATTTACTGATTGATCTATGGAATTTCATGCCCGTCAATCGTGTAAAGTTTGCCCTTCAGGGAGTTGAGATGAACAGCACCGCCATCCGAAGTTTCCGATCGCAGGTAGTATGCTCCGGCAATAGTTCGACTGCACTCGACTTTTCAATCATCAATCCCGCATTAACTTACAATTGGATACGTGTAGAGGAAACTGTAACTATCGGTGGATATCTTACTGAAGGTCAACAAATATTACCTTCCATGACACTTACTAACGCCACCGAAGCACCCGACACGCTTACCTACGATGTAAGTACAACCATACCGGGAACTACATTTACAAAATTAGTTACATTAAAGATACTGGTATTGCCTAAATTGTCGGGTGCTCCACAAATCGAGTTGCCTGCCGCCGGAAGCGAACAGGCTTCAACTACTATTAAATTTACATGGACAAGCATTAAAAATGCCATTTACGACTTGTACATCTGGGAAGAAAACACTTCTTCACCAGCGGTGCCCAGCTTTAGCGGCATTACCACCAATAGTTTTACCAATTCGAGTTTCTGTAAGTACGGTAAAAAGTACAACTGGAAAGTTCTGGCTAAGGGCAACTGTGACAGTCAAAGCAGTGCCACCGGCAGTTTTAGCGTTCGAACATTGCCCGACTTACAAGCAATTACTATTCAGCATCCGGCCGATCTTTACCCGGGCGATCAGGTAACAGTAACTGTAACGATCCGTAATAAGGGAGGTAAAACACCGGCAAGTAGTTATTGGAGAGACGAAATTGCACTTAGCAGAAACGAAAACCTCGAAGGAATTCTTTCGTTGACTTCCTTTGCGTCCTATCGAACCCTGCTCAACGATAGCAGTTACAACGTCAACCTGACTTTTGTATTGCCACTCGACACTGTTCCTTATTCGCGTTTCGTTGTTCGAAGCGATATCAACAATCAACTGCTTGAAAGCGATGAGACCAACAACGTATTTGTAAGTGAACCGATTACCATTATCCAACCCCGGATTGAAAGTAACGACTTTACCCGATTGCGCAGGTTGTATCAACAAACCGGAGGAAACAACTGGAAACGACGCTGGAATATCAATTCAGATGTTATTATTGCAGCAAACTGGCCCGGAGTAAGCTTCTACAGAGGCAAAGTATCGGCTCTTAACTTAAACAGCAATAACCTGACGGGAGTATTTCCGGTTTCATTTTTTGAGTTTGAAAAGCTTCAACGACTTGAACTATTCGACAACCAACTCGAAGGCAATCTGGAAGTTATACGCGACAGCATTCAGAATATGGCTCAACGGGCAGACAGTTTAACGTATCTGAATTTAGGCAAAAACAAGCTAAGCGGAGAACCGGTTGCATTTTCAGCCTTATTCCCACAACTCTCCTATCTGAATTTATCGGAGAACAGAATTAGCCATTTGCAACAAGCGTTTTCGGCTACCATCACCCAGTTGAATTTACAGTACCAACGGGTACAAATTGATTCCATGAACATGATAGCCCATCCTTCGTTTGATACGTTACCCTCTGTATGCAGGTACAATCACAGCAATCGTAGTTTCACCTACTGGCCGGGCTTTTCCATTTTGCATCAAAACAACACCGTGGGATATATAAGCTATTCGGGCAATCAGTATCAATTATCGTGGAATAACACGACCGGATGGAGAATACCATCGGGAGCAGCACTTGAACTAATGCAGCATAACGGCACCGCATATGGAGCACGATCGCCATTTAAACTCTTCTTTATGCAGGGCGATGCCAATGTTGACCGCCGAATTGACTTACTGGATGTGCAACACAGTTTGAATTATGTGCTCCGGAACAGCCCTACTTTGTTCAACTACGTAGCAGCCAATACATTTGGCGACGATGAGCTTACGGTACAGGACATAGTGACAACCGTAGAAATGGTTTTAGCTAACGACAGTACAGCCGAACAGTCAGCGGGTAATCGGCGTGCGGCAGCAGTTGCAACACCTAACGAGCTGTACATTGAAAATAACCAACTACTATTGAAAACCAGTGTATCCGTAGCTGCTATCGATGTTAGTCTCTATGAAGCAAGTAGTGCAGCATTCACCTTCCTTGCGCCACCCGATAAGTTTCAGTTCCGCTCACGGGATAATAATACAGGTGGAACACGTCTGATTCTGTTTTCAACCGAAGGCAGTGAATTTGGTCCCGGTGTACATTGTTTAGGAAAATTCGAGGGAAAAACACCTGCTATCCGAAGCATTATGCTTTCAGATAAATACGCCACCGAACTTCCGGTCAGAATAGGATCAACACTGACAGCTTACGGCGAACTCTCCACGGATGATGTCCAACTTCATCAACTTCCGGGGAAATTGGAGTTGAACATACCGGAAGATGCAGTACCAGCAATTTTACAACTTATAAACATGCAGGGAATAGTTGTTCAGCAACAAACCATAAGCAGCCCGACCAACATCACCATGAAACTGGAAAGTGAATTGCCGGCCGGAATCTACCTGTTGCAATTATGCAACAGCAGAAACACAAGCAAGCGTTGGCATTTCAAGGTATTAATTACAAAGTAAAAGTAGTATGAAGACAAAATTAGTATACATAATATTCCTGCTGTTGGCTGCTGTTCAGGGGGCCGAAGCACAACAGGAAAACATACTGCTGTTGCCCTCATTGCAAAGTGGTGCCGGCCGCGAAGCCAGCATTACGGTGCAAATGAATAATACAGCCGAAATTGTAGCTGTACAATTTGAAATGCAATTTCCACGAGGATTTCGATTGTCGGACACAACAACCCTTCAGTTATCCGACCGAAAATCAAATCATACGGTATCGGCAAAACACCTGGGTAACTTTCAGTATTTGTTCGTAATTTTTTCAACCAGCAACCAACTACTGATGGGGAATTCAGGCGATTTGGTTCGTATCCCGGTTGTGGTTCCCGATACTTGTACGGCAGGTATTCAACATGCTTTTTCGTTCCGGAATATTATAATTACCGGTAAAAGCGGTGAGAATGTAGCCACCGGTTCGCAGGGTGGTGCGTTGGAAGTAATTATTAGTCCGCGTCCCGATGTGCAGGTTCAAAACATTACTATTGCAGGCACATCGGTTTCGCCGGGCGAAAAAGTAGTAGTTTCGTGGCAGGTTGCCAATACCGGCGACTTAGGCACTTCCGGTGGTTGGAGCGAACAAGTATCATTGGTAAGCTCCACCGGCGAAAGTGCTCACCTGGGTACCACTTATTATTCGGAATGGCTTCAGCCCACAGAAGGGGTATTGCGCCAGGCCGAATTTTCGCTGAACAGTTATCCGGGTGTCGACGGGCCGGTACAAGCCCGGATAAAACTAATACCCAATAAAACGCTGGGAGAATTGCCGGCAGCAGCCTCCAACAACACAGGATTATCGACAGGAACAATTTTGATAAATAAATTACTTACTCTGAAGCAAAACCGGACTCATATTCCGGAAAACGACCAGGGGTATGTACAGTATCAGGTATTGCGAAGCGGCAGCAGAAGTACCCGCGAGGCTTTTGCGATTACCACCGATAAACCCGGACGAATTCAATTGCCCGATTCGGTGGTTCTCACACCCGGCAATTCGGGAGCTGTGTTTTATGGCCGGCCTATCGATAACGATCAGATGAACATGGATTCGGTGGTAACAGTGTCGGTAGCCGGAAATAATTACGACCAGGAGAACAGCCAGGTTATTATTGTCGACAACGAAGTTCCGGGGCTTACACTTACTGCTACTGCACAAGAAATGACCGAAGGCGACTCGATTGTGCTGACGGTATCACGCCAGCTGGTTACCTCGCAGGCTTTAATCGTTAACCTTCAGACCAACTACCCCAAGCGGTTTACTTTCGCAAAAGAAGTTACAATCGCAGCTAATCAAAAAACGGCTCAGGTAACAGTGAAGGCAATTGAAGACAAACTCCCCGATTTGAATGTTGCAGCCTACTTTACCGCCTCCGGACAATCGTATTCCGCAACCCGCTACGATCTGATTCTGAACGACAATGATGTTCCGCAACTGCAACTTACAATCGGTCCCGATACGGTAAGCGAATCGGCGGGATTCCAGGCGGCGATGGGGATTATTAAACGCACCGGCGCTACCGATCAGAATGTTTATGTACGGCTCAGTGATAATTCGTCGGGGATGCTGTATTACAACACTCCAACAGTAACCCTTCTGAAGGGTCAAACTGAAGCTCGTTTCACCATTGGAGTAGTCGACAATACCCTGATGGAAGGAGACAAAGGAATTGATATTACCGCAGCAGTATTTATCACCCAATGTAACTGTACGGTAGCACCCGAAAGTGCAGGGACTGTAAAAGGACGATTGATGGTGAGCGATGATGATGGACCTGCACTTAAAGTTGTATCGTCGCAGTCGATGCTTCCCGAAGGAAAAACGGCAGCTACAGTGCTTACTGTAAGCCGGAACACTCCGCCTGTTGCCGATTTAGCGGTTACCTTGTCGAGCAATTTAGACTCAAGGCTGGTTTACACCCAAAACATAGTTATTTTGGCAGGTCAAACTTCGGCTACTATAAGTGTAGATGTATTGGGCAATAGTGTACCGGAAGGAGATCAAATGGTTAGCTTTACGGCAACTTCCGATGGTTACAGCAACGGATTCTGCTGGGCAATGATTTCGGATCAAACTCTGGCCGATGCTCAATTGGCGATTGAACAGCTTTCGACTGATACTATCGAGACAAAAGGTACCCTTCGGATCAGAATGCGAGTTACAAATTCAGGTTCGGCCGTTCTTACACAGGGAAAAGATGTGGATGTATTTATTACAGCCAGCGACCGGCCGGGAGCATCGCGCACTAAACTGGGCAGCATCCTCACAAGGGCGGGTATCAATCCTGGCTCGTCGGACACGCTGAGTTTGAGTGTTACTTTGCCCGACATGACCGGGTTACGGTATTTGCTTGCCGAAATAAATATCAATCAGCAACAAAAGGAGTTGAGTTTTCTCAACAATGTATCGCCTGCGGCTCCGCTGGTTATGAATCCTGCTTATCAGGTGAGTATGTCGACCGATAAAACCAGCTATCAAACCACCGATACAATTGTGTTTACCGGCAAAGCCAGCAATGGAGCAGGTCAGGGCATTTCCAATGCTTTGGTTGAAATTTACCTGGTGGCACCCGGAGGACAGCGAACCACCTTTAAGGCTACTACCGATGCCGGGGGAAATTATGTATACAAGCATGTTCCCACCCTGTCGACTTTAGGCCGATTCAACGCTGGTGCCTGTTATCCCGGAGAAGGACTCACTGGCGGACTAAAGACAATTGACATTCTGGGACTTAAGCGTTCCAGCAGTGCGTATATTATCTGGGAAGTTCTTACCAATGAGGAATATACCGGTGAAATTGACATCATGAATCCCGGGGTCAATCCTCTTACATCGATCGTAACCAGTGTTGAGACCTCGGTTCCGGGCTTGTTGCTTTCGTTTGATCCAATTGCTTCGATAGCTGCCGGGGCTTCTGCCAAACTTAAGTACAGGCTAACGGCCACGCAGGCGAGTACAAAGAACGATTACGACCGGATAAAGCTGGTTTCGCGATCGTCCGAAGGAGCTTCGCTGGAAATGACCGGGTATTATGTTTCCCAAAATCCTCGGGCTACACTTAAAGCCGGGGTAAGTTCGATCAACACCACGATGACTAAAGGAGCGGTGCGAACCTACGACTTGTTGGTAACCAATACCGGTAAAGGCGAAAGCGGTCCAATCACACTATCGCTTCCGCAAACCACCTGGATGAGCCTTGTTTCGGCTTCTACCCTACCGTCGCTAAAGAGCGGAGAATCGACTACCATTGTATTTCAGTTTGCACCGGGAAGCGATTTATCGCTGAACGTTCCGGTAAACGGTTCTATCGGTGTGAATTGCCAGAACGGAACCGGTTTCGCTCTCCCATTCCGAATTGAACCTGTTTCCGAATCAACGGGTAACCTGGTAATTGACGCTTGTGATGAATATACTTACTACACCGATGAAGCACCGCATGTTGCCGGAGCTCAGGTTCGAATAAGGCATCCCTACACCAAAGCGCTGATTACCGAAGGAAAAACCAACGAAAGCGGGCTATTCACCATCGAAGGACTTCCCGAAGGTTATTATTTCGTGGAAGTTACTGCCGACCGTCACGATTCGTATTCCAATAATATCATGATCGATCCGGGAAAAACAAATACCCTGGTAGTCAACCTTAGCTTCCAGGCCATTACCTATACCTGGGAAGTGGTGGAAACAGAAGTGGAGGATGTATACGAGCTCGAAACCATTGTAAAATTTGAAACCAATGTACCTACTCCGGTGATCGAAATGATTTCACCCAAAGAAATTGACACCGAAAAACTGAGCATAGGTGAATCACTGGTTTTCAATGTAATTTTAACCAATAAGGGTTTAATAACTGCAAAGGATGTGGAAGTGGTTGTACCAAGAGGAATGACCTCGCTCACGTTTGAACCACTGTTTAACATGATTGAACTGAAACCCCGTGAGTCGGTAATGATTCCGGTGACAGTTACAAAAATCGGAAGTCCGTCAGGTGCTCCTCAACGGGCTATGGCTGCTGCCGACAACTGCAAAGAATACATTGCAGTGATATACCTTTGGGACTGTGGACTCGACCGGAAATGGCATCAATTCACCAAAGAAATTAGTCTGGGCACCTGGTGTTTTTCTAAATCGAGTCCTACTCCACCTTCCAACTGGTCGGGCTACTCGCTCACCTTTGGTGGCTGGGGGGGTGGCTGGGGGGGCTATGGAGGTAGCTCGTCGCAAACAACACCCACGGTCAGCGTGGCCGATTGTGAACCCTGCCAGAATAGTTTCCTGTATAAAATGGCCAAGTGCTTTATTACACGAATTCCGATTGTCGAAAAAGTACTTACAGTTGTTGAAACGGCGATTTGTACTGCAGAAGTTGTAGTTAACGGCGATTTGACCTGTGTTGCTGAAAAGATAATTACCAGTGAAAAATGGATTAGTACCATTATCGGTTTTCAGGATTTATATGAAGATTGTCTGAAACCAATTCTGGAGCCCTGTGTTCCGGGAAGTTTTGTTCGTCACTCGCCCGATGGTTCAGCCCGAACCACTCAGGAAATGCCTGCATTCATTGCTCATTTCCAGGAAGTCATGCAATATGTTTACGACATGTCGAATTCATACCAGGCACAGCTTCAGGAAATTTTTGGCGATAGTGTATGGTTGAAACAAACTGGAGGTGAATTAAATATATTCTGGTCACAATTAACCCAATACACCGGAATCATCGCCGATGATGCTCCGTTGAAACAATTCCGACCGGGAGGCATTTCAGAAGCACAGTACCTCGAATTTATTCATCGTTGGAATAACTCTTTAAATCCGGCGTACAACGGCACCAACCGTATCAATTTCAACACTATCAATCAGTTAACCGCAATTCAGGAAGCTGCGAAAGCATATGCTAAAAGCCTGGGCTACAATTCGGTACGCGAAATGTTCGATAAGGAATACGCCATTTACGAACAGGAAGCCAACGACAATTCGGGAAGTGTATGTGCAACCATCACCCTGAAGTTTTCGCAAACAATGACAATGACCCGTCAGGCATTCAGAGGTACACTTACTGTTTTCAACGGTCACGAAACCGTTGCCATGAAAGAAGTAGAACTCGACCTGATTATTAAAGATGCTGGTGGAATTATTGCAACCAGCCATGAGTTTCAGGTGAATACCGAAAAACTGGTGCAGGTTAACGCAATCGATGGTACGGGTATCATCAACCCAAAAGATACTGCCATAGCTACCATCCTGTTTATCCCTACCAAGTATGCAGCTCCTTCATCACCACAGGAATACTCTTTCGGCGGAACTCTGGGTTACCTTGATCCGTTCACGGGCACAAAAGTCACCCGCGATTTGTATCCGGTAACGCTTACGGTAAAACCTTCGCCCGACCTGGTATTAAACTATTTTATGCAACGCGATGTAATAGGCGACGATCCACTAACAACCGAGGTAGTGGAACCTTCGGAAGATGCCGAATTTACCCTGCTCATTTTTAATGAAGGTGCCGGCGATGCTACCAATGTCCGTATCAGCTCGAAACAACCTGAGATTATCGACAACGAAAAGGGACTGCTGATCGATTTCGAAATTGTTTCGTCGAGCCTCAATGGCGCTGAAAAAAATATTGGTATTACGAATATCGATTTCGGAACTATCCCAACCGGCAGTTCTGCCTACGGTCAATGGTGGTTCCGAAGTTCATTACTGGGACATTTCGTGGAATATGATACGAAAATAACACATGTTACCAGTTACGACAATCCGGATCTGTCGCTGGTAAAAAGTTTGAACATCCACGAACTCATCAGCAGTATTGAAGTTACCCGCAACAATACTAAACTGAGGGGATTTATGGCTAACGACGTAGTTGACACCTACGACTACCCCGATAGGATGTACCTTTCGGATGGAAGTTCGGCTGAAATCAGCACCCTGAATACGGTTGAAGTGGTGGATGCCGGAACTAATCAGAAACGTCTGTCAATAACTCCTACCCAAGCTGGATGGAATTATGCTGTAATTGCCGATCCTTACAACGGCCGTTCACAACTCACAGAAGTTAAACGGGAAGCTGATAATCTGATGTTGCCTTTGGCCAATTTCCGGCAAACAGCCCTAACGCTACGCGACGGTAAAGATCCGATACATGAAAACAAGCTCCACTTTATCGACGAAGTGGCGCTTGCAGGAGGCAATTACCTGCTTAGCTTTGAACCAAAACGCGATAACATTCTGAAAGTAACCGGTTTTGGAAGTGTACCCGTTGCCATCAGTCAGAATCAGATTAATCAGGTTGAAGTGGTATTTAATCGGGCCATTCTTGATTCGACTTTTACACACGACGACATCAGCCTCAGCTGTCAGGGTATCAACCTGGATGTAAGCAAAGTAACCATCAGCAGGCTGAACGGGTTAACTTATCGACTGCATCTCGATTCGGTAACCCATACCAACGGTTACTTCTACCTGACAGTTCAAACCAACGGCATAAAAGATGAAGAAGGTTACGCAGGTGAACTCGGCTTGAGTACTAACTGGACCCAATTCCTCGATGGAGCCGTACAGGTTTCGGTACAGGTTATTCCCGAAAATTCAGGAACAGTGAGTCCGCAAACCGGCGCCTACAATTATGGAGTACCTGTTAATTTCAAGGCAACTCCGAAAACCGGCTATTTGTTTAAACACTGGAGTATGGACAATGTAATTCTGAGTGCAGAAAACTCATTATCGCATATTCCGTTGGAAACAAAATTGATACAGGCTCATTTCGAACTGAAAAAGTACCTGGTGGTTACTGCCTGCGACAGTACTATGGGACAGCTTACCGGACACGTATCAGGAATATATGTTCATGGCAATACGCTTTACTTCGTTGCACTTGCCCGTGAAGGCTTTGAATTCACCGGTTGGAAAATCAACGGTACATTTTCGGCTTCGAAGGAAACCAATCTGGCCGTTGAATTAATGAACGACATTGCTATCGAACCCGTTTTCAGGAAGAAAGATGGAGCAACCGTGCTAATTGAAATCCCAACCGGAGAACTGATGGCGTACCCAAATCCTGCTCGAAAGGGAGACGAGGTAACCCTGGTGTTACCTATCGATGAAACCCAACTTCGAAACACCAGAATACGACTGATTTCACTTACGGGCAGTATAGTTTACGATGAAGTGCCGGTACAAAAAGTATTGAAATGGAAAGGACTTAGTGCCGGCATGTATGTGATTCAGTTAGTGACAGCGGATCAACAGTACCACGTTCAAAAATTACTGGTGCAATAATGCGTATAATACAACTGATGCTGCACCAAACAAATGTATAGTTTTTATCAATTGTCGTATATGTTTTTACTGTTGCTATCTATATACAATCGATGTATCTTTGTATCATCAAAAAAAGATATCAAAACAATTTAAAAAATATACACAATGAAAACAAGAGATTACACAAAGTTTGATGCAGCTTCAGCTGTAGAAACCGTAAACGGATTACAACAATTACTGGCCGATTATCAGGTATTTTACACCAACCTGAGAGGATTCCACTGGAATGTAAAAGGAAAAAATTTCTTTCAATTGCATGCACGCTTTGAAGAAATGTACAACGATGCATCTGAAAAAATTGACGAAATTGCCGAACGGATTCTTATGCTCGATGGAGTACCGACTCACAATTTCAGCGAATACCTGAAACTAGCCGGGGTGAAAGAAACCGGAATTGTTAGCGACGGTGATGCAGGATTGATGAACGTACTCGAAACCCTATCGCTTCTCATGGCAAGCGAACGGACCATACTGTCAAAGGCAAGTGAAGCCGGCGACGAATCGACGGTAGCTATGATGAGTGACTACCTGAAAGAACAAGAAAAATTGGTATGGATGCTCACTGCTTACTTTACAAAATAAGCAATAACACTAAAAAACAGGAACCGGTTCACTATTGAGCCGGTTTTTTTTGTGCTCAACAATGTTAAAAAAGCATTAAAGCGCAAAATTAATTAAGCCACACTTAATTAATTTATCAAATTTTCGTACCTTTGCATCAAATTTAGAACATGAACAGAATAGGCGAACGCATAAAACGAAAGAGAGATCAGTTCAAGCTGAATCTCAACGAATTGGCCAAACGGGTTGGCATTAGTTCGAGTGCATTGTCGCAGATTGAAAACGGGAAGGCATTTCCCACCATACTAACATTAAAAAACATAGCTGATCAACTTCAGACCACAGTAGGAGAACTAATTGGAGAAAACGAAAGTGTTCAAATGCCTATTGTCAGAAAAAAAGAAGCTAAAACGATAATTACCAATGAATTTGGTGCCGACATCATGGCGTTGACTTATGACGAGCTCAACAAATTGATGGACACTTTCATGGTTCGATTCCCTGAAAAAAGCAACAGTATAGGACTGTTCAGTAAGCAAACCGGACAATTGTTCGGGCATGTTATCAAAGGGGAACTACAGTTGGAACTCGACAATCAGACCTATCATCTGGAAGAAGGAGATAGCGTGTATTTTAATGCAAGAAGGAACTATCAGTTTACAAATATCAGCAAGTACACCGCTGAGCTGCTATGTGTAACATCCTTCAAGAACAATTAAGTAATACTTAAAATTAAAGAAATTTTTAATTAATGATATTTTTAAGGTATCCAATAATAAAATCATGAATCAGTTTATTTCAACGCTTGAAAAAAGGGGGATCGTGTTACCCCCCGCGACAATTGACATTTTGAATAATTGCCGCAGTTTCACTGTTTTCAATTCGGTACAGGAGCTGTCGATAGCTGCCCTTGGAGGTGAAAACAACAACGAATTTGAAGTTCGCTACGACCTTCCGGGGAAGGGTGAAATCACCGAGGCCATAGTACACCGTGTACGCAATGGAGTAGCAGCCAACTACACCGACCCTTACATGCGTCGTCGCGACCCCGACACTATGGCTATTGCCGACAAGGAACCCACCGACAAAGAAACATTCCGCGCACGTTTTGGCTACGGATTTACCGAATTGAAGAATGAAACCTTCGAATGGTTGAAAAATCAGGATTTGGCTGTATTCTTTTATTTCGCAGGTCGTGCAGGTATAGGTGTCAGCGGTATGGCAATTGCTCCGGCCAATGCAGGATTCTTCGCAATGGGCCTCGCTATGCTTCAGCAAATTATTCCGATAGACGAACTACCGGGAAACATGGAACTGGATTCCATTATTTACGTTGCTCCTACTTTCCGTCACACGCATTTCGATGGAAAACAAATTGTAGTACACAACCGTGATGGCAACCGTCATGAAATTTATTCTTACAATTTGTATCCGGGACCCAGTGCAAAAAAAGGGCTGTATGGCGCGCTTCTTACCAAAGGAGAAAAAGAAGGATGGATTACTGCTCATTGTTCAACAGTGCAGGTAGTTAGCCCTTACGACAACATCACCACCTTTATGCACGAAGGTGCCAGTGGTGGAGGAAAAAGCGAGATGCTTCAGCACATCATTCGCGAACCAAACGGACAGGTATTGATTGGTGAAAACTCAATTAGCCAGGAACGCCGGTTAATCAACCTGCCTATCTTATCGTCGTTCCATCCGGTTACCGACGACATGGCCCTTTGTCACCCATCGATTCAGAAAAACAATGGCAAATTAACCGTTCTGGACGCCGAAAACGCATGGTTTATCCGCGTTGATGGTGTGCGCGAATACGGAGATGATCCATTCCTGGAAAAAATCACTCTTAAACCACCCACTCCGCTACTGTTCCTCAACCTGCAATCGCACCCCGATAGCACCGTTATGATTTGGGATCATATTGAAGATCAGCCGGGAAAACCTTGTCCTAACCCTCGTGTAATTTTACCACGTGAAATTGTTCCCAACGTAATCGGAACTCCGGTATCGGTTGATGTTCGTAGCTTTGGAGTTCGCACTCCGCCGAGCTCACTCGAAAATCCTAATTATGGTATTATCGGATTATTCCATATCTTACCACCTGCACTGGCCTGGTTGTGGCGATTGGTTTCGCCCCGCGGACATGCGAATCCAAGTATCGTAGGGGGTACCGGAATGGGATCAGAAGGTGTAGGATCGTACTGGCCCTTCGCAACCGGTAAAATGGTGGAACATGCCAACATTCTTCTCGATCAAATCATTGCAACTCCTGCTACCCGCTATACCCTGGTTCCGAATCAGTATATCGGTGTATGGAAAGTTGGTTTCAAACCACAGTTGATGATGCGCGAATACCTCACCCGTCGGGGAAATGCAAAACTGAAACGCGAACAGTATCAGTCTGCCCGCTGCCCGCTATTGGGTTACGAGCTTAACTACCTGACTATCGAAGGGGCAAAAATTCCATCACGATTCTTACAGGTATACAAACAAAGCGAAGTGGGAACCGAAGGATACGACAAAGGAGCCGACAAACTGTATGATTTCTTCCGCGAAGAACTACAGCAGTACTTAACTCCTGAACTCAACCCACTGGGCCGTCAGATTATCGAAGCCTGTCTGAATGGCGCTACGGTAGAAGAATACAATAACCTTATTCCGATGGAGTAATTTTCAGGAGAATATCCTCAAGCCCGGCATCCTTATCGTTCATAAAAATATCGTTATGAAAGTGGTCGAGCTTGCGCATTAAAAAGGTAAGCAGATTTTGCTCCGTTTGAGTCAGATTTCCAACAACTATTTTGGATACCTGATTCATCCGGGGCAAAATTTGTATAATCTCCCTCCTACCTTCAGGGGTGATCTTCAGTAATTTACTCCGACGATCCTTTTCACCATCAAACTGCTCAACAAACCCCTGACGAATCAACCGGTTAACAATCTCGATCCCCGAAGTTTTCTCCAGCACCTGTTCTTTAATTAATTCTTGTTTGGCAATCGTATCGTGGGTCATTAGTGTTATCAGCAAGGCAAATTCATCAACCGATTTTATTCCACTTTCCTTCATGGCCTTTCGCGAATACATTTTTGCATATCTGTACAACAAACTAACTAATATCGAAACATTGGTAGCCGTTCGGTTCTCGGTGTATTGAATTACTTTCCACGACTCCTCCCCACCGCGTATTTTATCGTCCGACAAGGTATCGGGCACATGCACTGCGTTCAAATATCCAATAAAATCGGCAGTCGAGAATTTCTTTTCCGTATCTTTGTGCTGATTTTCAAATTCATCCAGGTAATCCAGCAACTCAATTAATATGTGCTTTGTTCGCATTTGCTTAAAGCTTAAATCTATTCAAAAAAATATTATCTGGAATTAGAACAAATTTGTACCAATATTGTTTAAGTTGATATAAATTTGTACTATATTCGCAGATATAACACATTAACATATGGAATTGTACGACAAAACAACGTTTGAAAGCTCCAAATTGATCGCAAGGAATTACAGTACTTCCTTCTTTTTTTCGTCAAATCTTCTTAAAAAAGAAGATAAGAAGGCCATTTTTGCCATTTATGGCTTTGTACGGGTTGCCGATGAAATAGTCGATACTTTTCATCAATACAACAAGCAAGCACTTCTCGACGATTTTGAAGATGAGCTTAAAAAAGCGATTGAACAGGGGATTAGCACCAATCCTGTTCTACATTCCTTCCAGCTGACAATACGAAAGTACAACATTCCCTATTCGCTTATAGCTGCATTTATGCACAGCATGCGCATGGATCTGGAAAAAAAGGTGTATGAAAGTCGCGAGGAGACCGAAGAATATGTACATGGATCGGCCAATGTGGTAGGGTTGATGTGTCTCAAAGTATTCACCAACAACAACGAAGAAGAATACAACCGTCTGAAAAGGCCTGCTATGAAATTGGGATCGGCATTTCAGAAAGTTAATTTCCTGCGCGATTTGAATGCCGACATAAATGGATTGAACCGTGTATATTTCAGCGATTACGATTTTGAGCATTTTGACGAAACGGCAAAGAAAGCAATAAGTAAGAAAATTCGTGAAGAGTTCGACGAGGCCTATCAGGGCATCAAGCAATTACCCGGCAGGTCGAGACTGGCTGTACTCACGGCCTATTATTATTACATGCAACTTTTGAGACGAATTGAACTTACGCCGCCGCAGCAGGTTATGAATGCGCGTATTAGCGTGCCCAACAGCATTAAATTTTTATTGCTCATCAAGGCAATGTTTGTATATAAACTAAAACTGATTTAACAACGAAATGGAACAAGTGATACTAGTCGACGAAAACGACAAGCCCATAGGAGCGATGGAAAAAATGGCTGCCCACCTGGGCGCTCATCTCCACAGAGCCATTTCGGTATTTATTACCGATACCCGGGGGCGCTGGCTAATTCAACAGCGGACGATGGAGAAATACCATTCAAAAGGCAAATGGTCGAATACTTGCTGCAGTCACCCCTCTCCTGGCGAAACATCACCGGAAGCTGCCCACCGCAGGTTGATGCAGGAAATGGGACTTAGGTCGGAATTAAATGATTTATTTGTTTTTAGATACAAGGCTGAATTGGAAAACAATCTGACGGAGCATGAAATTGATCACGTTTTCATAGGAATTACAGATGTTTTACCTCAACCCAACCCCGAAGAAGTGATGGCTTACCGGTATATTGGTTTTGACGAACTGGAACAGGAGATTAATTCAACTCCTGAAGCTTTCTCAGCTTGGTTCAAACTTATTTACAAAGAAGTTCAACAACATATTTTGGCACTCAGGAAATGATACAACAAATGTGGAGTTTTCTTACTAACCAACGCAAGGCTACCTATTTACTACTCATTTTTTATGCAGTAGGTGTTGCGGGAATGGTGCTCGACTTTAGTCGGCCACTATTTATCCGTCTGATCCCTTTTGCATTGCTACTAAGTGCGTTCATACTACTTATCAATCATAAAGGAACAAAAAGTATACGATTAGTACTCATCATGGCTGTGTTGTATCTGGCTGGTTTTTTTGTAGAAGTGCTGGGAGTAAACACCGGGCTCATTTTCGGGGAATACAGTTATGGAGCTGGATTAGGCTGGAAGTTGTTCAACACCCCACTCATGATTGGACTAAATTGGGTTTTGCTCATCTACACTTCGGCATCAGTTTTACAATCGTTGGGATGGAAAACACCAGCTGTTGTTATTGGTGGGGCATCGATGATGTTGATCTACGATTTAATTCTGGAGCAAGTGGCACCGGTTATGGACATGTGGACCTGGTCGGCAAGCAATGTACCGGTTCAGAATTACAGTTCGTGGTGGATTATTGCCGCTTTAATGCACTTATCAGTGGCCTCTAACCGACTGAAGTTGAGAAACAAACTGGCATTACCGGTAATTCTGATTCAATTTATTTTCTTCACTTTCATCTTCCTGTTTATACGATAATGATTAAAGCCCGACATAATCCGCTGGTTTACGGCTTTTTTAAAGTCTATGCCGGTTTACGCATCCGGAATAACTTTCGCACGACAGTTATTTCGGGCGACACAAGCTTGTCGGGTAAATCGGTACTACTGCTTTCCAACCATATAGGCTGGTGGGATGGATTTTGGGCTTTACACCTCAACAGGATGCATTTTGGCAAGCGTTTTCACTTTATGATGGATGAAGAAGAGCTTAGCAAACGCTGGCTATTTTCCCTGAGTGGAGGATTCTCCATCCGTCGCAACAGCCGCTCGTTGTTTGAAAGTCTGCGATACACCGAAGAGCTGTTGAAAAAGGACGAGAATCTGGTAGTAATCTATCCTCAGGGAAAACTATATTCGTCGCACACTCCCTCGGTGAAATTTAAAAAAGGAATTGAACGGCTTAAGTTTGATGCAGAAAATGCTCCGGATGTCTATTTTCTGGTACAACTTACAGATTATTATCAGTTCGATAAACCCACCTTGTATTTTTACCTCGAAAAGGCAACTGTCAACATTGTGCAAACGCGCTCGTATGAAGCAGCTTACAACGATTTCTACCGTCGGAGTATTGAACAGCATAGCCAAATTGTAGTATGAATACAGAACTCATTTTAGCAATTCCGGCCTTGTTGATTTTGGGATTTACCCTTCTGCAATGGTTAACTGCGTTGTCGAATTACCTGTTCAGGGTCGACTACAGCAGGTATGTATCACGACAGAAGGAATTCATTTCAGTGATTATTCCGGCCAGGAACGAAGAAGCCAATATTGGAAATTTACTTCAGGATTTAGCCAAACAAACCTACGACAAATTGGAGATAATTGTGGTAGATGACGATTCGACAGACAGAACGGCCGAAATTGTTGCTGGTTTTTCGGGTGTCAGACTAATGAAAGCAGGACGTATCAGTGCTGGCTGGTTGGGTAAAAACAATGCATGCTACGGTGCTACAAAGGTGGCAAAAGGAAAGTATCTGTTGTTTCTTGATGCCGACGTAAGGCTCGGAAACAACGCTATTGCATCGGCTGTAGGTTATTTCGAACAATCGAGGATTGTATTTATGTCGATATTTCCGCGCCAGCTGATGAGTAATACAGATGTGTACCGGGTGGTACCCCTGATGAATTACATATTATTGAGTCTGTTACCCCTACCCCTGGTTCGTTTAGCTCCCTTTGTATCAATGTCGGCTGCCAATGGGCAATTTATGTTGTTCGACCGGGAATTGTACACTGCACTTGAACCACACAAACGATTTCGAAACGAAAAGGTAGAAGACATTCATATATCGCGTTATTACAAACGCAATGGATATCGCATAGCCTGCCTCACCGGAAACCACGACATTGCCTGTACGATGTACACGACTTACGAACAGGCAATGGAAGGTTTCAGTAAAAATGTATTTGCATTTTTCGGCAACTCGGTGGTAGCAGGCCTTCTTTTTTGGTTTCTTACCTTAACAGGAATATTCTGGATGTTGGCCTTACCCTGGTACGCACTGGTGGTATATAGCGTAGCAGTCATTTCCACCCGCTGGTTGGTTTCTCTTACCAGCCGTCAGAATATTTCCACCAATATTATCATGCATTACACACAACTATGGACATTGGGCAAGCTAATGATCAGAGCGATACACCATCAACAAAAAAGAAATTATCAATGGAAAGGAAGAATTATATACTAATTTCAGCACTGGTTATACCGTTATTGCTTTTTTCGGCCACACCAGCCGGGCTGGTATACGACGCCTATATCAGTGGGAACATGAAACAATGGCAACGGGTACTTACCGAGGCACAACGCAACACACGACCCACCGCCGTTCAACGATTAGAGCGGGTAAACTTTCAATATGGTTACATTGCCTGGTGCATCGGAAATAAAAAATACACGGAGGCTAAAGAATGGATACCCAGAATGGAGGCTGATCTGGAGCAGTTGGAAAAAAGTAAAACCGAACTTTCGACAGTATATGCCTACAGGGCGGCATTGTATGGCTACCGTATTGGAGTAAATAAACTTCAGGCACCATTCCTGGGTCCTAAAAGCCGCGACTTTGCCGAAAAGTCGATAAAAACGGACCCTTCGAACCCATTAGGACATCAGCAATATGGCAACATCCAGTTTTACACCCCGTTTTTATTTGGGGGGTCGAAAGAAAATGCTGCCACACACTTACTGAAAGCACTACACCTGATGGAAACTCGTCCAAAACAATTGGAATGGAACTGGAATTACTTAAGCTTACTTACATCCATCGCTGAATTGTACTACGAAACAGGCGATCGCGCCAAAGCAATAACCTATTTAAAAAAAACACTAAAAGCAGAGCCCGGTTATCAATGGGTAAAAAACGAACTTCTTCCGCTTTACGAGGGAAAGCCGTAATTACCGTTAAATATAAATGACAAACAACTAAAAATTAGCCATATGATTAAACATGTAATAGTAGCAGGAGCAGGTTTAGGAGGATTAACCACAGCCTTGAGATTGGCCAAGCGAGGTTTTCAGGTTGAAATCCTGGAGAAAAACGAACGGGCCGGAGGAAGGCTCAACCAGGTAAAAAAAGATGGATTTACCTTCGATACAGGTCCGAGTTTTTTCAGCATGTCGTACGAATTCAAAGAATTTGCTCAGGATTGCGGCATTGAACTCCCGTTTGAATTTGTGGAGCTCGACCCGCTCTATACTGTTAATTTCAGCAACAGCCCCAAGACCTACACGCTTTACAAAGATCTCGACAAGCTGGCAGCTCAGTTTGCTGAAGAAGAACCCGACTTTAAAGAAAAATTTCAAAAATATATTCTAAAATCGGGTCAGCTGTACAAAGACACTGTGGATAAGGTGATTAAAACCAATTTCGATTCTAAAATCGGTTATTTGTTAACTCTTGCAACGGTGAATCCGGTTCACTTGCCGGTACTTTTGAAAACCTTCTGGCAACAAGTTGAAAAATATTTTGACTCACAGCAGGCGCAGCAGATTGTATCGTTGATTGCATTTTTCCTGGGACGAACGCCTTTCGACACATCGGCAGTTTATAC
>CAZLHC010000022.1:0-53961 GCA_964559265.1 uncultured Paludibacter sp. | reverse complement strand
TTTGCAACGGATAATACAATGGATATACCTCTTCGATATTCTCGGCAGTAATATCAACTCCTTCTTTTGTAACAATCGGGATGTTGCCCCAAATGCGTACCATATCGAACCATATCATAGCACGGAAAATCTTTGCTTCAGCTTTCCACTGCTTGCGTTCGTCGGCTGTAAGGGTTGGGTCGGGCACTTTGTCGATGTTGTCGATCACCGTATTGGCCTGAGCCACATCGGCCAGGTACCGGTTCCAGTCGCGTTCGAGCACCGAATTGCTTCCGTCGAGGGCATTGTTTTCCATCGGAACAACTTCCGATCCGGTAGTGCCTGCATAGGCATTGTCGGAATGCGATTCCGCTACCAGCAACAGGTCGAGGTAACCATGTTCCTGATTATCTTTCAGTTTCTGATAGAGGGCCTGGTATTGCGAAAAAATTTCGCCTTTGGTGGTATATTTGAGCGAATCGCCGGTTTCCGACTGGCCAATTATCACTTCACTGAATTCCGATATCGGATCCAGATCGATGTCGCACGACCAGGTAGTTAGCGAAACAGCAGCAATAACCGCTATGTTTTTTATAGTTTGTGTCTTCATATGTCTTTCTGTTTAAAATTCGATGTTTACACCTACGATGAATGAACGGGTTTGTGGGTAAGTTCCCCAATCGATTCCCTGCACGGTTCCGCTGTTGCCCCACTGGTTTACTTCGGGGTCGAAGCCCATGTAGCGGGTGATGGTGAGTAGGTTAGAGGCGGTGAAATAAGGCTGCAGGCGGGAAATGCCGCTTGTTTTTAACACTGTTTTAGCCAGATCGTACGAGAGCGTGATGTCTTTCAATCGCAAATAACTTCCGTCTTCCACAAAGAAATCGGAGATACGCAAGTCGTATCCTGCTTTGGGAATGGTAGTTTCCATGCCGGGGCGGCGCCAGCGGTCCACCACACGAATCGATTGGTTTTTCCCATCGTACATTCCTTCGGTCTCAATTCGTGAGGCGTTGAAAATATCGTTGCCCTGCGAACCTTGTAGGAAAATGCTCAGATTCAGTCCTTTGTAAGTGAAGGTGTTGGTCATACCATACACGAAATCGGGATTCGGATCGCCGATGAAGGTACGGTCGGATGAAGTTACCTGACCATCCTTGTTCACATCGCGATACATAAATTCTCCGGTTTCAGGATCAACTCCATCGGTGAAGTAACCGTAGAATCCACCCAGTGGACGACCCGGCTCGTTGCGCACGATGTATTCAGTAATCACATCGCTCGTTTTTGCATCGTAATACACCTGGGTAAGATCGAGACTCACCAACTTGTTTTTGTTAAATGAAATATTAAAATCGGTATTCCAGCTGAAAGCTCCCTGAAGATTGCGCGAGTTTACCGCAAATTCAAATCCACTGTTGGTCATTTCTCCTTCGTTACGCTTGATGGAAGAGGCTGCGGCCGAACCTGAAGGCAGGGCTACATTCATCAACATATCGGTGGTACGTTTGAAGTAATAATCGAGGGTGAAGTTCAACCGGTTTTTCAACAGGGTGAAATCCATACCCACGTTGGTTTGGGTAGTTGTTTCCCAACTTAACTGGATGTTGCGCAACGACGACTGGGTAATGATAGGCACAGAGTTGCCTTTACCGGTTTCCCACCAGTTGACGCGGGTAATCGACGAGCGTTCGAGGTAATCATGATCGCCCAATCCTGCGGTGTTACCGGTTTGTCCCCAACCTCCGCGAAGTTTCAGGTCGTCGATCCAGGTGAGGTCGCTCATGAAATCTTCCGACGAAATACGCCAGGCTCCCGAGAACGATGGGAAATAGCCCCAGCGGTAGTCGGGGTGAAGTTTCGACGAACCGTCGATACGCATATTGGCGGTAAGGAGGTATTTGCTCATGTAATTGTAAGCAATACGTCCCACATACGACATCATCGAATTATGTGCCTCAAAGGTACCGTTGCCCTGCGAAACTTTGTTGCCGGCATTCAGCGTTTTAATAGCTCCGGTTTCGAAATGGGTTACGGTTTGGTACGAAGTGGAATAATTGGAAGTTGTTCCCGAAGTTCCGCCCATCATGTCGATACTGTGATCACCAAATGCTTTGTTGTACGAAAGTATATTATCGTAAATCATAACGGTGGTCATCGATCGGTTGTCGGTGGCTACACCCCGCTGGCTGCGGCCGTAACTGGTTTTCGCGGGATCGAGGAAGCTGGTGGAATGGTTGTAGAAACGGTCGAGAGTTACGGTGGAGCGCAGTTTCAGATTGGGCAGGAAGGTGATTTCGGCACTTCCGGTGCTTATTAAGCGGTTGTTGCGCGATTTGTTATCTTCCGACCGGGCCATGTTTTCAACAGGCGAAGTGATATTAACCCCGTAGAAATTGGTGTTGAACTGGGTAGGATTATTAGGATCCATTACCGGTGCGTAGGTAGGTGCATTGAGTACCGAAAGTACAACTCCGGCACGGTTGGCGCCCTGACCGGAAATAATACCATTGCTGGTATAATCGGAATACGAAATATTGGCTCCGATTTTCAGCCACGAACGTATCTGATTTTCGATATTTGAACGAAAATTGAAACGATCGAAATAAGCTACTTTGATAATTCCTTCTTCGCCGGTATATCCTGCCGATACATAATAATTGAGTTTGTCGGTAGCATTGGAAACCGAGAATTGGTAGTTCTGAGTCATCGCCGATTTGAATGTTTCCTGATACCAGTCGGTTTGATCGGTCAGGTTATCGGGTAGGGCAGTAGTGGAGCCCATGTCCGACAGCAGTTCACGGTATTGGGCTGTGTTAAGCACCTCTACTTTGTTGGTCAGACTGGTGAGCCCTGTATAAGCGTTAAGACTGATCTTCGCTTTGCCAAGTGCGCCGTTTTTGGTGGTAATCAATACTACACCATTCGCTGCACGTGATCCGTAAATAGCTGCCGATGAAGCATCTTTCAGGATTTGCATGCTGGCGATATCATTCGACGAAAGAAACGAAATGTCGTCCAGTGTAACTCCATCGACTACATACAACGGGTCGTTGCTCGAATTCATCGAGGTGGTTCCACGTACGCGGATGGCCAAACCGGCTCCCGGAGCACCACTCGGCCGCACTACCGAAACTCCGGCGGCTTTGCCCTGCAATGCCTGGGCAGCAGTGACAATGGGGCGCTGGTCGAGGTCGTCGGTCGAAATAGTGGTGATGGCCGTGGTTACGTCTTTCTTCTTCACCGTACCATAACCGATTACGATCACTTCTTCCAGTTTTTGAGTGTCGTCGAGCAGTTGCACATTGTACATGCTTGAGTTGTTCGTAACTGCAATTTCTTTCGACAGCATTCCAATGTAGCTGATTACGAGTACATCGCCTGTTGCTGCTTCGATCCTGAATTTCCCATCGATATCGGTTATTGTACCCATTGTGGTACCTTTAACCAGAATGTTCGCTCCGATAATCGACTCGCCACTGCCATCGGTAATGGTTCCGGAAATGGCCCTCTTTTGAGCTACTGCTTGTAACGAAAGTGCCATTGTAAGTACCAGGAGTGCAAACGATCGTGCTTTACCCCAAAGGGTCGACACGTTCGTACCATGTTTTTCTTCTCTGATCTTCATGTGTATTAATTTTAATTTTTATAGGTTGCTTTTATCTTTTGATCTCCTGTGGTGAATTCAAAATCGCCCGGTTCGGTAACCCACTGGTTGTTGGTATTCACGAAGGCCAGGTCGGCAGCTTTGATACTGAAACTTACCGTTTTGGTTTCTCCCGGGTTCAGGCTTATTTTTTCGAAGCGACGCAAGCGTTTTACATCGGGCGAAATGCTCGCATAAAGGTCGCTGCTGAAGAGCAATACCGATTCTTTACCTGCCCGTGAGCCGGTGTTGGTAACATCCACACTGATGACGAGTTCATCGTTTGGACCAAAACTGGTAGACGATATTTTTAGATTTGAGTATGTAAAGGTCGTATAGCTTAACCCATCTCCGAATTCATACTGAGGATTGTAATCCGATTCGTAAGTATACGCACCCGCAGCCGGATTTTGTTCTTCCGAAGGTTTGTGGTAATAATTTACTATCGAGTTCGGATACGAAGGATAGTTAAAAGGTAGCTTTCCGGATGGATTTACTTCTCCATAAAGAATATCGGCCAACGCATCGGCTCCATAATTGCCGGGAAGATAGGTGTTTACCACCGCTTTTACTCCGGGTTCAATGGAAGCAATTGTACGGGGACGTCCCTGGTTCAGTACTAAAATTACCGGCTTGCCGGTTTTGATTAGTTCCTGTGCCAGACGTGTTTGAAGTGGACTGAGCGTCAGGTCGTTGAGGTCGCCTGGTTTTTCAGTATAGGTGTTTTCTCCTACAAAAAGCAACACCCGGTCTACCCTGCGTGCAGCTGCAATAGCTTCGGCAAACTGGTCTTCCTTTTCTTCAAAATATTTTCCTTCGTTGATATAACTTACACCCGGAATATAGGTCACATTGGCCGTTTTTAGCTGGATGGCTTCCAGGAAGGTGTTAAATTCTTCGGTGTACTGTTCGGTCTTTTCTCCCTGCCACGAATAGCTCCATCCTCCGTTCAGCGTACGCATCGAATTGGCATTCGGACCGGTAATTAAAACCTTCTGGTTGGGCGTTAAGGGTAAGATACTGTCCTGATTTTTCAACAGGGTGATGGCATCGGCGGCTGCTTCGTAAGCCATTCGGGCCGACTTTTCAGAGCCAAATTCGGGATAATCGGTATACCTGGTCACAGGAGTTTCAAATAATCCCAGACGTAGCTTCAGTTTCAGAATACGACGAACTGCATCGTCGATGCGACTTTCCTTCACTTCTCCATCTTTTACAAGCGCCACCAGGTCGTTGAAAAAATCTTCGTAATGATAAGGCACCATCGACATGTCTATCCCGGCATTAATAGCCAGTTTCACGGCCTCGCGGTTGTTGATGGCAATTTTATCGCGGGTATGCAGGTTGATGATGTCGTTCCAGTCCGTTACCACCAGTCCTTCAAATCCCAGTTCTTCTTTTAGTAATTTGGTGATCAGATCGTGGGATGCGTGAACGGTTACTCCGTTAATCAACCCCGAGTTTATCATCAGCGAAGATGCTCCGGCTTCAATTGCCTTTTTGAAGGGCTCGAGATGATATTCGCGTAAAATATGGTCAGGGATGTAAGCCGGTGTACGGTCTTTTCCCGATACGGGGACCGAATAGCCCAGAAAATGTTTCAGACAGGAGGCGACTTTTACCGGCGACGATAAACTGTCGGCACTCATACCTTCGTACCCTTTTACAAGTTGTACTCCCATGGTGCTGATTACATAGGGGTCTTCGCCAAATCCCTCGTACATACGACTGTAACGTGGGTCGGCGCCCAGGTCGAGTACCGGTGAAAAGTTCCATGGAATTCCGGAAGCCCGGGTTTCGTAAGCGGTAACCACCCCCATGTTGTAGGCGTGCACAGGATTAAAACTGGCGGCTACCGTAAGTTGTTGCGGGAACATAATGGCGCCATCGGTATAGGTAACCCCATGGATAGCATCGACCCCGTAAATCACCGGAATTTTCATTCGGGTTTTGGTAGTGGCTACGTCCTGAATCTGGCTAATGATGGTGTACCATTGTTCCGGCGTCATCGCGTAGTTGTTGGTGGTGTTAAGAATGGACCCAACATGATAATCCACCAGGGCTTTGCGAAGCCGGGCTGTGTCGAGTTGGAATGGGTATCCCGAATTGAAAACGGTTTCGCCATTCCCGATAACATCCAGCGTGATTTGGGTCATCTGACCCACTTTTTCTTCCAGCGTCATTTGCTTTAGCAGCGACTCAACGCGTTGATCCAGCCCGTTTTGAGGCGATTGGCAAGCGGTGAATAGAACCGATAACGCAAGTGCCAGTAAAAGGTAAGCGTTTTTCATACGTAAAATAATTTATTTAGTGTCAGTTTAACAATAAGTTTTGCAAATATAGCGGGTAGAATTTAATTTACCAAATAATAGAGTGTTTATTTTACACTAAGTTTGATTTTTTTGAAGTTAATAGTCTTGTTTCCTGATTGTAACGTTAAAAAAACGGGATGAGTGTTTATTTGACACTATAATTCCTTTTCTTTTAAACAATTTACTTATCTTTGCGTTCATTAAACAGTAAAAAAACACCATTTTTCAGGTGTAGGAACGAGGAGTGAGAATCAACAGCAAAGTAATATATGGGATGTAATGGTGAATTATTAGGCAGCTTATCGGTCGATTGTGTTATTTTTGGCTACGAGGACAATAGTCTGAAAGTATTGGTTCGAAAAGAATCGATACCGTTGGATGATAGCATTGCCGAAGAATGGAAATTGCCTGGAAATCACGTGTTGCGTCACGAAACGATTGACGATACAGCGAGGCGGATTTTGAAGGAACAGACCGGGTTGGAGAATATATTCGCGAAACAGTTTTTTGTATTTAGCGACCCGGATCGACTAAAACGAAGGCCTCAGGATTTTGAATGGGTTAAACCCCGGTTGCTCGACGAACGTGTGCTCACCGTTGGATTTTATTCCTTAGTTAACTTGAAGGATATCGACAACAGTATGTTGATAGAAGAAGCGCGCTGGATGAATGTGAACGAAGTGACCGAACTGATGTTCGATCACAACGATATTTTTACTGCAGCATTGTTGAAGTTACGGTACGATTTGACCCATGAACCGTTGATTTTCGAACTACTCCCGGAAAAATTCACGCTTACCCAAATGCAGAAAGTATACGAATCGGTTTTCGATACGGTATACGATAAACGCAATTACCGGAGGAAAATAAATAAGATGCCTTATTTAATTCCATTGGAGGAGTATCAGATTGGAGTGTCGCACAAACCTGCCCGGCTGTTTAGTTTCGATAAGAAGGTGTACGAAGAGAACCGGACCGAACGGTTCGATTTTCATGTGTAAATAATTGTTTTTAAAAGGTCACATGGAACTCGCATGTCAGATTTTCATTCACTTTGGTGATTGCCTTCGATCATGCTCGTTTCATGTTTAAATTCCCCACTTGTCTTTTCCCTTCAGGGTGTTCGTTAATTTCATTATAAAAATGTAAACTATCGGAATAAGCGAAACGGCATTTGCCCAGATTAGCGGTCCGTCGTTGAGCATCAGGCCATACACCAACCACATCGTAATACATACCACTACAATTATATACATGGTAAGCGAAATGCTTTGTGTGTCTTTTGTACGTATTACCTTCAGTGCTTGCGGGAATTGATTGAGAATAGAAAGGAGGGAGGCAATGTAGCCAACTGTTTCAACAGATGTCATGGTGAATGTACTTTTAAATGGTATAAAAAAGGATGCTCTACGAATAGAACATCCTTTTTTTATGAATTTATACAATAGCTACTTAGCGGATAACCACTTTTTGAGTTGCGCCATCAACGCGAAGGATATAAATACCAGCGTTCAATACTTTTGAAGTATGCGATCCAACAGCAGTGGTTGATTCAACAGCACGTCCGGTAACATCATATAATTCGAATGTAGAGCTGATTCCATCAACGCTTACTGATTTGTTGTTTACACGGATGGTGTATTTGTCGGCATCGAGGGTGTTTACTCCTGCCGGTACAGGCCATTTGGCAATAATGTCGTTGAAGGTTTGTGCCAGCTGAGCATCCGCTTTGCGATTTTCAACTTTTTTGCCTTCGGAAGTTTGTTCTTCACCCGCCCAATCTTGTTGGTTGAAATATTTGTATTCAATAAGGTCGAATTTAAAAACAAACGTAAAAGTACCATCCTGGTTTTTAGTCCCGGCCTGCCAACTTGTTCCGTCCCAACCAAGGTGACTTCCCATCATGTATAATGTCTCGGTTCCTGCAGGTGCAGTTACATTAATCGTTACGTCTTTCAGCGCAGCATCACCCGGATAGATGCGTTTGAATTTCGGCATGAAGTTGTACACCTTATCCTTACTGGTATCGGTGATTTTCAGGTCGGCAGAATCTTGTTCGTACACCCACGATGGACCGGCAGCAAATTTGTAGGCTGTTTTATTGGCATCCGGAGTGTGAATGGTAAGGAAAAATTCATTACCTCCTTCATCAGACATTTCTTCGTTCCAGGTCATTTTGGTTCCTTCCGAGCCAGGACTTTTCCAATCATTGTGCCAACCAGTAACATAGAGTTCTTTTACAGCTTTGGGAACATACACTTCTATCAAAATGTTTTTTTCGATAGGAGCAACATTAGGATTGTAAACAGTACCCCATTTCAAAACCTTATCGGTAACTCCTGCGCCGGGATAGTTACGGTTGTCGATATCCTTACCATCGGCTTTTTTTTCAACGTATGCCCAATCGCCGGGGCCACTCAGGTATTTGTACTCCAGGGTAGCAGCAGTTACACCATCTTTAAATGTTGCTTCGTCGAGGGTAATGGTGTAATGAGTGTCGTCCACCTTGGTCATTTTTGTCAGCTTATTGTCCCAACCGTTAAAGTTTCCAGCCAACCATACTTCGTAGGTAGGTGTGGGAACCTCCACTGTAAAGGTAACGTTGGCAGCCGTAGCCTGATTAGCAAATGCCAGCCAGCTTATTAAAACGATAAAAAGTGTAAAAAGTTTCTTCATAACATTGAATTTAAAAATTAATAAATAAGATTTTTCTGATACTTGGTGTCAAAGATACAATACTAAACAATATATGGAATCAAAATGTTTTGTAAATGTATGAAAATGTAGTGCAAACGTTTGCAATTGGTTTATATCAGGCTTCGCTCGGCCCTGTTTGTTGGGTCACTATCCTCAACAGGACCAGGCGAAGCCATCAATAGGCACTATCAATAACCAATATTTTGCACCAGATTGGGATTTGCGTTCAAATCAGATGCCGGCAGTGCAAATACATTGTAGTAATGAGCAAAGTCTTTCCCATCTTTTTCACCCCCTTTCCAGGGCCACAGGTAATTGTTATTACCTCCGAACTTATTGAAACGGATCAGGTCGACACGTCGGTGTCCCTCAAAACTGAATTCACGTGCTCTTTCATCCAGAATGTAATCGAGTGTTACGGCAGTCTGCGTACGTGCACCGGCACGACTACGTAATGCATTCACCGCTTCCAAAGCTGTCATTCCGCTCTCAGGTGCTCCACGCAATACTGCTTCAGCATAGGTTAAATAGGCTTCAGCTGCCCGCATAAAAGGCACATCGGTATCCGTGTACTGTCCGTTACTGGTGGGTTTTCCATCTGCCCGTACATTGGTCCATTTTGCTACCGAGTAACCTTCGACAAAACGACCCGGGACATCGATTTCCATTTGGCGGTCTTTAGCATAAAACAAAGCACGAGCATCGCGGGTCCAACGACTTACAGGGGCTGTTGCTCCGGTAGTAAGGTCGGTAGGGTCGGTGTAGTTAAACACGGTAGGAAAAAACTTACGGATAATCGACGAACGGGCACGGTTGCCGGCCCAGGCTTCGGAGGTGCCAGCCGGTTTCATATCGGAACGGAAGGTGGAGGCAATCAGGAAAAGCGAATTCCCCCAGCTACGGGTTTGTATACCATCACAGGCAATCGGTAAGATGATTTCCTCGGGTGCCTTGTTTACGGTCGATCCGTCGAGTGCGCCAGCATTATCGGCCATAAATAAATGACGATAGGTTGCGGTAAGCTTATAAGGCGAATCGATTACCTTTTTAGCCCAGATGGCAGCTTCGTTCCAATACGTTTGTCCGGCCTCCAGCACTGTGCCTTCCTTATCGTAAACAGTGGTGTAAACTTCACCATTGATATACAGGCGCGACAACAGTAACCAGGCCGCAGCCTTATCAACCCTGTAGTAAGGACCTGTTTTGGGTTCAAACATATCTTCCTCGGCGGCGATCAGTTCTTTTTCGACCCAGTCGAACAAATCTTTACGTAATATTTGTTGGGGCGGTTCGAGTGCAACCACTTCGGTAAACGGCACATTGCCAAACATATCCATGAGGTAGTAGTAGTTCATGGCACGCATGAAGCGGGTTTCGGCACGCTGACGTTTGGTTTTTTCGTCGGTCATGTCTTTGGTCATTTCTAAAAACTGATTACACAAGGTAATATTGAAATAAAAACGGCCATACAATCCTTTCGAAAAATCGTTGGCATCCGACCACGAGTTGAAATTAAGTTCAGGAATACCTGTATCTCCCCACGAACAGATTGCTTCGTCGGTAGGCAGCTCATTGAGATTCCAGATAAGGCGGATAAAAGCCGAAAAGCCTTCGTCGATACCAGCTACATCGCCATCACCCGACGGACCTTCCTGTCCGGTAAGTGCAAGTGAAGAGTAGATTTTTGTAAATACCAGATCTTGCTCAAAAGACTGGGTTACGCTTTCGTCGATAGGCTCAACGTCGAGGTCGCCTACGCAGGAGGTCAGCTGGAGGGTGAAAAATCCCGCCAGTGCCAGCAGAAAATAGGTTGAAATGCTACGTTTCATATCTATAATTATTTTTTTTAACATTAAAATTTCAGACTAACTCCGATTAGCGATACCATTGGACGGGGATAAAGGTCGCGGTCGATACCATCAAATTTTTCGGGATCGAGTCCTTTATAGGAGGTAATCACAAACGGATTCTGAACAGTTGCATAAATGCGGGCGTCGGAAATTACACCGAATAAATTCTTGAACGAATAGCCGGCAGTAATATTATCCATTCTCAGGAACGATGCATCCTGTACATAATAATCGGACAGGTGTGCGTTGGTTTTGTTCTGAGTGAAATTGGTTTCCAGTGCCGATTTGGGCTTGTTGGAGAAGGAGCCGGAAGTCGACCAGATACCCGTGTTGCTCATATCGTGGCTACGTGCTGCAACATCGTTGAACATGTAGTTACCAATGCTCGAGCGCATACTGAAGCTGAAGTCGAAATCTTTGTAGATGAATTTAGACGACAGGCCTACCAGCAGATCGGGAGCCGGACTTTTATAGAAGTAGAGGTCCTGACTGTTGATGATGCCATCTTCTACCAAATCTTCAAATTCTCCTTCAATAGGTTTGCCGTTGTTATCGTATTTTTGTTTGTACACATAAAACGAGCTGGCCGGGAGCCCCACAGCATGTGCCTGTGCATTGGTTCCTGTACCGGTCGAAATTCCGCCGGTTGCTACATAGTAACCTTCGCCTGTGCCGGTTGTGAGCTTCGTAATCTCGTTTTTGTTGTGGGTAAGGTTTAATCCTATTTCCCAGCTGATGTCTTTTTTCGAAATAATACGGCCGTTGAGTGCCAGTTCGATTCCGTTGTTGGTAAGCGATCCGATATTGCTCACCACACGGTTACTGAAGTTGGTTCCCAGTGGTATATCAACCACATTGAGGAGGTCGTTGGTAATGCGATGGTAATAATCGAGCGAACCGGTAAGGCGTTGTTTAAAGAATCCGAAATCGATACCGGCGTTGTAGGTTGTGGTTTCTTCCCATTTCAGCTTGCTGTTGAAAACATTGGGGCGATGGGCTTCGTAGTACTCGAGCACACCATCTTCGTTTTCGAAGGGGTAATAGGCTCCTACTTTATTTTCTTTGTATACAGGGATATAAGGGTAATCGCCCTGTCCCAGGTCCTGTTGACCGGTGATACCGTAACCCAGGCGAAGTTTCAAATCGCTGAGTTCATCAACATCGGCCAGAAAATCCTCTTCGTTTATTTTCCAGGCAAATGCAAACGATGGGAAAATACCCCAGCGATTTTCTTTCGAGAAACGCGAACTACCGTCGAGACGTATGGTAGCAGTAAGGAGGTATTTACTGGCAAAAGAATAATTGGCACGTCCAAAAAACGAAACCAGGTAGTTTTCGGTTTTCCATGCATTTCTTTTTTCGTCGTAGTATTCATCGGTTTCGTTTACAACGCCATCTTCGTTGGAGTCGAATCGAAGAAGTCCCATATACTCATTTTGTCCTTCACGATAAAAATGTTGCCATTCGTATCCTCCCATAATGTCGAAGTTGTGCATGTCGAGTTCTTTGGCATATTGCAACCAGGCATTCAGCGACTCATTTTTCTTGCTGATTTCTTCCCAACCCGTACGGCCCCAGTTATGATCGCTGGCAGCGGTTACAGGCAGGTGAAGTTCCTGGCGACCAAAGGCGTGTTCGGTACCGATGCTCAAATTGGCTCTTAATTCGGGCATGCCGTGGAATTTGTAGTTAAAGTCGGCACTTCCGATAAAGTCGTACGACTTGGCCACATCGTCTTTTTGCATCAGCATGGCTACCGGATTTCGGGGAGCTAAGGTGTTGAACCAGGGTTTGGTTACTCCGTCGGTGCCTTTTATCATATTGTACCACTGGAAATAGCCATCGAAGCTGGTTTTGTAAGGCTCGTCGGTGGTTGAAACCGGCTGAGTCGGGTCCATACCCACAGCACTTCCCACAGCACCGGTTTCGGCATAGCGGTTTTTCACCCACATTCCTTTCGCGTTCAGATTTACCCGAAGGTGATCGTCGAAGAAAGTAGGGGTGAGGCTGATAGCTCCGGTGATACGTTCGAAAAGCGAAGTCCGGATTACTCCTTCCTGGCTGGTATAGCCCAGCGAAACCCGGTAAGGTAAGTTTTTAAAGCCGCCGGTTACGCTTACGCTATGGTCGGTGCTGAATGCGTTTTGGTAAATATGGTCCTGCCAGTTGGTGTTGGCGGTTCCCAGTTTAGAAAGCACATCGGGTTGATCGGCATATACCTGGTTAACCAGTGTGCGGAATTCATCACCACTCAGTACTTCGTATCGTGAATTGAGCGTGCTCAGCGAAGCATTGCCTTCGTAGGAAACCCTTGGTTTCTGGTTTTTCTCCCCTTTCTTGGTGTTGATGATGATAACCCCGTTGGAGGCACGCGAGCCGTAAATGGCTGTTGCCGAAGCATCTTTCAGTACGGTGAAACTTTCGATATCGTTGGGATTGATGGTGCTGAGGAAATTGGCTACTCCTTTAATACCATTATTATCCATTGCCAATCCATCGATTACAATAAGCGGATCGTTGCTGGCCGAAAGCGATGAGCCACCACGAATACGAATGGTAGCTCCGGCACCGGGTGCTCCACCTGCCGATACAACATTCACACCGGCAATCTTGCCCGAAAGCATGTCCTGTGCATTGGTGGTCATCCCTTTGTTCATGGCGTCGGGCTTAATCGCTGTAACCGAGCCGGTTGCATCGTTTTTCTTTACAGTACCGTAACCAATCACGAGCACTTCGCCGATGGCCACGGCATCTTCCGTAAGACTAATGTTTAATCTGGTTTTTCCGGCTACCGGTACCTCAACGGTTTGATATCCAACATACCTGAATACGAGAATGGCATTAGCGGGAGATGAAATTGTAAATTGTCCGTCGAGATCGGTAATGGTTCCGTTGCTGGTGCCTTTCTCGAGGATGTTTACTCCAAAGAGAGGTTCCCCACTCACCGCATCTTTAACTACTCCGGTTATGGATAGTTGCTGCGCCGACAAGTTGAACGCGACGAGAGCAATCAACACTACGGACCATAATTTCCGTAAGGTGTACTTGTAAGTCTTGTTATTCATGCAATTGCAATTTAAAGGTTATGATATTCTTTTAAATGTTTATTGTTCGTGTGTTCTGTAGGTTAAACACTTTTCTTCCGCTTTTTGGTTCGCCGTACTCTACCCGATAGACCCGATCACGATGCAAAAATAGAGCTTTATCGATGATTCGTCGGGGAGGCCGCATTTTTTTAATTCAATTTTCGACGCAAACGTTTGCATCTGAATTTAATTTCATATATTTGGGCTTTCTTGACTTAAAAACCACCATTTTTTATCTTTGTGCCATGAAGAAGTCTCCCATTACCATTAAAGACATTGCCCGGGCGTTGAATATCTCACCGTCAACCGTTTCGCGTGCTCTTCAAAGTCATCCCGATATTAGTATTGCAACCCGCGAAACTGTTCAGGCCTATGCGAAGGAGCATCATTATAAACCCAACGGTCTTGCGCTCAGCCTGCGTACCAATAAGAACAAAACCATCGGGGTGATTATTCCGGAAATAGTTCATTATTTCTTTTCGTCGGTACTGGCCGGAATCGAGGAAATCGCTGATCAGGAAGGCTATAATGTAATTGTTTGTCAGTCGGGAGAAAACTACGATAAAGAGGTGCGAAATACAACAGCGCTTATTTCGAGCCGGGTGTCGGGGGTATTGGCCAGTTTGTCGAAAAACACCACCAATTACGATCATTTCCAGGAAATTGTGGATAGCGACATTCCGTTGGTTTTTTTCGATCGTATCTGTATAGGGATTTTGACCGATAAAGTAGTGGTCGACGATTATGCCGGGGCATTTGCCGCTACCGAATACCTGATCAGTTCGGGGTGCCGGAGGATTGCTTTTTTCAGTTCGCCCCCCCATTTGGAAATTTCGAAAAATCGTAAAAACGGATATCTGGATGCCTTGCGTAAGCATAAGATTGAAGTGGATGAGTCGTTGATTCGAATTTGCGATACCCGTGATGAGGCCATAAAGGTAACTCCTGAGTTCCTGGCGATGGAGGAACATCCGGATGCATTTTTTGCGATCAACGACCAGTGTGCTGCCGGGATTTTGTTTGCAGTGAAACGGTCGCGATTTAAAGTGCCGGATGATATTTCGATTTTCGGATTTTCAGATGGCGAATTTGCACTTGCTTCGGACCCGATGCTTAGCACGGTAGAACAGCATGGTTTTGAAATGGGTATCCATGCGGCCCGCCTCCTTATATCGAAGATTAAAGGTGAAACACAGGGCAAATATACCAATAAGATCATTAAAACCAATTTAAAACTGCGTGGCACTACCCGCCCACTTTTATACTAATTGACAATTAATAATTAACAATTAACAATTAATAATTAATGAACAAGCCTCGTTTATCCTTTTTTCAGATTCTTTCGATGTCGATGGGGTTCATGGGCATTCAATTCGGCTTTGCTCTACAGAATTCCAACGCCAGCCGTATACTGCAAACTTTCGGTGCCGACATGGAGCATCTTTCGTGGTTTTGGCTGGCTGCGCCACTTACCGGGCTTATTATTCAACCCATCATCGGACATTATTCCGATAAAACCTGGACGCGGCTGGGCCGCCGCCGGCCTTTCTTTTTAGCCGGAGCATTGCTGGCTGCCGTAGCACTTTTACTAATGCCTAATGCCGGTGAGTTCGCGCACTTTCTGCCTCCTATGTTTGTGGGAGCAGGATTCCTTATGATAATGGATGCTTCCATCAACGTGGCCATGGAGCCTTTCCGTGCATTGGTGGGCGATATGTTGCCCGACGAGCAAACCACTGTTGGGTTCTCGGTGCAAACGTTCCTTATTGGAGTTGGAGCAGTAGTGGGCTCGTGGCTGCCTTATGTGCTGGCCGAATGGTTCGGAATTTCAAAAGTGGCTCCCGAAGGGGCTATCCCCGATAATGTGATTTTCTCGTTTTACATAGGGGCAGCGGTGCTGGTTCTGGCCATTTTATGGACAGTAGTAACCACAAAAGAGTACAGTCCGGAACAACTGAATACGACTCCCCATTCTGATCAGGAAGAATCCCGTTTCTCCGATATCTTCAGGGATATAAAACACATGCCTGTCACCATGAAGCAACTTGGCCTGGTGCAGTTTTTTTCGTGGATTGCTTTGTTCGGAATGTGGGTGTTTACCACACCAGCTATTGCTCAGCATGTGTATGGGGTGGCCGTCGACGATACCTCTTCGGTAGTATATCAGGATGCTGGCAACTGGGTGGGCATATTGTTTGGAGTTTACAATGGGGTAGCCATGATTTACGCCTTGCTGCTTCCCACTATTGCCCGCCGGATGGGACGTAAAGGCACTCATGCTTTATCGTTACTGGCCGGAGGTGCCGGACTTATTTCTATCTATTTTATTACCAATCCTACGATGCTCCTTTTCCCAATGATCGGTATCGGACTGGCCTGGGGCAGTATTCTGGCTATGCCCTATGCGATATTGGCTCCTGCACTTCCGGCGCACAAAATGGGAATCTACATGGGCATTTTCAATATATTTATCACACTTCCTCAGATTGTGAATGGTGTGTTTGGCGGACCGATTGTAAAACGTGTTTTCGACTCGCAGGCCATTTTTGCGCTGTTACTATCGGGCGTGTTCCTGCTGATTGCTGCTGCAAGTGTGTTGTTTGTAGAGGATAAAGTGAAGAAATAATACAGTTTAAATTGAAATTAATGAAAAGTATGTCGAAAGTTACTTCTGGTTTGCCAGGGCGATGCAGTTTGGTATTGATTGTATTGCTAACGTTTATTGGTGCTTCCCCGGTGTTTGCCGCCGAAGTGAAGCGCATGGAGCCTTTGCACTGGTGGGCGGGCATGAACGAGCAGGTGGTGCAGGTAATGTTTTATGGTGAAAATATAGCATCTGCCAAAATCTCGGTGAACTACCCGGGGGTGAAGAAATTGCGTTCGGTACTTACCGATAACCGGAATTACCAGTTTGTATACCTGCAAGTAGGGAAACGGGCGAAGCCGGGAGTGCTGAAATTTAAAGTGCAACAGGGAGATACAACAAGGTACCGCGACTTTGAATTAAAAGCCAGGGAGAAAGGTTCGGCTGAGCGTGAAAGTTTTTCGGCAGCCGATGCCATGTACCTGATTTTCCCCGATCGATTTGCCAATGGTAATCCGGCCAACGATGTGGTGGAGGGCTATCATCAGGGCGTCGACCGAAACGATCCGGGGGCGCGGCACGGAGGCGATATCGAAGGTATTATTCAGAAACTACCTTACCTGGCCGATTTAGGAATTACCGCTTTGTGGACTACTCCTGTTTTCGACAACAATGATGTGCAGTATTCCTATCATCATTACGGTTGTTCCGATTATTATAAAGTCGATCCGCGGATGGGAACCAATGAGGATTATCGCCGGCTGGCTACCACTGCACGCGAGCAGGGTATCAAATTAATTCTCGATGTAGTTCCCAATCATTGTAGTTCGGCCCATTGGTGGATGAACGATCTGCCGGCGAAGAACTGGTTTAATACATGGGACAGGTATACCTCGTCGAATTACCGGATGATGGCCTGGATGGATCCGCATCGATCGGAAAAAGACCTGCACCGGCTCACCAGGGGGTGGTTTGCGCCCAATATGCCCGATTTCAATCTGCAACAGCCGCTTCTTTTCGATTATCTCAAACAGGTGTATATTTTTTGGATCGAATATGCAGGCATTGCCGGTTTACGGGTCGATACGTATCCCTACAACGATTTGTCTACTGCTGCCAGGTTTATTCAATCGATACGTAACGAGTATCCGAAGATGACAGTGGTAGGCGAATGCTGGATGAATACGGCACAGGAAATTGCTTATTTCATGTCGGGCAACAACAATAAAGACGGATTCGATTCGCGGCTTCAAAGTGTGATGGACTTCCCGCTGGGCAATGTGTTTCAGCAGGCATTTACCGAAAAAGATGGATGGAACGGAGGGATGGCCCGTTTCTATATGCATTTTGCACTCGATTTTGCGTATCCACGAACCGATCTTATTATGAATTTTATCGATAACCACGACATCGATCGGTACAGTGAAGTGGTAAATAAAGATGCGCGGATATATAAAATGGCGCTGGCTATGCTAACTACAGTGCGGGGATATCCGCAAATTTATTATGGCAACGAAATTATGCTGGGGGGCAAACGGGGTTCCTACGAGGGCCATCGGTTTAATTTTCCGGGAGGGTGGCCCGGCGATGCTGTCGATTCATTTTCAGAAAAAGGACGGAGCGGCGCCGAACAGGAGGTGTATTCCTACCTCCGGAAATTGTTGCATTACCGTAAAAACAATCCGGTGTTGCACACCGGTGCCATGAAGCAGTTTATTCCCAACGACGGAGTGTATGTGTATTTTCGATACAATGACGATAAAATGATAATGGTGATTGTTAATAACAACGATACGGAACGCAAAGTCGATACCGGCGATTTTGCCGAAATGCTTCAGTCGGTTCAGTCAGGGGTCAACATAATCACTAACGAGGTCGTTCAGCTGAATACATCTATTCAGGTGGAAGCAAAATCAACATCAATACTAGAAATTTTAACGAAATAAGCAGCTATGCAAGTTCCAAAATTGTTTTTAATTAGTGCGCTGGCAGGTCTGGCAGCATGCAGCCCGTCGCTCAATGTGCCGCCGTCGAACAGTAACAACCAGCGGCTCAATTCACTTCTCACCCTGGAGCTGGGCGAGAATACCCTATATGCTCAGGATTTCATAACCGATGTTTCGCAGATCGATTCGGTAACGGTTACCGGCGATGAGGTGCGGGTTCAATTGTACAACAATCGAAATCTGGTTAAGGTAGAACTCGGTGAGGAAGCTTCGCAATTAATTGATTTGCATTTCTGGATACGTGGAAATGTGTATTCGGTGCCTTGCCGGAAAACGGATAAGCAGAAGTTTATTTTCGGATACGATCCATTAGGGACAAATCCTTCGCGGGTTCAGCTGGCCGGTCAGATGAACGACTGGACGCCTTCGGCAACTCCCGATCTGGAATTAAACGATAATGGAAAGTATGAGGTGGAACTTTACCTGAGTCCCGGTACTTATTTGTATCAGATGAATATTGATGGAGATCAGAATCACGACGCCGGAAATCCACAGAAAGTCGATAACGGATACGGAAAATTCAATTCCATCCTGCAGGTTGCCGGAAACCACGATCGATTACCGGTGCTTTTCACTCGAAAGGTGGAAAATCGTAAAATATACCTTAGTTATCAAAATGATGTACAGCGTGTTTCCGTATATTGGCAAAATCACCGCTTGCCCGATCATTTTGTACGCTTTGGAAAAGGCGAAATGGCCTTCGATATACCTTCTGAAGCAGCTAAAATGGAACGTTCGTATTTCCGTGTTTGGGCTGCTAATCGGTTGGGAGTAGGTCAGGAAGTACTTATTCCGCTTCACAACGGGAAACCGGTGATGGATGCCGGTCAGCTTACACGCCACGATCCGCATACTCAGCTTATGTATTTTATGCTGGTCGATCGATTCAACAATGGCTCTACAGCCAACGATCGTCCGATGAACCGCCCGGATGTACATCCAAAAGTAGATTATTGGGGAGGCGACCTGGCAGGTCTGCAACAACAGATTGAAAATGGATATTTTGAGAAGTTAGGAGTCAATACCTTGTGGATTTCGCCGGTGAGTCAGAATCCGGATGAGCCTTATGGCTTTTATGCTCCCAAAAATACAAAGTTTTCGGGTTATCATGGATACTGGCCCATCTCTTCGTCAAAAGTCGACGATCGGTTTGGTAGCAACGAAGAATTCAAAACGTTGGTAAAAAAAGCTCATGGGAAGGAGATGAATGTTTTGCTCGACTACGTAGCCAATCATGTACACCAGGAACATCCGTTGTATCAGCGTCATCCCGAATATGCCACCGATTTGTATCTTCCCGATGGTACGCTGAATGTTGAAAAGTGGGATGAGCACCGGCTAACTACCTGGTTCGATACGTTTATGCCTTCGCTCGATTATTCGAATCCTGAAGTGGTGGAAATGATGACCGACTCAGCCTTGTTTTGGCTAAAGGAATTTAACCTCGACGGTTTTCGCCACGATGCCTGCAAACATATCCCCGAAGAATTCTGGCGAATGCTCACCCTTAAAATTAAAAAACAATGGCCCGATCGTCAGTTGTATCAAATTGGTGAAACCTATGGTAGTCCTAAGTTAATTGCCAGTTACCTCACCACGGGGATGCTCGATGGGCAATTCGATTTTAATGTATACGATATAGCCAATACTACTTTTGCAGGGGTAAGTGGCGATTTGACCCGGGTGCAGGAAGTGCTTCGGTCGAGTTTATATACTTACGGACAGCATAACCTGATGGGATATATCTCGGGAAATCATGATAAGCCCCGCTTTATGGCCTATGCTTCGGGTGATTTAAAAATGGGTGAGGATGCCAAAAAAGCAGGTTGGGAAAGGGAAATCGGAATAACCGATTCGACAGCCTACGACAGATTATTGTTGTTTCATGCGTTCAACCTGACGATTCCTGGTGTACCGGTCTTGTTTTATGGCGATGAAATAGGATTGACGGGAGGAAACGACCCCGATTGCCGAAAGATGATGCGATTTGAAGGATGGAACACGCGCGAAACTAAACTTTGGGAGGGGGTTGCGAAGCTGAATAAATTACGACGTGCCAATACGGTACTTATGTATGGTAGCTTTATCGATCTGAAAAACAGTCCTGCTCAATGGGTATATGCACGAAAATATTTTGATAAAGAAGCGGTTGTCATTATGAACACCAGTACTCAGTCGAAGAAAATTACAGTGACATTGCCCGGATATTTCGACAGCACCCGGTTTTCAGCCGCTTTTGGTCACCCATTTGAATTGAATGGAAAGGAGCTGGTTGTGGAACTGCCGGCATTGTCGGTTGAGGTTCTGTTGTAGAATAGAACAGACCTGCTGCTTCATTTCGAAGGATCGGATAGTTTGGCCGACGATTAACAAACTTTCGTTGAAAAACAATTATTTACACATGAAACTTTTTACTTCCGATCAAATCCGGCAGCTCGATCGCTACACGATAGAGAATGAGCCGGTGTCGTCGCCCGACCTGATGGAGCGGGCAGCCGAAGCTTTGTGTGATGCGCTGATAGGAGAATATCCCTTTACGGTGACTTCTTTTTACATTGTTGCAGGACCGGGCAACAATGGGGGCGATGCTTTGGCTCTTGCGCGAAAGTTAAGTGAGCAAGGTTATCCGGTGACGGTTCATCTGCTTCATGCCGAAGGTGCTGAATCTGGCATGTCTGATGGGCTGTCGCCCGATTGTAAGCTCAATCGTAATCGGTTGCAACTCGAATTTCCGGCAGTTTTACACGAATATTATTCAGAACAGGTGGAATTACCAACTCCCGGTCGATCGGATATTGTAGTCGACGGGTTGTTTGGTACCGGACTCAGTCGACCATTGAGCGGGCGTTTTGCAGCAGTGGTGAAGTGGCTCAACGGATTGCCCAATGTTACTGTTTCTATCGATGTCCCATCCGGTTTGGCCTCCGATAGTTATCAGAAAATAAATCAACCCTGTGTAAAAGCGGATTTAACGTTGTCGCTTCAGTTTCCGAAAATAGCTTTCTTCTTTATCGAAAACGAACAGGTGGTAGGTCGATGGAAAGTACTGGATATACGCCTTCATCCACAGGGTATAGTCGAAATGGAAACGCCATATGAATTTACAGATGCTGATTCGTTGCAGCCCCTTTTTCGAAAAAGAAGCCGGTTTGCCCATAAAGGAAATTTTGGTCATTTGGCCTTAATTGCCGGATGTAAAGGGATGGCAGGAGCTTCTATTCTTGCCGCAAAAGCGGCGCTGCGAAGCGGAGTTGGTTTGTTGACCCTTCACGGGCCTGAAGGAAACCGTTGTATAGTTCAAACTATTGCACCGGAAGTGATGTTTGAAGCCGATAGGAACGCCGACTGTGTTTCCGAATTTTATCATTCGGGTCGATACGACGCACTGGCTATCGGGTGCGGAATAGGTACCCGCACCAGCACAGTAGAAATGATGCAGCAATTTTTGAATCATTTAAAAGAACCCTGTGTGTTTGATGCCGATGCCCTTAATATTATTGCAGCCCACCCGCACATGCTGGAGCAACTTCCCGAAGAAAGTGTGCTCACTCCACATCCCAAAGAGTTTATACGTATGTTTGGCGAAAGTAAGAATTCGTATCACCGGTTGCAAAAAGCGCGTGAGGTGGCTCATAAATATAAGCTGATACTGGTGATGAAAGGAGCCTACACTAAAGTGGTAGCCCCCGATGGGAAGGTGTATTTCAATAGTACCGGTAACCCCGGAATGGCCACCGCCGGTTCGGGCGATGTGCTTACCGGAATTATTGGATCGTTACTGGCACAGGGATATCCCGCCCTCACCGCTGCCCGCCTGGGGGTATACCTGCATGGACTATCGGCCGACCTTGCGTTGGAGCAGGAGTCGGAAGAGTCGCTTATGGCCGGCGATATTATTGCCGGTTTGGGAAAAGCGTTCCGGATGTTAACCAGCTAAGCGTGATACGCAGCAAGTCCTTCTATCGGATTTTTGGTAATGGATGATATTTCCAATTGATGTTCCGAAGCTACGATTTCGAGCACATCCCTGAAATGCCAGGCAATGGAACCAATAAATCCAAGGGATAAGTTTCCGGTGTTGTATTGGGCAACGTTTCGGGCAAAAAAACTGTCGAAAGCATCGTATACCAGATTGAAAATGGAAGGCTCTTCAAGATGAGCCGACAGAAAGGGGGTGAACGAAGCCAGAAACCGGTTGGGGAAGGGGTGCTTGTAAACACGATCGAGAATCATGGCCGGTGTTAGTTCATATTCATCCAAAAATTTGTCGCGAAGCCATTCGGGAAGCTGGTTTTTCAGGCAATCGCCGATAAATAATTTGCCCAGTACTGCCCCGCTGCCCTCATCTCCCAAAATATAACCCAACGGCGATACGTTTTTTATAATCGTTTTTCCATCGTACTCACAGGAGTTGGAGCCTGTACCCATTATGCAGGCAATGCCGCTTTCGTGCTGAAACAGTCCGCGTGCTGCTCCCAGCAAGTCGCTCTCCACCTCCATATGCGCATCCGGAAATCCACTTCTTAGGGCGTTGGCCACCATCTGTTTCTTGTCGTCGAAAGCACACCCGGCCCCATAAAAGTAAATTTCTTCCACTGAAATCTCTTTTTTCAGATTCGGTATCAGGGAGTGAAGCACCAGCTCGCTGATTTCCTCTTCGGTTTGGTAGAAAGGATTTATTCCGGTGGTTTGGATTTCCTGTACGTGTAGGGAACAATCGCTTATCAACCAGGTGGTACGGGTCGACCCGCTATCGGCTATCAATTTCATGTGTAAATAATTATTTTTAAAAGGTCACATGGAACTCGCATGCCAGATTTTCATCAACTATGGCGATTGCCTGCAATCATGCTCGTTTCATAAATAAATTAAAGCTAAAAATTTATACAAACCTAAGAATTTTTTTTAGATCTTTGTGTATCTTTGGGGATTAATTCACAAAAAAACAAGATTCATGGCAACGATCGATTGTTTTATTCCCTGTCAGGATATTCATGCAGCAGGAGAAATAATGCGTCAGTTCAGCGAATGTCCGTTAGTAAAGCAAGTTTATTTTCTTACCAACGAGCATTTTGAAGCGAACTCTGCGGCCAAAGTGCTTCTGGTTGATTCGCTCACCTCTGGTTCAACTATACTGCAAATTGCTGAGAAAGCGACCGCCGACTTTGTAATGGTAAATGTGAAGTCGACTGCTCTCGAACTGGGCCAGTTTGCTCTCGATCGGATGATGCGTGTGGCTACCGATACCGGTGCTGCCATGGTATACTCCGATTATTATAAAATGACTGGTGAAATCCGCACGGCTTGTCCGGTAAACGATTACCAGGAAGGAAGTTTGCGCAACGATTTTGAGTTCGGGGCGGTTTGGATAATTCCTACTCCGGTTCTGAAAAATGCGGTTGCTCAATTAAATGTTTCCTATCAGTTCGCTGGTTGGTACGATCTCCGGCTTGCTTTATCGCGCTCAGGTGAACTGGTTCACCTCAACGAATTGCTGTACTCGGAGGTAGAGACTGACTTCCGTAAAAGTGGTGAAAAACAATTTGATTATGTGGATCCCCGTAACCGGGCCGTTCAACTTGAAATGGAACAAGCCTGTACCGCTCATTTGAAAACCATTGGCGGATGGCTGGCTCCCGAATTCAGGGATGTAAATCTGGAAGAAGGGAGTTTTCCTGTTGAAGCATCGGTTATTATTCCGGTGCGCAACCGGGTGAAAACCATTGGCGATGCTATTGAGTCGGTGCTGCGTCAGAAAACTAAATTTAAGTTCAATCTGATCATTATTGATAATTATTCAACCGATGGAACAACGGAGCTTATCGCCCGGGCTGCGGCTTCCGATTCGAGAATTTTACACCTGATTCCGCATCGTACCGATTTGGGTATTGGTGGCTGCTGGAACGAAGGGATTTTTAATTCTTCCTGTGGAAAGTTTGCTGTGCAACTCGATTCGGATGATGTGTACAGCGATGAAACAACACTTCAGAAAATGGTGGATGCGTTTTACGATCAGCACTGTGCTATGGTGGTGGGGTCGTATACTATGACCGATTTTGATATGAACGAGATTCCTCCGGGATTAATCGATCATCGGGAATGGACTCCTGATAACGGACGGAATAATGCCCTTCGTATTAACGGACTGGGAGCTCCGCGGGCCTTTTTTACACCGGTACTTCGTGCTGTTAAGGTTCCGAATACCAGCTATGGCGAGGATTATGCACTTGGGCTGGCCATTAGTCGCAGTTATCGTATCGGAAGGGTATACGATTCGGTTTACCTTTGTCGCCGATGGGACGATAATTCGGATGCATCGCTCGATGTGAATAAGCTTAATCAGCACAATGCTTACAAGGATAAGATCAGAACCATTGAATTAAAAGCAAGGATTAATCAAAATAAAAGGCAGTAATAACAGGGGCTGAGAGATACAGTCCCGGGATAAATAATGAATGAACAGATGAAGTTGAACAAAAAATGGATGGTGGGCTTACTCCTGTTATTGTTGATGCCTGTTAAAAGTGTGGCTCAGGAAGTGACCGATTCGTTGATGATGAAAGTGGAAAAGATTATCGAAACCGGTAAACATTACCTGGGTAAGCCCTATCGGTACCGCGCCGACTCTGGTTATAATTTCGATTGCAGTGGTTTTGTTTCGCATGTGCTGTTTAAGCACAATATTCGTCTGCCCCGCTCGTCGCGCGATATGCAAAAAGCTGTTCGAAAAGTGAAGTTTGATGAAATGCGAAAGGGAGATCTTATTTTTTTCAAAGGTCGAAACGCCAATTCATCGACGGTTGGGCATGTGGCAATGATAGTGGACCCAACCCCCGGAGCGGTAAAGATGATTCACGCGGCCAGCCGTGGGATTGTTGTAGATTCGTATCCTACTCCATTTTACAAACGCCGTTACGTATCGGTTGGGCGTATCGCTGAACTCGATTTTGCACTTCCGGTGTGTGCGTCCGACTCCTCGATTTCGGTTCAGGCTACCGATTCGTTGGTAACATTACCCGTAGTGTCCAACTAAATTGTAGTTGAATCGTCTCTGACATCAGCAGTTTTATTGAACTATTTTTTAAAATTATTTCTGTATGAGTAAAAATTGGGTGATTGTCGTTCTGTTTCTGTTGGGATGGATGAAGGCGGCCGGGCAACAATTGCCATCCTTTGCCCGTACCGATAGTTTAATCGATCGGATTCTCGAGTTTGATAAAGGAATGGGTGCCATTTCGGTGTATAAAAACGGATCGGAAATTTATCAGCGTAGGTATGGATATTCATCGCTTGAAACGAAACAGCCAATCGACGAATCGACTCTTTTCCGGATTGGATCCATTTCCAAAACGTTTACGGCCACTCTTGTTTTCAAACAAATTGAACTGGGGAAATTAAAATTGAGCGATCCGCTCAGCAACTGGTTCCCCTTGTTTGGCAACGCGCGGAAAATCACCATTCGACATCTGCTTTCGCACCAAAGCGGAATCTATAATTTCACGAACGATGCCAGCCTGCTTCAGTGGAATTCACTCCCTCACAGTCGTAAAGAATTGCTCGATCGAATGTTGAGGTACCCGAATGTGTTTATGCCCGGCGAAAAAACGGAATATTCCAATTCCAATTATGTGTTGCTGAGCTGGATACTGGAAGATGCAACCGGAAGTAGTTATGCACAATTGTTGGATCACTATATTTTAAAGCCGGTTGGATTAAAACAAACCTTTTATACAACCGACTCTACGATGCCGTTGGCGAGTTCGTACAGCATGCTTACAACCTGGACTAAAGCACCCGTATCGCACCAAAGTGTACCTTTAGGAGCAGGGGCAATTGTATCGACACCCACAGAGTTGAACCGTTTTATAGAAGCCTTGTTTTCCGGCAGGTTAGTGAATGATTCCTCGCTTGCCGGTATGATGACGACAACGGAACGATTTGGAAGGGGGTTGATTAAAGTTCCGTTTTACGAGCGCACCGGATGGGGCCATACTGGCGGGATTGATGGATTTCAATCGCAGTTATTTAGTTTTCGCAATGATTCTGTTTCAGTAGCCATAACGTCTAACGCAGTGTCTTATCCTGTTAATGAGCTGATGATAGCAATATTAAGCGATGTATTTCATAAATCGTTCGATCTGCCGGTATTCAAAAAGGCATTGGAGGCTAAGCCGGAAGAACTCCAGGTGTATGCCGGAGTATATACAGCTACGGGTTTACCCATCAAGCTCACTATCAGTATAAAAGAAGGAATGCTCACTGGTCAGGGAACCGGACAGCCCGCTTTTCCGTTAACACGTACGGGAGCACATCAATTCTCATTCGACCCGGCTGGCATCGTGCTGGAGTTTGTACCTTCCAAAAAACAAATGGTGTTGATTCAGATGGGAACTCGATTTGTAATGACAAAAGAATAAGTGGTATGAGGTTTTTTACGATTAGCATTCTGGTGGCGATAGTGGCCATTTCGTGTACAAAAGTACCTGGATCCGGTTCTGCCGGAGAATTGTATGGTGAGCCCGATTCACTTGCCTTTGATACAACTCTGGTCGATTCGATGTTTGCGGGAAGTATCCTTAGATTGGATATGGAACAGTTTACTAAAAAGGTGATGAACATACCCTACACAAAGGATGCCCTTAGTAGCCGTCAGCAACTCGATATAATTTATCCGGAGGAAACGATTGGTCCCTACAAGGTGATTGTTTTGATTCATGGTGGTGGATGGCTGAGTGGCGATAAACAATCGGAGACAATGGCTCCATTGTTTGAAGTACTCAATCAGGGCTACGCGGTAGTTTCGGTTAATTATCGCTTGTCGGGTGATGCCCGTTGGCCGGCACAGTTGTATGATGTAAAGACAGCCATTCGTTTTTTGCGTGAAAACGCCGACACCTACCGGCTCGATGTTGCCGAAATTGTGGTGTGGGGCGTTGATGCCGGAGGGCATCTGGCATTGATGCTGGCCGCTACCAACGATTTACCCGACTACGAGCTTCCGGAAATGGGTAGTGCTGATTATTCGAGTTCGGTAAATGGGGTAATTGCCTGGTACGCACCAACCAATTTACCCAACTTGCCCGATAAAATGCTGCCTATGACCAACCGATTGATGGGCTTCAATGTTACATCGAATATTGATAAAGTAAAGCTGGCCAGTCCACTTACTCTGGCGAGCGATAGCTTTCCGCCGGTATTACTGGTTCATGGTACCAGCGATTCGATAGTTCCCTATCAGCAATCCGTTGACCTGTTGCATCGGGTGAATGTGCTTACGGGAGATTTGAGAGCCGAGCTGGTAACATTCGAAGACGCGCGCCATGCCGATCCGCTTATTCGGAATTCGGTCAATGTGTTGAATAATCTTGATTTTGCCGATAAAATATATTACACCGACAAAAATCCTTACCGTACTACTGACGTTAAAAATATTCGGATCGATTTTGGTGCCGACGATGAAGGTTTTTGATTGCTTTTTAGTAACATTGGAAAATATAAAACAATCTTTGTTTTAATTCTCCGGTTAAATTAAATACTATTATGAGAGGACGTATTTTACTAAGTTTGTTGCTGGTTGTATTTATGATGATTTCGTGCCGTAAAAAGGAGGCAGCTAACGAGATAACAATCATACCGATAGAAAAAAAGAATCATACTTATAATACCGATTTTTATCATATGTCGGTCGAATATCCCGAAGAAATGTGGGATTATAAGCATGATATGCAACGATATGTCGAAAGTGTTGTTTCATTTCACAAGCGCGACTGGAGCCCGGGAGGTATGCATTATGAAAAGGAAATGAGTTTTAGGAATATCCATGAAGAGAAGGAATATCCTAAATGTGAATTATATATTCGATTTCAAAAATTCACCTCTACCCGCCCGGATATCCATTCCTATTTATTTTCTGCCTACGTAACAACACATGGAGCTAATGGAAGTACTACGGTAGCGGCATTTAATTTTAATCAGGATGGGTTGATCGGTTTCGATGATGTTTTTTCGATTACCACCGACCAGGAGATTGAACTTGCCCGATTATTGGCCGTACAGACAAAAGATTCGGTTGGCGTATTTGATTATAGTCAGGTAAGAAGGGGACTTGGGTTAGACTATATACTGGAAGATGGTGTAAGCCTGGATTCACTCGAAATGAAAAAAAATGATTTTACATTCAGAAAAAATTTGAATGCCTTTGTTTTAGCCGATACCGGGATTCATTTTCATTTCGATAAGTATGCACTGGCCCCGGGCTCCTCGGGAACGACTTCTATCTTTTTAAATTGGGAACAATTGAAGCCTTTTTTACAAAATAAATTTGATTTCAACTAAAAAATGGGTACAAAGAAGCAGAATTTGTAAAAAAATTATTATTTTTGTCCATAAGCTGTAAGGCTTTTGTTTATTAGCTCGTACTTGTGTGCGTCGAAAAGGAGTGTTAAGGTGCTGTTTTTACACCATTTCGTCGGAGTGAAGTACAGCACAATAAAAAAAATATTCTATGAACGAAGAAATAATAAAAGAAAAAGTGGGAGAATGGGCCGGTTCGATAGTGCCCTGGTTTTTATCAAGTGGATTAAAGATCCTCTTTATAGTCGTTGCAGTAGTAGTACTGAATAAAATTGTAAGTAAATTAATTGAGAAGACGATTCGGATTGCCGTTGTAAGTCATCATTATAACTCTAAAGATGCTGAGCTTAAGCGCGAGAACACCCTTATACAGATTTTTACTGTTACTTTTCGAACCTTATTGTTTATAATTGCCGGGTTGATGGTTCTAAAAGAAGTTGGGATCGACATCGCTCCCATGATTGCAGCAGCAGGGATAGCCGGTTTAGCCTTAGGTTTTGGAGGTCAATATCTTATTCGTGATATAATTACCGGATTGTTTATTATTATGGAAAACCAATACCGGATTGGTGATGTGGTTAATTTTGATGGATTAGGCGGATCAGTAGAAGAGATAACATTACGTAAAACCACCCTTCGCGACATGAACGGTACGGTACATCATATTCCGCATGGTGAAATTAAACGTGTTTCCAATCTTTCGAAGGATTTTGCCCGGGTTAACATGGATATCGGAGTTGCTTATGATTCGGACCTGGAGCATGTAATAGCTGTAATTAACGAAACTGGTAAGCTGCTTGCCAACGATCCCGTATGGAGCGATGCATTTATTAAACCGATTCAGTTTTTGCGTGTCGATAGTTTTGCCGATTCGGCAATAATTGTAAAAGCGCTCGGCGAAACAAAGGTGCTGCGCCAATGGGAAGTGGCCGGAGAGTTTCGAAAGCGGCTGAAAAAGGCTTTCGATCAGCAGGGTGTAGTAATTCCATTTCCTCAATCCGACGTATACCTTCATCAGTTGCCTGAAGCTAAAAAAGTATAGAATAACAAACGGTGGAATCCGAAAAACCTTACGAGTAGGATAACAATTTACAAGGTTACAAAAATGGAAAAGATAAGTTTTTTGATGGCGACTCTTATGATGGGTGCCCTAATCCTTTCGGGCTGTTCGCCAAAATTAATTGGCTCGTGGCAGGTTGCAAATTACGAAATTATTTCCAATAGTGCCGAAAGCGTGAAAGCAACCAGTATTGGTACAATTAGTTTTGATGCTACCGGTAATGGTCATAAAGCGTTAAGTTTTAGTATTCTGGGTATGAACCAGATTGATAAAGCAGACTTTAGCTGGGTTCTTAACAAGGATTTGCTTACAATTTCGGGCGATAGCTCAGCTTTTGTGAAAACGTGGATTGTAACAGAAAGCAAGAAAAACTTCCAGCAGCTTAAATCAACCGATGGAGCCCGTCAGGTACAAGTGATGGAACTTCGTCGGGAAAAACAATAATTTTAAACTAGGAACACATGAAGTTAGTAGACGAATTTAAGACCTTTGCATTAAAAGGGAATGTGGTCGACATGGCCGTGGGTATCATAATTGGTGGTGCGTTTGGAAAAATTGTGTCTTCCCTGGTGAGTGATGTGATAATGCCACCCATCGGCTTGCTGGTAGGCGGTGTTAATTTTACCGAACTTTCGATAGTAATGAAAGAAGCTGTGGGCGATGTTCCTGCTGTAACTTTGAATTATGGTAATTTCATTCAGGTGGTGTTCGACTTCCTGATTGTAGCATTTGCCATATTTATGATGGTAAAAGGAATGAATTCGCTTAAAAAGAGAGAAGATGATAAGGCAGCAGCTCCACCCGCACCTCCTGCTCCTCCCGCTCCCACAAAAGAAGAATTATTGCTAACTGAAATTCGTGACTTGTTAAAGAAGTGATTTTAACCGATTTTGATTGCAAAAAGCCACCGTTAAGACCTAAAGTCCTACGGTGGTTTTTGCTTTTATAATCACTTCGTAAATATTTTAATCCAGAATGTAAAGGGGTAGAAAGTTTATACAATTTGGAGCATCAGGCAACTAAACATCCATTACATTTGTGCATCATTGCATACAAAAGTGAAAGGAGGTGGTCACTCATGAACACAGCAAACATGAGAGCTTGACCGGTGCTTAACTGGTTAAAAGATACTGTGACAGTGGTTGCAGTTGATTCCATAAGTTTATTTACACAAACCTGTTTTTAATTTAAATCTTAGAACTATGAAAAAGTTTATTTGTACGGCCGCAGCTGTTATGAGCCTCCTCCTTTCATCATGTGAAAAAAATGCAGTTGATCAGGCTTCTACTTCAAATCAGCGTGATCTGATCTCGGAACAAGCCCGGCAGTTTTCAATTCAACACGATCGGTTAGTGCAGCAGATGGTGTTGCTCGATGAAGAATTGTTGATGCAACGTTCTCCTTCGCAAGGAGAGTTAACTCCCGACGAGATACGCGCACATTGGTTGTCGGTAATTGAGCAGGTAACCGGGGTGAAACCTGTTGTGGCCGATCGTCAATCGAGCAAGGTGTTGGCCGCTGAAGAAGGAAGCGATCCGACAAATTATTGGGTTTCGTTGGATGTTGAAGAAATTACATTAGCTCAGTATGCAGTGTCGGAAGCTGCTACCACTTACCTGGGAGCAGTCGACGACCTTGTTCAGAATGAAGAATTAAGTCTGGACGAAAAACAATTGATGCTTCAACAGGTGATTGATGAAGTGAAGTCCGACGAGTCGTTGCCCCTGGCCGAGACAGAACGTGTACTTACAGCGGTGGAAGTGTTGAAAGGATCGATGAGTTTGTGGAGCGAATTTCAGAGTACGGCTCCCCCTATGTCGGTTGGTACAGGGATGATGAAAGCTTCGATTCGGAATTGGAGTTTCTGGAAAAAATTAGGCTTTGTTTCGGCTGCTGATGCCGTAGGTGGTGTGCTTGGATTGTTTATGGGCGGTTATATTGTAGTCAATGGAGTGCCAATTTACTTGCCTGCCGGAACCATCGGGATGGTTGGAGGTGCAGCAGCACTGTCGTATATTGCCTCGAAAATGGTTGGCTGGTAATCTAATTAAAATATTATCGTATGAATGCTACTAGAACACATCTGTTATTGGTACTTAGCTTTACATTGCTTTTTAGCGTAAATGCACAGCACAATTCCGGTTTTACAATAGGGCTTAACTCCGATTTGTTTGCAGTGCCTGTAACCGAAAACACTGCCCAGGTAAAGGGTGGGGGAGTAGAGCTTGGTTATTCATTTACACCAGCTTTAAATGTGTCGGTTGGGTGGGAGAGTCGGTTGCTACTCGACAAAGAGATTTCGGGCTATGAGCAGAAAAACGGGATTACGATAGGAGCTGATTATCGGTTGGGAAGACCCATGTCAGGTCATTCCTACCTGGCACTTCACGCACAGCTGATAAAAGGATTCTCCAATACCGATGATTTTGCAACAAAAGCCGGTTTTCGATGGTTTTTCACCGATAGTTTTTTTCTGTCGACCGGCCTGGTGTACGACCACTGGAAAACCACGCCTACCGTTGTAAACAAGTCGAACTCATTGAATTGGTATTGGCAGTTGGGACTACGATTGGGAGTTGGAAAGAAAAAATGAAGAACGATCATTTCTGATTCTTAAACCGGAATTTAATAACAATCCGTGGTTGAAACGTTGTCAACCGCGGATTGATTTGTAATACTGATCGGTGCATTTAGGGCAGATTAGTATTGCTTTACAAGTTCATCGCCTGTCAATACCCGTAATCCAGCCTGAGCCAGTGCTCTCATTTCATCTTCTCCCGGGTAAACAGCCACTTTGCATATCGGTGCAATCATGCGGGTAATGTAGTTAACGATTAGTTCGTTATAGGCAATTCCACCCGTCAAAACAACGGCATCGGCTTTTCCTTCAAGAACAGCCAACATAGAGCCGATTTCTTTTGCAACCCCATAGGCCATCGCCTCCAATACAATACGAGCGTGAAAGTCGCCGTTCATCGCCAGTTGATAAGCTGTGTTTACGTCGTTAGTGCCTAAGTGGGCTACCAAACCTCCCTTTCCAACCAACAGGCGCTGGATTTCTTCGCGTTCGTAAATGCCGGCATAGATGACCCTGATTAGTGCCCCGGCATCCATGGTGCCTGCACGCTGTGGCGAAAACGGACCAAAGCCATCGAGAGCCTGGTTGGTGTCTATTACCCGGCCCTGTCGATGTGCGGCTACCGAAATTCCTCCTCCCATATGGGCAATTACCAGGTTGAGCGACTCGTAGGTAGTTCCCATATCATGCGCATATTTCCGACCAATCGCTTTGTGGTTCAATGCATGAAACGAAGAGCGCCGTGGAAATTGAGGCAGCCCACTGATGCGGGCCACGTCCTGTAGTTCGTCTACCACAACCGGATCGGCAATAATAGCTTTACTTCCTTTTATTTTTTGTGCTATTTCCTGCGCCAGTATCGCTCCCAGGTTACTGGCGTGCTCTCCGTTCAATACTTGCCGAAGGTCATAAATCATACGTTCATTTACTTCGTATACCCCCGATTGTAAGGGTCGTAATAAACCTCCGCGTCCTACCACAATGTCGATTGACGAAAGATCAATATTCTCTTTAGAAAGATATTCCAAAATGTGGTTCCTCCGAAACTCGTACTGATCGATAACGTGTGGGAAATTTTGTAATTGTTGCGACGAATGTTTTACTGTACTGGCAAGTACAGGTTTATCGTCTTCGAAGACAGCAATTTTTGTGGAGGTCGATCCCGGGTTGATTACAAGTATTTTATACATAAACTAAAACGTGATTGAAGGATTGTTTTTTTAATTATTTGGGTGCGATACGGTATAAATACGCCCCAATTCCGATGAAAATAATATTAGGTAGCCATACAGCCATCATTGGCGACATTGCACCACTCACTGAAAATGAAGTCGATAAGGTGGAGAAAAGTATATATAGTGCACTGAGTGCGATGCCGACTCCCAAATTAATGCCCATGCCACCCCTCACTTTGCGCGACGATAACGAAACACCCATCAACGTCATTATAAAGGCAGCCAGCGGCATGGCGTAGCGCTTATAATACTCGTCTTCAAAGGCATTGGTGTTTCCTATTCCTCTGTTTTTCAGTCGGTTGATGTGCTGCTCGAGTTCGCGGTTGTTTAATTGTGCACTCTCTTTTGCTGAGATGAAAAATTCGGCAGGTTGTACGCTGATCGTGGTGTCGAGCGAAGCACCCCGGGTAAGATGCTCGCGCATTCCTTTAAAATCGCGTTGTAAGTAGTCCTGGATGGTCCAGTGGTAAGCCGAGTCCCAGGTGATTCCCTCGGCAGTAAGGCGTGAAATCAGCTTTTTTTCTTCGAATTTTTCGAGCGACATCCTGTATCCTTTATTCTGGTCAATTTCAAAACGCTCAATATATAAAATTACTCCGGGCTCCACTTCCATCTGAATGTTGCGGGCGTAATTAGTCTTGAACTTCTTAATGTATTGATTTTCAAAAGCAAGGAGTTCAGCATTCGATGGAGGAATAATGTATCCCCCTAAAAAAAACGACATCACAAAAATAAGAAAGGCGGAAATTGCATAGGGCACCATCAGCCGACGGAAGCTGATGCCACTGGCAAGCATGGCAATTATTTCGGAATTTCCGGCTAGTTTGGACGTGAAAAAAATTACAGATAGAAAAGTGAACAGCGGCGTGAGCATGTTCATGTAAAAAGGAATGAAATTGAAATAGTAATCGAAAACGATGGCTTCTAGTGGAGCATTGTTGTCGAAAAAATTATCCAGTTTTTCACTCAAATCGAAAATAACAGCAATGCTCAGGATGAGCACTATCGAAAAGAAAAAAGTTCCCAGAAATTTTTTTATGATGTACAGGTCGATTCGTTTCAACCCCAGTTTTCGGTAATCCAACTTCATGTTCTACACTGAATAGTTTTGTTTGCCAGTAGCTTAAAGAGATTTTGCAGGGTGCTGTTTGCTTTTGCTTTGTCGTTATTCAGCAAACCGTTTGTTGAATTTTTCCGGAAACCGGGCATTCACATTCTGGTAAAACTGCTGAAGTTTCAATAAATCGGCAGCTTCATCGCCACCGGGATAGAACAGTTCGGTGATTCCCATTTCTTTTTTTGCGTAATCGAGGTAGGCAAGTTGGATAGGAACACCTGCTTTGCGGGCAATATGGTAAAAGCCCATTTTCCATCCACTGGTCAGGCTTCGGGTTCCTTCGGGTGTTATGGCCAAATGAAAATGTTCCCGTTGAAGGAATTCTTCGGCCATTTGCTGGGTTACCGAGTTTTTTTTTGAACGATCAATCGGTACGCCACCCATCGATCGCAACAGTGATCCCAAGGGGAAAACAAACCAGCTTTTTTTCATCAAAAAGTGGGCTTGCCTTCCGGCCGCCCAGTACGAAAGCTTACCGATTATAAAATCCCAATTGCTGGTATGAGGTGCTACACAAATAACACTTTTTATCGGCTCATCGATCGTTATTTTTAACTTCCATCCGGATTTGCGTAGTATCCAGTTGCTTAATTTCTGCATAATTATTATTTGAAGTGCAAATCTACAAAAAATTTGAGTAGCTACGGTGCTATCCGAAAACAAAAATTAATTCGTAACTTTGCAATCTTTAGAATTTTACCCTGTTATATGGCTTAACGGGGTGTTAATTATTTGCACATACTTATAAATGAAGTTGTTAGAAGAATTAAACGAATACCAGCGCGCAGCTGTTGAATATGTCGACGGAGCCTCGCTCGTAATAGCAGGTGCCGGCTCGGGGAAAACGCGCGTGTTAACCTATAAAATTGCCTATTTGTTGAAAAAGGGATTGGCTCCCTCGTCGATCCTTGCACTTACGTTTACCAACAAAGCTGCCCGTGAAATGAAAAAACGAATTGCCGAAATGGTTGGCGAACGTACCGCCCGCTATTTATGGATGGGTACTTTTCACTCTGTTTTTTCGCGTATTCTGAGGGCTGAAGCCGCCCATATCGGGTTTTCATCTCATTTTACAATCTACGATTCGTCCGATTCGGGCTCGCTCATTAAGTCGATTATAAAGGAAATGAAACTCGATGATAAACAATACAAGCCAGGAATGGTACATAATCGGATTTCGGCCGCTAAAAATAACCTGATAACGCCAACAGCCTATGCCAACTCCACCGATTTGTTGAAATCGGATGTCAGTGCCCGTGTGCCGCGTGTTCATGAAATATATAAACTGTATACCGAACGGTGCAAGCAAGCTGATGCCATGGATTTCGACGATTTGTTGTTGCAAACCAACCTGCTTTTTCGCGATCATCCGGCGATTCTGAATAAATACTGCGAACATTTTCAGTATATTCTGGTGGATGAGTATCAGGATACAAATTATTCACAATACCTGATTGTTAAGAAGTTATCCGAGCAGCACCAGCGTATTTGTGTGGTGGGCGACGATGCTCAAAGTATATATTCCTTTCGTGGGGCCAACATCGATAACATCCTTCAATTTAAAAACAACTACAGTTCGGCTCAGGTGTTTAAACTGGAACAAAACTACCGTTCAACCCAGACTATTGTTAATGCGGCCAACAGCCTGATCGATAAAAATGCTCATCAGATTCGTAAAAAAGTATTTTCGGAGAAGTCGCAAGGTCAGAAAATTAAAGTATTGCAGGTGTATTCGGATATCGAAGAAGGACAGGTAGTTGCCAATCATATTGCCGATTTCAAACACCTGAACGAATACGAATACCAGGACATTGCCATCCTGTATCGCACCAATGCTCAGTCGCGTGTGATGGAAGATCAGCTTCGAAAAAATTATATTCCTTATCGTATTTACGGTGGCTTGTCGTTTTACCAGCGTAAAGAAATTAAAGATGTGATTGCGTATGGTCGACTGATTGTAAATCCCAACGATGAAGAAGCATTAAAACGAATCATTAATTTTCCTACAAGGGGTATTGGCGATACAACCTTGAATAAATTGCTCGAATGTGCTGCACTGCATGGAGTTAGTGCCTGGGAGGTGTTGAATGAGCCTTTGAACTACAATCTTCCGGTGAATGCCGGGACCGCCAAAAAGTTGGCTGGCTTTGCTGAAATGATGAGGGTGTTTATGGAGCAGGCCGGGGTGTTGAACGCTTACGAACTAACCGAATTGGTAATAAAAAGTACGGGAATGCTTAACGATACGTATGTCGATCGCTCGCCCGAAAACCTGAGTCGTCAGGAAAACGTACAGGAACTTCTAAACGCCATTCATGAATTTTGCGAAACACGTACCGACAATGATGAAATGGCATTGCTGGCTGATTTTCTATCGGAGGTGTCGTTACTCACCGACCAGGATACCGACAAAGAATCGGAAAAAGATAAAGTTACACTGATGACCGTTCATGCAGCCAAAGGTCTGGAATTTAAGGTGGTATTTGTTGTGGGAATGGAAGAGGAATTGTTTCCTTCGCTCTTTTCGATGGAGTCGCCCCGTGAACTGGAGGAGGAACGTCGCCTGTTTTATGTGGCTATTACCCGGGCCGAAGAGCGTTGTTTTATAAGCTATGCGAAGTCACGGTTCAAAAACGGGCAAATAAATTTTGCCAACCCCAGCCGATTTATAAAGGATATCGACCCGGTGTACCTCGATCAACCCTCCGAATCTCCTTTTGCGGGTCGCAAGACTGTATTCGACGATGATTTTGAACCTAATTTCGGCTTTAAATCAAAAGAACGACCAGCCTGGAAAGAGACGGGTTCTTCCGGTTCATCTTTCAGAAAAGATTCTTCTGCTTCTTCCTGGAAAGAGTCTGTTCAGCCAGGTTCATCGCTACCTGTTTCCGCTTCTAAAAAATTGACCAAACTGTCGCGCCAGCAATCTGATGTGCCGGCGACATCTTCTACCGTTAATGTCGGGGCAAAAGTGCGTCATCAGTTGTTTGGCGAAGGAGTTGTTCTCTCGGTAAGCATGGCAGGAGCCAACGAAAAGGCCGAAATTGATTTTGGAGCAAAAGGTGTTAAAACCCTGCTGCTTAAATTTGCAAAGTTGGAGCAACTTTGATTGAAGTTGCTTCGATTAATTACGGTGAGAATCGAACGTGATACAGTGCGGTTGTTTGTGATGTGATTGAAGCTTCGTGTTAATTCAGCTTTCGCAAACTTCAACTGTATCGGTTGATACAATATCCCTGATTACGAGCGAAGCCAGGGTCATCCCAAACAGGGCCGGCATGTAACTGCTGGTGCCATTAATCCGCTTATGTTCGCTGTAAGGATTGGTCTCCGACTGCATTGCAGCCGTGTCGCCCACCTTTTCAGCCCCGGTTTTTCCCCGGTTTTTAAATTGCTCCTCGCTGTATACACAGTAAAACTTCTTTTCAACTCCTCCCTTGGCCCTGATGCGCCGCCGAACCGCTGCCGCAAGCGGGCAACCGCTTACCTTGTTGAATTCGGCCACCTTCATCTTCAACGGATCGGTTTTTAAAGCTGCCCCCATTGAGGCAAAAAGTTGTGCCGGTGTACGACAGGCTTGCTGAATCAAATGCACCTTATGCTCCAGCGAATCAATCGCATCAATAATATAATCGTACCTTTCTAATTCGAAAAAAGGATGTGTTTCTGCCGAATAAAGTTTCTGGTAAATTGTAACCTCAGCCCGGGGATTAATTTCCTTTAGCCGTTCATACATTACTTCCACTTTCGGACGGCCAATAGTTGCGGTAGTTGCCGGAAGTTGCCGGTTGATGTTCGATTCGGCTACTACATCGGCATCTACCAGCGTAATATGTCCGATACCCGAACGCACCAGCATCTCAGCGCACCAGCTTCCAACTCCTCCCAAACCAAACAAAATTACCTTCTTTCCGGCAGCTTCTTCCAGAAATTGATCTCCGAAAAGCAATCCTGTACGTTGAAATATCTCCATTTTTTACCCGTTCTGACTAATAAGTTCCAGCGATTTCTTGTTAACTATTTCCAGGTGCTTTCCCTGCATTTTTATAATTCCATCCCGTTCAAATTCCGATAACATGCGACTTACACTCTCGCGACTGGTGTCGATCAGATTGCCAATTTCGGCTTGCGACAAGGGAATTGTAAATCGATTGGAGTTGAAAATATTATTCGACATGTCGAGCAGTACTTCTGCCAGATTTCCACGGGTTTGCTTTTGAATGCGGTTGGCACAGCGGCGGAATGAGTCGATCTCATACCGGCAAAGCGAACGGATTATTTCAAAAGCAAACTCATCGTTCGATTTTAGTAAGTCTTTAAAGGTTCCCATGTCGATAAAACATACTTCAGTATCTTCCAGAGCTGTAATGGAATACTGATTTATTTTGTCGCCAACAGTTGTGCGAAGTCCCAGGTAAGTAGGTGGCTTGGCCAGTTTTACGATTTGCTCACTGTAGGGCCCTGTAATGTGAATTTTTACCAATCCTTTTCGTAAAAATATTACATTAGTCGAGTAAGTTCCCTGCTTAATGATGGAGTCGCCCTTTTTAAATCCGACTACAATATGATTGTCGGATAATAGTTGCAAGTTGCATCCGGCTAATTTGGCGGCTGCATCGGATATGTATACGCAATGGGTACAATCGGTTTTCATGAATACTTGTTTGTTATCAGTCACTGTCACAGCATTGTCGGCTTTCATGCCGTGGCGGTACATATTTTCCGCAAATATATGCAATGTGATCTAAATCACAAAGCGTTTGTGCGTTTCTTAACAAATTATTGACCTGAGTTCAGTTTACTTCGGTGGTGAAACAATATTCCGCTACACTTCAATTAGTGCACTCCCGGCAATCCTGGATAAGTAATAGTTGAGTTTTCATCTTTTTTTTCTATTTTTGGTTGCTCAAAAATAACAGATCTAATGAAACGCAATTTTCTTCTCCTCGTGGTACTGGTGATAACCGGTAGTTTAGTAGCGCAAACGCGCATAGTTCGTAGCCTGGAGTCGTGGCGGTTTACCCGCGACGATACCAGCAATGCAGCGCAGCAATTGTTCGACGATAGCAAATGGCAGCAGGTGGTTGTACCTCACGATTGGGCTATTTACGGTCCCTTCGACAAGGAAATTGATAAGCAGGTAGTGAAAATTGTTCAGAACAATGAGCAGGAAGCTACTGAAAAAACAGGTAGAACCGGTGCTCTTCCTTTTGTAGGAGTGGGTTGGTACCGTACACAACCCGATCTTACCGGTTACATGCCCGGTAAGCAGGTATTGCTAACCTTCGATGGAGCCATGAGCAATGCCGTGGTGTATGTGAATGGAACTAAAGTGGGTAATCGGCCGTATGGTTACAGTTATTTTTATTTCGATATCAGTAAACACCTGAAACCGGGTGTTGCAAATACAATAGCAGTTCGTCTCGAAAATAATTCGTTCTCGTCGCGCTGGTATCCGGGCGCTGGTTTGTACCGCAAAGTACAATTAATAATCAAGGACCCGGTGAGTTTTCAGCATTGGGGACATACCATCACCACGCCGTTTATTTCCGATACGCAGGCAAAGGTGGTGGTGCGATCGAAAGTAAAGGGCGATCAAGTGAGTATCAGGACTATCATCCGCGACGGGCAGGGCAATAAAGTGGCCGAACATTCGACCAATCAGCGGTTTGGTGATGAAATAGAACAACAAATAAGTGTGGTGAATCCTCAACGCTGGAGCACTGAAACACCGCATTTATACACTGCTGAATTACGTTTGTACCAGGGTGAAGATCTGAAAGATGTGGAAACCGTACGTTTTGGTATTCGCTCGATTCGCTATTCTGCCGAAAAAGGGTTTGAACTTAATGGCCAAACCACCAAATTTAAAGGAGTATGCCTGCACCACGATCTGGGACCGATTGGCGCGGCTATTAATACTGCTGCCCTCCGCCGGCAACTCACTATTCTCAAAGATTTAGGCTGTAATGCCATTCGCTCGGCCCACAACATGCCCTCGCTGGAGCAACTGGAGCTGTGCGATGAGTTGGGATTTCTGGTGATAGCCGAGAGTTTTGATGAGTGGAAGCGTCCGAAAGTGAAAAATGGTTATAATCTTTATTTTGATGAATGGGCCGAGCGGGATGTAGAAAATCTGGTGCGTGCTACCCGTAATCATCCGAGTATCGTTATGTGGAGTTCGGGAAATGAAGTTCCCGACCAATGGGGAGCCGAAGGAGTAAAGCGGGCGAAGTGGTTGCAGAATATTTTCCACCGCGAGGATCCTACCCGTCCGGTTACCGTAGGTATGGATCAGGTGAAGGCGGTCATGGAAAGTGGTTTTGGTGCTATAATGGATGTTCCGGGACTCAACTACCGGGTGCATCTTTACGAAGAAGCATACAAGCGTTTTCCTCAAGGCTTTATTCTGGGGTCCGAAACAGCATCGACCGTAAGTTCACGGGGCATCTACAAATTCCCGGTGGTGAGTGGTGCCGATAAAGTGTATCCCGATCTTCAAAGCTCATCCTACGATTTAGAATATTGCAATTGGTCGAATATTCCCGAAGTCGATTTTGAAATGCAGGATGATAAACCCTGGGTGATAGGGGAGTTTGTGTGGACTGGTTTCGATTACCTGGGTGAGCCTACTCCTTACGATAATTACTGGCCATCGCGCAGTTCGTATTTTGGGATTCTCGACCTGGCCGGATTGCCCAAGGACAGGTATTATCTTTACCGGTCGCGCTGGAATACCAACGAATCGACCTTACACGTATTGCCCCATTGGAACTGGGAAGGTCGTGAAGGAGAAATAACTCCTGTGTTTGTGTATACTAATTACCCGAAAGCTGAACTTTTCATCAACGGAAAAAGTCAGGGAGTGCGCGAAAAAAGCCGTGAATCCCGCTTGCATCGTTACCGGTTGATGTGGAACGAAACCCGCTACGAGCCCGGTGAGGTAAAAGTGGTTGCCTATGATGAAACAGGCAAGGTTGTGGCCGAAAAAGTAGTGCGCACTGCGGGTAAACCCTATGCTATCCGACTGGAGGCTGACCGTACACAGCTCACCGCCGATGGCAACGATCTCGGTTTTGTTACAGCAACTATAGTCGACAGGCAGGGCAACGAATGTCCCACCGCCAACCTACAACTTCAGTTTAAGGTAAAAGGTGCAGGCACCTTCCGGGCTGCTTGTAACGGCGATGCCACCTCGTTGGAAATGTTTCACCTGCCTACGATGAAAACCTTTAGCGGGAAGCTGGTGGTGCTCGTGCAATCGGGTGAGAAAGCCGGGAATATTCAACTGGAAGTGAGTGGGAAGGGGTTGAAAAAAGGGATGGTTAGTTTAAGTAGTAATTAAATTCAATCGGTTGATACTTTCAGATAAAACTCACCTGACTAAATTTTGTTAGGTGAGTTTTATTTGTTATAAATAGAGACTTTCCTCGAAAATAGTTGTTCTCCTATTTGAATTAAAATAATATAAGTTCCTGGCTGAAAGTCTGAAGTGGAAACAGAGAAGCTGTTATCTGAACTAAATGTGCTGTGAATCAGTTGTCCGTTACTACTGAAAATGCCAATAGTTCCCAGAGTTGTAGAAGATTGAAGGTGTAACCGATGATTCAACTTCTGGACATACACCTGGTAAAGTAGCTGATCGGTATAAAAATCTTTGTAATTTTTTGAAGAAACCCGGATGGTAACCAATGCCGGTTGGTGCAGCACTCCTTCACCAGTCATGCTAAACGTGTCGGGGAGAGCAGCCGGAAGCGTGTTGAATTCCTGAAGTTTCCCGGACATAAGCCAGTATGAACTTTTAAAATGTTCTTTTACATCTTCTTCGCGCACTCCGTTCCACGAATTCCAGGTGAAACGTTTGTTTGTCTCATACTTTTTGTCCTTATACGAAACAAAAAGAGAAATTCCATCGGTACGTCGGGTTTCATAACCAGTAGTGTTTTTTAAGTCTTGAAAAACCAGTAGCTCTGCGAAGGGTCTACTACATTAATGAGACTCCGGGGATCCGCAGGCTGATTTTTTTGTCGTGTAGAGTTACAGCATCCATCGACGAGGGAGGAAGTGTTGATTTGTTGACTTTTAACTCGCCGATAAATTGCACATCCTGACGTGAAGTATTGTTACGCCATCTTACTAATTTCCAGGGTTCACCATCGGTAGCTACCGATTGATGCTGCTGTAGTGCTGAGGTTTGTTTATGCCAAAGTCCAAATAAATCGTAGGATTCGGTGATATACAGCCGGGCAGCATGCTATGTAAGGTGAGGTGCAAATTCGGCACGATTGGTTGTAAATTCAACGTTGGGAAGTTTCGACTCTCCCAGTTGCGAATCGCAGGTGTCAATTCCGATCCACATTTCACCCAGCAGGTCCATAGGGGTGTCCAGTTCGAGTTCAATTTCGAAGAAAGAATAATTCGCTTTGGCTTTAATTGAGTTAATTTACTGTTGAGGGAAACTTTCCCAATTTGTCCAGGGAATATCACCAGCAAATTTCTTAAGTCCGAAGATACATTGTTTTCATATAAGGAGCATTTGTAAATTTTATTACAAAGATAATACGAATACAAATGATGATTATCTATTTAAAAGTATTGTTTTTGTACGTTTTTTCCATCAGGCGGAAACTTGAAAAGTCTTTTATGAGTCAGAAAGTTTATATTATTACTTCCGATGAGGTGTTCTATTCCATTTTCCATGCATTTCTTTCCAAAGAATTGCGTTCGGTACAAATTGTAAAAATGGAAACCATGTCAGAGATACATACGCTCAAAGGGCTTGCTGACGGGCTCGTGATGGTCGATGCGGCAGTGGATGATGTACGTGCCATAGAATTAATTCGTATTTTACGCTCCGGTTTGGATGTGTTAGCTCCGTTGTGGTTTTTTGCTCTCATCACAAATCCACGGTATGCGCAAAAAGCTTTTGAATTGGGAATAAGCCGCATTATTTACCGGCCGTTTGATCCGGAGCTTATATCACAGGAAGCGGTTAAATTAGTTAAAAACGAATAAGTATGGAGGAGATTGCACTTTGGCTACGCTTTCTTTTATCACGAGGTTCGCTGGTGGTGCTTGCATTGGTATATCTGGCTTTTTTTATCGCTATTCATTCTAATCCGTTCTTTTATATTGATTTGAATCGTATCCTGCCTTAGCCATATTCTCTTGCCGAAATGGGTTATTTGATAAAGGTGGTAGTGTATCTAATCGTGGTTTTTACGATTACTACCTTGCTCGAGTTGCTCCTGATACTGGTGGTAAGTGGGGTGAAATCGGTTAACGAGAAATTACGAGATGAAGTAAAGAAATCGCTTAGCAGAAGTTTGTACGAACATATTGCGCAGGATAGAAGTAAAAAAGCTGATAAATTGTTTCTACAACGACTTCAGTCGTTATTGTCAACAGAATATGCATGGTACATTTTTATCGACTTGCTCTGTCGTGTCAACCTGTTAAGCGCAGGTGCAACTCATGAACATAGTCGTAAACTGTTTTTCCGAATCAAAGCAGAGGTTTTCGTTCGCAGGTATCTTCGTTCTCCTTCCAGGAGTCATCGCCTTTTTGCCCTACGTACCGTTGCTGCTTTCCGGCTTTCCGGCTTCATGCCCGAAGTAAAAAAATACCTCAATTCAACTCATTTTGTGTTACGTAATCAGGCATTAATAAGTTGGTTGTGTATAGCTCCTTTCGAGAATCTTCACTTTTTGTGTGATCCCGAAAAGCTTTTTTCAATTCGCGAGATGGATGTTGCTCTGAAAGAAGTCATAGTTTTCCAGAAAATCGATTATGGGGCATTGCTGGACGCTACTCATCCTGCAGTGAGAGTATTGGGGTTACGGTTGTTGGTGAAACATCGTAAATGGGAATTCAAACCGAAGGTAATGACGATGATAGAGTCTGATAACGAGATGATTCGTGAAGAGTCGCGGTTGTGTTTGAGTCGGATGCTGAGTTGTTCGGAAGATGTTCGCTTGATGGTTTCCGATTTTGATACACTTTCGTGTCGTACCCGTCAGAATCTGGTGGGAGCGGTTCTGCAGATGGAAGCATCAGAGGGTAAAGATGAATTCCTGCAGTGGATCGTAGAAAATAAAACATATGAACTGAAACTAATGGTGTTGCGCTATCTGATGGATACAGATTTTATAAAGTTACACTCCTATAAAAAACATTCATCAGAATTGGTTCGCAGGGCTTATAATGATATAACATTATTAACACGATGATGATTATTGGTGGTGCGCTTATCGAAATATTGAACATAGTGTTTTTCGTTTACGCGGTAAGCCTGTTCTTGTTCTACGTAGTGTCGGCTTTTTTGTCGGCGCAACAACTTCGAAATCATATTAGCCAATCAGATAATCTCGATTATAAATCGATGCTTGACTATGCGCGTATGCCAACCATTTCGATTATAGCGCCTGCCTATAATGAGGCCATGACGATAATCGAGAATATAAACTGCCTGCTTAATATTAAGTATTCCGATTTTGAAATTATTATAGTGAATGATGGCAGTAAGGATAATACTCTGGCTAAGGTGATTGCCCATTTTGACATGATGCCTTCAGGGAAAGTTTATTCGCCGCAGGTTCCGACTTCAAATGTACGAAATATCTATGTCTCGCGGAATAGTGCATACAATCATTTGATTGTTATTGACAAGGAAAATGGGGGGAAGGCCGATGCTTTGAATACGGGAATCAACGTGGCTCAGGGCGATTTGTTTCTGGCGATGGATGTGGATTGTATTGTAGAGCCGGATGCTTTGTTACATATGGTGCGTCCGTTTATTGAAGAGTCGGATGCCGTAGTGGTGGCAACTGGTGGGGTTGTGCGGGTAGCTAATTCCTGTGAAGTGGAATATGGTAAAGTGGTAAAGGTACGTTTTCCAACCAATATTTGGGCTGCTTTTCAGGTGCTGGAGTATTTCAGGGCATTTACGTTGGGACGAATGGCGTGGGCCCGGATCAACGGTTTGCTTATTATTTCAGGAGCGTTTGGCTTGTTCGATCGCAAAAGGGTGTTGGCGGTAGGTGGCTACGACAGAACAACTGTTGGCGAGGACCTCGAACTGGTGGTAAGGTTACGGCGCTACATGTACGAAGTGGAGAAGCGAAAACACAGGGTGGCGTTTATTCCCGATCCGTTGTGCTGGACCGAAGTTCCCGAATCAACCAAAATTTTGTCGCGACAACGCAACCGCTGGATGCGGGGTGCCATTGAAACTATTCAGCGCCACCGGAAAATGATTTTGAATCCCCGGTATGGTATTGTTGGGATGTTGAGTTTCCCTTTCTGGGTGTTATTTGAATGGTTGGCCCCGATTATTCAGTTGGCTGGTATCCTGTATGTGGTGTTTCTCACCCTTATCGGTTATCTCAATGTCTGGGTGTTTCTTACTATGGCTGCTTTTGTGCTGAGTTTTGCGGTAATGTATTCGTTTTTTGGAATCTTGTTTGAAGCAATGACGTATTACCGCTACCGGGAACCGGGCTATTTGTTAAAATCGCTTTTGCTTTCGGTTGTTGAGATGTTTGTTTATCAACCAATGAATATGTATTATGCACTTACCGGTAATTATGATATTTTTATAAGTAAGAAACAAAAACACTGGGGCGATATGACCCGTAAGGGATTTACCAAAAAAACGTAATCAAATAGACATGGAAAAAAAACAATGGAAAAATCTTCCCGATTTTCTGGTGGTGGGAATTGAAACGATTGATGAGCAACACGATGAATTTGTAGGTTTGCTTAATGAACTGAGTATTTTGGAAATTTGTCGTCAAAATAAGGATGATTTACAGGATTTGATTAATCAATTGAAGGAGTATTCGAGCCGGCATTTTGAAGATGAAGTTAAATTAATGTATGAATGCGAATACCCTGGAATTGAGCAACATCAGGAGTTTCACCAGATTTAAGGAAAAGTTAGCCGAATTTGAAAAGGGTTTGTCGTATAAAAATTTAATGATTGATGCTCAATTAAAAACATTTCTTTCGCGTTGGGCATTGAATCACATTGGCGAACATGATTTAAAGTTTGGTGAATATTACAGATCAAAGGCATGAAAAAGTGGGTTGTAGCAATATTGTTGCTGGTTTCTATCTGTGGCTGGTCACAGGTAAACAACGATTCGTTGGTGACGGTGGCTTCGGAGTATGCCCGCATCGGCAGGTACGATGAGGCAATTGAAGTAGCGAAACAGGCTTTTAATAACGATCCGACGCGTGGCGATGTTGCAGTGCTGATAGCAAATGTGTTTTCGTGGAAAGGCGATCAACAAACTGCTGCCGATTGGTTGATAAAGGCTCGAAAATCAGGGTGTCAGTCGGCTGATTATTGGGATTGCTACCTTAATGTATTACTCCGCCAGTCAAATTTTCGTGCCTTACTTACCGTATGCGAGGAGTTGGAGTCAACTAATTCGTACAACGATTCGCTTAATTTGTTGAAAAAGCAACTGCAGGCATATGAAGGACTTAAAATGTACCAGGAGGCGTTGGATGTGCTGAAACGTAAACGATACGAAAATTTTAAAGAAGAAGAGTGGGTTCGTTCGTTTAAGACCGGACTCTCACTGTCGACACAGCGACATGCACTTCTGGTTCACTACCTTCTGGATCGATTTACGGGAACCGCAACACATCAATATGCTTCGTTGGGCTATCAATTCAAGCCCGATCGAAATAGTTATAGTCTCCAGCTGAACTATGCCAGTCGGTTTGGAATGAATGGTCTTCAATTGGAAACATCTAATTACCTGATGTTGGGCGAAAAGAAATACCTTTACGTGAATTATGGCTTTTCGCCATCCGATAATTTGTTTCCTGAGCACCGTGGCGGACTGGAATATTATTTCTCTCCTGTGGTAGCCTGGGAAGCATCGCTGGGAGCAAGGGCCTTGTATTATCCAATGGCAGTTCAGCAGTTGGTGTGTATTTTTACGGCTCACACCGGCTGGTACACCGGCAATCATTGGATAAGTCTCCGCCCGTTCTGGGTTGTTCGTCCCGGTGCACAGTCGGTTTCGTTAATTACCAAATACCGCTACTATGGTGCCTCGGCTGTCGATTTTTGGGGAGCAGAACTGGGAGTTGGTAATTCGCCCGACGACGTATTAACCACTTCTCAGAGCAATTTCAACGAATTGATGGCCTATCGGTTGCGACTGGAAAAGAGTTTTCGCATCAGTTCCACTGTCGATATGCTGGCAGCTCTGGGTTATAGTTACGAACAGGCGTTTGTACAACAAGCAAAAATGTTTCGTAGCCGTCTGACTGCTGAACTTAGTGCCCGTTATTCGTTTTAATTTGTTTGAAACTCCTCAAAGTCTTACAGCCTCTTTTGTTGATAAAGTAATTTTTTTGTAAGCACGTTTTTACCGGACCTTATTTTTATATAATACAGTCCCTGACCGTGCGATGAAATGTCGAACTCCCTGGTGGTAATGCCTGATAGTTCAGCTGAATCAATCAGTTGACCCAGGCAGTTATAGATTTGTATCTGTGCAGCTGTAGATTGAGTAGTTGAAATTTGAAAATTACCATCGTAGGTAGGGTTTGGAAAAAATTGCACGGTGGTTTGGTTCGTTTCGTTTAATTGGCTGTAGAAAAATAAAATACTATCTGCCACCTGACTGCAATCGTTACTTACCTTTACCCTTACTTTTAACTCACCGGTTGTTGTCCAGTCAACAACGATATGATTCGTATGTTGGCCGGAAACAATAGTTCCCTGGTCCACCTGCCAGCTGTAAACCGGACTTTTTCCCTCTGTTTTTTCAACAAAGAAGTCAAAGTATCCGGCTTGCTGTATCGGGCTTATTTTTAAGGGTACGCAATCGAAGATGTTGATGCTCAGTAGAATGCTGTCTTTTCCGCATTCATTCTCTACATATGCTTTTAAGGTGTCAGTCCCGGTTTCACTCCAGATCATGCTTATCTGCTTTGTTCCTTGTCCGTTGGTTACAGTTCCCCGGTTGGAGCTCCAATAGTAAACATCGCCTCTTACGTCGCTCATGCTGAACGGGATGGCTTCGTGCAGGGAAACATTTTGTTCGCCGGTAACCGAAAGGAGTGTTGGTTGAACGCAACCCCCCGAATCGGTTTTGAGTAACGAAAAACAATAACGATTGGCCAGTAAAAAGCCACCATCGGGACAGACATCAATCGAACTAACAGAGCCCTGTGTCCGGGTTTGCAGTGTTTTCGACCACATTACTTCGCCCTCATTCGAGGCTTTTATAAGCACAATCCTATCCTCCTGGTTGTTACCGGCAATCAGGAATCCGGAGTCCAGAAGTTGTAACACAGGTCGGTAATTGTACTCTCCAACCGAGTAGGTTTTTTCCCGGATCAAATTTCCATCGGTATCGATTTTTAGTGCATAAAAGTGAGATTGATTGGAGTTTTCAGTTGTACATGTGCCTACCACCAGGCAGTAGTTATCGTTGGTAAGTGCAATGCAATTGGGCTGGTTGTGGTAATTATTCTTGTATTTTTTTGTCCAGAGTAGTGTCCCTGAAGCATCCAGTTTGAAAAGCAATACCCTGCCAGTAGCATCGTTTCCGGTAACGAAATAGTTCCTGTCGGCAGTTTCAATGGCATCCCATGCATACTCATTAATGGCAGGCTCACCTATCATTTTTGACCACAGAGTATCGCCGGATTGATTAAGTTTAAGAATGTAAGCATCATAAGGATGGGGCGCCAGGATGCCAGGCAGGCTGTTTGAATGTCCCACCACCAGGTATCCTTTGTCGCTGGTTGGTATAATCTTTTCCGGCTCATCCCAGTTTTGTTTTACATAGGTTTTACTCCAGTTTATATCGCCCGCCAGGTTCATTTTGGTAACCCTTACATCCGACTTGGTAATCAGATTTGAAGGATTGTGTAGAAAAACAAACTCATTATTGTTAACTATACGAATTGAACCGTATTCATTCGGAAATGCCTGCTCCCGGATTATTTCTCCCTGCCAGTCCGTTTTTATCAGGGTTGATTTGTTACCTCCATTCAAGTGGGCATATCCCCCCAGGTAGAACCCGCTGGTGTCGGCTTTCACCAGGGTGCCTGAGCCATACAAAGGATTGTACAATTTCTCGAAGGTGGTTTGCGGGAAAATGCTCATAGTCACACTTGTGGCTAAAAATAATAAGATGATGTTTTTCATTATTTCAGAGAATTCGGCAGTTGAGTGCTCGTTAATTATGTAGCCAATGATTGTTCGTACAACGCTTCAAAATTAGATATAATAATTGAGAAATCCGTAAGTAATGTACCTGCTTGTGTTTTTATGAGTTGGTTGCAGATTAAATCAGCCCCGCAATGATTGCTTAAACCTGCGTTCGTTCTCGTACCAAAAAGCTATACTAAGAAATGAACCTCCGATAAATGCACCCAATGCAATGCCCATACATGCATCCAGACTGTTTTCGTCAAATCCGCTTATTATTTCAAATAGTATTCTGAAACTAAATGAAAAAATGGCGTACAGTGCTCCGGATGTTAAACAAAAGAAAAGTTTACTCTTTGTACGCCAGTAGCTCCAGCGGTGTATCGATTTTTTACTGAAAATAATCATGAAATTGTTTTTTTGCAAATCTACTAAAAGAATCCCATTTTAACTTATAATTTTTTCTGTTGTTCGCACGAATGGATCAATTTTTCGAGTCGCTGCATGCGGGTTGCTTCCTGTTTGCCACTCATTATCCAATGTATTACAGCCTTTCTGTACGAGGGCGCCTGTTTCATAAAAAACTCCCGGGCTTCCGGTTTTGTGCCGAATCTGACCTCCAGTTCTGAATCGGCAGTTAAGGCCTTGCTTTCGTGCGAGTAAATCCCCGATTTGTCATCTTTTTTTAAACTAAAGGCTTTTAACCCGGCCGGTTTCATAAGCCCTGCTTTGGTAAGTTCTTCAATTTTGTCGATGTTGATTTGGCTCCATATGCTGTTGCTGCGACGCGGTGTAAACCGAATGCTATAACTCTCGCTGTCGATGGTTTTGCGAATACTGTCGATCCATCCAAAACACAGTGCCTGGTCCACCGACTGCGACCAGGTCATGGAGGGCTTTCCGCTTTTTACTTTGTAAAAGCCTACTATCAGTTCGTTTGCTGTTTCGTGATTCAGCTCCAGCCAGGCTCTGAAATCCTCCTGGTTGGCAAAAAAGGTGATAGTTGTTGTCATTTCTTCAAAATTCTCAACTTCTGTTTTTCTTAAAGTTCTCTGCTTGTTCGAATATTTCTACATACACTTCGTCTCGCTCAACAGGTGGATACCCAAATTCGTCCAGTATCAGTATCAGCTCTGCTTTCAGGGCCGATTTAATGTCGTCGCGTTTGTTCCAGTCGGGGAACCGGGCCTGACTATCAACAATTAATTTCACAGCTTTCGATAAATCGATAAGTTTGTCGTCGGGATAGCTGAAGTCGTACTTTTTGCACAGTTCCTTCAGAATGTCATAAAAGGCTTTTTCTTCAAAGTCGATTCCGAGGGCGTCGCCGGCATTAAATTCTTTGTGTACATCCCATATCAGGTTGGTGAGGGCCTCGGCCATTTCTTTTTTAGCCATAGTTTGTTAATTTCAAACTTCAAAAATAAGAAAAATAAATGGGAAATCGATATGCTTTTTTAGCAGCTAAAGTTGTAGGTGTTGATAATTCTTTTTATCTTTGCAACTATGTGAATATACACATTTAATATATAATATTGCATTTAAATATGGATATTAGCACAATTATAAACAGAACACCTGATTCTATCCTAAAAGAAATAGCAATAAAGGTAAAAGACAGAAGGCTGGAGCGTAATCTTACCCAAAAGGCTTTTGCTAAACGTGCCGGTGTTGGTTACGATGCGTATCGGAACTTTGAAAATACCGGCGAAATAACCCTGCGTAATCTGGTGTTGTGCGCTATTGCGCTTGATGAGGTTGATGGACTTGTTGAACTGTTTTCGACAAAGACCTACCGGAGCATTGACGATGTATTGAAAATGCAGGAAGTAAAAAAAAGAAAGAGAGGGTCGCGCAATGAATGATGTTAAAGTCGTAGAGGTTTTTATGAATTCGGCAAAAGTCGGTCGGATCGCGCTGACACCCGATTTTCTGTGTGCTTTTGAATATGAACCTGCCTGGTTAACTTCAGGTGTATCAATTTCTCCTTTTTTTCTGCCACTTAAACCGCAGGTTTTCATTGCCAAACGCGATCCATTCAAGGGCGGTTTCGGTGTGTTCGATGATAGTCTGCCCGATGGCTGGGGCCATCTCCTTCTCGATCGTTATATGAAAAGCAAACAGATTGATCCGGCAAAGCTTACCATCCTTCAACGTTTAGCGCTCATCGGAAGTACAGGTCGGGGAGCGTTGGAGTACAGACCCGATTTTAGTGAATCAACAGCTGAAGAAATTCCGGATTTCGATACGCTGGCAACTGAAACGGAAAAGATTCTAAATTCTGATTATGTAGGAGAATCGCTCGACACTTTGTATAACTATGGAGGTTCATCCGGGGGGGCAAGACCTAAGGTATTTGTAACAATCGACGGCCGTGAATGGCTTGTAAAGTTTAAAGCAAGCATGGACCCGGCTTCTGTGGGTATTATTGAATACGAATATTCCTTACTGGCTAAGAAATGTGGGATTACAATGCCTGAGACCAGACTTTTCGAAGGGAAGTATTTTGGAGTGGAACGATTTGATAGAACCCCAATGGGGAAAATCCACACAATGAGTGCTGCCGGTTTGTTAAATGCCGATTACCGGATTCCCTGTCTCGATTATGGCGATTTGCTTCAACTGTGCCATATTCTTACAAAAAACATGGAAGAAGTGTATGCGTTGTTTCGGTTGATGGTGTTTAATGTTACTATCCGAAATCGGGATGATCATGCAAAGAATTTTTCGTTTCAGTTGATCAACAACGACTGGAAGCTCTCGCCTGCCTACGATCTCTTACCAGGCAGTGGTTTTAACGGTTTTCATACCACAACCGTAAATAACATTGGTGAACCAACTACTGCTGATATGATGGCAGTAGCTGCCAAAGCGGGGCTTACTAAGCAACGGACAACTGAGATAATTCAGGAAGTGGAAACCCTTGTCAACGAAAACCGAATTAAGTTGTAGGGCCTCACTGTGCCACGATTTTAATTATTACTTTTCCTGTTGCATGTTTTTCTCTGATGTATCCAAACGCTTCTGCCGTCTCACTGAGACTGAAACTTCGGTCAATCACAGGTTTAATCTTACCCTCTTTCGCAAGTTGTACAATGAATTTCAGGTCGTCGATATTTGATTTTGCAGTAATAGATCCAATTTTTTTCGAGCCGAAAGACAATATCCAGCCAAACAGAATTGACTTGAATATATGGCTGAATGTACCGCCCACCATGATATAATTGCCATTGGGTTTTAAAAGCTTTTTACAGCTACGTAAGGAATAACTTCCATTAATACCTACTATCAGATCATAGTTGCCGTCGATTTGGGATAGTTTTATGTTGGTATAATCAATAACCTGGTCGGCGCCTATCAAACGGGTTTGTACTTCATTTTTCGAACTGCACATTCCGGTAACAATTGCACCATAGTATTTTGCGATTTGAACTGCATAGCTTCCAACACCACCACTGCTGCCGATAATTAATACCTGCGAACCTTGTGCGATTTTGCCTTTATTTCGTAGTGCCTGTAATGCGGTTGTGGCCGCAAGTGGTAAAGCTGCGGCATTCTCAACTGTAAGTTCCTCCGGTTTATGTACGAAAGCCTTTTCGGAGGCACATACATATTCAGCGAATCCGCCAAAACCAACACCCGACAGCTCACCGATGACACTATCCCCTGGTTTAAAGTCTTTCACATTATTTCCTACAGCCTCAACAATACCATCTACATCGGCTCCAAATATTTTCTTTTTCGGAGGAAAGCCCAGTTGGAGCATTCGATAGTCAGCGGCATTGATGGATGCTGCATACACCTGAACTAAAAGTTCATTTTCAGCCGGAGTCGGTTTTTCTACCTCACAGTAGGTTAATTTCTCGGAAGTGCTCTTTTTGTCAAATATTACTGCTTTCATATTGAAACCCGTATTTAGATTGTAAGATGCGCAAAAATACTGATTTTTTCCAACTACCAAACCGCCCGGTCCATCTTTCGATAAACCGGGCGGCTTTACTTTATCTGAGTGAAACTCAATCTTTCAATTTTGCAAAATACATTGCAAACGACCGATACAAAAAGTGCGTCCATTTTCCGAAAGGTACAATAAGCAATGCCCATTGTGCCAGCACGGTGAAATGCACAATGTACAACCATTTGTTACTTTCCAGCCAGTCGAAATCGATAAACAGGCGTACCACAAAGGCGGTGAAGCCCATCAGGAAGAGCCAGATTACGAAGAACCAGTCGGAGGGTTGCGAATGTTTGTTTACTTCGCGGTTCTTTTTCAT
>CAZLHC010000021.1:53099-55315 GCA_964559265.1 uncultured Paludibacter sp. | reverse complement strand
TTTATTCAATTCCATATTCTTTAATTTTCCGGTAAAGGGTACGTTCCGATATTTTCAATTCCTCAGCAGCCGCTTTCCGCCGCCCCCTGTGCTTCTCAAGCGTTTTACGAATCATTTGCTTTTCCATCTCTTCCAGACTCTGCGGATGCGGAGTGGTTTCCACATCATCAAACTCTTCGGCAACCTGATAGGTCAGATCGTCTTCCTCCGTATAAGGGCCATGTCGTAAAAAGGGTGTCTCTTTGAGTTCTGTATCTCTTTTCAATATTAATTCGGCCGACTCGGCAAACTGAGGAGCTGCCTGATGCTGACCATTCATTATTTCATGGACCAGTTTTTTAAGGTCGTTCATATCCTTTTTCATATCGAACAACACCTGGTATAAAATCTCCCGTTCGCTGCTAAATGTTTTAGTATCGACATGTGAAGCGAAAATTGCTGGCAAACGCTCCACGTCTTCGTTAGGAAGATAAGTCTTCAAAATCGGGGGAGTGATTTCGCGTTGTTGCTCGATAACCGAGATTTGCTCGGTGATGTTTTTAAGTTGGCGAATGTTGCCATGCCAGTAATAATTTGTAAGCATCACTTTAGCCTCTTCGGTAAGTTTGACCGAAGGCATTCGGTATTTATCGGCAAAATCGGAAGCAAATTTCCGGAACAACAACACTACATCCTCTTTCCGTTCGCGAAGTGGTGGCACAAAGATGGGTACGGTATTAAGCCTGTAATATAAATCTTCACGGAAACGACCATCGCGGATGGCCTGTTTCATAATCATATTAGTGGCTGCAACTACCCTCACATTCGTTTTCAGTATTTTGGAAGATCCTACCTTAATAAATTCTCCCGTTTCGAGTACCCGCAACAGTCGAACCTGAGTCGAAAGCGGCAATTCGCCCACTTCGTCGAGAAAAATAGTACCACCATCGGCGACCTCAAAGTACCCTTTGCGATCGCCGGTGGCACCTGTAAATGAACCCTTTTCGTGACCAAACAACTCAGAATCGATGGTACCTTCGGGTATAGCACCGCAATTTACAGGAATGTAAGGCCCATGTTTACGATGGCTATACTGATGAATAATTTGCGGAAAAGTCTCCTTTCCCACTCCACTTTCACCGGTAATGAGCACCGACAGATCGGTAGCAGCCACCTGCACAGCAATATCGATGGCCCTGTTGAGCAGCTCCGAATTACCAATTATTGCAAAACGTTGTTTAACCGACTGAATTTCTGAATAATGCATATCACGAAAATTTTAATTACGCTTTTGGTTGCCAGAAACACACTTTAGGCGACTCAATAGCGCCTTCCGCTTTTAATGTTTTCATGGCTTTGTCGACTTCTTTTTTGTCCAAACCGGTCATTTCGGCCAGTTCTCCTGCTTTTACCGGCTTACCTGCCGCTTTCATTGCATCCAGTACTTTGTCTTTTGATTCCATATATAAATAATTTTAAGAGATGTTTGCTCGTACTTTTTTAAGAAATCCCTGCATAGCCACCGTATCCCGCTTTTCAATCATATCCAGCAACGATTTGAGTTCCTGACGAATATTCTCTACCTGCTGAGGGGTAAAAGGATTAAACAGAATTTCAGTCAATAAATAATCATCTTCCGACAACAAGCCTTTAGCGATATCCATATGCCGCTTAAACGTTGTCCCCGGCGCTTCCTGATGGCGCATTACCGAGGCAAAAACCAGGGTCGAAGCAAAGGGGATAGAGAGTGAATAGGCGATAGTTTGATCGTGCTCTTCAAAAGAATATTCAAATATATTCAACCGGAGCGAACCGTACATATCTTTAAAAAATGCTTTTCCCAAATGATCCGATTCCGATATAATTATGGCACTCTGGTTACTCAGGTTATCGAGCGTGGCAAAAGTGGGCCCAAACATCGGGTGAGTAGAAACATAGCGCATACCTGTTTCGGCATAATATTCCTTCAGACCTGTCTTTACCGAAGCAATATCGGAAAGAATGCAATTAGCAGGCAGATAAGGCAATACCGAACGAAAGGCATCGATGGTGTACTTGAGTGTCACACAATTGATGACAAGTTCGGGTTTAAATTCCTCCACCTCCTCGTAGCGGGTCATCCGAAGTGTATTGAACACAAAACGCAAGCGGTGTGCATCGGTATCGAACAGCGCCACTTCGTGCTGAAAACAAAGCACATCGGTTATAAATGTGCCCATTTTTCCGGCACCCAGAAT
>CAZLHC010000021.1:0-52999 GCA_964559265.1 uncultured Paludibacter sp. | reverse complement strand
ACTGAAATCCGCAGCAAAATTACTCAAAATATTTATTTTTTCTTGCCAAAGGCCGCATCAATCTTTACAAACGAAGCAACCAGCACAGTCGGAATAGTTAGTACTACAATAATTATAAAGAACCACTGATACCCTACCGACTCCTGCAACCAGCCTGCCAACATCCCCGGCAGCATCATTCCCAGTGCCATAAATCCCGAAGCAAAGGCATAATGAGCGGTCTTGTGCTCTCCTTCGGCCACATGAATCATATACATCAGAAATGCTGCAAACCCAAATCCGTATCCAAATTGTTCAATAGCCACACATATCAATACCGTTGAGTAACTTTCGGGTTGAAAAAGAGCCATATACACATAGGCCAGATTGGGAAGTGTTATCGATAGTGCCATGGGTAATATCCAAAATTTCAACCCTTTCCACGAAATGGCTATCCCACCCAGAATGCCGCCCAACACCAATGCAGCCACACCAACTATTCCGTAGGCTAAGCCTATTTGCTCCGTACTCAGGCCTAAACCTCCTTCGGAAACCGGATCGAGCATGAAAGGTTGTGCAAGTTTTACCAGCATGGCTTCGCCCAGACGGTAAACCAGTAAAAAAGTTAACGACAATACAATACCCTTTTTCTTAAAAAACGAAAGAAAAGTTACTCCAAACTCCTTTAGCATCTGGTTATTGTCCACTTGCCCCTGTTGCTTATCACTTTCCGGGCGGGGCAATGCAAACCGGTGATACATCATCAACAATAAGAATATACCTGTTAGCACAAAAAAAGTAATGGTCCATGCCAGCCGGATATTCCCGGTAACCCGCTCCATAGCACCGGCAAAAACAATCAGAATTCCCTGTCCGGCAATCATTGCAAAACGATAAAACAAGCTACGTATCCCTACAAAAAACGACTGCTTTCCTTCGTCGAGTGCCAGCATATAAAAACCATCGGCTGCCACATCGTAGGTAGCCGAACTGAACGCCATCAGCCAAAACACAGCCAGTGTTGCCTGAAAATAAAAAGGCATAGGAATCAGGAGCGCCACACCGGCAAATCCTGCCCCTATAAGCAATTGCATACTAACAATCCACCAGCGCCTGGTTTTGAATAAATCGACGATAGGGCTCCAGAAAGGCTTTATCACCCAGGGCAGATACAACCAACTGGTATACAAAGCGATATCGGTATTCGAAATGCCGAAACGTTTGTACATGATTACCGAAACCGTCATCACAATTACATACGGAATGCCTTGTGCAAAATAAAGGGTCGGCACCCAGGCCCAGGGATTAATAGATTTTTGTAATTTCTGCATGGCTAAAATAATGCGTTAATATATGTTGATAGGAATACCCTTTCTCGCCCATTACTGCTGCTCCAATTTGGCACAACCCCACACCATGTCCCCAACCGGCTCCGTATATACGAAATGCTTCGGGAGTGACTGAATCGCCCGGAACCATTTCCACCACAAAAGCAGAACTGTACAGATGCGATTCGGAAAGCCATTTCCGGATTTCCAGCTCTTTACCCACTGTAACGGTCTGTAAGGTGCCGGTAATTTTTAATTGAATTATTCGTCCCGAAGGTCCACGTTCCACCGCTTCCAGTTTCACTACTGATCCAAAATCAATTCCCGACTTGCGAAGTAGTAAATCAGTTAGCTCAGCCTGCGTATAGCTAATTTTCCAACGGTAAAAGTCGGTGGTTTCCTGGTCGAAATTATTCAACACCTGCGCCAACACAGCTCCATCATCGGTATTACAAAAAGCCGGGGGCGACGAAAGAATCCACTCGCGGGCATTGTCTTCGTTGGTTAAATCGGGGAAGCGGGTATCCGCATCCCAATCGCGAACCGGCTGCAAATAGTCGAAATCGGTTTCGGCCCAGCAGGAGCTGAATTTTTCGGTAGCCCCTCCGCATGCTTTATAATAACGGGCATCACAAATCCGGTTATCGTACATGAGTACCCTGCCACGGGTTTGATCAATTGCTTCCTGAACCTGTTGTGTACTCGCTTTTGTTTGTCCCTGATAACGCTGGCAATGGTCGTCGGCACAAACATCAAAGTGTACATGCGCATCGCGTTCGTACCACTTACTGACGTGCGAATCGTCTGATTTACAAGCAGAACAGGTACTTACTGTTGTTTCAGGATAAAGGATCGGATACAACAGCCAGCTGCGTGAAATTACGGCATGCGCTTTTAGTAATTCGAGCGAAGCGTTGGCCGACATCTCGCTGGAGATAACGCTGAGCAAATACTCCTCAGTCGAAATGCGATTCACCACCCTGATTTTCCCTTTCTCGGGAACTAACTGAAGGGCACCTGAGAAACGCTGCGTTTCGCGACGCTCCCAATGAAAATCGATCCCTATGGCCACGTTGTGCAATTCGAAAACCGATGATGAATCAAGTGGTTCCAGCAACCATTCGGCTAACCACTCATCTCCGATAAATATTTTATCATCGACAAGAGTACACTGATATAAACCCGAATACTCTTTTCCCCGACAGCGGTAAACGCCTTCGAGCGAAAACGAAACCCTGGTATCGGCAAGTATTCCTACTTTTATAACTGGTTCGATCATGGCATCAATAGTTGTTCAATTTATGGCAGATCAGGACTGATTTGCGAATAGATATCGCGAATCAGTTCGGCTGTCAGTTTATTAAAATGCTCTTCCACAGGAGTGATAAGGATACCGGCCATTTCGATGGCAGCCGGGCTGATGAGTAGTTGTTGGTCGGCCGGAGCATAAAACTGCGAAGGTCGGAACGCACTTCGTGGAAGTACAAATGTAATCCATTTTTTGTTCTCCCGAAAACCAATCACATTCATCATTGGTTCACCCGGCAGGCCCTTGCTTAATTCGCCATAGAGCGTCTCAAATAAACTCACAGAAGCTTCGATCGTTTCGGCCTCGATAACCAGCACCTTGCGTAAAGCTCCCGGGAAACGCATCAGCACTGCACCCGGCACTTTGTTTACTACCACCGCACGGTGCTCTTTCCAACGTTCATAATCGGCCATCAGGGGTAAAAAGCCTCTGTTTCCTGCCTGAAAGTGAAGGTGATCGGGAGCCGAGGCACCACATTGAGGGCCGTTGTAGAAAACTACACATTCGTCGAGTTCTGTTACAAAATACAGAAAATCGCGGTAATACGGTAAAATTTGTTGCGGAAGATGCTCCTTGTGTGGCAAGGTAAAATGCTGCGGAAAAATGGGGAAAGGATTAACTAAAATCAGAAAATCTCCTGCATCAATTTCTTTCTGCTCAGCCGGTCGATTGTGGGCACATAAAAAACACGGCCGTTCTGCAATGGAGGCGGCATCGGTTTTTGCCGCGGTTGACCCGATACGGGCCGGATTAAACTGAACCACTATTCGCGTAGTGTCAAATTGAAATTCGCGGGTACTTACATTTTTCAGACTGGTATAATAATGGGCTGCAAGTGGCCAGTTGACTACCTGGTCCTTCCATAAATCAATCGCCTGTTGCATTAAGTGTTGCATAGTCTACGAATGTATTTTATAAAATTGGCGAAACACGGGCATAGGGCACCACTCCCAATCCGGCAAAACGCCCTTCGAGAAACCTGAAATGTCCGGCCATGGCTATCATAGCCGCATTATCGGTAGTAAACTGAACCGGCGGAATATAGGTTTTCCAACCCAATTTGCCTCCCATCTGCAGTAATCCGGCACGTAAGCCGGAATTTGCCGACACTCCGCCCGCAAGCGCTATCGACTTAATATTTAAATCAATAGCTGCCTTCTTTACTTTTTTAAGTAAAATTTCGACAATAGTAAATTGAATAGATGCACACAAATCGTTCAGATTATCGGCTATAAACGTTGGATTCTCTGCCACTAACTCACGAACTTTGTACAAAAACGATGTTTTCAGTCCGCTAAAACTATAATCGTAACCGGCTATAGAGGGACGGGCAAAGCGAAATGCCTCCGGATTACCGGTCTGTGCCAGTTTGTCGACATACGGGCCGCCCGGATAGGGCAATCCCATCACTTTAGCACATTTATCAAAAGCTTCTCCGGCAGCATCGTCGATGGTTTGACCTATAATCTCCATATCAGAAGGAGAACGAACCACGATCAGTTGCGAATTACCCCCCGAGACCAGCAGGCACAAAAAAGGGAATTCGGGAATACTATCGTTGCCCGCGGGAGTTTTAATAAAATGTGCAAGTACATGTGCCTGTAAATGATTCACTTCAACCAGTGGCCGTTGCAAAGCCTGCGCAAACCCTTTTGCGAATGAAGTCCCGACAAGTAACGAACCCAACAAACCAGGACCGCTGGTAAATGCAATGGCACTCAATTCTTCTTTGCTTACACCAGCATCGGTTAAGGCCTTGTGAACTACGGGAATAATATTTTGTTGATGGGCGCGGGATGCCAGTTCCGGCACAACTCCCCCGTATTCCTCGTGAACTTTCTGACTGGCAATTACATTCGACAAAAGCACCCCATCGCGAAGTACGGCTGCCGAAGTATCGTCGCACGACGATTCGATTCCTAAAATTAATGTTGACTGCATGATAGCCCTCGTGTAATCTCCTATTATGTATTGTACATTCGGGAGAAATCTCTATTTTTGTACGTTTTAAAGCCCAAAGGTATAAAAAAATCAACAAAAATATTCCTGTTTGTTACCATCAGCATACTCATCTTGATGATAACTCCTGCTATCCTGCTGCAATTCAGTACGGTACAGAACTTCGTAGTAGACACTTTAACCAGGGAACTCTCTCAGCGATACAACACAAACGTAAGCGTTGGGACAGTACGCTACCGATTTTTCAACAGTTTTCGTCTGCAACATGTACTTATTGAAGACCAGGGCGGCGACACACTGGTACACGCTCAGGCAATTGATGCCGATTTTGAATTTTGGCAGCTTTTCAGGAAGAAAATTTCTATATCATCGCTTAATTTCAACAAGGTATATGTAAATCTTCAAAAAGAATCGGATGGAGTGATGAACTTTCACTTTTTAGTAAAACCCGATTCGATTACCAACGACAGCACATTTTACGAATTAAACATCAACAAATTAACCCTTCGGAATTCGAAACTCGACTATTCAGACTTCACACGTGAACGCGATTTTACAGGTTTTAATCCCGACCGGATTCGCATCGAAAATATAAACTTGGAGTTAGCAATTACTACCTTTACCCGCGACAGCCTGGATATTGAGCTACACTATCTTACTGCTGAAGAGCAGTCGGGGCTAACTGTCGATAATATTTCTTTCAGAGCTAAAGGTTCGCATCGGGGAGTCAATATCCTAAATGCCGGAATTGAAATGCCTAATTCGAAATTATCGGTTAAAAAAATTGAATTGCAAGCCGATCGGTTACAGGATATTCTCTCCTTTAGTCCCTCTGTTTCGGTCCGGCTTCCAATTAAGGATGCACAGGTTTCACTTCACGATTTACGGGCGTTCCTGCCCGGTTTCAAAGGATCGACCGATAAAGTTAAGCTGAATGCACTTATTTCGGGCCGGTTATCGAGTCTGAAAGCCCGTGACCTTTCGATAGCCTATGGTTCAACAGTGAGAATGAAAGGTTCGATCGAAATAAATGGATTACCCAACTTTGAAGAGTCGTTTATTTATGCCAAAGTCGATAATCTTCAGGCAACTCATGCCGAAGTTCAGGATCTGGTAGCCCGAATTCAGAACCGGCCATTTCTGCTACCTGAAGAAATGCGTAGGTTAGGTCTATTGTCGTACCAGGGAAATATTACCGGGTTTTTAAGCGATTTGGTTGCCTTTGGAATTGTAAAAACGAGTCTTGGAAATATCTCGTCGGATATTTCGCTACGGTTCGAAAATCATCTGCGTGATTTGTACTACAATGGAACACTTCGTACTTCCAATTTCGAATTAGGTCGGTTTCTGAACAGTTCTCAGTTTGGCTCAGTGCGGATGATGATGAACACAAAAGGCACCAAGCTGGGTGATTTGAACTTAAAAGGAACACTTTCGGCAACCGTTGATCAACTGGATTTTAACCGGTATACGTATTCCAATGCGATGTTAAAGGGCGAGTACGATGGAACGGGTTTTAATGGTAATATTCAGGTAAAAGACGACAATATAAACGCCGATTTTACCGGAATACTGGATTTCAGGAATCCACGTTTACCTGTATTTAATTTTGATTTGGTACTCAGCAACACCAACCTGCACGCATTGAACCTGCTAAACGGATATCCCGATTCGCGGTTATCGTTTCATGGCACTACCAACTTAACGGGAAATAACCTCGACAACCTGAATGGTAATTTACAAATCGACGACATTCACTTCCAATATCTCAACGATTCACTTTCGGCCAATGCAATCCATTTTAATTCGCGTACAGGCGACGATTTTACCCATATCGACATCCGCTCCGACTACTTAAATGGTTCATTCTCGGGCGACTTTAAGTACAGCACCATTGGGAATACATTCAAAATGGTTTTGGCGCAATACCTGCCTTCGCTGGCCGATGACAATACGAACAAAAAATACTTACCGAATAATATCCGGATTGATTTAAAACTTGAGAATACGGCAGAGATTGTAAGGGTACTTCGTCTACCCTACCGACTGGGAGGGGTAGCAACCATCCGGGGCGACATCAACGAATCGAGCAACCGTATCGAACTTACTGCCAACCTTGACGCCCTGTCGACAGGGACACGGAATTTCGAAAACTTTGTGTTAAATCTGGCTAACAACCGGCAGCAACAATTGGTACTGACAGGACGTACCCGCATGTATAATCGCAAAGATGATTTACAGAACATTGTACTTTCGGCGAGTGCATTTAAGGATCAGCTGGATGCGCGGCTCATGTGGCAAAACAACGATGCTATAACAAATGCGGGAGAAATAAACACCCGCACCCGGCTAAGCCGTGAAGATGGCGAGCTCACGGTACTGAGTCGGTTACTGCCTACTGAAATTATTCTCTCCGACTCCATCTGGAACCTTCGTGCTTCAGAAGCCCGTTATAAAAAAACCGAAGGACTTTCGATTCGTAACTTTTTGTTCGAAAGTCAAAACCAGTTTATTCACATCGATGGGATAGCCTCTGAAAACCGCAACGATAGCTTGTTGGTTACTATGAACGATTTGAATCTGGATTATGTAATGCGATTGATAAATCTGAGAGGAGTTTCAATTGGAGGCTTAATAACCGGCGATTTACTACTTTATAGTCTACTAAAAGAACCCATATACCTGGCTGATGTTTATGTCGAAAATATGTCGCTTAACGATTCCATCCTGGGAAATAGCTCAATAAACACCCATTGGAATCAGGAATCACGCCGACTCGACATTCAAGGTGAAATCCTCACTGAGAAGCAAATGCCGGTTGCTAAATTAGGGGGCCATTTTACTCCCTCGGCCGATTCACTTGATTTACAAATCAAAGCTCAGCGTTTTCCGGTAAAGTTTCTGAATCGTTATTTCGAAGGAGTGGCCAGTAATTTCGGGGGTATGGCTCAGGGCGATTTCCGGATTGCGGGCCCTACCAAAAAATTACGGTTTACGGGCGACCTGATGGTAAGTGGCGGACAAGTAACTATCGACATGTTGCAAACCACTTATCGCTTCAACGACAGGGTGATTCTCACTCCCAATAATATTGAAATAAATTCGTTGACCCTGTACGATGAAGAGCGTAACCGGGCTACCGCCAACGGAGCCATTGCACACGATGGCGGTTTCGGCAATATGGTATACGATGTTCGAATTCTTACCGACAATCTGATGGTGATGAACACCACCTCGAAAGACGATGATTTCTTTTATGGCAAAGCCTACGCAAGTGGTCAGGCTCGTATTTTCGGCGATTTTTCTGAAACTAATATAGTGGTGAATGGAGTTTCGCGGCCCAAAACAAAATGCTACTTATCGATGGCGAGTTCATCGTCGGTGCTCGAAGGCGACTTTATCCGGTTTGAAAACAAGCAAAGCCTGGCAACTTACGAAACTGAAGAGGCTTCGCGCAATCAGCGTATTATCGTGGACGACAATCGGTTCAATGTTAAAACCGACATTCAGCTTGAATTAACACCTGAAGCTGAAATTGAAATTTTAGTCGATCCGCGGGCTGGAGACAAAATTACCGGACGGGGGCGCGGAAATTTAAGGATCCGATTCGATACGTTTTCGGATGTCGACTTGTTTGGAACTGTTGAACTCGAACAGGGAAATTACCTGTTTACACTTCAAACTGTGATCCGGAAAGAATTCAGAATCAACCGGGGCAGTACCATTGCATGGACGGGCGACCCGTTTGAGGCACAAGTTAACATTAATGGATATTATCCACTAACCGCATCGCTTACCGACCTTCTCGAACCCAGTGAATTGCAACAAGTAACTTCCCGCTCCACTGTGCCGGTTCATTGCCTGCTCTACCTTACCGACGATCTTATGTCGCCTACCATCCGCTTTGGTATTGATCTGCCTTCGAGCGATGAGAGTGTTAAGAGCCGCGTTACTAACGTTGTAAATACCGAGGAAATGATGAACCGGCAGATTTTGTACCTGTTGCTGTTCCACAAATTCTTTACACCCGACTATATGCGAACCACCGCTGCCGTAGGTGTAAACGAAGGATTATCGTTTGCCACCGCTACAGTGAGTTCACAAATCAACAACTGGATTCAAAGCACGCTAAACACCAATATTTTTTCGATCGGTGTCGATTGGCAGAAAACCAATGCCGAATCGGATGAGGTAAAAGCTCAGATTTTAATTCAGCCCAACAATCGCCTGGTGATAAATGGTAATATTGGCTATCGAAATGACAATATTAGTGAAAACAAATTTATCGGCGACTTTGACCTGGAATATAAACTCGTGGAGTCGGGAAAATTACGCTTTACAGCCTACAACCATACCATCGACCGGGCACAGTTGCGCGAAGCTAAAACCACACAGGGGGTAGGTCTTATTTATCGCGAAGATTTCAATAATATGCGCGAAATGTTTGAGTACTATTGGAATATTTTCAAGAAGATATTTACGAAGAAAGAACCAAGAGCCAAGAATCAAGAATCAAGAGCCAAGAACCAGGATAACGGTAACATGAAGAAAGAGCCAAGAACCAAGAATCAGGATAACGGTAACATTGAAATTCCCGCGTCTTGACTCTTGACTCTTGACTCTTGACTCCAAAAAAAAGGAGACACTTTCGCATCTCCTTTTTTTTATTCGGTGAGGAATCAATTATTTTTTATCCATCCGTTTTGCATAACGGTTCATGAACTTATCAACACGTCCGGCAGTATCCACCAGTTTCGATTTACCAGTGTAGAAAGGATGCGACGAGCTCGAAATTTCAAGCTTTACAATAGGATAGCTAACGCCATCAATTTCAATTGTTTCTTTTGTGTTCACTGTTGAACGAGAAAAAAACGTATCGCCGTTCGACATGTCCTTGAACACTACCGTGCGATAACTTTCGGGGTGAATTCCACTTTTCATATCTTATTATTTTTATATTTTTCGTGCACTTCTATTTGGGCTTGCAAAAGTACAATAAATTATTGAAATAAAAAATATTCAATCCAAAAAAATATTTTCCGGATACTGAACATCCACCAAGTATAATCCGTGAGCCGGCATCGACACTCCGGCTTTACAGCGGTTTTTTGCTTCAACAACCTCCCTCAACTCTTGTTCTGTCATTCTACCATAGCCAACTTCCAACAAGGTCCCCACCACCGAGCGAACCATATTCCGTAAAAACCGGTCAGCCCCGATTGTAAACACCCAACCAGCTCCGGAGGGCTTCCATTCAGCCGCCTTTAGAACGCAATTATTAGTTTTTACATCCGTGTGTAGCTTACTAAAACTGGTAAAATCGGTATATTCCATCAGAATAGCAGCCGCTTTATTCATAGCTTCGAAATCAGGTTCCCTCTGTAGCTGAACCGACAATTTCTCGCTGAATACATCCTTTCCACAATGCACATGATACTCGTAATAGCGGGCAACAGCATCGAACCGGGCATGAGCATCGGGCTGCACGGCACGTGCCTGGTGCACAGCAATATCGCGGGGCAAAATACTATTGATCCGTTGTAAAAATTTGGGCGGAAGCTGCCCGTCGGTATCAAAATGAACCACCATCAGCCGGGCATGCACTCCCGAATCGGTACGGCCGGCACCCGTAATGGTCACCGGCACCCGTAACAAAACGGTCAACGAACGCTCCAGCACCTCCTGTACCGAAATTCCATTGGGCTGCACCTGCCATCCATGATAGGCGGTACCGTTGTACGATAAATATAAAAACCAACGCATACTTTCTGGATCTGCTCTTTCTCCGTTAATCAATTCTTCGTGTTGAAATTTCAACTCACTTATTTTGAATGCAAAGATAATCAAAACACGAAATATTTGATAAATTAAGTTCGCATCTTGTAATTTCTAAATAATTTTACTAATTTTACAGCCAAAATTAAACTTTGGTATTAATTATTTTCTTCAAGTTATGAAACGACTATTTATTATGCTACTGGTAGCCCTTATGCTGCCTCAGTTTGGGTTGATGGAAGCCACCGCAGCTCCTAAAAACCAGAAAGCCATTGTGGTAAAGACTCCCAAGCGAGCCAAAGGTCAAACCGACGTCATTGAACTGCGTGCCAATCCAATCGACACCGTCCGGGTAGCCTTTATCGGCTTAGGAAACCGCGGCGTGGGAGCCGTGCATCGTTTCACCTTTATACCTACCGCAAAAATTACCGTACTTTGCGATGTTAATCCTCAATACGTACAACGCTCGGTCGACTATCTTACCCAAAAAGGACTTCCAACCCCGGCAACCTATACCGGCGAAGAAGACTGGAAAAAAGTTTGCGAACGCGAAGATGTTGACCTGGTATACGTTTGTACACATTGGGACCTTCACCACCCGATTGGCGTTTATGCAATGAAACAAGGCAAGCACGTTGCACTTGAATTACCGGCAGGTCTTGATATGGATCAACTCTGGGATCTAGTCGACACTTCGGAAAAGACACGCCAGCATTGCATGATGCTCGAAAACTGCAACTACGACTTCTTCGAAATGGCCACTCTTAATATGGCTCAAAAAGGTCTGTTCGGCGAAATCGTTCACGCTGAAGGTTCATATATTCACGACCTGCGCGACCTGAACTTCAGCGAAACCTATTATTGGAACAAATGGAGACTGAAAGCCAATGCAGAGGAAGAAGGGAACCTTTATCCCACTCACGGACTTGGACCCATTGCTCACGCACTGAACATTCACCGCGGCGATAAAATGAATTACCTGGTGGCTGTTTCGTCGGATCAATTTGGCATGACTGAATACGCAAAAAAGAAATTCGGCGAAAACTCTCCACAGGCCAAAGCAGAATACAAGCATGGCGACATCAATACTACCCTCATCAAAACCGAAAAGGGCAAAACCATGATGATTCAGCACGATGTCACCAGCCCTCGTCCGTATAGCCGCCACCACGTGTTAAGTGGCACTAAAGGATTTGCTCAGAAATACCCGATTCAGGGATTAGCATTTGATCCTAACGCACACAATTTCCTGAGCAAGGAAAAAATGGATCAGATGCTGAAAGAATACGAACATCCGATTGTGAAAGAAGTGGGCGAACTGGCCCGTAAAGTGGGCGGCCATGGAGGTATGGACTTTATTATGGACTATCGCCTGGTGTATTGCCTCAACAACGGCCTTCCGCTCGATCAGGATGTGTACGATGCGGCTGAATGGTCGTGTCTGGTTCCGCTAACCAAGCTGTCGATTCAAAACGGAGGTCGTCCGGTGCAGATTCCCGACTTTACCCGTGGTGCCTGGAACAAGGTAAATACGGTTACTTACCACAAAAAATAACTGCGACTCTTAAAGCGGGATGCTCCAATAAAGCTCCCGCTTTAGATTCACAAAAAAAACCGACTGAGACAGTCCCCCAAAATAAGAACTCCGGTAGCACCATTGACACTACCGGAGTTCTTATTTTGGGGGGCTGTTAACTATACCTGATTATTGTGTTGTACTAGTTCCGGTTAGAACATAACATCGATCAATAATTTAAAACTGATTACAGCGTTCGAAGAAGTTAATTGCTTCCAATTCTTTTTTCATTGAAGCTTCTTCGGTATCGGTCATATTTTGGAATGGAGTGCGGTTTCGACCCAAATCCAACCCAATCAATTTCATGATTCGTTTTCCACCTACAATATTACCCCGGTAATTCACAATTACGTTAATAACATCCTGCGAGAAATTTTGCAATTCACGTGCTGTTTCCAAATCACCAGCCGACCATGCATTTCCAATTCCGACCAAAGCACGTCCGTTGTAATTGGTAGTTCCGCCAATACCACCCTGTGCACCACCCATTACCAAAGCCGAAAGAATTGTTTCGTCCTGACCATGAAGCATGTCGAACTTACCATCGGCATATTTCATACATTGATTGTATTCGTACAAACTTTCGAATGTATATTTTATTCCTGCGAAATTCGGAATACGACCATCCACTGCCTTCAGAAATGGCAACATCGGAAGAAACACTCCACTCAGGGCCGGTATGTGATAGAAATAAAATGGAAGATTGGGAGCACCAATGGCTATTTCTTCGCAATATTTCACCAATTCTTCCACCCTACCTGCTTTTGGAAACGGACTTGCCATAGCGCCAACACCCCAGGCTCCGATTTTCTGAGCATGTTCGGCCAGTTTTCGGCTCGATTTTACACAGGTTGCACCCACGTGTACAATCACTTTAAATCCGGCTGGCGAAACTTTCACCCATTCCTCAGCCAGCATCATTCGCTCTTCTTCGGTCAACATGTAGCCTTCGCCACTCGATCCATTGATAAATACACCCTGGAGACCATTTTTCTGCAACATGGCAGCATAAGCTGCAATTGGTTTCAAATTCACCTCGCCCTGCTCGTCAAACGGAGTAAATGGCGCATTGATTAATCCTTTAATTCTTTCCATACTTTTCTGGTATTTAATATTTCTGCAAATATAAATAAATTATTTTACAAACTTAGCTATTCTATATATTATTATTTACAAACAAACCTAAAGTTATCTCTCATTCATTCGATCGTATACCTTAAAATACAACTTACCTGATTGAATCAAGTCCTGATGACTGATTCGAAAACCCTTCCTGTTTTTACCTCCTGCTTTTACCGATTGAATATAGGGATGGGTTTCGGTGCTGGCCGACGTTTCAATTACCAAACTATCGCGACCATGCCACTTTGGATCCAACCGGATTACCACCCGGTCGAATGTTGGAGTAGTGAGTGTGTATTCGGGCACTCCCGGCACGTCCGGATAAAATCCCATCATGCTGAATACCGCCCAGGCCGACATAGTACCTGTATCATCATTACCGGGAATGCCTTTGGGCTTATTCTTATAATACTGCCCCAACAACCGCCGCACTTCCTTTTGCGTCCGCCAGGCTTCGTCGGGGAAATAGCTGAATAAATAAGGATACGCTATATCGGGCTCATTGGCCGGGTCGTAGCGATTTAAATCAAACACCGACTGCAATTTAGTTACAAATGCCTTTTTCCCTCCCATCAATCGCGCCAATCCGGCAATATCGTGTGGCACATAAAAAGTGTAATTCCACGCATTCCCTTCATGAAAACCAGGGCTGGGCTCAAAATTCTCGCCCTGCATCGGATTAAAGGGCGAATAAAATTTTCCATCGGGTAATCGGGGACGCAGGGTACCATATTCAGGACTGTAATACTTCTGATAGCCCATCGATCGACGACGAAACAAGGCGGCATCTTCTTTTTTCCCCAAATGACCGGCCAGGGTCGACAATGCATAATCGGCAATGTAATATTCAAGGGCATGCGAAACCGAATTATCGTATTGCTGACGAAGTGGCACATATCCCAACTTCATGTAATCGTCGTTATCGGGGCGCAATAAATTCTGACTTCCCGGCAGTGTAGCCGATTTATACATCGCCTCATAGGCAAGGTTGATATCAAAATCGCGCAAGCCCTTCATCCAGCTATCAACTAGTACCGGAATGGCAGGATCACCTTCCATGGTAAGCGTTTCCCTGCCGTACAATTCCCATTTGGGCAACCAGCCATGCTCGCGATACATATCGAGCATCGAATGGAGCATGTCGATTTGTCGCTCCGGATACACCAGGGTCATCAACTGATGTACATTCCGATACGTATCCCACAACGAAAATACAGTATACCGGTTTCGGGAAGTCGTTTTTATTTCACTACTTTCCATGGCTGGATATTCACCGTTCACATCCTGAAGAATATTGGGATGAATAAGCGTATGATACAATCCGGTGTAGAAAACAGTTTTCTGGTCTTCACTTCCGCCTTCCACCCTGATGCGCGAAAGCAATTCATTCCATTCCGTACGACTTTCTTCACGAATCTGCCCGAAATTCCGGTTCAATTGTTCAGCCATCAGGTTGAGACGGGCATTTTCGACACTTACAAACGACACCCCCAGACTAACCTCAACTGCTTCGCCTTCCTGAGTGTCAAAACTCATCCACACACCAATATCGTCGCCACTGATGGCCTTGCGATACGTTGAGTATATCTTGTGCTTACCTGAAGTTGAATCCCATTGTGCTTCGACACCCATGGGGCGCATTTTTTTCCAATAGCCCGACGAGGCAGGCGCTTTGTGTACTTTCATCACAAAATACACGGGAAATACAGCGTTCGGAGCATAACAAAAACCGCCCAACAACTTTGAACCTTCCACTTCATTATCGGCCACAAAACGCACCGTAGCTCCGGTTTCATTGGTCAATCCCTCGCCCAGATTCAACAAGATATTCGAACGTCCTTTCGGAAATGTGAAACGGGCACGACCTGTACGCAGCGTAGAAGTTACTTCGGCCAGCACCTTGTACTTCGACAAACGTACCGAATAATAACCCGGATTTGCTTGTTCATCGGTATATTCCGAGCCATATTCCCGATAATCGGTAGTCAAAGTACCCGTTGTAGGCATCAACAACAGCGAGCCCAGATCGGGACATCCCACTCCACTCAGATTGACGTGCGAAAAACCCGTTAAAAAGCGGTTCGTATGATCATAGGGCGTCGACCACCATTGTTTATCTTTATCAAAGCGGTTAAGCTCCGAACCCATCACGTTAAACGGGACTACCGACATCAATCCGTTGGGCCGTACTGCTCCCGGATTGGTGGTACCATAATTGGTGGTCCCGATGAACGGGTTCACAAAGTCGACCGGCTCCTGCGCCAGCAGCATTCCACCGGCAACAAGCCAGACTATCACGCAACTAAAAATCTTTTTCATCTGTTTATTTTTTTAAAGAGTCAAGAACCAAGAGTCAAGAACCAAGAGCCAGGAACCTGGATAACGGCAAAATTGAGAATCCAAGGTCTTGACTCTTGATTCTTGACTCTTGATTCTTGACTCTTGATTCTTGATTCTACTCCACAACCACCTCATCCGTAAAAAGCCATCCTCCGAACTCCTTCCCACTTCGTGCCGAAATTTTTACAAACCGGGCTTTTGCCTTCCCTTTCCACTGATAAGTCCGGAATACCACCTGACCTGTCTTCGTCACAACATTTACCTCGTCGTAGAGTTGACTGAAATTCTCACCATCTTCGGAAATCTGAATATTAAAAGTAGCAGGAAGAAACACCTCAGCTCCTTCACTTTGCATAAAATCAAGGCTTATATTTTTAATTGTAATTGTTCTCTCCAGATCAACCATCAGCTCCAGCCGCCGGGGCGAAATAAATCCCTGCCAGCGTTTATCGCCATAAGTCCAGCCGCCCCGCCAGCCATCGGTAAGCGCACTATCGCCACCTGCCGTATAGGCCTGCGAATACGGTGCACTATAGCTAACTTTCTTACCAACAGCTTTGTGACTCAGCTTCGACTGCGCTTCGGGCCGGTTACCAATTTCCGACTTTAATTCAAAGGGTCGATAACCCTCCCGTTTCATCTTGTCCACTTCGCGCAAAGCTGCCTTTCGAAAGGCCTTGTAGTCTTTGTCCGCCACTGCCGACCAACCAATTTCGGCCAATGCCATCGCCCTGGGCCACAGCATCGTTTCGGCATGTGCTTCGGTTGGCACATATTCGGTCCACAAATTTGCCTGAACACCCCGCATTAATTCCGGAGCTGCCTTGCCGGCTACTGCTTTAAAAGGTTCGTAGGAGTAGATCTTTTCAAGCGGCGTATACCCTCCGATGGCCTCCGGCTGACTATGCGGCGCATCCTGGTAATAATCGAGATAACAAAACTCCCCGGGCGACATAACGGCCGGATGACCCGACAATATTGCCTTATTACCTCCCTCTTCACCACGCCACGACATCACGGTTGCTCCGGTAGGAATTCCACCCTCGATAATTTCATCCCATCCCAGCAGCTTTCTACCTTTCGAATTCAAAAAAGCTCCCATTTCAGAAATCAACCAGGTCTGCAACTCTTCTTCGTTCGATAAGCCCTGTTGGCGCATCCGTGCCTGACAGTCGACACAGCTCTTCCACGATGATTTATTCGCCTCATCGCCACCTATATGAATGTATTCCGAAGGAAAAAGCTCCATCACTTCGGTTAGCACATTTTTAAGAAATGCCAGGGTAGTATCCTTTCCGGGACAAAACTCACCGTGCTTATAAGGTACACCGGTGCACGAAAGTTCGGGATAAACAGCCAGCACCTCTTCCGAATGACCCGGCATTTCAATTTCAGGAATGAGGGTAATATGCCGTTCGGCTGCATATCGGATTAGCTCACGAATATCCTCTTGGGTATAAAATCCACCCTGAGCAGCCGGATCATCGCGGTGCAGGTATTTACGATCGCCAAACCACCAGGGCTTCCACTCCTTATGCGTTCGCCAGGCAGCCACTTCGGTAAGCAGCGGGTACCGATCGATTTGCAACCGCCATCCGGCCGCATCGGTCAGATGCAAATGCAAGGTATTCAGTTTAAACCGGGCCATCGCATCGAGTTGCCTCATCACAAACTCTTTCGGATAAAAATGCCGCGATACATCCAGCATCAATCCCCGGTACGCATACCGCGGACTATCGGTTATCGTAACCGAAGGAATGCGAACCTGGCCCCCGGCCGTAACCTTCATCAACTGACGGAGGGTTTGCTTTCCATAAAAAATCCCTCGTGCGTGGCGCGCTTCCAACAAAACTCCCTGAGAAGTCACTTTCAATGAATAACTCTCCTCCGATGGAAATCTCCCGCTATCAGCTACAACTGCCACCTCAACCTGATCTTGCAACCAGGCTTCCGCAGCCCCCGGAACATCGACCTTAAACTCTCCCTTACCCCAAACCACAGAATCGGGAACGGGAATAATACGCACATTTTCACGAGCCAACACCCCTGACAACTGCAAAACCACCACTATAAAAGCTATTACTCTCATAACTAATCACTAACCACTAATTCCAGCTTTCCGCCATTCATCATTTCTTCATGTGTGAAAAACGGGGTTTTCAAAGTTTTTCCGTTCAACTTCATCGATTTCACATACTTAGTTGCGCGGGTATTACCCGGAGCAACGATCTCGAATGTTTTATTTCCCGGAAGCCTGATTGTCACTTTATCGAACAAGGGTCTGCCAATCGAATAGGTAGGATCGCCCGGCGCAATCTGGTAAAAGCCCATCGCATTCATTACATACCAGGCCGACATTTGCCCACAATCCTCATTGCCCGACAATCCATCCGGATCGGCATGGTATAAGGTCTGCAGCACACTATCCACCAATTCCTGCGTGCGGCGTGGCTTTCCGGCTTTGTTGTACAGATGCAAAATATGGTGACTCGGCTCATTTCCATGCGCATACTGACCAATCAAGCCCGAAATATCGGAAGAAACCAGGTCGCCTTCGAGCGACGAATCGGCCTCAAACAACGAATCGAGTTTCTGAGCAAAAGCCGCCGGACCTCCCATCAACTGCTGCAATCCTTCTACATCGTGGGGCACAAACCAGGTCCATTGCCAGGCCGTTCCTTCGCAATAATCGTCGCTCCGGTGGTTGGAAGCCCGTGGATGAAACGGTGTACGCCAATTACCCTGCGCATCTTTTCCGCGCATAAAACCGGTCGATTGATCGAAATAATGCTTGTAATTCTGTGCCAGCTCATCGTATCGCTTTTGAATCTCACTTTTCCCCATCTTTTCGGCCATCCGGGCAATACACCAATCGTTGTAAGCATACTCAAGGCCCTTAGCTACCGATTCAATTTCAGTATCAAATGGAATATAACCCAGTGTATTTTTGTAGTATTTCGACAGGGGCATCAACCCATGATCGCGCACATAGCGGGTCGACAAAATGCCGGTAGTATCGTAAACCGAACTGCGGATGCAGGCTTTCAGTGCCTTTTCGGCATCAAAACTCCGGTCGCCCTTCATATAAGCATCTACTATAACCGGCACTGCGTGATATCCAATCATGGTTCCGGTATAATTAGCTGCCAGCTCCCACATGGGTAGAATTCCACCTTCCTCGTATTTTTTGAGCAGCGAACCAATCAACGCACTATTCAGATCAGGATCGATAATCGTGAGCAGCGGATGAAGTGCACGGAAGGTATCCCACAACGAAAAAATAGTGTATACATCCTGATGGTCGGTAGTTCTGAATTGCTTATCCATCCCTTTGTAGCGGCCATCCACATCGCTGAACAAATTAGGCGCTATGGCCGTGTGATACAAGGCGGTATAAAATATCTCCTTATGTTCGGCGTCTTCTGTTTCCACTTCAATTTTCGAGAGATAGTTGCGCCAAAGCTCCCTGGCCTGCTCGTGAATCCTGTCGAAATTCCAATCAGGAATTTCGGCAAGAAGATTTTGCTGTGCTCCTTTCATATCCACATGCGAGATTCCCATTTTCACCAGCACCTGTTCGTTGGCATCGGTCGCAAACTGAAGGAGTACTTTCTTGCGGGGATAGGTTTTCCTGCGCGCCGGCACCTGCAGGGTATCATCCAGTAGTGTATAGGTAAAGGGCTTGGAGAAAACAGCATAAAATGCGATTTCCTGATCCCAGGCCCAACCCTGTGTATTCTTTCGCCCGCGGATGGTGGAGTCGTTCACCACTTCCACTTCCATCATGGTATTGATGTATTTTTGAAGCGTATAGTCGATATCGAGCACAAAACCTGCGCTGTCCGACTTTGGAAAAGTATAGCGGTGAATCGCCGCGCGCCGGGTCGACGTTAATTCGGCAAACACATCGTAGCGATCGAGCCAGACCGAATAGTACCCCGGTGAGGCAGTTTCGTTCTGGTGCGAAAATCCGGAAGCATACGACACGTTTTGAGCCGCCGTTCCTTCAAATTCCATATCTTTAGTACCCACGGTAGGCATTATCAGGAAATCGCCATAATCGCCGATTCCGGTTCCACTCAGGTGGGTATGCGAAAAGCCGTTAATCAGCGAATCGGTGTAATGATACCCCGAGCAGGCATCCCATTCGAGCATTCGGGTATCGGGACCCGGCTGAATCATACCATTAGGAACGGTAGGACCGGGAAAGGTATGTCCATGTCCGCCGGTGCCGATAAAAGGATTGACATGCGATAGCACATCGGGTTTGTACATATTTTCGGGCAATTGCACGGCATAACTTTCGGCCGAACGAATGCCGGGCTTGGTTTCGCCCTGAAACAGAAGCAACTGATTACCCAACCGGGCAGCGGCTGCACCAGCGCGGGCCAGGCGGGGCTCGGCGAATACTTCTTTCCACTGATCCTTTTTCAGATTATAAACCAATAATTTAGCATTAAACCGGTACCACTCCGGATCGTGTGACAAATATTTCCTACGAAGCGAAAGAGCTTCCACTCCTTTAAAGCGATTTTCGCGTTGCAACGCTTTTAAAAACACCTGTTGATTAACTCCTCCGGCAAAAAGTACCAGCGAGTCGTTCCACTGAACGGCTGTTGCACCACCCAACGATACGGGCTTTCCTTTTTTATCCGGGGGGGGTAGTAAACTGGTCCAGCGATCGGCATCGACATCATAGCGCAATCCATCCACCGAAACCGAAGCAGGACGTGTAGCACTGGCAGCTGCAAATCCTCCAAAAAGAAACAATTGTAGTTTGCCGTTGGCATGCGAAGCTGTGAGTACCGGCTGAACCCGGGGCGAACCCGGGAATGAAGAAAGTAGGCTCCAACCCTTTTCGGGCGTTGCCAGGTCGAGCATATACAGCGAGTTCGAGGGCTGTCCGGCCTCATTTCCACCCGCAATAAAAATCTGGCTTCCCGCTATCACTCCGGCCATATTGTCGATTGGACGTGGTAATGCCGGCAACGACTCTATAATCGGCATGGAACCCTTAGCCAGGGAATAACGATCAACAGCAACTTGCGAACCCCGGCCGTTTTGTCCTCCAATGTACACAAAACCACCCGGCACCGGCACGGCCACTCCGTAAGCTGCCGGCTGGCGAAGTCGTCCGGCCGACCACCAGGACTTGCCATCCCAGCCCATAATCTGACTGTAAAAGCGCTTGGCGCCCCCCTCAATTGCCGCTGTTTCCGGAAAATTACACCCCCCGGCTACGTAGACTACCGAACCTGTTTGTACCATAACCGCTGCCGAAACTCCTTTTTCGGCTCCGGACTCACCAATAGGCACTGCCGGTAAATGGCTTACGCGGCCCGTTACCGGAGCCGCGTTCAATGCCAATACCGACCAGCAAAGCAGCAGGGTTGCCCTCATCTGTATCTTCATATTGCTGTTTTTTTATTTCAATACTACTTCGTCAACGAATAAAAATCCGCTTTTTCCCCGTCCACCATGCCATTCGGGGATCGAACGCTCCGAACCTACGATTACTTTTACATAACGGGCTTTTACCGGAATAAAACTCAACAGGTGAGGATAAATGCCACTAATTGCCTGTTCGGTGGTCGCCGGATATTCTTCACCGGCTACCCGCGTAAACTTTTCACCATCGTTCGACACTTCTACTGCAAAACTACGGGCATCAAAAATCCAGTCGCCGTTCACCACGTTGCAGGTTACCGAAGCATGCGAAATTTCAGTGGGCTGTTCCATATCAATCACTACTTCCAAATCGTTGCCTGCCACGGCAATCCAGCGCCCGGTTTTGTAATTCGAATTTCCCCGCAATCCATCCACCAGCACCGATGCACCATTGTAACGATACTGACGGTTGATGGGCTGAATCGCCTTTATGGGCTTCAGACTGGCTTTACTCAGGGCTACCCTTTCGGTCAGCACCCTGCTTTTTTCGGTACCACGAATTACGACTGCCGACACTTCAGCATCTTTATTTATTTGTAATACAGGGGAATAAACCGGCGAGCTCTTGGTTGGAACCGAACCATCCAGTGTGTAATGAATCGGTGCATTATCGATGGTCGACATCGCAATATCCAGGGTTCCATTTGATGGATTGGGTTTGAAATCGGCGGTAATATCAAAAAGATGTTTCGCATAATTATACTTGTGAAACTCATAGCGCTTCATCATTGGCAACAATCGTTTCAAAAACGCATTGTAGTTTTTCTTTTCGGGTTGCATCCACTGTACTTCCGCCAATGCGGCCATACGCGGAAGCACCATATACTGAACATGACTGAAAACAGGCATGTATTCGCGCCACACATTGGCCTGAACTCCCAGAATACGTTTTTGCTGTTCGGGAGTTAATTGCGAAGGAAGCGGATCGAAATTATAAACCATTTCTACCGGCGAATAACCTCCGATTGCCAGGGGTTCCTGATCGACATCCTTGGTTTGGTAATGATCAAAATACAAGGGCGAATTGGGAGTCATAATTACATCGTGACCCAGTTTGGCCGCTTCAATGCCACCCCCCATTCCGCGCCACGACATTACCGTAGCGTTCGGTGCCAATCCACCTTCCAGAATCTCGTCCCAGCCAATGAGCCGGCGACCGTTTTTATTCAGGAATTTTTCGGCATGGGTAATCGCAAAACTCTGCAGACGATCTTCGGCCGTATGATGAGCATCGGCTACCAATCCGAGCGATTTAATGCGCGCCTGGCATTTGGGACATTCTTTCCAACGGGTTTTCGGACATTCATCTCCACCAATGTGTATGTATTCCGACGGGAAAATCTGAAGCACTTCGGCCAGTACATCTTCCATAAACTGAAGTGTTTTGTCGTTACCGATACACAACACATCATCGGAAACGCCCCACATGGTCCAAACTTCGTACGGACCGCCGGTACAACCCAATTCAGGATAGGCTGCCAACGCTCCGAGCATATGGCCCGGCATATCAATTTCGGGAATAATAGTGATGTACCGTTCCTGTGCGTAGCTTACTATCGAGCGAAGTTCGTCCTGGGTATAAAAACCTCCGTGGGGCTTGCCATCGTATTTTCCGGTGTTGCGACCGATAACGGTTTCTTTACGCTTCGAACCAATTTCGGTCAAGCCCGGATACTTTTTGATTTCTACCCGCCATCCCTGATCGTCGGTAAGGTGCCAGTGAAAGATATTCACGTTGTGAAGCACCAGCATATCGATGAATTTCTTCACGTTATCGACCGTTTCAAAATGACGCGATGCATCGAGCATCATACCCCGATAGCCAAACCGTGGAGCATCGCTAATAACTACTGCCGGCAATACTACGCCACCTTTAACTCCCAAAGGGAGCGACTTACGCAGGGTTTGAATCCCGTAGAATACTCCCGCAGCTGTCGAACCAGCGATGGTTACACCTTTATCGCTTACTGTAAGTGTATAACCTTCGGGATGCTGTACCGATTTATCGATTACCAGCTGAATACCGGCTTTTCCTTTTCCCGCTTTTGTAGCCGGGGCAGCTCCCAACGCATCACGCAGGTAATCACTCAAATACTGCGCATTACGCTGCATCGCTGCATTTTTCTTCGGATAGTACACCGTCGTTCCTGGCGTAAGTTCATAGGCAGCTCCGCCCTGTAGTTGAATACTGGCAGGTAATGGAATCACCTGATAATCGACCGCAGCCATAAGCTGGCCTAACATCATTGTTAAAATTACTACTACTGTTAATCGTTTCATTGTTTTCATTTCGTTCGTTTTATCACGGGTAGGTAGCCCGTATATGATTGATTTTGATGGTTTTTACGTCTATTTTTTCTCCCCCGGGAGTTGAAATTTGTATCTTTTTTGTTTCGCCCGGAAGCAAATCGAAGAAATTATCGGTAAACTGCGCTCCGTGTACCGGAATTTCAACAAACACATCCTTAGCCAGTTTCGCCGATTTCAGCGTCAGTTCGTAAGTTCCTTTTACTTCTTTCAAACTGATGCGAACTGAAGGTTGAGGCAGGTTCAAATCCTTGGTTTTATTGAAGAAATACACATCGCCGGCCAACACTTTTCCTTTCGCATCCACTAAACGCATCACCAGGTAACTTTCGCGGCGTTGCTCTGCAGTTAGCAAACTTTTCATAGCGGCCTCGTACACCACCGTCGAACTGTTGGCTGTCATCGTAACCGGAAGTCGCACACTTTTAATTTTTTTACCGGTAAAACTGGTCCACTGCAATTCCAGGGTCAGGGCTGTTTTTTCTTCCAATAAATCATTTACCAAATATATGCGTAATGAATCGTTACGTTGCATCGGACTGATCAGCACAGGTGCAAATGCTTTAGAAGTATGGTAATGCAGCGCTTTCCAGTTGTTGTAATAGTCAATCGACGACCACGAAACCACCGGCCAGCTATCGTTGAGCTGCCAATACAGGGTACCCATGCAATACGGACGATTTCGCCGTTGTGCTTCAAATCCGTAACGCATCCCGCGTCCATGGAGCACCGAACCTACGTACACAAAATCTTCAAATTTCTCAGGAAGTATATAATCGCGCTCCATATAGGTCTTGATGAGCGAATTTCCAATCGAACTTTTCTGGTGCGCATTCATCACTTCCGATTCAATCGCATAATCGGCACTATCGGCAAACGAAGCTATGGTTTTCATCTCGGGAAACGACTGAAAGCCAAATTCGCTCATAAAACGGCCGAGGTCGGTATCGAAACTCTCGAAAGGTTTGCGGCCGTACCACACTCCCCAGTTATGACTATCGCCGCGCGACCAGCTTTCGGGACGCCCCCAGTTGGAAGTGAGCGGTGAACCATGGATATACGACCGACCGGGATCGTAGGTAGCAACGGCGTTGGGAAGTAAATCGCGGAAAAGATGATCGTAGCCCACAAACATTTCGTCGTAAACTTGTTTGGTATAGCGTTTTTCCCATCCCCAGTGGTGCATTCCTTCCAGAATTTCGTTGTTGCCACACCACATGGCCAGTGATGCATGGTTGCGAAGCCGGGTAATATTATACGCTACTTCCTGCTCTACCCGTTTCATAAAGGTAGGATCGTGTGGATAGGTTGTACAACCAAACATAAAATCCTGCCAGACCAGAATTCCGTTTTCGTCGGCCAATTCGTAAAAAAGATTATCTTCATAAGCCCCCCCACCCCAAACACGAATCATGTTCATATTGGCCCGGGTAATATTTTCAAACAAAAGACGGTAACGCTCCGGGGTCACCGAAGGAAGCATCGCATCCGAAGGAATATAATTCGCACCTTTGGCATAAATCGGAATGCCGTTTACCTCAAAATAAAACGACTGTCCCCACTGATCTTCTTCATTTACCAGCCTTACTGTCCTCAACCCGATCTTCTGACGATATACCGCTACATCTTTCCCATTTTGCCGGAGCACCACTTCCTGCTGATAAAGCACCGGTTTTCCCCAACCCCGGGGCATCCAGCGCTGAGGCTTCAGAATTTCCAAAGGAATATCGACCTTGTTACCACCGGGCATCAAGGTCAGCGACTTTGTATCTCCGGCGGCTACTTTTCCATCGAGCAGGTATCGAACCACAAGTTCAGTCTGCTTAAACTCCCCCGATACATTGTTGATTTGTAGGGTATTGACCACCGATGCTTTTTCGTCGGTGAGCGAGAGCTGCTGGTGATGAACATCGTCGATAGTCGCCGTATTGAACATACGCAAACTCACCGGACGCCAGATCCCACTGGTAACCATGCGGATACCCCAGTCCCAACCGTAACTATAAGGAGCCTTGCGGGTATATATACTCAGTTTCTTTTCGTGATGATCGTTATCGGCCGGATAGTTAAATCCGGTTGACTCCCACTGCGGTAAGGTCTGACGAATGGGCGAGTGAAAATAAATATGCAGGCGATTGTCGCCTGCACGAAGCACCGGCTTAACATCCACTACATGTCCTACGAACATATTATCGGAACGTAAAATGAGTGAACCATTCAGGTACACATCGGCATAGGTATCGAGTCCTTCGAACACCAGTTGTACGGCATCATGAGCCAGCTGTCCGGCAGTCAGTTGGAATTGTGTTCGGTATTCCCAGTCCTTTTCTTCCACCCATTGAATCTTTTTTTCGTTGGTTCCCCAAAAAGGATTCGGAAGTTGTTGGTGGCGAATTAAATCCTGGTGAACGGTACCCGGAACTTCAGCGGCTAGCCATTTACCGGTCCCCCCTTGCGAGAATTCCCAATTAGCCTGAAGAGGAAGAATTGAAACCGCATTAACCATTATAATACCAAAAAAAACAAGTAATACTGAACAAAAAAATCGTTGCATAGAAACGTGTATTTATATTGAAAATTAGTGATGCAATATTATACAAAAAACAGCAATTTCAGGTTATCCGAACTATGTTATAGAACAGGAATCGAAATTGTAAATTATAAAAAAACAAAAACGAAACTGCCTTTTCACAAAGGCAGTTTCGGAATAAAAAAAGTGATTTATCTATGAGAAATCAACAACAGTTAATTATAACCTGATGTTTGCGTTAAATTAGGATTTTGATTGAGTGTGTTTACGTCCACCGGCCAGAGCAACTTATGAGCTTCGGCTGTCGGAATAAGTGGATTAACCGCAGGGTAGTTGGCTGCTGGCGAGAAGGCAAGCGAATTGCCGGCAGCATCGCGCATACGTACCACGTCGAACCAGCGCTTTCCTTCCCATACAAACTCTTTATCGCGTTCTTTCAGGATGGCCAGCTCATTATCTGCATAACTTCCGTCGGCATACGCATGAACGGCCGGATCGTAAGCAGCACCAAACGCTCGTTTACGAATATCGTTGATATAGCTTGCACACGTTCCGGTAAGACCGTTTTCAATTTCAGCCATCATCAGAATGGCATCGGCATAACGATACAAAATAATGTCGGCATCGAAAATACGGTCGTTGGTAGAGTTGAGCGAACCCAATCCTTTTCTCAACACCAGTCCCGGGCCGGCACTGGCAGCTGCATCCGAATAATAGTCCATGAAGGTGGCATCACGACGTTTGTCACCAGTGAGGTACGATTGGAAAAGCTCGAACTTATATTCATGACGGAACACGCCCCCACGCCCCTTCAACACCAGGGTATCGTGCATTAATTTTCCATTACGGCCATACTTCTGATTCAGGAACACGGCATCCTGGTACAAATACATTCCTCCGTTATTCGTTGCTTCAGTATCGGCAAAACGCATAGCAAAAATTACTTCTTTATCGTTTTTGGTAGAGAAGAGTTTTGCGAAATCGCTCTGAAGTGCAAAATTACTATTACCGATTACACTTTGAAGAGCTGTTTTAGCCACCTGCAAATCGGCGTTACCACCTTTTGGCTGATCGAGTACCGGAACTTTGGCAGCCCAGAGATAAATCTCGGCTTTCAGCATTTTAGTAGCATACACCGACCATTCCGAACGGGCAGGAATTGCTGTGGAAGCTCCAAACAAGGTTTCCGATTTGTTGATGTCGGCTTTAATCAAATCCAGCGTTTCTTTAGCTGTTGCTCTCGGAATATAGAATTTATCGGCCGATACTTTACCATTCAACACTTCCACCGTAGTTACCAGGGGCACATTGCCATAGGTGCGATACAGGAAGAAATAATACAGGGCACGAATTCCGTAGGCCTGAGCCAGGTAGTTGCTACGTGCTTCGGCAGTAAGAAATGGAGTGGCTTTTTCGTCTTCCACTTTTAAAATGAACAAATTAACATTGAGCAGACGGCCATAAATTCCATACCATCCCGAAATTCCGGTGTTGTTCACATCCAGGTTGTTGGTTTTTATCCGTTCCTGATCGAGACTGGTATTTTGCGATGAGGTACCGGTTCTGTGAGTTCCTCCGCGATTCTCTCCCAAATCCTGCAGCATGGTATACCTATTACGCAGGGTTGAATGCATGCCATACATAAAACCTTTCACCTGGGCTTCGTTGTTCCAGAAGTTGTTGCTACCATAGTAGTCTTCCGGGCCGATATTCAGCGAATCCTCGCAGGCACTGAACGAAAAGGCGAGGGCCAGGAAAGTGAATATATAAATGAACTTTTTCATGTGTTTATCTTTTCAAAAAATTAGAATGTTAAATTAAGACCAAAGATAACCGTTAAAGGAAGTGGATATCCACCCCAAACACTCGATACTTCAGGCGAGAAGATGTGTGGTGCCTCGGTCCAGTAACCTAAGTTTTGTCCGGTAACCGAGAATTCGGCATTCGTTAGATGTGCTTTTTCGACAATAACTTTTGGCAGCGTATAGCCAAGTGTCAATTCACGAAACGACAGGTAATCGCCATCGTAGGCAAACATCGAGGTGTTACGTGCATAGTTCCGTTTACCCAACTGGTCGGCCCAGGTATAAGTAGGATAGGCTGCATTGGGATTTTCGGGGGTCCAGGTCAGTTTGGTATCGTTGATGGAGTTATACGTTCCCTGCATATTACCCATGATCCATGGCGTACGCTGATCCACGATGGTATGTCCTAATGCATAGTCGAAACGGGCATTCAGACGGATTCCTTTGTACGAAACATTGGTATTGAAACCTCCGGTGAATGTCGGTGTTGAATTACCTACTTTTACAAGGTCGTAATTGTCGATAATATTGTCTCCGTTCACATCGCGCCATTTCACATCGCCCGGTTCAATAGGAAGTGAATTTGCTTTTTCGGTTGCCGTCATTGCATTGAAGGCTTCAGCTCCACCATAAAGCGGACGGCCGTTGGAACCATTGTTACCCGATGTACGGTCAATCAGATTCGTTGGTATTTCATCCTGCGATTTATAGAGACCTTCGGCAACGAACAAATAAATGTCGCCCGGACGTTGTCCTTCCTGATAACCACCTACCCAAATTTTTTCGTACGGATCGTTGGCATTGGCACCGGAATAAATCTGGAAGGCATTCTGACGGTTGAGATCCAATCCGTTTTCGGGAAGTTTGATTACTTTATTGGTATTGTATGCACCCAGTAAACTCACGTTCCATTTCAGATTCTTATTGTCGATAACTGCATAGTTGAACTCGTATTCAAATCCCTGATTCTGGAATTCACCATTGTTAGACGTAATAGTTGATATACCCGACAAAGATGGAACGGTGATGCTGGCAAATTTATCAAAGGTATTACGGTTGTAATAGGTAAGATTAGCAGTCAGGCGGTTTTTGAAGAAACCTAAATCGAGACCGAATTCAGTGGTATTGGAAGTTTCCCAAATCAGGTAAGGATTGGCAATACCACCAATAGTATAGCCTACCAGATTGTTGTATTTGGTGCTGGCATACGAACCCTGTACGGTGTAGTTTCCTACCCAGTTACCCGAAACGTTACCGTTGCGACCGTAACTGGTACGGAATTTACCAAACGAAAGGATGTTATCGTAGTCGGTCATAAAATCTTCTTTGGTGAAAACCCAACCCAACGAAATACCGGGGAAGTTACCAAAACGATTTTGTTCGGCCAATTTTGAATATCCATCGCGACGGAACACGAACGAAGCAAGGTACTTATCTTTATAATCGTAATTAACACGTCCGAAATACGAAACAATCCGGTTGCGGGTATGTTCGGTATCGATCGAACGCAACCCTTCTTTCGTGCTGGTGTACTGCAGGTCGGCGAAATCGTCGGTAGGAGCACCCGAACCAGAAGCTGAAAGGTTACGGTAGTAACTTTCGTAGTATTCGTAACCGGCCATTGCAGTTATATTGTGAGCATCGGCAAAGGTGCGGTTGTAGTTCAACACACCGTTGTAAGTCTGATCCACCATCCGCGATGATGAAGCTGATGAATTACGAGTAGTTACGAGGGCTGTTGGAGAGTTCTTGTAGTCTTTGTTGAACGATTCGTAACGACCATCCGAGATATACCAGTTGGCATTTAATTTCAGCGACAAGCCTTTGGCAAGTGCAATATTAAACGATTGTGCCATGGTAAATTTGGTTGTGTTGTTATCGCGCACAAATTTATCAAGCTGATATCCCTGGTTACCGTCGCCGGCATTGGAACCCAGGAGCTCCTCGCCTTTAGCATTGTATCCACGGAAGGTGGTAGGCACCGATAACACACGGGTAAAATAGTTCTGTTCGTCGCCCTGAGTTGGCGACAGTCCGTACCATTTTGCATCTGCAAAATTGAAGGTCGAACTGGAAGTCAACCATTCTTTTACTTTATAATCGCCATTAAACTGGAAAGTCAGACGTTTGTACCAGTTACCCACTGCAGTTCCTTCGCTGTCGTTGTAACCAATTCCGGCGTAATAATTACCTTTATCGTTGCCACCACTCATGTTGATATTGTAATCCTGCGATGTGGAAGGTGTTACAATATTAAAATCGGCAATATTAAAATTTTTGTAGATAATATCACCACCGAACACCGGGTCGGTCATGGTCAACCATCCTTCATTCTTGAGAAATTCGAGATCGCTGGTCAGTTTCATCGGGCTCCAGATGGCAAGTGTATTCGTATTACCGTCCAACGGTATTGTATTGGCAGCATCTGCCCAATATTTATTGCCTGTACCATACGGCGTAGCATTGTTGAGCGTTCCTATATTTGCCCAGGCTTTAATGTTAGCTCCATTCGGATACTGACGAGCAGGTACAACCGTACCATCCGCTTTTGTATAGGCACCTACGTTAGCATTTTTATACGACATACGCATCCAGTACAAATAATCGGTTGCATCCATAAAGTCGTAAGGCTCGCGGAAATAGTTCATCCCTACTTTCGCTTTTACGTTAACAACACCGGTTCCCTTTTTTCCTCGTTTGGTAGTTACCAGCACCACCCCGTCGTTGGCACGGGCACCATAAATAGCCGTAGCACCTGCATCTTTCAATACTTCCATCGATTCGATATCTTCAGGGTTAATGTCGCTGAGCGAACCGCGCACCTGACCGTCGATAATAATCAGCGGCGAACCCGAACCATCGAAGTTGGTACCCCCACGAAGGGTGATGGAAGGAGTTGCACCCGGATTACCCGACGACTGTACTACCCGTAAACCGGCCACTGCACCCGAAAGCGCCTGAGCTGGGTTGGAGTAAATACCCGTGCTGAGCATATCCTCTTTTACTTTCGAAATGGAGTTCGTTACTTTCGAACGAAGCTGTGTGCCACCATAACCGGTAACTACCACTTCATCGAGCGTTTTGGTATCTTCTACCAATACTACGGTGACTGAATTGCTGTTACCAATTGCAATTTGTTGAGTCGCATAACCAATATACGAAATGGTTAGCTGCGAACCCGCATTTACCCGAATAGAGAAAGTTCCGTTGATATCGGTAATTGTACCGTTACCCGCACTTTCCACTACACTCGCCCCAATCACCGGTTCGTTGGCAGCATCGACTACCTTACCGGAAATTGTTCTGGTCTGCGCCGTTACCGACAAAGTAACCAGAAAACCAATGAATAAAATTAGCAGTTTTTTCATGTGTTTTGAGAATTAAATTTTTGTGTTTGAATCGCTGTTATTATAAAATTTAGATAATTTCGTTGCCTGAATTTCTTCACATAATAAATGTCCGTACATCAACATCCGCGGAATGTGAAACGGCCCTTTAAATAAATTTCCTTTCGCGGGCTGAGCCACAGTACCATCGCGATGCAGATACCCGTACCATTCGCCAAACTCCTGATCGGGGAAATGCGACCAGGTATATTCGTGAATCTGCCGGTGCATTTCCAGGTATTTGGAGTCGCCGGTGGCACGGTATGCATACAGGGTGGCTACTATCGCTTCAGTTTGTGGCCACCAGAATTTCATATCCTGTGCATAATCCTGACAAGGCAGGTTTCGGCAATCGCGGAAATTGATAATCCCTCCGAATTCTTCGTCCCAACCCCACTTCCACGACCAATCGAGAATTGTAGTTGCCATTTCAACCAACTCTTCGTCCCAACCTCGATAACGGGCTTCTTCGAGCAAAAACCAGGAAGTTTCGATAGCATGTCCCGGATTAATCAACCGCCCCATACCGGTATCGATAAATTCTCCGTTCATCCCTACCGTCTCCAGCACTGCCTCAAATTCGGGATGCATAAAATAATTCCGGATTTCATCTATCGACTCGCTAATTTGCGTATCCAGTATCGGATCGCTGATAGCTTCACGAATGCGGGCTGCTGTGTTGATTAATATCATAGGCAATGAATGCCCGCGAACCTGTAAATTATCGGTATACTTTGCAGGTAATGCTCCGGGAGTGTTCTTGTACTGAAGTATCAGCTTAAATAAATCCAACGCTTTTTCAGCATAACTTTTATCGCCCGAAGCGATGGAATATTCGGCCATCGCAATGGCAGCAAACGACTCCGAAAACAAATACCGGCGTTTACGCAATGGAACACCCACCGCAGTTACCTCAAAATACATCCGTCCATCGGTATCCATACAATAGGCTTCTAAAAAATCAATTGCCGACTTGGAAGCTGCCAACCATTCGCTCCGCGCTTCTACTTTATTATAAGCCGCAGCAAACATATAACCGGCTCTACCCTGAAACCATACCGATTTCGTGGTATCGATCAACGTACCGTCCCTGTCCACACAGGTGTAAAATCCTCCGTTCACGGTATCCAACCCATGGGCTAACCAAAATGGGAGAATATTATTCATCAACTCTTCGCGATACTGCCGGCCGTACCGGCTACATTCGTTCGTTTCCATTGTTTTCGATCTTTCTATACTTACCCTTTATTAAAATCTTAATCTTTCGGCGAATATCAATGTAAATTGTCGAAAGTTTTTATAATCTTTGATTTCGACCACAAATGTAAATATAATGTTTTATAAACTAAAACAAATGAATGCGAATATTTTACTATTCATGTTATTAAACATGTTTTTACAACAAAAAGGTCTGCAAGGGTGACCAACTCACCGCCTACAGACCTTAAAATAAATTCAGGAGAGAAAAAATTACTTATGCTCTACCCATATTAAATTGGAAACTTCAAAACCGATTTCCTGAGCCAGACTTACATAGTGCTGCTTTACATCCTCGGGAATGGTTGGTTTTCGCGCCAATATCCACAAATATTCCAACGAACTTCCTGAAATTAACGCATATTGATAATCCTTATCCAACGCGATTACATTATAGCCGCCGTAAAACGGGCCAAAAAAAGAAACCTTCAGCCGGGCTTCATCCATCGAATCCACAAATTTGGCTCTCCCTACCGATTCCTTCCATTCTCCTTTTACATAGTTGAAACCCCGGTTTACCACCTTTATAGTACCGTCTTCGTTGAGCGAATAAGTGGCCGTAGTATTATTCAGGTTTTTTTCAAACTTAAAGTCAAACCGCGCAATTTCGTACCAGGTTCCCAGGTATTTTTCCTTGTCAAATGGTTTCACCACTACTGCTCCTTCGGGAACCGGATAAGTGCGACAAGAAGTTAATGCTACAAGCAGACTCACAATCAGCAAATTTTTTATGTTCATAATTATAAATTTGTATACTGCCCCCTGAAGCAGACTTCTTATCGGAGTGGGGCAATGCATAGATTAACTAAATAATTTTTCTATCTGTTCTTTGTATCGCTCCCCAATTACGTTGCGTTTAATTTTAAGGGTAGGCGAAAGCATTCCGTTGGGCTGTGTCCATTCGTCGGGCACCAAAATCCAGCGCTTCACCTGTTCAAAGTCGCCGAAATTATGGTTATACTTCTTCACTTCTTCCGAATACCGCTTTTGTACCACCGGATGCTTTACCAGCTCTTCGTTGGTAGCAGCTTCTACATGGTGAAGCTTAGCCCACGACTTGAGGTACACAAAATCGGGCGTCATGATGGCGGCAGCAAATTTTTTATTTTCGCCCACTACGATCATCTGATCAATGAGGGGCGACTCGGTAAACTTCGATTCAATAGCCTGAGGATTTACATATTTCCCAAACGATGTTTTGAAAATACTTTTCAGCCTTCCGGTGATGATAAGCTGACCTTCGGAAGTAAACTTTCCGGTATCGCCCGTATGAAACCAACCTTCGGCGTCAATTACCTGCGAGGTGAGTTCCGGATCGCGGTAATACCCCAGCATCACATTATGCCCCCGGCACAAAATCTCGTCGCGCTCACCCAGCTTAACTTCTACACCCGGAAGCGGCAATCCTACAGTACCAAATTTCCGTCCATTCTTACCTCGCTGACTTACCGCTATCACCGGCGAGGTTTCACTCAGTCCATATCCCTCGAATACCGGCATCCCGATGGCCGAGAAAAAAGAGGCCATATGAGGCTGTATGGCCGAACCTCCCGACACCACAATATCGAAATTACCTCCGATGGCTGCACGCCATTTGGAGTAAATAAGTTTATCGGCCAACTTAAGCTGCCATTTCTGCCAGCCACTCATCCCTTCGAGCTGATAACGCGTGGCCAAATGAAATGCCCAATAATAAATATTACGCTGTACAAACGACAATTTCTTACCGGAAAGATACAATTTATCGTAAATTTTTTCGAGCAAGCGGGGCACCGCCGACATCATGGTGGGGTTTATTTCTTTAATATTGTCGGCAATGGTAGCCAGACTCTCGGCATAGTATACCGACATGCCCAGGAACTGATACAAATAAACCAACATTCGCTCGTAGGCATGACACAACGGAAGGAAACTAAGCGAGGTCTTACTCCAGGGCGAAGGTGTGGATTTCAGATTTTCGATCTGACTTACAATATTACTGTGCGAAAGCATTACTCCCTTCGGATTACCGGTTGTTCCCGAAGTATAGATAATAGTTGCCAGATCGCCGGTTGTTACCGAATCTTTCAGCGCTTTCAGTTGTTCAGGGTGCTGATGTTCACGACCCAGCTCGATTAGTTGATCCAGAAACTTGTAATCGCCATCGGTTTCGTCGAAAACAAAAATCGACTTCAGCGTTTTCACATCAGGCAATACCGGCTCCAGTTTTCGACGCAACTCCTTCCCCTCGATGAAAATCATTTTCATCTCGGCATGGTTCAAAATATAGCGATAATCTTCCTGACTAATGGTCGGATAAATAGGAATTGAAATAGCTCCAATCTGCATAATGGCCATGTCGAGCATGTTCCACTGCGGACGGTTGCCGCTCACGATGCCCACATTATCGCCGGGTTGTATGCCCAGCTGCAACATCCCGTAACTCATCAGATTGGTGAGTTCAACATATTCCTGAATACTGTACTTGCGCCATTGCCCTCCTCTTTTGTAGGCAAGCGCTGCTTCTTGCTTCGGATACTGTTCCAGGTAGTTTTCCAGCAAATCAAATATACGCGTTATCTTCATTTTTGTAAAAATTTGTTATTCAGCCCAAAAGTATAAAATAATTTGAAATACAACCCCACCCCAGCTAATTAACAATTAATAATTAACAATTCACAATTACTTCACCACCATATACACCGCTACTACCACCAAAAAGAGAGCGTATATTTTTTTAAAGTGAGTGGATGCCATTTTAACTCCCAGCAACGACCCCAGCAAGGCACCCGCCAGAATTCCTCCGGCTATTAATGCCGCCGATGCTAAATTCAAATGTCCGGCATCGGCATAAATCAATACGCCCGGCAAGCCTACCGGCAACTGCAACGATGCAAGTGATGTAGCTACCGCCATCTTAGGCGAATAATGAAACACCGCCATCAACATAGGAACTATCACGATCCCTCCTCCTTTTCCAAAAAGTCCGGCAAACACGCCTGCTGCTAAGCCCACCGCCACAAACGACCACACCGGAAATACCTTCGAAGTGGGCATTGCCGGCTCAGTTTTGGATTTTGTTCGAAACAACGTACGAACATCCAGGTAGCTAACCGCTACATAGATTAAAATTGCAGCATACAATCCCGAAAGCAATTCTTCGCTGATATTTACCGCAATTTCACCCCCAAAGAATGAACCGATAAACAACCCGAGCGCTATCCATAACGACTCCCTGATATTCACATGACCTGCCTTGTAATACGACCAAACTCCTAAAATACCTACCGGCAACAGCATGGCTGCCAATGAGGTGGCATTGGCATCGAGAATCTCCATACCGAAAAATACGATGAGCGAAGGTACCAGCACTATTCCTCCGCCTATTCCAAATAGTCCCGACAGCACTCCCGCTGCAAGTCCCAATATTATATATCCTACTTCAGTCATTTTTTGAATAAAAAAACACAAAGATACGATTTTCCATGCCTTCTTCAAAAACAAAAGATTTTGTTACTTTTGTGAAAAAACCAATCTACTAATCCATAGTTCAACAATCATGAAATTTACAATCACCCTTACAGCCGTGATGCTCGCTGGCTCCCTGGCCATGGCACAGACTTTTACCCTCCAATCGCCCGATCAGAAACTTTCTGTCGGCATCGACACACAACATTCGCTTCGCTATTCGGTTACTCACGAACAAGACTTGCTGGTTGCTCCCTCGGCAATAGCCCTGGAACTTACCGACGGAACAAGCTGGGGCGAAAATGCGAAATTAACCCGTAAGAACAACCGAACGGTTAAAGCTTCCTTCGCCACTCCCGTGCATTTCAATTCCGAAGTCAACAACCACTACAACGAGCTAACGCTAGAATTTAGAGGCAATTGGGGAATTCGATTCCGGGCTTACAACGATGGTATGGCCTATCGGTTTTTTTACACTGGCAAAAAACCGGTTTACATCGCCAACGAACGTGCGGAGCTTCGTTTTTCCGGCGACCGGAAGGCGTTTGCACCTTACTCCAATGGCCGGCAAGATAGTTTCGAAGGCCAATTTCATAATTCGTTTGAAAACCGATATGAGTACTTGCCACTATCGCAACTAAATCCCGAACGGCTTATTTTTCTACCGATATTGGTAGAAGCATCGGCCACAAAAAAAGTGTGCTTCACCGAAGCCGATCTGGAATCGTATCCCGGTCTGTACCTCAACAAACCTGCCGGCAGCGACTTTCTGAAGGGAGTGCTGGCTGCTTATCCTGCTGCTACAGCCGATGGAGGGCACAACAACCTGCAAACCCGGGTTACCAAGCGCGAGAATTTTATTGCTAAAGTAAGTGGTGCCCGCGAATTCCCCTGGCGAACTGCCATCGTTAGCACCAGCGACAAAGACCTGGCTGTTAACGACATGACTCTGCGTCTGGCTTCACCCAACCGTGTGGGCGACCTCAGTTGGATTAAGCCAGGGAAAGTAGCCTGGGACTGGTGGAACGACTGGAATATCTCCGGTGTTGATTTCGAATCGGGAGTTAATAATGCAACCTATAAATACTATATCGACTTTGCTGCCTCCAAAGGAATTGAATATGTGATACTCGACGAAGGCTGGGCCGTAAACCGGCAGGCCGATCTGATGCAGGTGGTTCCTGAAATCAATATTAAAGAATTGGTCGACTATGCCGGGGCCCGAAATGTGGGCATCATTTTATGGGCCGGCTATCGGGCGTTCGATCGCGACATGGAAAATGTATGCAGGCATTACTCGGAAATGGGCGTGAAAGGATTTAAAATCGACTTTATGGATCGCGACGATCAGCAAATGGTCGATTTTATTTACCGGGCTGCCGCAACTACCGCCCGCTATAAAATGCTGGCCGACTTTCATGGAATGTACAAACCTACCGGGTTACAACTTACCTATCCCAACGTTATCAATTTTGAAGGTGTGTTTGGACTGGAACAAATGAAATGGTCGCCCGAATCGACCGACATGGTTACCTACGATGTCACAATTCCGTTCATCCGAATGGTGGCCGGCCCGATGGACTATACCCAGGGAGCGATGAAAAATGCTGCCAAAGGGATGTACCGACCCGTAAATTCCGAACCCATGAGTCAGGGCACCCGCTGCCGCCAACTGGCTATGTATGTGGTATTCAACTCGCCGCTTAATATGCTATGCGACAGCCCTTCCGAATACTTGAAAGAACCAGCCTCTACCGATTTTATTGCTAAAATTCCGGTGGTATGGGACGAAAGCCGCGCCCTCGACGGAAAAGTAGCCCAACACATAACTATTGCCCGTCGCAGTGGCAACGAATGGTATGTGGGTGGACTCACCAACTGGAACCGTCGTACGGCCGAAGTGAGCCTCGACTTTTTGACTCCGGGAAAAAGCTATACGCTAACGCTTTTTAAAGATGGAGTAAATGCTCACCGCAAAGGTACCGATCATGCGATAGAAACCTGCGTAGTAAATTCAACTACCCGCTTGAGTATCCCTATGGCACCGGGTGGTGGATTTGCTGCAAAACTAACAGCAAACTAATCTGCAAGAGCCAAGAGTCAAGATAATGGTAACATGGAGAGTAGCGCTTCCTGATTCCTGATTCCTGATTCTTGATTCCTGACTCTTGACTCTTGATTCTTGACTCTTGACTCTTGACTCTTGACTCTTGACTCTTGACTCAAAAAAAAAGGTTGTGCCGAAACACAACCTTTTTTTTGCAATAAAAATTACCATCAGCGAACCAACACTTTTGCAGTCAATTCGGGTGTTCTAACAATATAAATACCCGTATTGAGAGCTGCGTTCTTTTGCATACGCTGTCCGGTAACCGAGTAAATTTCGTAGCTCGTGGCCCCTTCCACTTCAACAGTACGATTTACAACACGAATGCGCACATTCGATTCAACACCCGTAGTTGAAGTTACTTTAGGAGTTTCAACAGCAAACTCGATCAACCATGCCGAAGCACTTCCGGCTCCACCGGCCCAGTTCACCATATGACTTCCCGATTGCTGAGCATGCAATGCATTTACTCCGGCCGGTTTTATATTAAACGACACACCATCAGTAAGCGGAATCAATTCAAATTCCTTAACCACCTGAGCTGTATCGGTAATAGCATAATAGGCAGTATCCATAACAGCACCATTTACCGAAACATACTGGTTATACAATTTATTTACAATATTCTGAACCTTTTGCTTATCTTCAGTAAGTTCGAAGCGGAACAACTGTGCATCCGAAACCTCTTCCGATTTAGCTTCAAAGGTATATTTCTCGCCACTCAACCGGGTTCCTGCTGAAACCACTTTTCCTGCCGCATAAGCATGAGTCGAGCTGCTACGAATCCAATACCAGCGGTAATTATCGGGGCTGGTCGCAAGCAACAGAGCCGGATCTTTTATAATGGTTGCACTGTAAGCATTCATAGCTTCCTGAAGCGTAATCTTAGCTGTTGCCAATTCTTCGTCGGTAGCCTCGCCCCCTTCGGCCAGCGCTTGTGCAGCTGCAATAGCCGTGACTAAAGCGGTCCTGCTTTCGGCGGTGTACGTTCCAAACTCTACTCCTTCTTTCGTTTTTTCCAACATCGCATTGGCCGATGCAACCGTCTCGGAAATAAACTTCCTCAACGCAACACTATAATCGAGTATCAACCAGCTGCTATTGTCGTAGGCATTTCCGGTCCAGTTCATAACCGATGCATTACCCGCATGCAAACGGAAAGCAGGTGTCGATTCATCGGCATGCTCAATCCAAAAACGGGCACGTTTGTCGGTGTACAGGTCGGTAACCAAAAATTTCAGATTATTCACAGGCATATCCATGATGGCATTGGTAGCCGTGTTCGACACCACATCGACATTCAGGTAGTGACCGCTGGCTTTGTTAACCAGTGCAAATCCATTTCCGGTTCCATTCGGATTCGACACAAACTTCCACATCTGCGTACTATCGGGAACAACCGTTTTCGAAACAACATTAAGCCCATCACCGGTAAATGTCATGTAGGTATTGGCCGGACGAGTACCTTGCAGAAAATACCAACGGGTAGTCGTTTCGTCGCTGAGAACCGGAAGATTGGCTGTAGCCAGAAATGCTTTCACCGATTTCTGCAATTCTTCTTTCATCACCTGGAACGATTCAACACGGGTTTCGTAGTCATATACCGATTGAGCCACTTCGATAAACTCCTGCAATTCGGCTACCGAACCTTCGGAAAACTGACCAGGCTCCTCGCCTATTGATGTGCTTTCGATAGTAGCGTGAGCACTGGCAATGGCAGTAGCTAAATCGCGCTTAATTGCTTCTATAAGCATTGCATCGTAGTTGGCCAAACTACCTTCTTCAACAATAAAATACCAGGCTATCTGACTATTGGATCCACCAACCGAAAAACGATCGATATAATTTCCATTGGCTGCACTATTCCAGGCTACCGAAAAACTCGCCTGATCGGTAGTGCGAATTCGAAACTGGTTAGGATTGTCGTCGAATGCGGTAGAAACAAACGCAAAAGTGGTACTACGAGCCGCAAACCGACAATCTTTCATATACAATCCGGTACCTTTATTCTTAAATTTAAGAATATTGTTTTCAAGTACCAATTGCCACAATGCATTGTCGATACTTACGCTGGAAGTAATAACTTCTTTCGTATCGTGCTTCAGATTTACACCACTGGTGGTGTCGGGAACATACAGCAAATTGCCCAGATAATTGCTGGCTACTCCGGTAGTACCCATAACCACCGAACCATCGGCGGCCGATTCAACAAAGAAATAAACCGGCTGTTCGGGTGTCGATACCACCGGACGCCTGGCTGTGCCATTGATTTGAGCTGTTAACTCTCCGACTCCTGCAATTACTGCAACAATCGCCAAAATAAGGGTAGTGATTTTTTTCATACGCTTATGAATTTAAAAATAAAATTATCGTTGATTCTCTCGTATACAACTACTAAAACAAATAATTGCGACCACAAATATACATATATTTTTAGAAACAAAGCAATTTATAAGAAATTAATTTATTATTATATCCATTTAATTGACTAAAACATCTAATCGGGAAAGAAAACGATACTCTTCGATTAAAAACCTCAAATATTAGTAGTAAATTTGCCCCATAAATAAATATTTTACAAAACAACCCATTATTTATGAAACGAATTACCCCCAAAGTGCTGTTATTGCTGGTAGTGGCCTCCTGTGCCATCAACCTCGCAGCCCAACACCGACAGCACTACCTGCTCGAGAAAAACTGGAAATTTATCCGTACCGACGAATCAACCCAACAAAATGCCGACTACAACGATAGCCACTGGCAACCGGTGAGGGTACCACACGACTGGGCCATCTACGGCCCCTTCAGCCCGCACAACGACAAACAAAACGTTGCCATTTTGCAGGACGGACAAACGGAAGCTTCGGAACATGCCGGACGAACCGGCGGCCTGCCTTTTGTGGGCGTGGGATGGTACCGCAACACCGGAAATTTACCTGCCTACGAAGCCGGCAAACGGGTTACGGTTATTTTCGATGGCGCTATGGCTAATTCGCAAGTGTTTGTTAATGGCCGCAAAGTGGGCGTCTGGCCCTATGGCTACAATTCGTTTCATTTCGATGTTACCGATTTTTTAAATAAAGACACTACACCGAACGTATTGGCGGTTCGCCTCGAAAACAGGCCTGAACAGTCGCGCTGGTACCCGGGCGCCGGACTGTACCGGAATGTGCAGGTGGTGATAACCAACAAGGTTCACATCCCCGTTTGGGGCACCTACCTTACCACACCGGTAGTAAAACCGGGCTTCGCCAAAGTAAATATTAAAACAAAAATCGCCGGTCAACAGAAAAGCAGCAGCTACAAACTCGCCACACAGATTCTGGATCCGTCGGGAACTACCGTGGCAACCACCGAAACAAAACTCGACAATTACAGTGGCGATGAATTCAATCAGGATATTAGGATTGATAATCCGAAGTTGTGGGACATGGAACATCCTCATTTATATAAAGCTGTATCGAAATTGTATGCCGATGGTAATCCAATCGACGAATATACCACTACTTTCGGAATTCGTACCATCGAAATTCGTCCGAACGATGGATTTTACCTGAACGGAAAGCGCACCGTATTTCAGGGCGTTTGTAACCACCACGACCTGGGTCCGTTGGGAGGTGCTGTAAACGATGCTGCCATCCGCCGCCAGGTGCGAATTATGAAAGATATGGGCGTGAATGCCATTCGCACTTCGCACAATATGCCGGCTCCGGAACTTGTTCGCGCCTGCGACGAAATGGGAATGATGCTCATGGTGGAAACTTTCGACGAGTGGAAACAACCTAAGGTACAAAACGGCTATAATCTTTTCTGGGACGAATGGGCCGAAAAAGACATGATCAACGTATTGCACCATTTCCGCAACAATGCATCGGTGGTGATGTGGTGTATAGGCAATGAAGTTCCCGAACAGGGAAATGCCAATCAGGGACCAAAGCGTAATAAATTCTTACAGGATATTTGTCACCGCGAAGACCCCACCCGCCCCGTAACCAACGGGATGGATAATCCGGGAGCCGTTACCGGCAACAACTTTGCAGCACTGCTCGATGTGGCTGGCTTCAACTATCGTCCGCATCTCTACCACGAAAACTACCGCAAATTACCACAGCAAATTATTCTCGGAAGCGAAACTTCTTCCACCGTAAGTTCACGGGGTGTATATAAATTCCCGGTAGTTCGCAAATCGATGGCAAAGTACCCCGACCATCAATCATCATCCTACGATGTGGAGCATTGCAGTTGGTCGAATCTTCCCGAAGACGATTTTATACAGCACGAAGACCTTCCCTATGCTATCGGCGAATTTGTATGGACCGGATTCGATTATCTGGGAGAACCAACGCCCTACTATACCAACTGGCCCTCACACAGTTCGCTGTTTGGAATTGTCGATCTGGCAGGGATTCCAAAGGACCGCTACTACCTCTACCGCAGCCATTGGAATAAAAAAGCGGAAACCCTCCATATTCTTCCTCACTGGAACTGGAACGGTCGCGAAGGCGAAGTTACCCCGGTATTTGTGTACACCAATTACCCATCGGCCGAATTGTTTATTAACGGCAAAAGTCAGGGTAAACAAACGAAAGACCTCAGCATTAAACGCGATGGAAGCGAGACCGAAGAAGCCCGCAAAAATTTCGACCGTCAGAAACGCTACCGCCTGATGTGGATGGATACCCGCTACGAACCCGGAACGGTAAAAGTGGTGGCCTACGACGAAACCGGGAAAGCTGTGGCCGAAAAAGAAGTAAAAACTGCCGGAAAACCCGACCGCATAGTGCTGGAAGCCGACCGCAACACCTTACAGGCCGATGGTCGCGACATCTCCTTCGTGAATGTAAAACTCGTGGATAAGGACGGCAACTTCTGCCCCACCGACGAACGGGAAATCAGCTTTAAGGTAAAAGGTGCCGGTGTATTTAAAGCGGTAGCCAACGGCAATCCCGCCAGCCTCGAAAGCTTCCAGACCCCACGAATGAAACTCTTCAGCGGGCAACTTACCGCCCTGGTACAGAGTCTCGAAACCGGAGGAAGCATTACCCTGGAAGCCAGTGCCAAGGGAGTAAAAAGCGGAAAGATAACGATAGTGGCAAAATAAAAAACACCAAAAACCAGTATATTTTTTCACTTCTTATCAGCCAGTGCATAAAGTGCAAACGACGCCAGCCAATGACTTCCCCCATACGACTCCCCGATCACCGGCAAAGTCTTCGAAATATAGTCAGCCGCCTGCATTTCGAACAGCGACTTCAACCGGTGACCGGCCGGCAATGCCGACGCTACGCCTTTCATACACCAGGCCCGGCTTAGCGACAATCCATCCAGATGCACAATCTGATAATCGGTACGGTCGCTCACTACCGGCGGAGTAATAAGATTTACTATACCCTCGTTGGTAAAATAAGCCTCCACCCACTGCACGTACTGTTTTTCAGGGAGTATTCGTCGCATCAGGTCGGCAGCCAGCAGGGTAGGACTGAAAAAATCGGAAGCGTCGGGCTCCAGGTGCGATGGCATGGCTTTATTGGTGAAGTAAAACTGCATTGCCTTCGCCACCAACTGCGTTTCAAATTCCTGATTGCCTGCCCTGCGGGCCCAGTCGATGGCAAACGCCAATCCGAAGGCTGTATTGGGATGTACCCCCGTGCGATTGGCATAACTCTGCCGGGGTAAATATCCCTGCCACAATTCTACAATCCGGGCTGTAAGTGGCGCCATTGACTGGTGCCACTTACCGGCCAATGGTTCGTCCCAGGTCATCAGCTCTTCATCCAGCTTGAGCAACCAGGCCCACCCATAGGTACGCTCAAAGGTACGCGAGCCGGTATAAGCCGAAAAATACTCCGCCTCAGCCTTCATCTTTTCTGTCGTAAACGACTGCGCCAGACAAGCAACTATACTATCACGATTCTTTATCTCCGGAAACAACTTAAGCACTTTCACCAGCAACCAATGTCCGTGCACACTGCTGTGCCAGTCCAGACAGCCGTAAAACGCAGGATGTAGCTCCGATGGCAATAGCCGGTGATCGGCCGGTCCGTCGGACATGTGCGAGGTTTTATTGGGCCATTCCTGCGCAATACACGCTATAGGCATTTGCGATAGCCGGAAGGCCTGCTCCTCAGTAAGCTGAGCTGAAAGCGATCCCGTAAGCATCAGAAACACAATCACCTGTAAAATCATTCTTCGTTGCATAGTGTTTATTGTATAAATCGATACACTTCGCTTAAAAACCGCGGATATAGTGCATCCCGTTTGAACATATTCAGGTAAAACAACACAATCAGGTCATTTTCAGGATCGATAATATATTCGGTACCCAACATCCCACCCCAGGCATAGGCTGTATTGGAAACTGCCGGAACCGGCTTCTTATCCTTGTTGTACAACTCGAAACCAAGTCCGAATTGAAATCCCTTACCCCCTGAATTCTTCTCCGGCAATTGATTTACTTTCGACATCAACTCTACTGTTTCAGACTTTAAAATTCTCCGGCCATTCAACTCACCCTTGTTAAGCAACATCTGGCAAAAGCGCGCATAATCGGCTATAGGTCCGTTTAAGCCAATTGCTCCTTCGCAATAACTCTGCTCCGGGCTCACCGCACCTTCGGCATACATCATAGTGCCCTTTTCGAGCCGGCCGTCGACCGCCGAATAGGGCTGCACAAAGCGCGACAATGCCTCAGGTGCAAAGTACCAATCGGTGGAATGCATACCCAGGGGTTCTAATATAGTTTCCTTCACATACCGGCGCAGGGGTTTACCTGAAATCAGCTCCACCATATAGGCCAGCATATTGGTACTGATGTGGTAATTCCATTCCGAACCCGGATCAAACCCGAGTGGATAACGAGCCAGCTTCACCATTTCTTCTTCGAGTGTTTTCGATTGTGCACTGGCCCCAAAGGTGCGCTGTCCCGATGGTTTTTCGGTCGACACCGGTCCGCCAAATCCGGCAGGTGCTCCTTCTTTCTTCCCTTCAGCACGGCGGATTTGCCCCACCAGGCCGGCACCCAGTCCCGACGAATGCGACATCAGGTGCGCAAAAGTCATCGGCCGCTCTGCCTTTCGCGTTTCGTACGTCCCATCTTCATTCACCCGGGTGACTACCCGATCGGATATGGATGGAAAAAACTTCGATACCGGATCGTCGACTCTCACCAACCCTTTGTCGACCAGGGTCATAAAGGCTACCGTAGTAATGGCTTTGGTTTGCGAAAACAATACATAATAATCATCAACACTTGCCGGAAGCTGCTTTTCTACATCTTTCCACCCAAAGGCCTTATGATACAACACCTTACCACCTTTGGCAACATATGCCGCCACGCTACTGGTCTTTTTTTGATCTACAAACGATTGCAACAGCGAATCGAGCCGTGAATCAGCTCCTGAAGACTGCGCAAGCAATCCTGCCGATAATGCACACATAAATACTACGTAATGGATTTTCATGGGGTAATTAGTTATTGTTTGTTGAATAATGAAACTTTCCCGATAACTTTAAACAGATAATCGGGCGGACAAATTTAATCCTTTTTGAGCTAACAGGTATATAAAATCAATCTTTTTTGGATAGCAAATCCAATTGTTGCCTGTTCTTGTTACAATAGCGCAAACTATAGCTTCCGGCGCTATAGCTGGTTTTAAAATTTAACTGCATCTTTGCCGCACGAATCAATGGAGGCCCACACTTCTTGTTAACATCTCCACCCATGAATTCAATCCTGCACAAATTTCAGTTCGTTACCTGTCTGCTTGTATTTTTTATGTATTCCTTTTAGCCCGGCTCAACCTAAAGAGCTAAGTGCCGATGCATTTGTTTCGCCACCTGCCTGTTTTCTTCGGACGGGTGGTGCAAAGCGCCGAAATTTCGGATCGCTTCCTCTGGGATGTAAGGCGGATGATTGCCGACCGCATTTCGCACCAGTACGTGGGCACCATGCGCCAAAAAGCAAACGAGTACGGACTTCAGCTATGGCTCGAAAACTACGGACATTGGGGCTATCCGGGTGAATTTCTGCAATACGGCGGACAAAGCGATGCCATCGGCAGTGAGTTTTGGACCGGCAACGACATCGAAGGGATGGAACTGCGGGCGGCTTCGTCGGCGGCGCACGGCTATGGTAAAAACATAGTGCATGCCGAGGCCTTTACTTCCGGCGGCCCCATGTGGAATTATCATCCCGGAAATTTAAAAAAGCTGGGCGACTGGGCTGCTACCAAAGGCGTCAATCATTTTGTAAATGACCGGTATCCGCCATCCTGAGCTTCCCGAAGGATATAATTTCGACTATGTGAATGCAGAAATCATACAACGGATGAAGATCGTAAACGGACGTTTTGTACTGCCCGATGGCATGTCGTACAAGCTGCTTGTACTCCCTCCGCAAACAACCATGCAGCCCGAAACACTTCAAAAAATCGAAAGTCTGGTGGCCGATGGTGGAATTCTGGTTGGCCCCGCGCCCCAACGTGCCCCGGGACTTAAAAATTACCCGCAAAGTGATATACGCATACAGGAACTGGCCGCCAAATAAACTTCACCCCGAAAAAGTCGGTTTATCAGGTCCGGGGAAGCTGGTCGGCTACGTTCGATCCCGCCAAAAGAGGTCCCGGCGAAGTCCGGTTCGACAGCCTTACCGATTGGTCGACCCATCCCGACAACAGAATCAAGCACTATAGTGGCACTGCCATTTACCGCAAAAACTTTGATTTCCCGGCATTCCGGTCCAACCAAAAAATGTATCTCGACTTAGGAAAATATTCGGCCCTTGCCAGGGTAACTCTCAATGGCAGGCAACTCGACCTGTTTTGGACCGAAAATCAGCAGGTAGAAATTACCGGCTTATTGAAGCGCACCAACAACCGGATCGAAATTGAGGTCACCAACACCTGGCACAACCGACTGACAGGCGACGCAGCACTCCCCGAAAACGAACGCCTGACCAGCGTAATACTGTCACCGGATAAAAACGCGGCGTTAAGTCCATCGGGATTGTTTGGTCCGTTGCGGATCATGAAGGAGGTTGAGGATTAAGGCGGCAGATGTATCCGCATTAAAAAATCAGGCCGGGTCGGCAGCCCGGTCTGTTTATAGTTATTCAGGTCTTCTCACCCTATTAACTGAATAGGTCTTTTCTGTTTGCTTTTTTCTTTGTCAGCTTTAATGAAATCACTGATCATTTTTCTCTCTTTCTCTGATAATGGCTTTGGATCAACAAAGAGGTCAACTTCAAAAGCTTGTCTAATGAGGCTCATACTATTTAAGTTTTAAAATATTTATCAATGAAAATCTATTACATTTGCAGAATTTTCTACCGGGTTAACTAATCATTACCCAATTTCCGTACATACCGATCGATATCTGCTACTTTAGGTGTAACATTCTTAGGCAGTTGAAGGTTTAAAAACAGGGCTCTCCGGGTAGTTTTTTATAAAACAGGCTATTGCTAACAAAATCCGGCATTACAACTACAAACTACACCTAAACATTTAACGATTTTCCGTTTGCTGTATTTTGTTTTTTTAATATCTTTGTGGCTCATACTTTAATATTAGTTTACCTATGAGAAAATCGTATTCTTTTCTGCTGCTGGCTTTGTTCGTAAACCTCCTCAGCCTTACTGCCAGCCATTCCATCCGGCTGCAATTTCAACCCGATTTCCCAATTGATAGTATTCGTATCGATAACCTGGATAACCATACCTCCTATACTTTTACGGATGGTGATGATTTGCTGTTCTTTTTTGGGGTGCCAACCTCAGTGGAAACTTCGATCGTTGAAAGCGATAAACTGAGTGTGTTTTCATCTCCCGACAGAAATGAAGTTCAGGTGGGTTTCTCCCAAACGATTCCGGGTCTCACGACCTGCGAGGTGTATAACATGCAGGGTAAACTGATGAGTAAATTCAGCGGATTGCTGGAGAGCAGTTACCATCGGTTTACCTTCGTGCCCGATGCGCGCGGTGTATTTTTGGTACGGGTAAGCTCACCTTCTTCTACCCGAACTGCAAAGTTTGTAAGTTATGGAGCATCGCCAGGGGCAAAACTAAAGTATGATGGATTCACGGAGACAAAGGCTGTGAGTAACGAACAACCATTAATGAAAATGCCTTTGGATCAGAGCAATAAACTAATTGTTCGCCAAAACGATTTATTGCGCATCAATTGCTTTTCCGGAACAAAAATCCAGACCATTTACGATTATGCCAGCGGAGATAAAAATTACACCCTGCGCTTTACCAATCGCTACCATCAGTTTAAGCTCTACAATATAGTGGCATCTAAACCCAGTTTTGTAGATGTGATGTATGCGGTTACGGATGCTACTAATAAAGGAGTGGACGATTTGAACAACCTCGATTTTGTGGTAAAAGAAGATGGCTCGAACATCTCGGCCAGTGAAAGTTTCCGCCATGTGCAGCGCATGAATCAGGTGCCGTTTCAGATAAAAACCGTATTGCTTATTGATAACAGCATTAGTATTGTAAACGATTTGGCTACCGTGAAAGCCGCAGCACTGAAATTTGTAAAGAAGGTAAGGCCTAATCAGGCTATCGCGGTGTATGTGTTTTCGGATACCCCCGTTTTGTTACAGGATTTCACTACCGATACCCTGAAACTTCAACAGGCAATTAACAGCATTGCACTGGGTTACCCCTCCACCAACCTGTATGGTTCTATCATTACCGCACTTTCGCGCTGGACCGATCAGTTTACCCTCAACCAGCTAACGCAGGGTTCGCTTATTGTATTTACCGATGGTAACGACACACAAGGTTCGTCGACGCTGAACGCAGTGGTAACAGCCCGGGGAAGCAAAAAAATATATATGATTGGGCTGGGTAATGAAATTTCGCCGGAAGTGCTGAACCAGATTTCCTATCCATCGACATATATTTCGATAAGCAAAGCCAACGAGCTGGAAGAAACTTTTAATCAGATACAGGCAGATATTGTGCGGTATTCCAATAGTTTTTACTGGTTGAATTATATGTCGCCAAAGCGCAGCGGAACGCATACACTGGCAGTTTCCACCTCCGGAAATACAAATGTAACGGCAACAGGCACCGCTTCGGGAAGTTTTAGTGCTACAGGATTTCAGTCGGTAAATTCGGGCGTATATGTGAATATATCAGATTCGAAGTTGTACGGAATCGATTCAGTATTTTGTTTTTACAATGGGGCGTCGTATAACTTTACCAGCTCCCGTTATGGTGCAGTTGTAAGTAAAGATAGTTTGGTGTTAAAACCCACAAGTTATTGGGCATTTAAGCAACCGGATTACAATTGGGTGATAGGAAATACACCGTATTTAAAGCTTGAAAATGCGAATTATTCCACGATGGTGCTTAAAGGAGTAGGTGGAGATACCATTTCTACTACGCTGAATGTTCAGGATCAGGCAAATGGTTATACTAAGCAAGTGAATGTACAGATGATTCCGGAGAATCCGCTTTTTAGGATAAGTAGTCCAATCGATATAACAGATAAAACAGTTACTTTTGAAGGAGCTATACTGAGTGAAGGCCGTTTGCCGGTTTTATCCAAAGGTTTTGTTTGGAATACTTCGACTAATCCCACGGTGTCGTTATCTACCAAAACCAATTCAGGAAAGGGACGGGGAAGTATTAACGCTTCGGTTTCTAATTTGAAAACAGGAACGAAGTATTATGTAAGAGCCTATTCAACCAATTCTTTAACAACACAATATAGTGCAGAGCAATCATTTACAACTTCTCCTGGCTTACCAGAACTAACCACCAAATCGATTTCAAGTATAACAAGTACATCTGCGTCTTCAGGTGGAACAATTACACACGATGGAGGATCGGCAGTTACAGCCCGTGGAGTTTGTTGGAGTACATCACCAACACCAACAATTAGCGATAGTGTTTCAAGAGATGGAACAGGAATTGGAAATTTCAACAGTGTTTTAAGTGGACTGAAAGGTGGAACTACTTATTATGTACGGGCTTATGCTACAAATAGTGTAGGTACAGCCTATGGAAATGAGATTAGCTTTTATGTTTTAAATGAAGGAGAGGTTTATAATTCTATAACCGGGAAAGTATGGATGGATCGAAACTTAGGTGCAAGCCGTGTAGCTACTTCCAGCACCGATGATCAGGCTTACGGTGATTTATACCAGTGGGGACGAGATACGGATGGACATGAGAAACGTACTTCCCAAACTACTTCAACATTAAGCAGTAGCGATACTCCCGGCCATGGAAGGTTTATAATTGGTAGTTCCGACTGGCGCAGTCCTCAAAATAACAATCTTTGGCAGGGAGTGAATGGCACTAATAATCCTTGTCCTGAAGGATTCCGCATCCCCACCACAGCAGAATGGGACGCAGAACGAAAAAGTTGGAGTATCAATAACCCGGCTGGTGCTTTTGCATCTCCCCTGAAATTGCCTGTGGCGGGCAGCCGCGGCAACATCGATGGTTCGCTCATCAATGTAGGCTCCAGCGGCAACTATTGGTCGGGTTCTGTGACTGGCTCGAACGCTCAGAGCCTGAGCTTCAACAGTGGCAATGCCAGCATGTACTACCGCAACCGCGCGAGCGGATTCTCTGTTCGGTGCCTTAAGGATTAGGTTTTGACACTTTGATTTATTCCGATACTTTGTCACTTTAACTCCCTGTCACGAAGTGCAGGGAGTTACACCTACCGCCTTTGGCGGTCGAAAATTTTTTAAAAACGATGACTATTCAGGAAATAGTGCAAATAATTGCATATAAAACAAAGAAGATTTTCTAAAAAGGTAAGTTTTAGTTTTCAGACAGTATTAAAAACCGGAGCAAAATTGTTCTGGTTTTTTTTATTGCAATCCCTTTTCTTCAGTGCTCGATACTCAGCACCTGTAATAGGGATACACTTAAACGCGATATTGAATATATTGTAAACCGTATCGTAGTTTTTGACCTCCAATGCCTCTCTGATTTTTGCTTCAGCTTCCCTTAGTAATATATTTGGAATATATGCTTTTGTTCATACGAATAATCAAAAATACTGTATTTGCTTCATTTTATCACTTCTTTTTAGCTTTAATGGTATTTTCCAACGCTTTGAGTTCTTCCAAATCCTGACTATCTGCCTTTTCAGCTTCTTCGGTTTTGCGTTTGGTATCGTAAACTTCGTATAACTTGGCTATCATTTTTTCCATTTGCTCGTTGCTTATGCTGCCTTTGCCTTGTAGAATAGCCTTATCGTTCAGTTCCAATATTTTATCAATGTTTTCTCTCCAAAAATTCATCGTAATGTCCTGTCTGTTTTTGGCTCGTAGCTCGGCAGTTTCGAGAAACACTACTACAAATCGGTTCAGACTGTCTATTTCGTCTGCGTTGAGGTAGTTTTTGGCAATAAAAATATCTTGTTTGCGTACAATGGTGCCTTTCCAACTGGTGAGAGCCATATTGGGTTCGTTAGCATTGGCACGGCTTACCACTATTTCGGCAGCCGTTTTTCCTGTAATGGCAAATAGAATTTTGTTTTGTGTTTCGGCATAAAACATTTGCGTGGCTTTGTCGGTAGCATCATAATCGCTGCTTAGCGCAAACAAATCCCTTACTTTCTGATAGAAACGTTTCTCGGAAGCCCGTATGTCTCTTATTCGGGCAAGCAATTCATCGAAATAATCGGGGCGACCATCGGGGTTTTTCAGTCGGGCATCGTCCATCACAAAGCCCTTAATCATATAAACCGCCAAATTTTGGTTTGCCCACTGCCGAAACTGCGTGCCCCGCTTGCTTCGCACCCTGAAACCTATGGCTAAAATCATTTCTAAGGAATAGAATGTAACCGTATAATTCTTACCATCTGCGGCAGTACTTAAGTATTCCTTAATAACTGAATCTTGGTTTAATTCGTTTTCGTTCAGTATATTAGATATGTGCATACTTATGTTTGGCACTGAGGTGTCAAAAAGTTCAGCCAGTTGGTTTTGGTTCATCCACACCGTTCCGTCTTTTGTAAGCAATGAAACGGAAGCTTTGCCATCCTGTGTGTTGTAAATGATGATGTTTTGATTTTCCATACTTTCAAATTCAAAATGGGGTTTCTATTCCTAACTCGTTATAAAATTGAGCAATTTTAAGTCAAATGTCAAGTTGTGTAATCCTTAAAGTATTCACTCATCACGCAGGGGTGGTGGGCAGGCTATTGGTGCGTTGAGCAAAATTAAATATGGTAGTTGTAGTTGAAAATTGTTCACAAAATCGCTTTAAGCTCCATACAAATGTTTCTGAAACCCTACGAACGCCGATTGTACCAATTTCAAATCGCCAAACAGGTGTAATGCATCGGGTAGTGTGCCGTATTTGAATTTCAGAAGTTCCGGCAGATTGTCTATCGCCAGTTCGTTTGTCCCTGATTCAATGTATTTGGCAAGTACGAAATTGATGAATTCTTTCTGTGCTTCATTTAATCCTATATAAAGGTGCTTTTCGGCGGATTCAACCCGCACCTTTCTTTCTATCGGGTCCCGGGCGTAAGCAATATACTCCAACACATCAAACAAATCGCTTTTTTCGGCATTTATCAACTTCTGAACCTGACTTAATGTGTCCTGGTCGTATCCCACATCTGCCATTTTAGTTAACAACACCTTGCGGGTAAAGGGGTTTGACCATGTGTGGCGTAGTTCGTCTTCGTTCTGAAAGAAATCGGGTAACTGACCGAATAGCTTTTCCAGAAAAGCCTGAGCGGTGATTGGCTTGCCATCGGCATCCCAAAACATATTTGAAGTCATGTGTTGAATCTGGCGTACTCTACCATCTGAAAGGGTGATTTTCAACTTACGTTTCTTCACACAGGTACACGGAAGATTACCACAAACCGGGCAGGGGTCGGCCTGTGTAGGACACTTGCAAGGTAGCTGACCACAAACCGGGCAGGGCTCGGGTGGAACTTGTTCGCAAACACAAGGGTTTTCACCACACACAGGGCAATCGTAAGGTGGTGGCGACACAACAGGTAGGCAGGTGCATGGATCATTACCACATTTACTACATACAGGTTCGCCATCCCAGGTTGGGTCGGAAAAATTCTTATACGCTTCTACAAAATCGTAAATGGTAAAATAATATTTGCCGTCGAAACAACGTGTGCCACGCCCAATGATTTGCTTGAATTCAATCATGGATTTCACAGGTCGCATAAGCACAATATTGCGCACATTCAACGCATCCACGCCGGTACTTAATTTTTGGGAAGTAGTAAGGATGGTTGGAATTTTCTTTTCATTATCCTGAAAATCGCGAAGATAGCTTTCGCCCTGTTCGCCATCGTTTGCCGCCACACGAACACA